>JANYHN010000010.1 GCA_025359045.1 Hyphomicrobiales bacterium | reverse complement strand
TAAGTCTTTGATTTTGTTGGTGAGCCCAGCGGGATTCGAACCCACGACCCTCTGATTAAAAGTCAGATGCTCTACCGCTGAGCTATGGGCCCACACGTCATCAGACTTTAATATGAGTCCGTGAAAGCGGGCGGAACATAGTTGCGGGTGGCGTCATGGTCAAGGCCTTGGTTTGGCTTTGTTTGTCGCATTGAAGGGCGGTTAACCAAACGACAAAAAACGCCATAATTAACGGGCTAATCACGAGTATCTGATACTGAATCACGTGGATATTTTAAATTTGGGGTGGGAATGGCTGATTTAGCTTTGGTGGTTTTGGCGGCGGGCATGGGCACGCGCATGAAATCTGGCTTGCCGAAAGTGCTGCATAAGATTGCGGGCCGTTCAATGCTTGCACATGTTTTGCATGCGGGCAAAGCGCTGGGGGCAGCCAAAGCCGTGGTTGTTCATGGGCCAGATATGCCCGCTGTTCAAAAAGAGGCTGGCGCGATTATAGCGGGTTGTCAATTTGCCGAACAGAAAGATCGTTTGGGCACAGGTCACGCGGTTTCGATGGCAAAATCGGCTTTGGCAGATTTTAAAGGCACGGTAATCGTGCTTTACGGCGATGTGCCACTTATCAAAACGGCAACGCTCAAAGACTTGCTTTCGAAGCTGAACGCCAAAGCCAAAATGGCGGTGTTAGGTTTTGAATCTGAAAACCCACATGGCTATGGCCGGCTCATAGGAAGCAAAAACGCCATCATCGATATTCGCGAAGAACTTGATGCTTCGCCCAAAGAGAGAAAAATCACGCGGTGCAATTCTGGCATCATCGCAATTGATAATGACTTGCTGTGGAAAATCGTTCCGAAGCTTTCGAATAAAAATGCCAAGGGCGAATATTACCTCACAGATTTGGTGAAGCTTGCGGTCAAAGCCAAAACCAATGTGGCCATTTCCATGTGCGATGCAGTGCAAGTTGCAGGCGTGAATGATCGCACCCAGCTTTCGGTTTTGGAAAATGCGTTTCAAGTTGAGGCCCGCAAGGCCGCGATGCTCGGTGGCGCAACCCTGATTGATCCGTGTACTGTCTATTTTTCCGCCGATACCAAAATCGGCAAAGATGTTTTGATCGAACCGAATGTTGTATTCGGGCCAAAAGTGACAGTCGGTGATGATGTTGAGATTTTGGCTTTCTCGCATATTGAAGGTGCAGTCGTAGGTGAGGGCGCTCGCATCGGACCTTTTGCACGGCTCCGACCTGGTGCCGAGATTGGCGATAATGCGCATATTGGTAATTTCGTTGAAATCAAGAAAGCTAAAATCGGCGTTGGTGCAAAAGCTAATCATTTAAGTTATATCGGCGATGCAGTTGTGGGTGCGGGCAGCAACATTGGTGCGGGCACTATAACTTGCAATTACGATGGCTATGAAAAACACCTTACACAAATTGGCGAGAAAGTTTTTGTGGGCTCTAATACATCACTCATCGCTCCGGTGAAAATCGGGGCAGGGGTGAACATCGCTGCTGGCAGTGTGATCACATCTGATGTGCCAGAGGATGCGCTGGCTATGTCGCGCGTACCTCAGGAAGTTAAAGAAGGTTGGGCCAAGCGCTACCGCACTGTGAAGGCCGCCCGCAAAGCAGAAAATTCAAAGGCAAAGGATAGATAAACATGTGTGGCATTGTTGGAATTTTGGGCACTAAGCCTGTTGCACTTGATATCGTTGAAGCGCTGCGCCGCTTGGAATATCGCGGTTATGACTCCGCTGGTGTTGCCACGATTGAGGCGGGTTCGATTGAACGCCGCCGCGCGCCGGGCAAGCTGCGTAATTTAGAAGATCGCTTGCGCGAGCAACCTTTGAGCGGCAACAGCGGCATCGGCCACACACGTTGGGCCACGCATGGTGTTCCGAATGAAACCAATGCACATCCACATATTTCGGGTGATGTGGTGATTGTCCACAATGGCATTATCGAGAATTTTTATGAGCTGAAGCTTGAACTTGAAGCCAAGGGTGTTAAGTTCGCCACGCAGACTGATACTGAAGTTGTGGCCCATCTCTTAGCCGAGCAACGCACTAAAGGCATTAAACCCGTTGAGGCGGTTAAGAATGTGCTCGGTCGTTTGCGTGGTGCTTTTGCTTTGGCCATTATGTTCAAATCTGAAAATGACTTGATGATCGGCGCGCGCAACGGCCCGCCATTGGCCATTGGCCATGGTGATGGACAAATGTATTTGGGTTCGGATGCAATTGCACTTTCACCTTTCACCAATAAGATTACTTATATCGAAGATGGCGATTGGGCCGTACTGACGCGTAACTCATACGAGATTTTTGACGCGAACAATAATCCTGTGAAACGCCCGTTGAGTTTCAGTCAGGCGTCGTCGATGATTGTAGACAAGGGCAATCATCGTCACTTCATGGCCAAGGAGATCGAAGAACAGCCCGAAGTGGTCGGCCATACGCTTGCTGAGTATGTGGATTTCTCGACCAAGACAATTCGCATTCCAGAGAAACTGCCCTTTGATTTTGCCAAACTTGACCGGATCACGATAACGGCTTGTGGAACGGCATACTATGCTGGCCTTGCTGCAAAGTATTGGTTTGAAAAAGTTGCCCGCTTGCCTTGCGAAGTCGATGTGGCATCGGAATTTCGTTACCGTGAAGCGCCATTGTCCAAAAATGGTCTAGCAATTGTGATCTCTCAATCTGGCGAGACTGCGGATACTTTGGCATCACTGCGTTATTCAAAATCACAAGACCAACATATTCTGGCTGTGGTGAACGTTCCAGAAAGTACAATTTCGCGTGAAGCCGAATTGGTGTTCCGGACTTATGCGGGCCCTGAAATAGGTGTGGCTTCGACCAAAGCTTTCACCTGCCAACTTGCGGCGCTGGCTTGCATTGCGCTGCTTGCAGGAAAACTGCGAGGCACATTAACGCCTGCTCAAGAATTGGAATATGTGGGAGCATTGATCGAAGCACCGCGCCACATGTCTGAGATTTTGAAAGAAGAAAAAAATATCCAAGCTGTTGCCCATGAAATTTCAAAAGCGCGAGATGTGTTGTTTTTGGGCCGCGGGATCAATTATCCATTAGCGCTTGAAGGTGCTTTGAAGCTGAAAGAAATATCCTACATCCACGCCGAAGGTTATGCCGCAGGTGAGTTAAAGCACGGCCCGATTGCGCTGGTCGACGAAAACGTTCCAGTGATCGTTATTGCCCCGCGCGATGAGCTCTATGAAAAGACCATTTCAAACATGGAAGAAGTGGCGGCGCGGGGTGGCAAGATCGTTTTGATAACGGATGATCACAGCCACAAGGATAACGCTCACAAAACCTTTAAGCATATTCGCGTACCTGTCGCTCATGCGTTCATCAGCCCACTGATTTATGCAATACCAGTGCAACTGCTGGCTTATCATGCCGCCGTGTTTATTGGGACGGATGTGGATCAACCAAGGAACTTGGCAAAGAGCGTGACAGTAGAGTGAAGAATGTTTCGGCTATTTGCCGCCCAGTTCACGCAGCAGTGACCTGTGTACAAACCAATCATCATATTTAGAGACGGCTTCAAAGACATTTTGGAAACCCTTAGCGTCCAGAAGCTTTCTGATCTTGTCGCGGTCGGATGTATAATTGTGTTCAACGGTCATTATTTTGATCGTATGTTTGCTGAAATCAAATGCTTCAAGAATAGTGAGCTCAGATCCCTCTGTGTCAATCGACATATAATCAATGTCGCGAGGCGCGTTATGGGTTTTTAGTAGATCGTTCAGCGTGATTGTCTCGACGCCATACCTTTCACCTTCTTGCCGTCCCACTCTATTGCCATCTTTATCTTTGAATTCAGCGATAGTTGAAAGCTCACCGTAAGGCGTTTCCAAGAATTCCAATGTCTCGCCGGTTTTGCTCCAAACGCAGCGATTATCAATCTTGGCTTTCCGGTTTTTTGCTAAATCAGCGCGCCAGTTTTTGGCGGGTTCTGCTAAAATGCCCGACCAGCCAAAGTGCTTTTCAAGCACATAACTGTTACTTAGTGTCACGCCATTGGTCGCGCCAAACTCAACAAAAAATCCCTTCTGCTTACCGTTCAAAAAATACAACGCGAACAAGTCTTGAAAAAGTTGAGAATGGCTGCGCTGTGAATTCTGTGCACACATGAGTAGAAAATTCTTCAGCATCTGGCTTTCAGATGTATTGGGTAAGTCACGTAGAACGCACAAGCCATCAAAGGCGGTTTCGAAAGGGTTAGCCATTTTAATCAGTGAGCCCTGTGGCCGCGCAATTTGTATTGTTTCTTTTTTGAATCAAACCCAGCAAAATAATCGCGCACCTGTGGATGGCGCACGGGCTCTGCCGTTTCATCGACTAATAAATTTTGTTCCGAAACATACGCCACATATTCGGTATCTTCATTTTCAGCGAGCAGATGATAAAAGGGCTGATCCTTGCGCGGGCGGGCTTCGGCGGGAATGGAATTCCACCACTCTTCAGTATTGTTAAATTCGGGATCAACGTCAAAAATGACGCCGCGAAAAGCAAAAAGTCGGTGGCGGACAATTTGGCCGATTTGGAATTTTGCTTCGTTGAATTCAGTCATGTGCCCTAATTGCCAATTTTAAACGCCTTTAGCAAGAGTGCTTAGCTTCGCATTGCAAATGGTAAATTACTTGATGGAGCTAAACCCTGTGCCATCGCCAAACTGCGCAATGGTGGAATTTTAGCAACGGCGGCAAGTCCGGCAGCGCGGAGTAACCCGAGAGCAGCAAATTCTGATAGCAGTGACGTATTGACCATACTGATCATTAGCTGGCGTGGCACCACATCGACGCGCCGCAGCTTGTCGTATTCTTTCATGATCGAGGCAGAGCCTGCATCTTTTGCACCGATGATCAAATCAGCGGCTTGAGCCGCGTCGCGGAAAGACATATTTAGGCCTTGCGCGCCAAGTGGAGGTTGGGTGTGGGCCGCTTCCCCTAAAAGAATAATACGGTCTTTGGCAAATACCTCCGCACGTTCGCCGCGCATTGGAAAGATTTTGCGCGTGCCGATGTCAGAGATGCGGCCGAGATTGCCTTTGGTTTCGATTTGAATTTCTATGGCCAGTTCAGTATCTGACAATTCATAAAGCGCTTGTGCCTTGGCAGGCTTTTCCATCCACACAAGGCTAGAGCGATTACCGGGCAGTGGCACTGTGGTGAAAGCGCCTGCACCTTTGTGATATTCGGTGCTCATGAAAGAATGAGGGCCTGTATGACTGAAGGTTGTGACCAAAGCAGATTGATCGAAACGCCAGCTGTGCATCTTTATGCTGCGTGATTTTCGAATAGGAGATTCAACGCCATCAGCCGCGATGATAACTTCAGCACTTAGTCTTTGGCCCTTGGCAGTGGTCAAATTGGTTTCATGTTCGTGAATTTCAGAACTTTGGCTTTTGTCGTCAATGATAACAACACCTAAAGTCTCGGCACGCTTGAGCATAAGTGGCGTAAGCTGGGCGAGAGGCACGTTCCAGCCAAATGCATCAAGCTTGGCTTCAGACGCGCTGAAAGTGACATCCGATGCAGTTACATAATTACCTGTATCATCGACGATTTGCAATTGTTTCAAAGGTGCTGAAACGGCCTCAATCTCTGGAGTCCACAAGCTAGCATATTTCAGGAACTGCATAGAAGGTTGCATCAGTGCCACAGTGCGTGGATCTGTCAATTGCGAGGCGGGGGCGACAACGGCGGTCTTCACACCATCCATCGCCAGTAAAATACCGGCTGCTAGACCAGCCGGGCCTGCACCTGAAACGATGACCTTAAAATCAGACATAAGTCCTTATAGCACTCAAGATTTGAGAGCGGTATTGATCATGCTGTCGCGCTTCATGAACCCGTCGTTGAACTGCATGAGATTGGAGCGCCCCTTACGCCAATTTAGTACGTCATGGCGGAAGTCGAGATAGCCTAAGGCTACAGCAGTGGCGATTGCCCCCAAGGTTACAATTTGCAAGTCTTCACGCCAATTGTTTTCGAGTTCATCGAGACATGCGTTGATGCGTTCCTTGGTGCGTTCGGCATATTCTGGCCAGCGTGAGTTCTCGGGACGGGCGGCCTGCTCGTACCGCAAGCTGACTAACGAATCTGCTAGGCCTTGCGCCAAAGCCAGCATCGTTAGGATACGAAAGCGCTTAACACCTTCATGCGGCAGTAGCGTGGCGTTGCCACCGATATGCGTAAAATACTCCATGATCACGCGGCTGTCATAGAGCGCGTGCCCGTGGTCGGTTTCAAGAATTGGAATTTTGCCGATCGGCGAAAGCTTTTCCAGCGCGGTATTCACTTCATGCGGCTTCACGGCAGTATTGACCAACTGCACACGACTAGAGAGCCCCGACTCGATTGCCGTCACCATAGACATGCGCACGAAGGGGGAAATAAGGTCGCCGTAGAGTTTCATGGTCTATTCCTTCGGTGGAGCCAGTTCGCCCGGATTAAACGACGTTGAAGGGTCGTGGTCAAAGAAAAAAGCGGGGCGCAATGTCATCTCATGCCAGAAGGTTGGAAGGATCGGGAAATCCTCTGGACGTGGCGCATGGCGGAAGCCCATCGTGTACCAGACAACCAAATCTTCATTTGTGATCGGCTCTTTCTTTGCAACGAATGCGGGCAGGCCTTCGTCTTTTGTCGAAAGGTTGGGGTAAAGACCCGCTGCCCAATATTGATCATCGCGGCGTTTGGTTACCCAAAGGGTTTGCGATGTAAAACCTGCACGGATTTGAGGCGGATCTGCGGGATCGAGAATTGATGTTGGTTGATGGTGCGTGTCGATCCAGTAACTGGGATTGAATTTAAGCCCGGTCTTCTCATTGGAGTTCACTACGCGCCAAGTTTCCCCGCCGGTTGCCATGTGATCAGGGACGATGGGGCCTTCTGCGGAGTAGCGGCCTGTTTTCAAAGTCCACAGAGATTTTCGGGTTTTGGAATCCTTTGCAGGCTCAGCGAAGAATGCATCACGCACCAAAGAATTTTGTGGGCCGTCCACATCAAGATCGAGACGGAAGTTAAAATAATGATCGTGGTTGATGGCAACATTGTAAGGCGCGATCAGCGTGCCGTAAGTTGTGTCAGCCAAGGCTGTTGGGCTTTCCATGTTGGCAGCGGCTGAAGACTGAACGGCATCAAAACCCGTCGCGCCTACGCGGAGGGTTATATTGCCTTGCGGGCTGAAAACATAGTCAACGACATAATCATAATTGCCGACGGTGGGGATGTGGCGCACCACGAGTTCAACCTGAGGCACGCCAGCTACTGATTTTGTGCTGGCTACATAATGGCGCCACGCTGGATCTCCGTTGGCGCGTTCGAAAACACAGAGCGCTGCTGGCCTTGTGTAAGTGCCGCCCACATCATTTGGGAATGTGAGATCTATGAAGATTGCGTTGGGCGGGCAATCAACACCGGGCTTTAATGACGCAATGAGATATCCCATGCCAAATTCGCCAGCGTCCATAAAGGTGCGATAACTCCAGGTTGGATCGGGGCTCATATATGGTACGAACAGTTCTGACACATTCATCTAGTAAGCAATGTCGCGTAGTTTTTTGCCGTCATCGAATTTGACCAGTGATAGAATGAGGCCAGCGCGCTTATCTGATCTGGCATGCATCTGCCAGCGGTTCCATTTGATTTCAAGATTGCCGCTGAGTTCGATATTAGGGCCGGCAGGGGCGATCATGGCAATCGGGTTGGTGACTTTGTCGAGCTTGGGCAGATCAGCGCCGTAACCTTTTGGTGCAGCGGGCAACTCAACAGTTTCGCGATCAAGCACGTCCAATACTTCGCCCGTATTAGAATCGACAATGCCCATCAAGCCTTCAATTGGGCGAGCGAGCAGGGGATGCAAACGATTTTTACCCGAGAAGCACGGGATTTTCAAAATACGGCGACCTTCAAAGCCGTCGCCTGGGAAAGTGCCAGCAGAATTGGGCGTGCAAAAAACTTGTTTCATATCTTTCAGGCCGCGTTTGGCGATAGCGGCTTTGAAGCGTGGGTCGGCCATAAATTTATCGCGCCCTGCCACCCATTCATAATCCATGATCATGGGTTCTTCGCCGGGCTTCTCGGTGAAGGAGGTAATTTTTTTTGCTGTGATATCTACGATTGCTTCGAAGGTTTTGCTTTGCTTGCGCAAAATGACAAAGGCTGCGCGTGAGAAAGGTTGGCCCTGTTGCCATTTTCGAATATCTTCCTTTGGTGCTTCGCGCAAAGTGACGGCTGGAAACGTTGTGTCCTTATCGGCATCGCCTGCATCCTTTAGAAGCTTTACTGTAGCCTCAATCTCGTTGGGTGTGAGGGCATCCATAGGGTGGAACGGGCCACTTTCAGGGGCAGCTTGAGCTGAGATAGTTGCAATAACGATCAATAGTGCGGTGATAAGGTTTTTCATACAGCATGGATTATGTGATTCTTTCGCATTTGACGAATTGTGAAATTTTCAATCAGCTTAATGAAAAAGACAGAACTAATCTAAATTATCGACAGTGAAATAACTTCATAAAATACTATTTAAAATAGCTATTTCGAGGCCTCATGGGTGCGGCTTTTTTTGCCTTAAATCGATTGTTGGGGCTCCTATTCCAGCCACAATTTTCCTGCTAACCTTTTGTACATAGATTCAGGAGGCTTGAGTCTCATACAGATGCGGTGTTTATGAAAATGCCAAATAAGGAGAAACAGAATGAAGTCATTAATTAATATTTCTTTGGCTGCAGCTTTGATTGCCAGCAGCGTTGTAACTGCGACGGCACCAGCCATGGCCAAGACAAAACATCATCAAGCTGAAATGGCTTGTTTGAGTGAAGGTGATGTTGGAGCGATTATTGTGGTTGGCGCACTTCTCGGCGCTGTCACTGGTGGTGTTGGCAGCGCGCTTGTCTATGGCGGTGCATATGCAGCGGGCGGCGCTGCAATTGGTGGCGGTGCTGGTCTGTTGCTCGGTGTTGTGCATCACGGTCACAATCACTGCGCTTAAGACAAACGCGTTAAGCAGCTTGTTTTTACAAGATATTACTCTAGCCCAGCGAATAGCGCTGGGCTATTTTGGTTTTAAGATATGCTTTCCCATAGCAAATTGCCGTTATTATGTAAGTTTGTTCTATTGAGCGTTTACGTCTCACTTTTTCGATAATTTTGGCAATCCCAGCGGTTAATTTGGAACCTATTTCGCCCTTAAATGTTCTTTTTAGATAGCTACATTGGCTGAGCATGCCCCAAAAAGCCATGTTCAAGCAGATGCAGTTTCAAACAGAACGTCAAATTATGGAGTAAAAATATGAAAAACCTTATGAGTATTACTTTGGCTGCCGCTTTGGCGACGAGCAGCATTGTGGTGGCTGCCAGTCCAGCCATGGCCCAGAAACGCCATCATTATCAGGACAATGCTGCTTGTATGACCAATGAAGACGTTGGTGGTATTATTGTTCTTGGTGCAATTTTGGGTGCCGTAACGGGTGGCATTGGTAGTGCCTTGGTTTATGGCGGCGCTTATGCTGTTGGCGGTGCTGCAATTGGCGGCGGCGCAGGCTTGGTGCTGGGTGCGGTAAGCGACGGACACCATCATTGCGCATAAGTTAAAACTACGCATCTGAATTTGTAGTTTTATAAAAAATTAATTCAGCCCCGCCTCTCGCGGGGTTGAATTTTTTTGATCTGGCCTGAAATCTGTCGAGGAAAATGCACCTGCGAAAGCCAGTGTTGCTTTCAAGCCTGCCATCATTGATACATTCTCGGACTATTGCAATATTTCGTCGCTGATCGCATTTTCTAGACTGGCTGGGGCCATGGTCATCGGTAGATTTTAGCTTTCGACAAAACTCAATCGAACAATCTCGACTCTAAACCAGCACATAAATTCAATTATTATCCCGCCAACCATTGGTAATTGGATATCTGCGATCTCGGCCAAAATTCTTCCTCGTGATTTTGACACCAGGCGCTGCTTGCCTGCGCTTATATTCTGCTACGTAAAGCATGTGCTGAATCCGCTTCACCAAAGCTACGTCATGTCCGCGCGCTGAAATTTCCGCCACGGTTTGCTCGCGCTCCACGAGGCCTTCGAGGATATCATCAAGTGCTTCATAAGGGGGAAGTGAGTCTTGGTCTTTTTGGTTTTCGCGCAATTCGGCTGTTGGCGCTTTGGTGATGATGCGTTCAGGAATTACGTGACCTTGTGTATTGCGCCAGGAAGCCAAGCGATACACTTCCATTTTATAGACATCTTTAATGGGGTTGAAGCCGCCATTCATATCACCATAAAGTGTTGCATAGCCCACACTCATTTCAGATTTATTGCCAGTGGTGAGAACCATGCTGCCAAATTTATTTGAGATCGCCATGAGAATCACGCCGCGCGAACGGCTTTGCATGTTTTCTTCGGTTACCCCAGACTCTGTGCCCGCAAACATTGGCCCCAGCGCTGATATGAAACCCTCCACGGGTTCTTTGATCGGCACCACATCATAGCGCACGCCCAAAAGCTTGGCGCATTCTTCGGCATCTACCAAACTATCGCGACTGGTAAATGCGTAAGGTAACATGACGCAATGAACCCGCGTTGCGCCCAAAGCATCAACAGCCATGGCTGCAACCACGGCACTATCGATGCCGCCGCTCATGCCCAGCACCACGCCAGGAAATTTATTTTTATCGACATAATCTCGCAGGCCCAACACGCAGGCTTTCCATGTTTCTTCTTCATTTTCAGGCAATTTAGCTGCGGTGTTCGGCAGCATGTGCCAGCCTTTATCGCTGCGCACCCATTGAGTAATGGCCACAGCCTCTTCAAACATTGGCATTTGCAGGGCCAGACTGCGGTCAGCGTTCAGTACAAATGATGCGCCATCAAAGACCAACTCGTCTTGGCCGCCTACTTGATTGAGATAGGCAAGGGGGAGTTTGGTTTCGCTGACGCGTGCAACTACAAGGTTCAAGCGCACATCATCTTTGTTGCGCTCGAATGGCGAGCCATTGGGCGAGAGCAGAATTTCAGCACCCGTCTCAGCAAGTGTCTCGCAGGTTTCTTCGCTCCAAATATCTTCGCAGATAGGTACACCTATGCGCACGCCTTTGAAATTAATAGGGCCGGGCGCAGGGCCGGGCTGGAAAACGCGCTTTTCATCGAACACACCATAATTGGGGAGATCATATTTGAAGCGCAGTGTTTCTATTTTACCGCCGTTGAGCAGGGCGACTGCATTGTGTAATTTGTCGCCTTCGCGCCATGGCAGGCCGATGAGTATTGCAGGCCCATTGGAGTAGTCGTGCGCCAATTCTTCGGCCGCGGCCTTGCAGGCTCTTACAAATGAGGGTCTCAACACTAAATCTTCGGGTGGATAACCAGCGAGGAACAACTCAGGGAACAACACCAAATCAACGGCGGGCAGAGCCGCAATGGCAGCCTTTGCCTTGGCCAGATTAGAGTTTATTGCGCCAACTGTGGGATTTAGCTGCGCTAATGCGATTGTGAGTTTATCCGTCATGATGACGCTTCATAGCCTGTGTGACGACAATGTGGAAGATAAGTGAGTGGTAATTTGATTCAAGGTCGCTGGTGAGAATTACGAAGCAAAAATTATAATGAGCTAATCTGTCGCGGCCAATTTTTAGCGGTATTATGCGATGAGCAAAAAGATGAAAAAAGAAATTCTCACCACGGAAAAAATTCATGAAATTATTGGTCTCGCATGGGCTGATGAAGTTTCATTTGATGCCATCAAACAAGTTGTCGGATTTACAGAGAAGCAAGTGATCGCTGTTATGCGTGCCAATCTCAAACCAGGAAGCTTCAAAGTTTGGCGTGCGCGTGTTTCGGGCCGGAAAGCGAAGCATGAAGTGCGACTTACTCCAAAAAGACAAAACACATATCAGTCAATTTTTTCGAGCAACGATGAATAGAAGTGTCGCTTAGGGAAACATTTGAATTGGTCATCGCCACTCATTGGGAATGACCGATTGTAGTTATCTGGCGTTATTGACCCTAACCTGATGCTTTGGCCATCACGTGATAGATATTCACGTGATAGATATATTGCTCGAGGACAGTACCGCCAAACAAATAAGACTGTGGGCCAGAAGCATATAAAATAGGAATCATTCGACTGTGGCAGAGTTTGCCTTGCAAACGCGCAAGTTGAAAAGGTAGCCAAAGCAAATTCAGCAAAGAGAAATATTTGAAAGTCAAAATTTTGATCGTCTGTTTTAGCTTAGAATAAAAATAGGGTTCCATTCTAGCAACTCAATGAAAATTCGAATGGGCAAAAATCCGATCTTGCAATTGAGCTGTTAACACGGCAAATTCGACTTCAACTACCAATGAGAACGAGGCAGACCTGATGGACCTGAATAACCAACGCCAGAGCGATAATGTCGATGATCAACGCGACAGTGGTGGCGGCTTTGGTCCGGGTGGTGGAGGTATGGGCGGTCTTGGCGGCGGTGGTCGTATGGGCGGTGGCGGCGGCCTCGCGATGTTGTTGCCTTTGCTATTTCGCACCATCGGCATGAAGGGCATCATTCTGTTGGCCGTGGCGTATTTTGCGTTGAAATTCTTTTTAGGTATTGATGTGATCAATTTGGTCAATGGTGGTGGTGGCGGTGTAACGATGCCAGGCAACACAACTCAAATCCAATTACCGAGTGACGCCAATCTCGGGCAATCTGCAAATAACAGTAGTCTGGATGGTGGATCAGGTGCGGCCACACAAGACGTTACCACCACCGATTCAGGAAAAGTATTTGTAGCTAAGGTTTTGGGTTCAACAGAAGATGTTTGGACGAAAATTTTTAGCGATATGGGCCAGCAATACGAAAAGCCTCGGTTGGTCTTGTTTACTGGCTACACGCAATCTGGCTGCGGAACAGCGCAATCTGCCATGGGGCCGTTTTATTGCCCGGCTGACCACAAAGTTTATATTGATCTTGCATTTTACCAAGATATGAAAACCAAGTTGGGCGCACCAGGTGATTTCGCGCAAGCTTACGTGGTTGCTCACGAGGTTGGCCATCATGTGCAAAATTTGCTGGGTATTGCTGATCAAGTGCAACAGGCGCGCGGCCAAGGATCCGAGGCCGAAAGCAATGCACTTTCTGTTAGGATGGAGTTGCAGGCTGATTGTTTTGCGGGCATCTGGTCTACTGAGGCTGATGCGCAAAAGCATATATTACAGGCGGGCGATCTTGACGAAGCCTTGAATGCCGCTAGTCAAATTGGTGATGATCATTTGCAAAAACAGTCACGCGGTTATGCACAGCCAGACACCTTCACGCACGGAACATCTGCACAGCGAGTCAAATGGTTTAAAATGGGCGTTACTGCTAAAAGCTTGAAGGATTGTGATACGTTTAGCGCCAATCCGCTGTGAGTTGATGGGTTAGAGCTAATTCAACTGAGTTTACCAACCATTCTTTAACGGTGTCATTCAAAACCAGGGCCTGCCTGGTCAGTCTTTACTCATTTCTAAATTCCCTTCAGCAAAGGGTAGTGATCTGTGGATGGATGGACTGCATGAATAGAAGTTTTGCTGACAGTGAAGTATTCCAACGTCTGCTCAAAAGTGTTGATGCACTGGTGTTCTTTGCCGGTGGTCTTTTTATCACACTTTTGGTTGTTGGTCGGTTTGACGCAGCCACACCAAGCGCGGCCGGATTTTTCATTGCGTTGTTGGGCTTTGCTTGTCTTTTTCTTTTGCGCAGCCTTGGGCTGTATCAAATTCAAAGCTTGGCTAGGGGTTTTTTGTCGGTCATCAAGTCGTGGATCACAACGGCGATTGCTGGAATTGTGGTGCACCAAATTTCATATTTGATCAGTCTCGATCTTGGCGCTGATTGGATTAAATTATGGCTCATGCTCACAGCTGTGCATTTTATTTTCAGCCGTGGCATCGCGCAAATTTGGATTAGGCCGATTGTTCGTCACGGACATTCGCGGCAACGCATCGCTATCGTGGGTGGTGGCAAGGCAGCTGAAGATGCGATCACCACACTCGAAAATTCCAAGCAACTCGATATCGAAATTATCGGCTTGTTCGATGATCGCTTCGATAACCGTAGCCCTGAATCAGTGCGCAAGCATAAAAAAATTGGCAAGATTGCCGAGCTTGCGGAATACGCGCGTAGCAGCCGCGTTGATTTGATTATTGTCGCAATTCCACTTTCGGCTGAACAACGTCTGTTGCAAATCCTCAAACGGCTTTGGGAATTGCCGGTTGATATCAGGGTAAGTGGTCAGGCCGCTATTCTCAAACTTTCGCCTCATGCTTACACCTATATTGGCGATCTTCCTTTGCTCTCACTATTCGAACGGCCCCTCAATGGATGGGATCAATTTATGAAAGACACACTTGATCGTGCGGTTGCCATGATTGCGATTGTATTGCTTTCGCCAGTCATGCTTGTTGTTGCTTTGGCTGTGCGATTTGAAAGCAAGGGCCCGATTATCTTTCGCCAAAAGCGATTTGGTTTTAACAATGAATTGGTGCAGGTCTTTAAATTTCGTTCCATGTACACTGATAAGAGCGATGCCTCAGCTTCGAAGCTGGTCACCAAGGGTGATCCGCGGGTCACGAAAGTGGGACGCATCATTCGCAAAACATCGCTGGATGAGCTGCCGCAACTGTTCAACGTGTTGCAGGGCCAACTTTCGCTCGTCGGACCACGCCCCCACGCCACGCAAGCTAAAGCCGCGGGCACACTATATGATGAAGTGATTGACGGCTATTTCGCGCGCCACAAAGTGAAGCCGGGTATAACAGGTTGGGCCCAAATCAATGGTTGGCGCGGTGAAACTGACACGTATGAAAAGCTCGAGCAGCGCGTGAAACATGATCTCGATTATATTGATCGGTGGTCGTTGGGGCTTGATCTCTATATTTTAGCCAAGACACCGATGGCGCTTTTGAAAAGTGAAAACGCCTACTGATTGCATTGCACAATAACCTAATTCCGAAGTTGTGCTTTGCGCAATTGTTGGTAAGGTTTGTACGCTGCCGTGGGGTAGTTCGAATCAAACCGAATATTGGGAGGCAATTATTATGGAATCACTTTTACCTATCATTTTGCAACTTGTTGCTGGTGCAGTTGGCGGAAACGTCGGTGGCGCTGCTATGAAAGACTCGAGCCTTGGTGGCTTGGGCAACACAATTGCCGGCGCAGTTGGCGGTGTTGGCGCTGGTTCGCTTTTGGGATCTTTGATCCCTGCGATAGCTAATGTTGCAGGTGGCGGTCTCAACATTGGCAACATCGCTGCATCAGGCGTTGGTGGCATTGTTATTCAAATCATCGCTGGTTTGATCAAGGCCCAAATGAACAAAACTGCATAATTTTTCAGCGTCAGGAATTGAAAAGGGCATCCGAGGGGTGCCCTTTTTTATTGGGCATCGTTTTGATTGTCGCGATCAGATGCAAAGACTCTGGCGATTTCTGCGCGTGATTCTCGCGCTAAATCTTGCAGAGCTTTCTGATCGTCGCGAACGGCCACTGATTTGCGTAAGAATTTTTCGTCGTGTTCAGAAAAGCGCTTAACGACCGAGATCGCATCTTTTTCGGTTTGTCCCAAAGCCACAAGCGCGTCTTTGGCCAGGTTCATTGATGAACCAAAAACCTCGCGATAAACATATTTAACGCCAATTTTCAAAAGCTCACCGGCATGTGATCGATCGTAGGCGCGAACCAAAAGCTGCAATTTAGGGAAGTTAAGCTGAGCTACTTTGACGAGCTCAGTTATTTTTTCACGGTCGTCAATCGCAATCACCATGATTTTTGCTTCTTTAGCCCCAGCTGCTTCTAAGAGATCAGTCCGAAGTGCGTCACCATAGAAGACCTTGAACCCAAATTTACGCAATGCATCAACTTGGCTTGAGTCATGATCGAGGAGTGTTGTTTTCAAACCTTGGGCGGTAAGCACACGACCAATCGTCATGCCAAAGCGCCCGTGCCCTGCGATGATTGCGTCGACACCATTATGGGTTATAACGTCTGCTTCTCGGTCTTGTTTTCTTTCACCAAGCCATGGTTGGATAAATTTATCGTCGACCATCATGAGTAAAGCTGCTGTGGCCATGGAGAGTGCAATGATAGCTGTCAGCAGACCAGCGATATTTACTGATAGTAGATTTAGACCAAGTGCTATTCCAATAAGTACAAACCCAAATTCGCTACCTTGGGCGAGTGAAATTGAGAATCTCGATGTATCAGCATTTGTCATACCGAAGCTGAGTGCGAGCAGAACATGTGTCATCAATTTTAATATTAAAAAAGCAAGGAGGCCAAGAACCATCAATAAAGGGGCTGATGTTATCAGCTTAAAATCCACACCTGCGCCCACAGCGATAAAAAATATGGCAAGTAGCAAACCTTTGAAGGGCTGCAGATCCATCTCAAGCTCGTGGCGGTATTCACTGTCCGCCAGTACAACGCCGGCCAAAAATGTGCCAAGAGCCGCCGATAACCCAACCATTTCCATGACAAGGGTAATCGCAACAACCAGTAACAATGCTGTTGCGACAAAAATTTCCCTTGCACCTGTATCGGCAACAATTCGGAAAAGTGGACGCGTCAGATATCGTCCACCGAGTGCAACTGAGCCCACCGCAACTATAATGCTTATGGCTTTCAGCCAAGCCGGGAATTGAGCGATCAACGAAGATGAAGCGTTCGCTTCTAGTGGTGCTGCTACTGCCAATAGCGGAAATATTGCAAGAATGGGGATAACCGAAATATCTTGGAATAGCAAAACAGAGAAGATCGATTGGCCGACAGGTGTTTTAAGAACCCCGCGTTCCTCCAGGCTTTGTAAAATGATTGCTGTTGAAGACATGGATAGAATGATACCAATCACTAGTCCTTCCCGCCAATCGCGAGCTACCAACATTGCGGCAAGGCCCAAGACGGTCGACACACCGACAACCTGTAATGCGCCAAGGCCAAAGATTTGTTTGCGCAAGGCCCAAAGTTTCGATGGTTCCAACTCCAAGCCAATCAGAAACAACATCATGATCACGCCGAATTCTGCGAATTGCTTTACTGTTTCACCATTGTCACCGACAAGATTGAAAGCCGAGGGGCCAATCAGTGCGCCAGCTACCAAAAATCCTAAAACCGAACCGAGTTTGAGTCTTCTGGCGACGAGTGCTGATATTACTGCTGCCGTGAGGTAAACCAGTCCGCTGACCAGAAATTGCTCGAGTGTCATAAGTGATTTGCCTTTGAAACAAACATTCTTAAACCATTGCACCTTTTCGAATAAACGGCAATTATGACGTGTCGACTAATTGATCCGGGAACCTGCAATTTATGCATGAAATTCTTGAAAAGCTGGATGCGCGCCGGGCCCAGGCTTATCTCGGTGGTGGTCAGCTGCGCATTGATGCCCAGCACGCCAAGGGAAAGTTGACGGCACGGGAACGAATCGAAGTTTTACTCGATGAAGGCTCATTTGAGGAGTATGATGTATTTGTAACGCATCGCTCCACCGAATTTGGGATGGAAAAGCAGAAGATTGCTGGCGATGGCGTGGTGACTGGCTGGGGCACCATTAATGGCCGAATCGTTTATGTTTTTGCGCAGGACTTCACAGTGCTTGGTGGCTCACTTTCCGAAACCCATGCCCGCAAGATTTGCAAGATTATGGATTTGGCGGTGAAATCTGGCGCGCCGATTATTGGGCTGAATGATTCCGGAGGTGCGCGCATTCAGGAAGGTGTGGATTCGCTCGCTGGTTATGCCGAAGTATTTCGCCGCAATGCTGAGGTTTCAGGCGTTATCCCACAAATCTCTGTGATTATGGGGCCTTGTGCTGGGGGGGCTGTTTATTCACCGGCCATGACTGATTTTATTTTTATGGTTCGTGACACGTCATATATGTTTGTGACTGGCCCTGACGTCGTGAAAACCGTCACCAATGAAGTGGTCACTGCTGAGGAATTGGGTGGGGCGACGACGCACACGCAAAAATCTTCTGTGGCAGATGGCGCTTATGACAATGATATTGAAACACTTGAACAAGTGCGGCGATTATTTGATTTTTTGCCGCTGAGCAATTCCGAGAAATTGCCGACGCGTCCATTCCATGACGAACCCGACAGATTGGAAATGAAGCTTGATACCTTAATTCCTGATAGTGCCACCAAACCCTACGACATGAAGGAATTGGTTTTGGCGCTGGCGGATGAAAGTGATTTTTTCGAAATCCAAGCAGCCTTTGCGCGTAACATTATCACTGGTTTTATTCGCATCGAGGGTCAAAGCATTGGTGTTGTGGCCAATCAACCGCAGGTTTTGGCAGGTGTGTTGGATATAGACTCCTCACGCAAGGCTGCGCGGTTTGTGCGCTTTTGTGATGCATTTAATATCCCGCTTTTAACACTGGTTGATGTGCCTGGGTTTTTACCCGGCACAGCGCAGGAATATGGCGGTGTTATCAAACAAGGTGCCAAACTTTTGTTTGCTTTTGCCCAAGCGACTGTGCCCATGGTCACTTTGATCACGCGCAAGGCTTATGGCGGAGCTTATGATGTGATGGCATCCAAGCATATTGGTGCAGACGTGAACTATGCTTGGCCAACAGCAGAAATTGCGGTGATGGGAGCCAAGGGGGCGACGGAAATTATTTATCGTTCAGAGCTGGGCGATAGAGATAAAATTGCAGCGCGTACCAAGGATTATGAAGATCGTTTTGCGAATCCGTTTGTGGCGGCAGAGCGCGGCTTTATCGACGATGTGATTATGCCCAATACCTCGCGCAAACGCATCGCGCGGGCTTTTGCTTCATTGCGAAATAAGAAAATGCAAACGCTTCCGAAGAAGCACGATACGATGCCGCTATGAGAATGTTTAAAAAAATCCTCATCGCCAATCGTGGTGAGATCGCTTGTCGGATTATCAAGACGGCAGAGTTGATGGGCATCAAGACGGTTGCTGTTTATTCGGATGCTGACCGTGATGCGCTGCATGTAAAGTTGGCGGATGAGGCGGTTTATATTGGGCCAGCACCTTCGAGCCAATCTTATCTGGTTATTGAAAATATTTTGAAGGCTGTGCGGCAGACGGGCGCAGAAGCTGTGCATCCGGGTTATGGGTTTTTATCTGAGAATGCCAAGTTTGCTGAGGCTTTGGAGAAATCCAAAGTTACTTTCATCGGCCCGCCCGTAAAAGCCATTGAGGCGATGGGCGATAAAATAACTTCAAAGAAACTTGCGGCGGCGGCGGGTGTCAGCATAGTGCCTGGTTTCATGGGTCTGATTGATGGTGAGGCGCATGCAGCGAAAATTGCCGCTGAGATTGGCTATCCCGTCATGATAAAAGCTTCTGCTGGTGGGGGTGGCAAGGGCATGCGTGTTGCTTGGAATGACGTCGAAGCCAAGGAAGGTTTTGCGCTCTCAAAGAGCGAGGCCAAATCGTCGTTTGGTGATGACCGGATTTTCATTGAGAAGTTCGTTGCTCAGCCGCGGCATATCGAAATTCAAGTTCTAGGCGATGCGCACGGCAACATGGTTTACCTAGGGGAGCGTGAATGTTCCATCCAACGGCGCAATCAAAAAGTGATCGAGGAAGCGCCATCGCCATTCTTGGATGATGCCACACGAAAGGCGATGGGCGAGCAGGCTGTCGCACTGGCCAAATCCGTCGGTTACACATCGGCGGGTACAGTTGAGTTTATTGTGGATGGTGAGCGCAATTTCTATTTCCTTGAGATGAACACGCGCCTGCAAGTCGAACATCCTGTCACGGAATTGGTCACAGGTATCGACATTGTTGAAAAAATGATCCGTGTTGCGGCTGGTGAAAAACTGGGTCTGAAACAAAGTGATATAAAACTGAATGGTTGGGCCATTGAGTCACGGCTTTACGCTGAAGATCCATATCGTAATTTTCTGCCTTCTATTGGTCGCCTGACGCGGTACAAACCGCCAGGTAATGGCGATAATGGCGACGGTACGTTAGTTCGAAATGATACGGGTGTTTATGAAGGTGGTGAAATTTCTATTCACTATGACCCGCTGATTGCTAAACTTTGCACACGGGGCGAGACACGCGAAAAGGCGATTGATGCGATGGGCCTTGCTCTCGATGAGTTTGGAGTGGAAGGCGTTGCGAACAATTTGCCATTTCTTTCTGCTGTGATGAGAAATAGGCGCTTTCGTTCCGGCGAGATTACGACAGCTTTTATTGCAGAGGAATTTGCGGATGGCTTTCACGGCGTTGAACTCAGTAATGATGAATATGGACGGCTCGCGGCAATTGCCGTTTCCGTGCATTTCGAAACGGAGACAAGGGCGGCGAAACATTCGGGTGTGCTTGATAATCACAAACGTCGGATTGGTTTTGAATGGGTTGTGGTGTTTCCAAACCGAAGCTTTAAAGCAGTCATATTGCCAGTGGATGGCGGCTCGCAGGTGCGGGTTGATAATGGCCCCATCAATCAAATTGAACATAATTGGACGCCGGGTCAGACGCTGGGTGAATTTGCATTTGCTGATGGGTTAACGCGCTGTAAAATTGATTTCACTTCAAAAGGCTACCGTCTGCGGTTTGGTGGTGCAGATTTGACGGTCAAAGTTTATACGCCGCGCATTGCCGAACTCGCCAAACTTATGCCTGTCAAAAAGCCAAAAGATACATCCAAGCTTTTGTTGTGTCCGATGCCTGGACTATTGCGTGCGCTTTATGTGAGCGTGGGTGATGTGGTGGAAGCTGGGCAATCCCTTGCTATGGTTGAAGCGATGAAGATGGAAAATGTTTTGAAGGCTGAAAAAAAAGCAAAAGTGAAACGCCTTGCCGCGCAAGTTGGCGCGATTTTAAGTGTCGATGAACTCATCATGGAATTCGAATGAGCAAGAACACGTTTTCAGATTGGGAGATATTGGCCACGAAGGAACTGAAGGCCGATCCTTCAACGCTTATTCGAAATACGCCTGAAGGCATTGATATTAAGCCGCTTTATACAAGTGCCGATGTGGCGGGCATTCAGGAAACACTGCCGGGCTTTGCACCCTTTACACGTGGGGCGCGCGCCACCATGTATGCAGGGCGTGAATGGACGATCCGGCAATATGCAGGTTTTTCGACCGCTGAAGAGTCCAATGCGTTTTATCGTAAAGCTTTGGCTGCGGGGCAAAAGGGGCTTTCAGTTGCATTCGATCTTGCAACGCACCGGGGCTATGATTCAGATCATCCGCGCGTGGTTGGCGATGTGGGCAAGGCTGGCGTGGCCATTGACTCCGTTGAAGATATGAAAATTCTGTTTGATGGAATTCCACTTTCGGAAATGTCGGTGTCTATGACGATGAATGGCGCGGTCATTCCAATCCTCGCGTCCTTCATAGTTGTGGGAGAGGAGCAGGGTGTAAAACGCTCTGAACTATCTGGCACTATACAGAATGATATTCTGAAAGAATTCATTGTACGCAACACCTACATCTATCCGCCAGAACCATCGATGCGGTTGGTGGCGGATATCATTGAATACACGGCGCGTGAAATGCCGAAGTTCAATTCGATTTCGATCAGCGGTTATCATATGCAAGAGGCTGGCGCTACACTGGTGCAAGAGCTGGCCTTCACGCTGGCTGATGGCCGCGAATATGTGCGTGCTGCGATTGCTAAAGGTTTGGATGTCGATGCATTTGCGGGCAGGCTTTCGTTCTTTTTTGCGATCGGCATGAATTTTTTTATGGAGGCTGCAAAGCTTCGTGCCGCACGCCAGCTTTGGTCGCGCATTATGGCCGAATTTAATCCGCAGAAAGCCGACTCGCTGATGCTTCGCACTCATTGCCAAACCTCGGGTGTTTCTCTGCAAGAGCAAGACCCCTACAATAACATCGTACGCACAGCTTTTGAAGCGATGTCTGCTGTGCTCGGTGGAACGCAAAGTTTGCATACCAATTCATTTGATGAAGCGATTGCGTTGCCCACCGCGTTTTCATCGCGCATTGCCCGTAACACTCAACTCATCTTGCAGCATGAGACCGGCCTTACGGATGTCGTCGATCCCCTTGCAGGTTCATACTATGTTGAAAGCCTCACCACAGAACTGGCGGACAAGGCTTGGACTTTGATGGAGCAGATCGAATTAATGGGTGGCATGACCAAGGCCGTGGCTTCCGGTTGGCCAAAATCCCAAATTGAAGAATCCGCAACCCGCAAGCAAGCTGCCATCGACAGGGGAGAAGACGTGATTGTGGGCGTCAACAGATATCGCCTTGAAGAAGAGGCCAAGATTGAAACGCGTGAAGTTGATAACCGCGCTGTTCGGGATGGGCAAATCAAGCGACTTGATAAGATTAAGCGGACTCGCAATCCAGAAGCAGTTGAACACACCTTGGCGGCAATGGAAGCGGCGGCGACATCAGGTAAAGGCAATATTTTGGAACTCGCTGTAGAGGCAGCGCGAGCGCGTGCGACGGTCGGAGAAATGTCAGATGCTCTCCGTCGCGTATTTGGCAATCATTCGGCAAAGCCCGAAGTGGTGAAACATGTTCATGGTGAACTTTACAAAGATGATCCAGAATACAAACTGGTGGCTGCAAGGCTGATGACTGTATCGTCAAAAATGAAACACACACCACGCATGTTGATCGCCAAGGTGGGGCAAGACGGTCATGATCGTGGTGCAAAAATTATTGCATCGGCTTTTGGCGATTTAGGATTCGAAGTTGTGGCAGGGCCTTTGTTTCAGACACCGCAAGAAGCGGCGGATTTGGCCATCGCGGAAAATGTGCAAATTATCGGCGTTTCTTCTCTCGCTGCAGGGCATAAGACTTTGCTGCCCGAACTGACAGCAGCACTTAAGGCCAAAGCCCACGCCGATATTATTGTGGTGTGCGGGGGCGTTGTGCCGCGCGGGGATTATGAATTCTTGTTGCAGTCTGGCGTTTCGGCAATCTTTGGACCTGGCACAAATGTGCTTGATGCGATGCGTAGTATATTGGATTTGCTAGAAGGTGTTCGGCGGAACTAATTTGGCTTCCAAGCTACCGCTGCTTTATCTCTTTTCAATATGTAAAATTGATCGGCGGCTAATTTCTGCCACTCGCCTACCTTGCCATCTGGCCAAATGACGCGCAGCTCTGTTTCAGCGCTTGCACCCAATCCAAAATGTCGCCAGCCAATTGAACCGCTGGCATGGCCACCACCCAATGTCATTTCACGGCGTACGATTTTGTTTCCCTGTTTGATCTCGATCCATGCGCCAATGGCATCAACATTGGGGGCCGGTTGTTCAAGTTTGACTTCAAGCCAACGGCCTAAATCTTTGGATATATTGCGCCAAACTTTTGCATTCTCGCGGCGGTTAACGACAACCAAATCAAGCTTTCCATCGAGATTGAAATCAACCACTGCTGCGCCACGTCCTGTAGCAAAACTGGCAATACCTGCTTTGTCGCCAACTTCGATAAACTTTCCATCTACACCCTGAAGCAAAAGATTATTGGGATCGCGCTGGGCGAAATCTGGCATCCGGTCGACATTGCCTTTGGCAATAAATAAATCAACCATCCCATCATTGTTTACGTCTTCAAACTGCGTGTGCCAACCTGTGCTGGGGCGCTCGTCGGTCCCGGCATATGGCCGATGCGCAGTTACGCCTTTGAGAAATGCACCTTCGGTGAAATCTGGTTTAGGTGGAACACCCGCTTCGATTTTAGTCAGACTTTGTAAGCGGCTATCGGCCATGCTGGACAAGAAGTATTCAGGATAGCCATCAAAGTTCAAATCGTAACTCGCAATGCCCATGCCCCAGATGCGCACAAACTTCCAACCGTCTTTGTCGGTGTAAAGTGAAGGTTCTTTTCCCGCTTCAACATGCCAAAGCTGTTCTTGGCCACCTTGATAATATTCACGGTCGTTGGAAATCCGAAGCGAAGGCGTGCCGGATTTATTCCAGTCGGTGAACATCATGGAAAGCGAGCAAAAGCTGGGTTTCAGCGCAATGGGAGCCCCGAATTTATTGGCAGCGCCGTCAGGGCGGTGCAGCCAATTATCCGTGCATGAGCCCCAAGGCAGGGCTTCCTGTTTGCGGTCGATGTAGTTTCCAACCGCCAAGGTTGGCCACTCAGCGCCGTGTTCGAAAGTGGCAGCAAATCCAACCGACCATGCATCACCACCGACAAAATTCCACACTTCGTTGGCGCGCTCAAATTTGCAATTGCCTTTGCCTCGCATCACAATGTTTTCGCCAACGCGGAGCAAAACAACATCCATGATGCCGTCGCTATCAATATCGAGGGGGTAGGCGCCTGTCACATGGTCAAGCTCTAGGCCGCTTTTTTGTTGGATAAAATGCAATGAACCGCCTTGTTTTGATGTGTTGACATAGAAATGTGCAGGTTTTTCACCACCTGCCAGCAACATGTCGGGAAAACCATCACCGCTGCAATCAAACGTGGCAACACCGCCGCCAACCATATATTGCCACTCACCGGCATAGATGCTGTGTAGGCCAGAAGATTTTGTCTCTTCGGCGAATTTAGGGACAATCAGTGTGTTTTGATCTGCATAGGATGGCTGCGACCCGATCAGACAAAGCGCTGCGGAAATTTTCAAAAAAGTTTTCATTTTATCTGCTCGTGTGAAGATTGACTGCGAACTTACCAATGCAGTGGCCTTGTTCTAATCCACGTTCAATTGCGGCGCGAAAGTGAATGCCACCGTACAAACGTGATTGTGCAGCTTCTTTTGCGGCAGCGTCGAAGCTCGAAAATTTTCGCGGTGCCAGACCATCGGCCTGTGGTGTTGTGTCTTCAAAGGCGTAGTTTTCACCAAACATGGAGCTCAACACATAAGCGGCTGCGCCAGAATTTGTGCTGTGTCCAGACGGGTATTCGGGGAAGGGTGGGGTAATGAGCAACGCAGTCCACTTGGGATCAATCACTTTTCGAATGTAATTAAAGGGCCGCACTAAATCGTATTGAAATTTTACACTCCAACAGCCAATGAAAGCGTCGGCCTCGGCAATACTTACGCGTGCCAGACTTTCGACAATTTTTTCTGCTGAAAGATGTTCATGTTCAGCGACCTGCCAGATGATTGAAATCCAATGACCCGGTGGCGTGTAAGAAAGCATCGGATCATCAGACCAGAAACGCGCGATGGCTTTTTGCTCGGGTGTCAGGCCTTTGGATGTCGTGTAAACTTCCATCGCTTGTTTGTAAAATTCGGAGTTTTTATCTTCACTATATTCAGGCGGCGGGGGCAGGGCACAAGTCGTTCCAGCCGTCATTGCAAATGGGCGGTTCTTTCCCCAGTTAGGGAGCAACGGAGTTTGCTGCAAGCGGATCGTGCTGGTCGGTGCCCAATGTGCGGGACCAGCGGTTAATGTATATTTATCTGGAAATCCTAAATTGGTAATTTTCGCGCCGCCATCGCTCAGTGACCATTTATAAATTGCCTCCGCAGTTGCTTGCCCAAAATCCTTACTGCGATTGATCACTTCAAGTGAAGTATTTGCTTCAACTTGCGCACTTATTTGTTTTTGCATTGCCAGCATCGCGCGTTGGCCTGTTGGACCAGTGTTGCCAAAATAGTGATGCGCTGCAAAAATAATAGCGGCGTTTAGAGCAACTGCGTCATCATATTGCTGACCCAGTTGTCGTTTTGGCAAATTGTTCAAACCATGCAATTGGCCAGAAAGTGTTTGCATTTTGCTTGAACCAGAAGCCACTGACTCGTAAACGGTAACGCCTAGATAAGCGAAAGATCGGCTCGCAACTGGCGGTGAATATGTGGCTGTGTGGCGCACCAGCTGCAAAATAAGCTTGTACCAATTTTGCATTACGGCGATAGATTTCGTGTCATCGGCGAATGAACTACTGCTGAAAATAAAAATAATAGAAATAAAAGTACCGATAAAACGTTTCAAACTAACAATTCCTTTTTTACTTCAGTTTGCAAAGCAGGGCCAATCGCATAGACCTCTGAATCCAGTCGTCTCATTCCAGCATCAATTGTGCCGCCGATGATCATATCTTTGCCAACTGGCAATGTCTCAATTTTGAGGTTGGCGCGCAATTCTGCAACGACGCCTTCTTCAATTGCAGCGCGCAAGGATGGTTCAATCAAATCAAGTGCTCTTGTACCTGCACCTGCAAGCACGATGCGATCTGGATTTAAGAGTGCGATCATTCTAGCCAATCCAAAACCGATTGCGCGTCCCGCCTTTTGGAATGCGGCAATAGCATCTTTGTCACCTGCCCGTGCCGCTGCTTCTAGTGCGAACATTACTTGGGCGTTGACGGGGTGAGAAGGAGGCGATGTGTCATCTGGTAATTTCTCCGCGCTGCGTAATATGCCGTAATCCGATGCATACGCCTCTAAACAGCCAGCGCGCCCACAACGGCATAATGCGCCACCAGGCACATAATTCATGTGCCCAAACTCGGCGGCTGCACCTGTTGAGCCTTGGTATACCGCGCCATCAATCACCAGTCCCATGCCGATACCATAACCCATGAAAACTGCGGCGGTCGTGCCGGAAAGTTTAACCATTTTCTGAGCGATCAAGCCTTCGGCAATCATATTTGCATCATTGGCCAACGTGCAGGGAATATTGAAAGCCTCCTCTAATGGCGAGACAATCGAAATGCCCCGCGCTTTAAAAGCAGGGCTCCATGCAATTTTGCCGAGCCGATTGTCAGCCACGCCCTGCACAGCGACATTAATTTGAGCGATGAGAGCTGGTTCAATGTTTGTTGAAGTGATAAAGTGTTTTGTCTCGGCGATTAAACGACGCGCAAAAATTTCAGGCTGCATATCAAATGTTGCGATTGATAGCTGAGCACGCTCTCGAATTTCACCGGTAAAATCTGCCAATGCGAATTCGATCATCCCGATTGAAATTTTCACTGCGATCATAAAAGCAGCATCAGGTTTTAAGCCCAGTAGAACTGTAGGTCGCCCTCGCTTTGCTGAATCTACCGTGCCAGCCACATCATCAAGTTCAATCACAGCGCCATCTTGGATTAACTGCATGGTAATTGAGGTGATTGTGGCTGGCGACAGGCCCGTAAACCGACCAAGCTCCACGCGCGGTGAAGGCCCGTGAAAGCGCAAAGTTTCCAAAACAACACGGCGATTTTGCCGCCTCACTAAATCGCTATCTGCTTTCCCGCGCATCAATTCTCTCGCAATCGCAATATATTATTTTGCATTGCACAACAAAATCTTACGTCTTTAGTATTGACTTAGAAGAGGGCAGTATGCAACATTATTTTGGACGCCAAAATTAATTTCAAAACATCGTCTAAAAACAGAAACGTTCAGCAGGGAATAATCTTGTATCGGTTCGAGCGGGCGTCGCTCATGTTTGTGGAAGGTGTTCAGGAGGAGAATGGGAATGAAGAAAACAATTATCGCTATGATGGCTGCTGGTTTGGCACTTGGTGCCGCATCTATGCCAGTTATGGCCGCAGGCAAAACAATCGCCGTATCTTGGAAGACATTCCAAGAAGAACGTTGGAAGACAGACGCAGCAGCAATCAAGGCAGTGGTAGAAGCTGCTGGCGACAAGTATATCGATTCAGACGCTCAGGGTTCTGCCCAAAAGCAAGCTGCTGACATTGAAGGTCTCATTGCGCAAAAGCCAGACGTGATCATGGTGGTTGCATTTGACTCTGATGCAATTTTGCCCTCGATCCAAAAGATTTCTGATGCCGGTATCAAGTCAATTGCTTATGACGTGCAATTCGAAGATCCAAACGCGCTTTACATCACTTTCGACAACGTTGGTGTTGGTCGCATAATGGCAAAGGAAGTTTTGAAAGTGAAACCAGAGGGCAACTACGCCTTCATCAAGGGCGATAAGGGCGATCCAAACGCAACCTTCTTGTTCCAAGGGCAAATGGAAGTTCTGAAAGCCGCTCTCGATGGTGGCAAGATCAAGAATGTATGTGAAACATTCACCGATGGCTGGAAGCCAGACAATGCTCAGAAGAACATGGAGCAATGCTTGACTTCAACGGGCAACAAAGTCGACGCTGTATTGTCTGAAAATGACGGCATGGCTTCGGGTGTTGTAGCTGCGCTCACTGCACAAGGCATGGCTGGCATTCCAGTTTCAGGCCAAGACGGTGACTTGGCTGCAATCAACCGCGTGGCTCTCGGCACCCAGACTGTTTCTGTTTGGAAGAACTCGGTTGAGCTTGGCAAAACAGCTGCAGCAGCGGCTATTGCTTTGGCTGACGGCACTGCAATGGACAAGATTGCTGGTGTTGCCAAGTTCAATGGCGGCAAAAAGAAGGTTGAAATGAACTCGATCCTCTTGGCGCCAACTCCAATCACCATTGCTAACGTTGGCGATGCGATTGCGGCTGGCCATATCACCAAAGATCAAGCTTGTGCGGGCGTTAAGGCTGGCACAGTTGACGCTTGCAAATAATATTTTGCAAGTTTGATTGAATGCGCTGCGCCATCTCAACTAAGAGGTGGCGCAGTTTTTTTTGTGATGTTATATCAGGTTAAATCGAGCCGCGAAGATCGGCCGCATTGGGGAGGCAAAATTGACCAATACCACAGGCAGCAGCCAAGGTCCGGCTCTCGAACAAGAGGGTCCGATCAAAAAGTTTTTCCGCGCTACTGAAATCGACACGCGCATATTGGGCATGATCGTAGCGTTGGTCTTAGTGTGGTGCATATTCGACATATGGAGTGGAATTATTCGGCCAAATGAGGGCTTGTTTGGTGGTTCATTTTTGACGCCGCGCAATTTATGGACTCTGTTGGTGCAAACTTCTTCTATCGCGGTCATGTCGACAGGCATGGTGCTGTTGATTGTTCTGCGCCAGATTGATTTGTCTGTCGGTTCGATGCTGAGTTTGGTTGCAGTCGCCACCGGCGTTTTGCAGGTTTATCAATTAGCACCCGCTTTGGGTGTCGGGCATCCTGCAATTTGGATACTTGGCGTGCTCATGTGCCTCGGAGTCGGGACTCTAATCGGTGCATTTAATGGCTTTCTCACGGCTTATGCAAAAATCCCGGCTTTCATTGTAACACTCGGCGGACTTATTGCTTACAGCGGTGTGGCGTTTCTTCTGGCCAAGGGCGAAACTGTAGCGCCCATGGATCAGAATTTTGGCGTGTTTGGAGGTGGCATCGAGAGGAGTTGGCTTGGCCCCTTTTGGAGTTGGTTAATTGCCATCATTGCCTGTGCAGCAATAATCTACGCGATTGTAAATGGCCGCAGGCAACGTCAACGGTTTGGATTCCCTTTGCGGCCCGTTTGGGCGGAAGTATTTTTAGCCACCGTGGGTAGTATTGTGATGTTGGGAACCACACTGGTGATGAACTCATATGCTTGGCCACCAAAGCTGATCGAAAATTTTGCCAAAGCCAACAGTATTGTAATTCCGGCTGGCATTGAAAACAAAGATGGAAAGGCAATTTGCATGGCAGCTGACAGTATTGTTCGCTGCACAGAAGGCTTTATCCTTTACACTGGATATTCATTACCGGCTTTGATTGCTATTGGTGTTTGCCTCGTCATGACGTTTGTGGCCACACGCACAAGCTTTGGTCGTTACGTATATGCCACCGGAGGCAATCCGGAAGCAGCCGAACTGGCTGGCATCAATACAAAGTGGCTCACGGTCAAAGTTTTTGCATTGATGGGTTTTTTAGTTGGCGTGTCATCGATCATTTCTTCGGCTCGCTTGAATGCGGCAACCAATGCGCTTGGTCAAACCAACGAGCTTTATGTGATCGCAGCCACCGTTATTGGCGGCACATCTCTTGCTGGTGGTGTGGGCACAATTTACGGCGCTATGATTGGCGCCCTGATGATGCAATCTATTATTTCTGGCATGTCACTTCTCAATCTTGCTGCGGCCTATCAAAACATGGTGGTAGGCGGCGTTCTCGTATTGGCCGTATATCTCGATCAACTCTATCGTCGTAACGTGAAATAAAGGGAGGCTGACATGGCAAAAACACCAGCGAAAAAAACCATAGCTGCCAAAAATGTTTCCAAACCAGTGGCAACGGAAACTCACGAAACCCCTTTGGCTGTTACTGGAAGTCAAACATTCAGAAAGACGCGTGCTCAACCCGAAGGCATTCCTTTGATCGAGATGAAAGAAATTTCCATTGCGTTCGGCGGCATCAAGGCGGTTGATCATGCCAGCATCAATCTTTTTCCCGGTGAAGTCGTGGGACTGCTCGGCCACAATGGCGCAGGCAAATCCACGCTCATCAAAGTTCTGTCGGGTGCCTATAAACGTGACGCAGGATCGATCCATGTCGAGGGTAAAGAAGTCACCATAAATAATCCACGCGATGCCAAAGCCCAAGGGATTGAAACAATTTATCAAACACTCGCTTTGGCCGACAACGTTGACGCTGCTGCTAATCTTTATTTAGGGCGCGAACTCAAAACTAAAATGGGCACTTTGGATGACGTGGCAATGGAAGCCGAGTGTCGCAAAGTTATGCACCGACTGAACCCCAACTTCCGCAGATTTAAAGAGCCGGTTATGAAATTATCGGGCGGCCAGCGGCAGTCTGTTGCGATAGCACGTGCCATTCACTTCAATGCTCGCATTTTGATTATGGATGAACCGACGGCGGCTTTGGGCCCGCAAGAAACTGCGCAAGTTGGAGAGTTGATCAAACAGTTGAAAGCTGAAGGTATTGGCATTTTCCTGATCAGCCACGACTTACACGATGTGTTTGATCTGGCGGATCGTTTGGTGGTGATGAAAAACGGTAAAGTCGTTGGCACGGCCAGTACAAAGGATGTTGACCATGACGAAGTCTTGGGCATGATCATTGCAGGCAAATGCCCTTCCGGCGCTATTCCGGGACCAGGTGCTATGCGAAACTAATTTTTCAAGGAGCGGTTCATGAAAACCATCAAAGGCCCCGGCGTCTTTCTCGCCCAATTCGCAACAAATGATGCGCCGTTTAATTCAATCGGCGGCCTCGCTAAATGGGCGGCGGATAAAGGCTTCAAGGGCGTGCAAATCCCCACATGGGATGGCCGCTGCATTGATTTGAAAAAAGCTGCTGAGAGCCAGACCTATGTTGACGAATACAAGGGCAAACTGGCTGATCATGGTTTGGTAGTAACCGAGCTTTCAACGCATTTGCAAGGCCAGTTGATAGCTGTGAACCCCTCATACAACCGGCTTTCAGATGCGTTTGCGCCACCCTCTGTACAGGGAAATTTGGTGGCTCGCCAAGAATGGGCAGTCGATCAACTGATGATGGGAGCCAAAGCTTCGGAACGTTTTGGCCTTGATCGCTCGGTTACATTCTCTGGCTCACTACTCTGGCCCTATATTTATCCATTTCCACAATGGCCCGAAGGATTGATCGACGAGGGCTTTAGTGAACTGGCCAAGCGCTGGCTACCAATCTTAAACGCCTATGACAAAGCAGGGGTTGACCTCTGCTATGAAATTCACCCATCAGAAGATTTGCATGATGGTGTCACCTTTGAAATGTTCTTGAATAAGCTCAAAGGCCATAAGCGTTGCAACATTATGTATGACCCCAGCCACTTCGTTTTGCAGCAACTGGATTACCTTGCCTACATTGATCACTATCACGACCGGATCAAGATGTTCCACGTGAAGGACGCCGAGTTCCTGATGAATGGTAAGACGGGCGTCTATGGGGGCTTCCAGCCTTGGCTGAAGCGAGCAGGGCGTTTCCGCTCTGTCGGCGACGGCCAAGTGGATTTTGCATCTATCTTTGCAAAGCTCACCGGTTATGATTTTGATGGCTGGGCGGTTCTGGAATGGGAATGCTGTATTAAGAACTCTGAAGATGGTGCGAGGGAGGGGGCGGAATTTATCGCCGCTCACATCATCAAGGTCTCAGAACGCGCCTTTGACGATTTTGCCAAGGCTGAGGCAGACACGAAGGCGAATAGGGCGCTGTTGGGGATTTAGTTCTCTTTATTTACGAGTTCTGTCGTCACTCCGACGAAGGCCGGGGCCGGGCGAGCTACTGGGCATAATCTCTGAAAACCCAGTCCCGTCCTTCGCGGAGTTGAAGTTACAGTCTAGATCACGGAAGGGAATGTGACAGAATTTCAAATAATTTCAAATTCGTCATCATCACCATTTGCGCTATCCCAACGAACCGAATAAAGACCGTGCAAAATCACTCCCAAGGAACCTTCCCTATGAAAGCAAAACTCGGCATGTCTCCCATCGCATGGTGGAACGATGATTTAGTGGAGCTGAGCGAAGACGTGTCGCTTGAAGAATGCCTGCGCCAATCGCGCTCTGCGGGCTTCACAGGTATGGAATTTGGCAGGCGCTTTCCGAAAGATCCAAAAGTGATGTTGCCGATTTTAAAAGAAGCTGACGTCACGCTGTGTGGTGGTTGGTTTTCTGGCCTGCTTGCCGATGGCGAACTGGCGGCAGACAAAGACCGTATCGCGCCGATGATTGAGTTGTTCAAAGCTGTAAACGCGCCGTGCATCGTCTATGGTGAAACCGCGGGCACGATTCAGGGTGATCGTTCTAAGCCGCTTTCGACAAAACGCGTATTTGAAGATTCTCAGTTTAAATCCTACGGTCGCAAACTCACAGCTTTTGGCGAATGGTGCGCTGAGCAGGGAATGCCGCTGTCATTCCACCACCATATGGGCACCGTCATTGAGACAGAGCGTGAAATTGACATGCTGATGAAACACACGGGCGAGGGCATGCCCTTGCTGCTGGATGCTGGCCACTTGGCGTTTGCAGGTGGTGATCCGCTGCGCGTCATAGATCATCATCACAAACGCATCACCCACGTTCACACCAAAGATGTGCGTATGGATGTGATCAATAAACTTGACCGCACCAAACAATCATTTTTGGATGCAGTGGCGCTTGGTGCTTTCACTGTTCCTGGTGATGGCTCGTTGGATTTCGAAGCTATCGTTAAAAAGTTTGCGCATTATAGTTATGAGGGTTGGTTTGTGGTCGAGGCCGAACAAGACCCAAAGAAAAATTCGCCGCTGAAAATGGCGCAAGTGGGCCATAAGGAATTGATGCGCGTGATGACGCTGGCTGGGTACAAGGTCGAAACGATGGGCTTCCCCAGCGCTTGAATTAAAACGCGGCGTCCGGTGCGCCCGCAAAGGCATCAACCGGACTAACGCTTGCAAAAGGTTGATTGCCCACAATGCAAGCTAAAGCGGCACGCTGTGATGCTTCAATCGTTGAATAGGCATTCACATAAGTTGGCACGCGCGGCGCATCGCGCAAATAATAGGGGTGTCCGAATGATATCATTAGCGTGGGAACTTCATTCCAGAACCTTGCCATGATGCCGTCAAAGCCTTGCTGTTCTTCTTTCCAATCAACGTAAATATGTGAAAGACCAAGCGAAGACTCAACTGCGAATAAGTAAAGCAACAAATCAGTGTTTTCAGGAGTCGGAAAATTCTTGGGGTCAAAGTTTTTGATTTCAAAGCCAAGCGCTTTCAGTCCGTCAATGAAGGTGCTCAGGAGTTTCCGTGGCATGCCCGGGAACATGCCGGGTGCGCCTCGGTGCACTAACGTAATGCGTTTATGTTTTGCCACATTCAGAGGCAAAAGATTTTGTGTGTCCTTTACCAAAGTAATTGATTGATCAGCGGCTGCTTGCGCAATGTCTAAATGCTTTTGCGCTTTCACCTTCATCTTCGCATTGGGCAATGGCGGCAAACGCTCGTCCAAAGTTTTCTTATGCAATCCCAACGCCGCCTTCAAACCTAGAATGCGGGTAACTGCGTCTTCCAATCTTTGTTCAGACAAGCGCCCATCGCGCAAACCCTCCATCATGAAATTGAAATCTTGCGCTTCATTTGGGCTGAACAAGAACACATCGCAGCCATTCTCGATAACTTCTGCCACGCAGATCGAGCGCTTGTCCCAAGACGTAAGCCCCGCCATTAGACTTGCATCTGAGACGACGAGGCCATTAAAGCCCAATTCTTCACGCAACAGCGTTTTGTTGAGTAATTTAGAAACGGATGCAGGGCGATATCGTTCTAAGCCAACTAAGCCATGTTGCGCAGCATAATTCGGAAGTGCGATATGTGCGGACATGACCGTCATAACACCATCCTCAATCATGGTTTTGTAAATGCGCCCAAAAACATCTTGCCATCCTTCAACGCCTAACGGATTAATCGTTGTCACCAGATGTTGGTCACGCGCGTCATAACCTTCGCCGGGCCAATGCTTGGCTGTGGCAGCTATGCCGTGGCCCTGCAAAATTTTGATATGCGCCCTTGCTTGTGCAATGATTTTTTCAACATCAGAACCATAAGACCGCGTGCCAACTATGGCACTGCCGAATTCTTTGTTCACATCAACAACCGGCGTGAAACTCCAGTTGAAACCAAGCGCTTTGGCTTCTTCGCACACGGCTGATAAAACTTGCGCAGATAGCTCCAAATCATTCGCCGCTGCTAATCCCAATTGATTGGGGAATTGGAGCATAGCAGAAGACCCATGACCACCGCCTTCAATATCGCCCGTGATAAACAGCGGCACTTCACTCATATCAAGCATCAAACGCGTGGCCGCCCATGCCTCATCTAGGCTTTGTCCCATAAATCGGTGGATCCCGCCAGGTGCCATATTTCCGAGTCTACGCGCCTGATCGAGATCGTCGCCAATTGAAATATGAACAAAAAGCTGGCGCACCTTGGCTTCGGTCGAAAGTCCGGCACGGGTTTTCCGCACCCACGCAATGTCCTGATCGTTCAAATGAAAAGGGGCAGCCTTAAGACTTAATTCAACACTCATGTTCCAATTTCCAAATTTATTCATCCGCTTGGAGTAGATTTTCGTAGAAATCAATGATGATTAAAATTGCTTATGTATTTTGTTTTTTGCTGTTTTCAGGTGGCTTGCTCTATCATTTTGCAGCATTGAAAGTCTTTAACTTGTTGGTGCCGCAAGACCAAGGCTCAGAACTGGTATCTTCTGACGTTGCATACGGCCCATATCCTGATCAAACACTTTACGTGTTCAAGCCAAAGCTAGCCCAGCCCAATTTGCCAATTCTGATATTTGTTCACGGTGGTTCTTGGCAGGAGGGCAATGCTGCTGACTATGGGTTCGTTGGCAGAGCTTTTGCAGCAAATGGCTTTGTCACTTTTGTTGTAGGTTACCGTAAGCACCCAGAACATCCTTACCCGGCATTCATTCAAGATGTGGCGGCAAGTTTAAAATGGGTGCATGCGAACGCTACGCAATATGGCGGTGATGCTGAAAAAATATTCCTCGTCGGTCACTCCGCTGGTGCTTATGACATTGCCTTAGCGGTGCTCGACCAGCGATATCTCGAGGAGGCTGGAACGACCGATGAGCATGTCAAGGGCATTGCAACTCTGGCTGGCCCATTTGACTTTCTGCCTTTGGACTCCGACATCACACGAGAGGTGTTTGGCAAGATCAGCGACTTGGAAAGCACCCAACCCATTAATTTTGTCCGCAAAGATGCGCCACCGTTTTTGATCTTGCATGGTACGGCAGATACCACAGTTTATCCAAAAAACGCCAAGTCACTATTCAAACATTTAACTTACGTTGGTGCGCCGGCAAAACTCATTGAATATCAGGGTGTAAGTCATGTTGGAATTTTGTTGGATTTGGCAAAGCCCCTTCGTGGCAATGCGCCTGTGCTCGACGATGTTGTTAAATTCTTCAAAGATATTTTAAAACAATAGGCCAAGCTTGATCATAGTGGTTGATCACATGGGTGGGGCCAAAAGTTTCTACGGGCCGCGCCGTATATCCAAACGTTACCGCAATCACCGGAACGCCAGTATTTTGCGCTGTGCGAATATCGGTTTCACTATCGCCAAACATAATGGTGCGCGAAGCATCGACGCCTAAACGTTTGGCCACTTCACGATAGGGCGCAGGGTCTGGCTTCATAATTGGCAGTGTATCGCCGCCCACAACTGCACCAAACCATTTCGCTAAATCGAGTTCCCCCAGTAATTTATGCGAAAGGCCTTCAACTTTATTGGTGCACACGCCCATTTTTATTCCGCGCAAATGCGCTTCATTCAATAGTGAAGGAAGGCCATCAAAAACTTTGGAACAAGCTGAAACATTCGACCCATAATAATCCAGAAAATCGCGGTGCAGCCGTTTTAAGGTTTCACTGTCAACCGCTGAGCCTGTTGCCAGTGTGCCGCGCTCGATCAGATTCATCGCGCCGTGCCCAACGAACCCGCGAAATTCGTTTAAATCCACGGCCCGCCGCCCGATGGAGTTCAAAACATGATTTGTCGCTTGGATCAAATCTGGTGCCGTATCGACCAAAGTTCCGTCAAGATCAAAAATAAGCGCTTCAACTGGCATTGCGAATCCCACTTAAGTGGTCTGTTTGTGTGTGGCCATCCTCTATGCTAAGTGCTGGCCAAATTCTACCATTCGGAGAAAATAAATGGATTTAGGCAAAACCCAAATGCTGCGTGATATTCTGAAAGATAAATCCCTTCTGAAGGAGCAGTGCTATATTGATGGTAAATGGGTTTCCGGCGCCGCCTCCGTTGATGTAACTAATCCCGTCAATGAAATGATCATCGGCACAGTGCCAAAGCTTGGCAAAGCTGAAACAACGCATGCCATTGAAGCCGCCGAACGCGCACAAAAACCTTGGGCTAAAAAATCCGCTAAAGATCGCTCAATCATCCTGCGCAAATGGTTCAACTTGATGATAGAAAACCAAGAAGACTTGGCGCAAATCATGACGGCAGAGCAGGGCAAGCCCTTGGCCGAATCCCGTGGCGAAGTGGGTTATGGAGCCAGTTTTATTGAATTCTTCGCGGAAGAAGCCAAACGTGTTTATGGCGAGACAATTCCTTCGCCATGGCCAAATTCGCGGATCGTTGTTGTGAAGCAGCCCATCGGTGTTGTTGCCGCCATCACGCCATGGAATTTTCCTAATGCCATGATCACGCGGAAGGCCGGCCCGGCACTTGCTGCGGGTTGCACATTCGTCTGCAAACCTGCCGCTGAAACACCTTTCTCCGCATTAGCGTTGGCTGAATTGGCCGAACGCGCAGGGATGCCAGCAGGTGTTTTCTCGGTGATCACTGGCAAGGCAGCCGAAATCGGCGGTGAGATGACATCTAACCCAATTGTTAAAGCAGTGACCTTCACAGGATCAACTGACATCGGCAAATTGCTGATGGCGCAATGTTCAACGACGGTAAAGCGCGTGGGCCTTGAACTGGGCGGCAACGCGCCATTTATCGTTTTTGATGATGCTGATCTTGATGCGGCAGTCGCAGGCGCTATGATTTCCAAATATCGTAACAATGGGCAAACGTGTGTCTGCGCAAATCGCATTTTAGTGCAGGAGGGCGTTTATGATGCGTTCGCTACGAAACTGGCGACAGCTGTTGGCAAACTCAAAGTTGGCAATGGCGTTGGCGATGGTGTGACCACTGGTCCGTTGATTAACGCAGCAGCAGTCAAGAAAGTTGAAGAACACATCGCCGATGCACTTTCGAAAGGTGGAAAGCTTGCCCTTGGTGGAAAATCCCTTGGCGGCAATTTTTTTGAACCCACAATCATCACTGGTGTCACCACGGATATGGCCGTGGCCCGCGAAGAAACTTTTGGCCCCGTGGCTCCACTCTTCAAATTCAAAACTGAGGAAGATGCCATACATATGGCAAATGATACCGAGTTTGGCTTGGCCTGCTATTTCTACACGCGCGATATTGGGCGCGTGTGGCGCGTAGGGGAGGCGTTGGAATACGGCATGGTGGGCATCAACGAAGGCATCATCTCAACTGCAGAAGTGCCCTTTGGTGGTATGAAAGAATCTGGCATAGGCCGCGAGGGTTCAAGCCACGGAATGGAAGAATATGTCGAAATGAAATATATGCTAATGGGGGGCCTCGGTTCATGAGCGCAGATGCACAAAAGAGAGCAGCAGCCGAATTTGCTCTGAAGATGGTGATCAATGGTGCAACAGTTGGTCTTGGCACGGGTTCAACTGCAAATTACTTTACAGAAGCCGCAGCTGCAAAAGTAAAGCGCGAAAAGCTTGATACAAAGTTTGTACCAACGTCTCAAACCACTTATGCATTGGCGCAGAAGCTGGGCATGAATTTAGTAACCATTGAACAGGCACCTTTTCTAGATGCGACTGTCGATGGTTGTGATGAATTTGATAGTTCTTTTCGTCTCATTAAAGGCGGAGGCGGTGCTTTGCACCGTGAGAAAATTGTTGCGTCGTCCTCAAAATTTATGATCACGATTTGTGATGCATCCAAACAAGTGGAAACACTCGGCGCGTTTCCTCTGCCTGTCGAAGTTTCGAAATATGGTGTGAATGCTACGTCGTGGAAAATTGAAAGAGCACTTGTTCACCTCGGTTATAAAGATCCAAAAATGAGTATCCGCGTCAATGCGCAAGGTAAACCATTCATCACGGAAAGCGGCAATCCGATCATTGATATCAAACTGGGCAAAATAGATGATGCCGAAAAGCTTGATGGTTATTTAAATAATACGCCTGGCGTAATTGAAACTGGGTTTTTCATTGGCATCTGCGGAGTGGTTATCATGGGCACCGATAAGGGTGTCGTGGAGCTCACCCGCGCATGACGCAGTTTGATTATGACTTGTTCGTCATAGGTGCTGGCTCTGGAGGCGTCCGGGCGGCGCGTATTGCTGCAAAACATGGTGCCAAGGTTGCGGTGGCTGAGGAATATCGTGTTGGCGGCACATGCGTCATCCGCGGCTGCGTGCCAAAGAAATTGTTAGTCTATGCATCACGTTTTGCCGAAGAGTTCGAAGATGCAATTGGTTTTGGTTGGACGTCGGAAAAAGTGTCGTTCGACTGGGGCGCGCTTATTGAAAATAAAGATAAGGAAATCGACCGGCTCAACAAAGCTTATATCCGTAATTTGGAAGCTGCTGGTGCGGAGCTAATTCTCGAGCGCGCAATAATAAGTGATAAGCATACAATTCAACTGACTTCTGGTCGTATCGTCACCGCTAAATTCATTCTGATCGCCACGGGTGCTGCTCCTTTTGTGCCGAGCCATTTGCCGGGTCATGAACTTGCCATCACATCCAACGAAGCGTTTGATCTAGATTTTCTTCCGCGTCGCATTGTAATTGTCGGCGGTGGATATATTGCTGTTGAATTTGCTGGCATCTTTGCAGGCCTCGGAGTCGAAACTATCTTGGTGCTGCGCGGTGAGCAAATTTTGCGCGGCTTTGATGATGACATCAGAAACCACCTCGCTGCCGAAATGAAAAAGAAAGGCATCGACATTCGCGTAAAGTCAGATGTCACAAAGATCGAACGTTCTGGCGACGGGGTGCGCATTACGCTGGAAAATGGCGACCTGATTGGTGCGGGTCAAATCATGTTTGCTACAGGCCGTATGCCCAACACACAGGACATGGGGTTGGAAAATGTCGGGCTGCATGGCAACGCCCATGGCGCCGTTGCCGTGAACGAGTTTTCACAAACTGTTGTTGAAAATATATATGCTGTTGGGGATGTAACCAACCGCGTGAACCTAACGCCAGTAGCCATCCGTGAAGGTCATGCCTTTGCTGATAATGTTTTTGGCGGAAAATCAATCACAGTGAACCATGAAATGATCCCGACCGCAGTGTTTAGTCAGCCCGAACTTGGCGTCGTCGGCATGACCGAAAACCAAGCCCGGGCCAAACACCCAAAACTCGATATTTACAAATCCAATTTCCGTGCCATGAAGCACACACTCTCAGGACGTGATGAGCGCACATTTATGAAGCTCGTGGTCAACGCCGAAACCGATGTAGTTCTGGGCTGCCACATTGCGGGCGAGGGCGCAGGCGAAATGGCGCAGCTATTGGGAATAGCGATCACCTGCGGCGCAACCAAAGCTCAATTTGATGCCACGATGGCCGTGCATCCAACGGCGTCGGAAGAGCTGGTGACTATGCGCGAGAAATGGAAGGCTTAAGCAACGCCCATCCGGTTCCAAGCATCAAGGCCTGCAATTTTATGGCTTCAGCAAGCGTCGGATAATTGAATGTATTGTTGACAAAAAAATCCACAGTGCCCTTAACGTTGTTCACCGCGTGACCAATATGAATAAGCTCCGTGGCAATTTCACCAATAATATAAGCACCAAATAGGCGCCGCGTCTCCAAAGAAAAGATCAGCTTTAAAAATCCTGTGTTGACGCCTATAATGAAACCCCGCCCAGCCAACTTCCCTTATCCACAACCAGAACCGATTTACCCAGCTTAGCTGATTGTACAGCCGCCCGCCCGCCTGCCTGCCGGCCCGCTGCCAACCACCAACATATGTTAATGATTCATAGATTTCCCTCGTCCATCCCAAAGGCGTTAACAAGCCTAACTGTTTGAAGGACGTGCAACAATCCCGAGGATATGGAATAGATCATGCTTTTGGGCGTAACATAAACGTCATGACCATGGATTTTCGAACCAATTTAGTCGCCGAAATTCCGCATTTGCGCCGATTTGCTCGGTCGCTTTGCGGCGATGCGTCATTGGCGGATGATTTGGTGCAGGATTGTATTGAGCGCGCCCTAAAGAAAAGTCATCTTTATGATGTGACCAAGCCACTACGGGCGTGGCTTTATGCAGTGTTGCGCAACATTCACGTGAGCAACTGGCGCAGTAACGCCAAGCATCAAAATGCGAAAAGTGTTGATGATTTGTATGATGGAGAAGGCTCCACGCGAGCTGAACAAGAGGATAATTTTTCTACTAACTTGATCACCGAAGCCCTCGACAAATTGCCTGCCCAACAGCGCGAGGTTTTGGTTTTGATCAGTTTGGAAGAGGTGAGTTACAAAGATGCGGCGGAAATTATCGGTGTGCCCATCGGCACAATCATGTCGAGGCTTTCGCGTGCGCGTTCAACACTGCAAAATATTTTGGAAGAGCGCGGAACCACATTTCTGCGCCGGGTGAAATGAAGATGTTTGAGACTGTCGAAAATTGGGCGTTGCATGCCTTCGCTGATGGGGAACTTGAGGGCGAAGACAAGAAGGCTGTGGAAAAACTGCTTCTTGAAAATGAAGAAGCGCGCAAAGCTTTGGCCGCAATCATCTATCAAAAGTCCGAGCTGCATAAGGCATTTGACGGCACTTTGGAGGAGCTTATTCCAGCGTCATTATTGACCGCCGCATACGGGCGACCGTCGATGCGCATTTTGCCCTATTTGGTGGCGGCTTGTGCGGTTGGTTTGTTTTTAATCGGCGGGAGCGTGGGTTGGTTGGCGGGTCAGAGCAACGTCAATAGTGGTCAAATTCTTATAACCAGTCTGGCGCAGCGTGCATTAATTGCTCATGCAAATTATTCTGCAGAGCCGCGCCACGCCGTGGAGGTGGCGGCAGTGGATAAGGATCATTTGCAGGCGTGGCTTTCAAAGCGTGTTGGTTCTGACTTTACGATTCCGGATTTGCAAAGTGACGGATATACGCTTTTGGGTGGGCGTCTTTTAGCTGAAAGCAACGCACCTGCTGGCCAACTGATGTATGAAAATGCTGATAAGCAACGCATGAGTATTTTTTTCAGTGCCAACACCGAAGGCAAATTGACGGATTTGAAACTTGAGCAGAAAGACAAACTCGTCACGTGTTTTTGGCGTGATGCGAAACTGGCGATGGCTGTGACTGCGGATATATCAAATGACCAGATGAAAGTTTTGGGCAGCACTATTTTTGCACAGGTGGAAGGCAGGCACGGGGTTTACGAGCGATAGTTAGTCAATCAACTGTTGTCCCAGCTTGCCAGCCAAGTCCTGAATGAATTGCCAAGCCACTCGGCCTGATCTTGCCCCTCTGGTCACCGACCATTCGTTGGCGGCGGCATGGAGCGCATCGGCGTTAATTTTCAGTTTGTGATGCTTGGCATAGCCATCGACCATGGCGAAGAATTCGTCTTGGCTGCAATTGTGAAAGCCCAACCACAATCCAAAGCGATCAGAAAGCGAAACCTTTTCTTGAACGGCTTCAGACGGGTTGATGGCTGTTGAGCGTTCGTTCTCTATCATGTCACGCGGCAGGAGGTGGCGGCGATTGCTGGTGGCATAGAAAATGGCGTTGTTAGGGCGGCCTTCCAACCCACCGTCCAAGGCAGCTTTCAGAGATTTGTAGGAAGTGTCGTCGGCGTCGAAAGACAGATCATCGCAAAAAATGATGAATTTAAACTTTGCATTCTTGCGCACAAGGGACATGAGGGCCGGCAGGCTTTCAATATCCTCCCGGTGGATTTCAACAATTTTCAGAACTGATTTCGTTTCAGTTGAAACAGCGCGGTGAACGGCTTTCACCAAAGACGACTTTCCCATGCCGCGTGCACCCCACAGCAGGGCATTGTTGGCGGGCAGGCCACGAGCAAAACGTCGCGTATTCTCTATTAGAGTGTCTCGTGAATTGTCGACGCCTTGTAAAAGTGAGATGTTAACCCGATTCACTTTTACAATCGGAATAAGGCCAGCTGGAGTGGCATTCCATATGAAAGCCGAGTCATTTTTGAAATCCGGCACGGAAGGTGGCGGCGGAGAAATGCGCTCTAATGCATCTGCAATGCGGGTTAATTGAGCGATTTCGGTGGTTTTTGCCATATCTGTCTGCCGTGAAAAACAGTTAAATTTTGAGAGGTTCGAGGTTGCAATGGCCTAATCCATAGCTATATTCCGCGCAAGTTTTGTTTCGCCCCTAGATTAGCTTGGGCGACGAGGGAGATGTGAATGTTTGTGACTGAGGCTTTTGCCCAAACCGCTGCTGGAGGACCGGGCGCTGGTGATTTAATTGGCTTTGTTGTGCCAATGATTTTGATTGCTGTGGTGTTTTATTTTTTCATGATCCGTCCACAACAAACCAAATTGAAAGAACATCAAGCCATGCTGGGTAAGGCCACACGTGGCGATACCATTGTCACCAATGGTGGCCTGATCGGCAAAGTGGTGCGGGTTGTTGATGACAATGAGCTTCTGGTTGAAGTGGGCGAAAATGTTAAAGTTCGTGTACTGCGCCAAGGCATTGCAGATGTCCGCTCGAAGGGCGAGCCGATGAAAGCTGATGACAGTGTTGCCGTTCCGGTTTCAAACAAGAAAAAGAAATAAGGCGACCATTCGATGTTTCATTATGCACGCTGGAAGATTCTGGCGATCTTAGGATCGGTCTTGCTTTCGCTCTTGATCGCATCGCCGAATGTGTTGCCAGTTGGCGCGCAGAAATTTATGGCCGACAATTTGGGTTTGCGCCCGCTTACACTGGGCCTGGATTTGCAAGGCGGCGGCAGCGTTCTCATGGCTGTTGATAAAAAAGATATGATGCGCAAGTTGCAAGATCAACTGACGGGCGATATTCGTGCTGGTATGCGCGATGCCAAGATTGGTTATAGCAATATTTCGAAAATTGATAATGGCGTTTCGGTTCGCATATTAAAGCCAGAAGATTATGATAAGGCCAAAATTGAACTCAACAAATTGCTTCAGCCACTTGATGTGGGTTTGCTGGGTAGCGGAACTGCGTCTAACTTGTTTAAACTGACTCAAAATGCGGATCAGTTCAGCTTTGTAACAGAACAGGCTGGTTTAGATGCCAAAGTTTCAGCAGCAATTCAGCAGTCCCTTAAGATTTTTGAAAGTCGCTTTAACGGCAGCGGTGTGACCGAGCCGATTTTGCAACAACAGGGCAAAGACCGCGTAAGCATCCAATTGCCCGGAAAGCAAAATTTAAATACGGTTTTAGAAACATTGGAAACAACTGGTTCTTTGAGCCTCACACTTCTTTGCGCAGAACAACCGCAAAGCGCTACGCAGGCCGTTCCACCTGATTGCAAAGCGTTTCCGCAAAAAGAAGATGTTGACCGTTTGATCGCAAAGAAAAAGAAGGATGCCGAAGACGCAAAGACTGATTACATTAAACCAACAGAGGATGAGGTTAAAACTCTTCCGCAGATGTGGCTCAAAACTGCATCGCGTGATTCAGTCAGTGGTGCTGATCTGGTTGACGCGCAACCTAGCTTCGATCAGAACAATCGGCCAGTTGTCAGTTTCAAGCTGAACCAACGTGGGGCTGTAAAGTTTGGCAAGCTGACGGCTGAAAATGTTGATAAGCCGTTTGCCATTGTGCTCGATAATGTGATCATGAGTGCGCCGCGGATTAACGAAGCAATCCTCGGTGGTTCTGCACAAATTTCAGGTAATTTCACGCTCGAAGAGACACAAAGCTTATCCGTGGTTTTAAAATCAGGTGCGTTGCCTGCCAAGTTAGATGTGATCGAACAGCAAGTGGTTGGGCCGTCACTGGGTGCTGATTCAATCCGCGCTGGTTTAATTGCCAGCTTGGTGGGGCTTATTGCAGTTATGATTTTCATGCTGCTGCCATACGGGCTTTATGGTGTTATTGCCGATATTGCCGTCTTGATCAATTTGCTGATGCTGGTTGCAATCATGTCGTTGTTTGGCTTCACGCTCACGCTGCCCGGCATTGCTGGTATCGTTCTGACACTCGGCATGGCGGTTGATTCAAACGTTCTGATTTATGAGCGCATTCGCGAAGAATGGCGCAATGGCCGCACTGCTATGGGCGCAATCGAAACTGGCTTTAAAGCCGCGTTTGCCACCGTGCTTGATGCCAACGTCACAACACTCATTGCGGCGGTGGTTTTGTTCGGTGTTGGCTCCGGCCCTATTCGCGGCTTTGCCGTCACACTTGCTGTGGGCATCGCCACCACTTTGTTTACTGCGTTCCTGCTCACCAAATTCATGGTTGCCATGTGGGTGAAATGGAAACGCCCGAAGGAGATTACCCTCTAATGGCCTGGAAACCTATTCGTCTTATTCCGGACGACACCAAATATCCGTTTATGAGGTGGAGTCGTTTTGGCTTTTTTATCTCTGGTATTTTATGCGCGGCATCGATTTTTCTATTCGTCACAATCGGCTTGAATTACGGCATCGATTTTAAGGGTGGATCGGTGATCACCATCCGCACCAAAGGGCCAGCGGAAATTGATAAGCTGCGCACAACACTGAATGAATTGGGGATTGGTGCGGTTGAGCTGCAACAGTTTGGCGGGCCAACGGATGTGAAAATTCGAGTTGAGGCGCAAAAGGGCGGCGAAACTGCCGACAATGCTGCTCAAGCAAAATTGAAAGCTGCACTTGGCGCAGATGTTGAAATTCGTTCAACTGAAACGAGCGGGCCAACGGTATCTGACGAAAAGACACAGCAGGCTATTTCGGCTGTGTTACTCGCTTTGTTATTCGTCATGATCTATTTATGGTTTCAGTTTGAATGGCAATTTGCTTTGGGTGCCATTCTTTCATTGCTCCATGACGTGACGCTTTCAATCGGCCTTTTCTGCTTGATTGGTTTGGATTTCAACCTCTCAATCATTGCTGCAATTTTGACAATTATCGGCTATTCGTTGAACGACACTGTGGTGGTGTTTGATCGTATTCGCGAGTATTTGCGTAAATTCAAATCCATGGGTCTGGCGGATTTGATTGATCATTCAATCAACTCGGTGTTACCACGTACGATTTTGACTTCACTGGCAACTATGATGGCTCTGCTTGCGCTTTACATTTTTGGTGGTGAAGTTATTCGGGGCTTCACCTTTGCGATGATTTGGGGCGTTATTGTTGGCACTTACTCCTCCATCTTTGTTGCTGCACCAGTGCTGATTTTGCTAGGCACCAAGCGCGAATTGCCGGCGGCTGATGGGAAGGCCGTGGCCCCTAAGAAGTGAAATTCCTGCCGCAGCAATATGCCATTGCCTCGTTTGGCAATGGCGGATTTCGGTTTGGTGAACATTCGCATTTTGGCAATCTGCTGGTGTTGCCCAGCGGTATGAGGGCTTGGGATGGCATTAAATTTTCTGAGCTGCTTGCCGAGCGTGCGGAAATAGATTTTGTGTTGATGGGAACTGGCGCACAAATGGTGCGACCACCGCGCGCAATGTTTGAATTATTTGCCAGAGAAAACCTACCATTCGATTTTATGAGCACAAGTTCCGCTGTGCATACTTACAATCAAGTTCTGTCTGAACGCCGCCGCGTGGCCGGTGCATTTGTTGCGGTGGATTAATGGATAGTGATCAGTATTGTTTTGATCTCGTGCGGGCAGGGGACAAAGATCGTTTCCTCGCCTCGTTGTTTGCGCCTGAAGTAAGCCGCAAACATCTGAACGCGCTTTATGCTTTCAACATTGAGGTCTCTCGCATTCCTGAATTGGTGAGCGACGCAACTGTGGGCGAAATTCGCTATCAATGGTGGTTGGATACAATTGATGCGATCTACAATGGTGAAGAACAGCAACACCCTGTGGCTCAGAGTTTGGCCGCTGCAATTGAAGCGGGCGATCTCCCCAAACATGCTTTGCAAAATCTGGTGAAGGCCAAGATTTTTGATCTCTATTCTGACCCAATGCAAAGCCTGACTGACCTCGAAGGCTATTTAGGGGAAACATCCTCGGCGCTCATTCAAATGGCATCGCTGGTTTTGAGCCGCAAAGAAGCGTTCGAAAGTGCGGAGGCTGCGGGGCTGGTCGGCGTGGCATATGGATTGGCTGGCCTCATGCGTTCACTACCAAGACACCGAGCGACGGGGCGTTGCTATGTGCCGCTGGATTTATTGAAGCAGCGTGATGCATCAGCAGCAGATGTCATTGGTTTTGACAATGAGGCTTCGCTCAACATTGTGCTTTCAGAGTTGCGAGAGAAAATCAGGCTGCGACTAGACCAGGCTCGGAAACTCGCGTGGACAATTAAGCCAGCTGTTATGCCCGCTTTTTTGCATGTGTCGTTGACGGAAGCGTATTTAAAGAAGCTGGATGCTGGGCGCGGAAATGTGATGAAAGCGGGCGCCGAAATTGCTTTTTGGCGCAAGCAATGGCTTTTATGGAAAGCGGCGAAAACTGAGAGTTTTTAGACCGCCAGCCAAGCTTTAAAATCTTCAATCGCTCTTTGGGTATAGGCATGTTTGCGCGCCACCCCTTTGTCTTTAAAACTCAAGTTTTTACCATCTGCATTCTTTTTAGGTGCGTCGGGTGGTGGCATGAGGCCGAAGTTGATGTTCATCGGTTGGAAGGTTTGGGTTTTGTTGTCGGTCGTGGCGATATGTCCACCGGTGATGTGGTTAATCAGTGCACCATGCGCAGTTGTGGCGGGTGGGGTAGTATAGGCGCGTCCCAATCGATCTGCGGCTGCCATGCGGCCTGCCATGAGCCCCATGGCTCCGCTTTCAACATAGCCTTCAACACCCGTAATCTGCCCAGCAAAGCGCAATCGCGGTTCAAATTTTAGGCGCAGTTTATCGTCTAACAGCTTGGGAGAATTGAGGAATGTGTTCCGGTGCAGGCCACCCAGCCTTGCAAATTCAGCATTTTCCAAGCCGGGGATGGATTTGAACACCCGCACCTGATCCGCATATTTCAACTTGGTTTGGAAACCGACAATATTATACAATGTTCCCAAAGCGTTATCTTGCCTTAGTTGAACCACTGCATAAGCTTTGATAGTGGGGTTGTGGGCGTTGGTCAGCCCCATAGGTTTCATAGGCCCGTGGCGCAACGTTTCAGGGCCGCGTTCGGCCATGACTTCAATGGGTAAGCAGCCGTCAAAATATGGTGTAGATTTTTCCCAATCTTTGAAATCGGTTTTCTCGCCGGTGATTAAATCATTGATGAAGGCTTCATATTGCGCCTTATCCATGGGGCAATTGATGTAATCCTTGCCATTGCCGCCAGGGCCTACTTTGTCATAGCGCGACTGAAACCAGGCCTTTGACATGTCGATTGATTCGCGGTGAATGATCGGAGCAATGGCATCAAAGAAAGCTAAGCCTTCATCGCCGGTCTTGGTTTGGATCGCTTTGGCGAGTTTTTCAGATGTGAGCGGGCCTGTGGCGATGATTACATTGTCCCAATCTTCGGGTGGCAGGGTGTCGATCTCACCACGCTCGGTGACAATGAAAGGGTGGGACGTGATGCACTTGGTCATCTCGGCTGAAAAGCCGTCACGGTCAACGGCCAGCGCACCTCCAGCTGGAACTTTATGGTTTTCTGCCACCGCCATCATCAGCGATCCAGCAAGGCGCATTTCTTCATGAAGCAGGCCGACGGCGTTATTGTTCTTATCGTCCGAACGGAATGAATTGGAACAAACAAGTTCGGCCAAATCCGTGGTTTTGTGCACGTCAGTTTGCACATGCGGGCGCATTTCGTGGAGGATCACAGGAACGCCAGCATTGGCTGCAGCCCAGGCCGCTTCGCAGCCTGCCATACCACCGCCGATAATATGAATTGGTTTTAACATTTCAGCTGGCTATCACAGATAAATTCCAGTGGCCAGATGCGTTTAGCCTTGATAAGCACGTGCCATGCTTTCACTTTACGAAACAGAAAAAGACTGCCTGATCGAGCATCCAAAAATTTTGGATGTGGGGCTGATTGGTAAAGCGGTGTGGATTGATTTGGTCGACCCATCGCATGATGAGGAGAAAGCCGTAGAGGCTGCCTTAGGTATCGACATTCCAACGCGTGGCGAGTTGGAAGAGATTGAAGCATCGAGCAGATTGTATCAAGAAAACGGCGCGACATTCATGACGGCAAATTTGATTAGGCGCGGCGAGGAAGATAGACCAGAATCATCGTCGGTAACCTTCATTATTCACGACACGAAGCTGATCACTGTGCGCTATCATCATCCTCAAGCTTTCCCCGTTTATGTGCGCCAGGCAATGAAGCCGCAGACTACAGCTATGACAGGCTGGGGTGTGATGATAAGTTTGCTGGAAGCTGTCATTGACCGGGCCGCTGATCATTTGGAGCGTGTGGGACATATCGTCGATGATACCTCGCGCCATGTTTTTGAAACAAGTTTCATCCGTAGGCCAAATGGCACCCCACGACGCAGGAAGCCCAAGAATTTGGAGTCTCTTTTAGGTAAAGTGGGCGAGGAAGGTGATTTTACGTCTAAGATGCGTGAGAGCTTAGTTTCCGTGGGCCGCATGGTTGCTTATATGCAGGCGGTGCTTGATCAGACTAAAAAAGGCAAAGTTGTTGTGGTTGAAGGCGTGGCCGCCAAGGTTCCTAAGGAAAAAGCCGAGACAAAAGAGACGCGCGAGAACAAGGCAAGGCTTAAGGTGGTGCAGCGCGATATTCAGTCTCTTTCGGAACATGCAGGCTATCTGACGGGCAAGATCAGCTTTTTGCTTGATGCTGTGCTCGGCATGATTTCAATTGAGCAAAACGGCATCATCAAAATTTTCTCGATTGCATCAGTTGTGTTCTTGCCGCCCACATTGGTGGCTTCACTTTATGGGATGAATTTCAAAGCGATGCCGGAACTGGACTGGGTTTGGGGTTATCCTTACGCGATTGCACTGATGATCTTATCGGCCATCGTTCCTCTATGGTATTTCCGGCATAAGGGCTGGCTTTAGTGTTCAGTTTTCTATGGGTCGCACTGGGCGGGGCCATTGGTTCAGTTTTGCGTTTTGGCGTAAACCTTGCCACGCCTCGTTTATTGGGGAACGATTTTCCTTGGGCCACTTTAACTGTGAATGTTGTTGGCAGTTTTTTGATGGGATTGCTCTCGGCGGTTTTAGTGGACAAATTTATGGATCAACCTGATTTGCGGTTGTTTCTCACGACTGGCGTTCTCGGCGGCTTCACCACGTTCTCCGCTTTCACGCTTGATGTATTTGGATTAATTCAGCGCGGGGAAAATTCGGTGGCGCTGGTTTATGCTATAGCCTCAGTGATGCTTTCGATATTGGCCGTGTTTGGCGGCTTTATGGTTGCGCGGACACTTAGCGCATGAGTGCAGAAGTTAAGCGTTATGAAGTATCGGCCGATGAAGACGGCATGCGATTGGACCGGTGGTTCAAGGTGCATTTTCCGCAGGTGAATTTTGCTTATCTCAACAAGCTTACACGAACAGGCCAAGTGCGCGTTGGTGCTGGCCGCGTGAAGCCTAATCACCGCCTCGTCACGGGCATGGATATTCGTGTGCCACCTTTAGCCTTTGACAAGCGGCCTGCTGATGTTCCTAAAGAAGATGTGACACCGTTGACGGACGCAGAGCGGCGCTTGTTCATGAGTATGGTGTTGCATGAGGATAAAGATTTATTTGTGCTCAACAAACCATCTGGCTTTGCGGTGCAGGGGGGAACAAAAACCCATGTGCATCTTGATGGGCTGCTGATGGGCCTTGGCAAAGAGCTGGGCGAGCGACCTTTGTTGGTGCACCGGTTAGACCGTGACACGTCTGGCATCATTGTCATTGCCAAGCGGCGCGCCGTTGCTGCGGCGCTTGGCAAGTTATTTGCCACACGCATTGTGAAGAAAACTTATTGGGCGGTGGTGAAGGGTGTGCCTTCTCCAGCGCAAGGTAAGATTGATGTGGCGCTGATCAAAGCGCGCAGTGAAGATGGCGACCGCATGCGGGCTTCGCGCGAGGGCGAGGAGGAGGATGAAAAATCCGCCGTCACGCAATATTCAGTGCTGGATAAGACCAAGCTGGCGGCTTGGGTTTCACTAAAGCCTTTGACTGGGCGGCAGCATCAATTGCGCGCGCATATGAACCATATCGGCACGCCTATTTTGGGTGATAATAAATATGGCGGCGATGTTGATATGCCTGAGGGTGTGGCCAAGCGTTTGCACCTGCATGCGCGGCGCATTATGTTTCCCCATCCACGCGAGGGTGTTGTGGATGTGACAGCGCCGCTGCCTGATCATATGATTGCAACTTTTGAAAGTTTTGAATTTGAACCGCAAAGATTTGACGACTGAAACTGCAGACGAGCGCTGGGAACGGCTTTCGCGCGACCGCATTGTGAGGCCTTTGCCGAAGAAGTTTTACACACTGGCCACGGTAACGGATGAGCTGTGCATTGCACTGGATGGTCGCGTGGTGAAAACACCATTGAAAGCGAAATTGATTTTGCCGTCGCAAGCACTGGCTGATGCTGTGGCTGCTGAGTGGAACGCGCAGGTTGATGTTATCAACCCAGCAGCGATGCCTCTGACAAAACTTGCCAACACGGCGATTGACAGGGCCGGAACTGAGCGAGCTTTTGTAGCGGGCCAAGTGGTTGAATTTTCAAGCTCAGATTTGGTGTGCTACCGCGCTGGTGAGCCAGAGGCGTTAGCGATCTTGCAAACGACAGCGTGGGATCCGATTCTGCGCTGGGCCGAAGCAATGATGGGTGCAAAGTTCAAAGTGGTGACAGGCGTTATCCACCAAGCGCAAGATGCTGCGACAATAGCAGCCGTTGAGAAACATGTCGCAGCCCTCGATAAATTCCGCCTGACAGTGGCGCATAATTTAACAACGCTGACAGGTTCAGCGTTGCTCGGCCTAATGCTAGTAGCGGGCAAAATTTCGCCAGATGCAGGCTGGCAGGCCGCGCATGTCGATGAAGATTTTCAAATCGCAGTGTGGGGCACGGACGAGGAAGCAGCCCAACGCAGGGTCTGGCGCAAGACTGATTTTGATGGCAGCTTGGAGTTTCTTAACCTTATTTAGCTTTCAAGAAAGACGCCACATTATGGCCTTAACCACGTCACGATTCACCAGCATCAAGCAGGTTCACAAAATTTGGGGAACAATATGAAATCGCGCCTTTTACTTTCCGTTATGTTCGCATCGGCTTTAAGCGTTGGTGCAGTCGTGGCTCAAACTGCTCCGTCAGATTTGATAGCCGCTTACGAAGCAGGCGTTGCTGGCAAGGTCTGCAAGCCAAAGCTTGACAGCGCCAAGTCATCAGCGCTTGGAAATGCTGTTCAGCATTTTGAACAAAAAAGTGGACTTGCACAGGCTGATTTAGACGCGTTGTGGACAAAAACCCAAGGCGATGCCAAGGCCGATGCTGCTGGTTTTTGCGATAAGGCAATGGCTGAGGTTGATCAGGTTATCAAAGCGGCGCAGTAATATCTTCGTCTTCCCCCGCATACGGGGGAAGAAAGGGGCCCAAATCGCGTTAGCGATTTGGGATAGATGAGGGCGTATTTCAATAAACTCAGACCCTCACCTATCCCAATGCTGCGCATTAGGCCCCTTTCCTCTCCCGCAAAGCGGTAGAGGACGATCACTAAACTCGCTCCCCCACTAAATCATATTCCTCTGCTTCAACGATCTTCACCTTCACAATATCACCCTGTTTTAAATCCGTTGCACCCGGAATAAACACATTGCCATCAATCTCTGGCGCGTCCCATTTGCTGCGGGCGATGGCTTCGTCGTTTTCAATGTCGATCTCATCGATCAATACGTCAATCTCGCGCCCCACTTTGGATTGGAAAATGGCAGCCGAGATTACTTGCTGGGCTTCCATAAAGCGGTCGTAACGTTCGGCTTTCACCTCGTCGGGCACTTGCGCTAATCCTAAGTCATTAGCTTTAGCACCCGAAACAGGTTCATATTTAAAACAGCCCACGCGTTCGAGTTTGGCTTCTTTCATCCACTCTAAAAGATATTCGAAATCTGCGTCAGTCTCACCTGGGAAGCCGACGATAAAGGTGGAACGAATGGCAATATCGGGGCAGATGCCGCGCCATTTGGCCAAGCGTTCCAGAACCTTTTCTTGGTTTGCGGGGCGGCGCATGGATTTCAAAACCGTTGGCGAGGCATGTTGGAATGGGATATCGAGATATGGCAAAATTTTGCCTTCAGCCATAAGCGGAATCACGTCATCAACATGGGGGTAAGGGTAAACATAATGCATGCGCACCCATGCGCCCAAATCGCCCAGCTCCTTGGCCATGTCATAAAACTTAGCACGCACTTCGCGGCCTTTATATTTTGACTCGGCATATTTGATGTCGACGCCATAGGCAGACGTATCCTGCGAAATCACAAGAAGTTCTTTCACACCCGCTTTCACCAAGCGCTCGGCTTCATAGAGAACGGCAGCCATAGGACGCGAGACCAGATCGCCACGGATCGATGGAATGATGCAGAAAGAACAACGATTGTTGCAGCCCTCAGAGATTTTCAAATAAGCATAGTGACGAGGTGTAAGATGAAGTCCTTGCGGCGGCACTAAATCCATTTTGGGATCATGCATCGGTGGCAGCGCCTCATGCACGGCGGCCACCACTTGCTCATATTGGTGAGGGCCGGTCACAGCCAGAACATTGGGGTGGGATTTTCTTATGGTGTCAGCTTCAATGCCATAGCAGCCAGTCACGATCACGCGACCATTCTTCTCCATGGCTTCACCAATCGCAGCAAGGCTTTCGGCTTTGGCAGAGTCTAAAAATCCGCAGGTGTTGACGATCACCACATCAGCATCATCATAACCTGGCGCAATCTTATAGCCTTCGGCGCGAAGACTTGTGAGAATACGTTCGGAATCAACTAAATTCTTGGGGCAACCCAGTTGCACCAAACCAACTTTAGGGACATGTTTGTTCATGGGCGCGCTTTAGCGGAGTTGCGCTTTCAGGGCAAATGTTGTGTTTTCGAACATATATTTTTAGAAAAAGCATCGACAATTAGACTTTACTGCGTCGATCGTTCCAACGTTTGAGGGCGATAACGGCCCATACAGCCTCGACCAATCCAAACGGCCATGCGCCCTGAAGAAAGCCGTAAGTGGAGCCCAGCGCGCAAGCAATTGCAAAGAGGAACACGAACCAATGGCTACGCTCCTCTAAAGTGTAAGTGATAAGCATCATCGAAACGGCTGCGAGGCCGAAGAATGTGAGGATGTCCATTTTCAGTTAGCCCGATATTTCAGACTGTCAGGGATTGAAGCAATTCTTCATCGTCATCCCAGCCTTCGCCGGGGTGACGGTTAGTCATGTGATCTTGATCTCTGAGGCAGAGCCTTAGAAATTTAAAACAGGGCTCTTACCCGAGCAAACCCTCAGCCTTCATCGCAGCTTGCACTGAAGGCCTTGCCGCCATCATTTCCATATAGCGGGATATGTTTTTCCATTTCGTGATATCAATGCCAACCCATTTGCACCAGCCGATCACCGTGAAAGCGTAGGCGTCAGAGACGCTAAAAGTTTTGCCGCCGATGAATTTGGTTTTGGCTAACAAGCCATCGACATAGTCAAAGCGCTTCGAAACGCGCTCAATAATAACCTTGCGGCCTTCTTCTGGCATTGCCTTGTTAAACAAGCCGCCAATGCCTTTGTGCAATTCTGAAGCGATGAAGTTCAATGTTTCCATGCTGCGATAGCGCGCCATGGTGCCGGCCTTTGGCAAAATCTTGGTCGCTTTAGCTTTGTCGGCCAGATATTGCAGAATTGTTGAAACTTCTGTCAACACTTCGTCTTTTTTGATTTCGAGAGTTGGCACATAGCTCTTGGCATTGATCTTGTTAAAGTCCTTGCCGCCTTCTGTTTTCTTCGTGCCCATATCTATTTTTTCAATGGTGAACTTCTTGCCGAGTTCATTGAGAATGATGTGTGGCGCCATAGAGCAGGCGCCGGGTGCATAATAAAGTTTCATGGATGATTTCTCTCTTTTTTCTATCAAGCATTGACTACTAAATTAATGGAAACATTACAAGTTACACTAATGCGATTTCGCCAAATATTTTTGAAAAACTGGATTTGAGCGCCAGATCCAACTCAGCCATGGTTGTGTTTTTACCGAGATCAGCAAAGCTCGTCACGCCATGTTCGGTGACACCACAAGGCACAATGCCGCCGAAATGTGAGAGATCAGGACTTAGATTGACCGACAAGCCATGAAACGTCACACCCTTCCTGACGCGAATGCCCAGTGCTGCAATCTTGTCTTCACGTTCGCCCCGCCGCACCCAAACTCCAACGCGGTCTTCACGGCGTTCGCCGATGATGTTGAACTCAGCAAGTGTGATGATAATCACATCCTCTAAACCAGCCACAAAGCGACGCACATCATTGCCACGTTTTTTAAGATCAAGCATCACATAGGCCACGCGTTGGCCGGGGCCATGGTAAGTGTATTGCCCGCCGCGCCCCGTTTCATAAACCGGAAAACGCGATGCATCCACAAGGTCGGCGGCCTTGGCGCTTGTTCCTGCGGTATAAATGGGTGGATGCTGCACGAGCCAAATGAGTTCAGAGGCACCCGTGCCAATGGCCGCCACTTCCGCGTTCATACGGGAAATAGCAGTATCATAAGGCATTAGGCCAGGCGCTTCGTCCCAGCGGATTTTATCATCCGTCCTGAGAGTGCCTCTAATCTCGCTGCGTGGTTTCATGGCGGGCCTTTTGTCATGTTCGACATTGTCGGGCAACTCTTCTAGATTGGTGTCGGGGTTGGGAGTCGCAAGGGATGGACGATTTGGTGGTTTTAGGACTCTTGGTCTTGGGCGTAGTGTTCGGGGGATTTGTCCTCGGCATCATCGGGTTTTTTAAGGCGCAGCGCTTGGAACGCAGCATCTACGAGCTCAAAAAGCAGCTCAGCGGTCTTTCTGCTGGCGCTGTTGGTTTTGTGCAGCCAACCGAAACACAGCAAGCTGAGGTCGCCACACCCGCAACAAAAGTGGAAGTTACACCCGAACCGACAGTAGAAAAAGTTGAAGCAGCCCCAGAAGGAGTTGTTGAACCCGTCCTGACTTCTCAAGCTCCAGCCCGCGATATTGAACGCAATTTGGCATCGCGCTGGTTTGTCTGGGTTGGCGGTGTCGCTGTTGCGCTGGCTGGTTTGCTGTTTATCAAATATGCCCATGATCAGGGTTTGATATCGCCTTTTTTACGTGTCTTAATTGGGTTGCTCATAGCCGCTGGATTTGTGGTCGCAGGTGAATATGTGCGCCGTTCGCGTGGCACCAGTGTGGTTGATTATGTGCCAGCGGCATTATCGGCTGCCGGGTTGGTAATGGGCTTTGGTGTCGTTTACGCGGCTTACGGTCTTTATGATCTGGTATCGCCAAGCGTTGATTTTATTGGGCTAGGCTTAGTGGCGCTGGCCGCTTTCTGGCTTGCGCGCGTGCAGGGGCCACTGATTGCAGCGCTCGGGCTACTCGGCGCTTATTCAGCACCTGCTTTGGTGACTGCTACAAATCCTAATGCTTGGAGTTTCTTTCCTTATCTGCTGATTATTGTGGCTGCGTCGTTCTTTACGTTGCGAGGCCGCAATTGGTGGTGGCTGGGCTATCTCAGCATCGCTGGCGCGTTTGTTTGGGGATTGTTGTGGATCAGCGGCGACGCATTCACGTCGGGCGATGTTTGGCCAATCGGCGCGTTCGCTATCGCTTTGGGTCTTGGCGCAACACTGATGCTTGAGGGCCGCGCCATATTTGCAGAGGAAAGCGGCAGTCTTGTCAAAGCCGCGCGTATGAGCAAGCCATTGAACTTAGCCGTGTGCGGGATGGTTGCGGGCGCGGCATTGCTTTCTGAGCAGGTTTTTGAAACACAGCACAGTGTTATTGCAATCGTCTGGTTTTTGATTGGAATGGCTTTGATTTCAGCATTTAGCTGGTTCAAACAAGGTGCGAGTGTTGCTGCGTTGCTGGCGGCGCTTTGCACTTGGGTAATGTTTATGAGTTGGCCCGATGTGGCGTTTCACGAATGGGCTTTCGATGAGCATGGATTTTGGACAACGGTTCCTGGGCTCACTGAGCCGCCGCTGTTTGTAAATTGGATGATGATTGCGCTGGCAGGTTTTGCCGCCCTAGGCATTGTTGGATTTTTGAAAAAACAAATTGCACAACCTTGGGCGGCTTTGGCTGCCGGTGCTGCGTTCATGTTTTTGTTTGGTGCATGGGGCAGGGCCGATTTTGTTTGGAGCGCAAATAGCTGGGCCTTGTTTGGCGTATTACTTGCCGCGCTGCTTTTAGCATTGGCTTGGATCAAGCGTTCGACCATTCACGACGTCGAACCACAATACGGAATTTCCAGCCTGATTGTTGGAGCAGCCTTGCTGGGTCTTTTCGCGTTAGACCGCATGTTTGATAATATCTGGTATACAATTGCTATTTCGCTCTTTGCAGCAACGGCTGCTTATTTTAGCCGCATGCTTCCAGCGCGTTTGATTGGTGCTGTGGCCAGTGCGCTCGGCAGTTTGGCAGCGGTGCGACTGTTTGTTTCGCGTGAAATTTGGGGAGAGGGCGCTGTTTACCCATGGGGTGGCCATTGGCCGATTTATGGGTATGGCATTCCGGCCGTGGCGCTATTGTTTGCCAGCCGCTGGTTGAAGGCTGAAACTTATCGCCGCGAGCAGGTGGCCCTTGAAGGGATCAGTCTTGCATTGCTCGTCTCGCTCATATCGCTTGAACTGCGAACGCTTATTGGTGGCGATCTCGTGCGCCACGATATAACGCTGCTCGAAATGGCGGCACATATCTTGTCATGGTTGGGCATGGCTTATGGATTGGCTTACAGGCAAAACCTTTTCTCATCCTTCGTATCACTCTGGGGATCGCGGATATTGTTGTTTGGCAGCTGTGCAGCAATAGTTCTGATGAGCATGTTACTGCTCAACCCTCTTGCATCTGGAGATCAGATTCAGGGCAACATTGTATTCAACTCTTTGACCATGGCTTATCTCGCTCCTGTGGTTTTATTGGCATTAATCGCACGCAAACTTGAAGCCATTGGCCTTGTTTGGTGGCGCAACGGCGTGGGCATTTTGGCTTTGGTGCTTTCGGTGGTTTACGTCACCCTGCAGACCAAAATGGCGTTTCAGGGCAAATACCTCATCCCCGAATTCAGCAGCGATGCTGAATCTTACGCTCTTTCTGCAGCATGGTTGGTTCTTTCCATATTGCTGTTTGTGGTTGGCCTCAAACTGGAACGCAAAAACATCCGCTTGGGCGGCATGGTTGTTATGGTCTTAGCGCTGCTCAAAGCCTTTGGTTATGACCTCTGGGAGATTGGCGGCTTGTGGCGCATTGCCAGCTTGCTCGGCCTCGGGCTCTGCCTGATCGGCGTTGGCTGGCTTTACACCCGTTTTGTGCATGAGCCTAAAAAGCAAGTGGCAGTTTAAACTGCTTTCTTGCCACGCAGCCATTTTCTCAGTTGGAAAAAGAATGACTTTAGAGCAGGTGTGTTTTTGATCGATCGCTTGGCTAAGTTATAAAACATAAACAATGCTGCGAGGGGCAATCCCTTCAACGTTTTTGCTGCGAAATAATTGTAGAGCTGAATTTCTTCATCCGCCCAAATTTCTTTATATTGCGATTGTCCCATGCCAAAATCATAATACTGCAAATTGTTCTCACACGCCCAGGCCATCGATCTGCGCAAAATGTAATCGCCCGGCGAAAATTGCAGCGGCCCATCTCGTGACATCGATAATATCATCAACCAAAATGTGTCCGCGTATGACGCCCCCACCAATGCACTTATAGTTTTTCCTGATTGTTGAAGGCGAAAAATATGCAATGCAGCATTTGGTTCGTCAGCCTTTTCGACGAGCTCGCCAAAGAACACATTCAGATCGTGAGTGGCAAATTGATGGACACCCAACTCGGCCAGTTGGAATTCTTTGTGTTGCAACGCCTCACGCAGGCTCGTCAACGCAATCTGTCCACGCGTCGATATCTGAACCTCCAAATTGCCCAGCTCTGCCAGACGTTCATCACGTCTGCGGATTTTGCTGATTGAACGCGATGTTCGCTTTGCTTCTTGGAGCTTTTCGAAATTCGTTTGCAACCGGGTCAAAAAAGATTGATCAGCAGAAACAAAGGTGTTGAGCGTTGATAACGGATTAACTCTGCCCAAAACTTGGTCTGGCATATTGATCAAAGTGGCAAGGTCGTAACTTGGGACGCGGGCAAGAACTGCTGTCATATTTTTGTTAAACCAAATCTGCCACTCCGTCACGTCTGTGCTATAGCTGAACAGACCTTGACCATAATTGGTTTCAGGCTGGGTCAACCATTCCAAAACAGAAAATCCAAATCGCCTGCGGATTTGCAGCGGCAACAGAAACAGCGCTTTGCCCTCGTTGGATTTCCCAATTATTATGACCGGCTGGATATTTGACAGTACGCCGATTTTTTTCTGCCAAGCTTGGCACCATGCAAAAGTTTGATAATAAGTTCCGAGAGCATTGCTCTGTAACTCAACCCAATCGGACTGGCAGGTCTCGATTGATTTAGAACAACTCACAGCAATGCCATCTATCATCACCGATAGCGGGTTCTTATCTGGCGAAAGAGTATTTGCAAGTTCGCTCACGTTTTTGCCAAAGGAGATGCACGCCAGTTATGCTAATTTTAAGATATTTTGAAGCAGTTTACTTGCAGCAAAGACAAGCGATGGGCAAGGCTCGTCATGTAGGTATAGTAAACCGTATTTCAGTTGCCCTCCGATTTATTTGGTTTTGACAGCAGATTTTGGCCCGCGTTTGGCGGCTTTGAGGGGGCGACCCAGTTTGCGTTCAAGTTTATTTAAGAACGCAGCACTACCCAATGGCCTGCCAATGGTTTCAGCACGGCGCAGCAACATTTCGGCCATATCTTGTTCGGGGCTGTCAACCAGCAGAGTTTTTACATCAGGGCAGATGGCCAGCATGTCTTTCGTCTTGGTCAGCCCGTCATCGCGCCCCTTCAAATAGGCCTTGGCCGACGACCAATCCCATTGTTCAGGCTTGGCGCAAAGCTTGGCCCGCACCGGATTGAGCAGCACATAGCGCAAAGCGCTCAGCGCATGTTCGCTATCCATGGCCACACAGCCAAAGCGCCCCTGCCAAAAATGCCCAGTCTTTTTGCGGCGCGCGTTCAAATGGCCAGCATAAGCGCGGTGCACCGCAGACAAGGCCTTGCTGAGGCCCACATCATCACGCGGCACCAGAATGAGATGCACATGATTGGGCATCAACACATAGCCAAGGCAGCGTAGTTTATTGCTTACGCAAGCGGCTTTGAGAAGCTTGAGATAAAGCGCATAATCATCATCGGAGAAAAACACGCGAGCCCCACCATTGCCCCGCTGGGTGACATGGTGAGGTATGTTGGGAACGATAACGCGGGCCAGTCTGGACATAGAGAAAAGCTAGCAGGGGGCGGGGAGGGAGTCAATAAAATGGGGTGTCACCGTAATTCGAGGAGGGAGTCAATAAAGTGGGGTGCAGTCCAGCACCGTCACCGTAATCTTAAAGAGCTTGAGGCTGATGGCGATGAAAAGGCGTTTGACAAGGCGCTGGCAAAGATCGCCCCAAAAAGGCGAAATCTAATCCTTAGTTATTGGGAAAGGCTTTCGCGTTTCTTTTTTATCCGCTCTTTCATAAACTCAGACCAGCCAACAGTATCAGCGTTTGCCCACATTACTTTATCAGCCGTCGCCCAAACGAGCTTTGCAAGCTTCTGTTTATCCTCGTCCGCAATCTGATACTTTGATGCAAGGTCAACGTAGTTCTGAAGCGCGCCAGAGAAATCATTAAGAGCTAGCGACAACTTATTTAATGGGTGGATGCCATCGTCTTTACCGAACAGCAAAATGTCCCTTAGGTCGTCCTGATAGTCAGAATATTTCTTGGATGTATCATCATAAAATGCTTTTTTTGCGATTTGTATTTGCCCTATTATCCGATTGGATTCGGACAGTGAGGACTTTGCAAATTCAACATCTATTTGCAGGACAAGATTGTGCCACGGTACCCACAATTTCTCGCAATTATTGAAAAGCTTATTCACAACGGAATTGTTCGTTTCGCTTATCGCAATTAGAGCATCCGAAATTCGTTCTTTGTCAGCAGCCGAGATAAACCGTTTCGGTGGTACCTTTTCTACTTTAGGTATGCCAACCTCTGGGAAATCTTCGACTGCTGTTGCAGCGCTAACAGCACGCAGAAAGCCGTTGTCGTAATATTGCCAAGCTGCGCCCGAGGCGGTTACGAGTAAGCCCAGTACAATTATATATATGGGTTTAAGCAATATCAAAATCCCAGCGGCGTATACTATGTATCCCAAAGACGCGAATGCGCCAACGGCTGAACCCCAAAGAATAAGGTCAGCCACCCCAGGGTGCTTCCATTTCAATGGCGCAACTCTTGCCAAGATAGCAACACAGCCAAGTAAAACAGCGACCGCCGCACCCACACCCATAGACATTTCATGTCATGAAATCCATGAATCGGCAATGGGTTTGTTAAATATACAATCACCGATTACGATGGAGATTACGGCGACCGTGCGTTCTATTTTTTATAGAAACAGAAGCTGGATTCCCGCTTTCGCGGGATTGACGGTTGTGGGAGTTGGAATTCCGGTTTTGAGAGTGGGATTGCCGTTGTGCGTGTGGCAGTTCCGATTTGAACGTGCCCTGTCAATTTTGAGGTTTCACCATCTTCTTCGGCGCAACATTTTGCCATGCCATTTGCAGGGCGCTTTTTAATAGGTTCTCATCGGCTTTGGTTTGATCCACCCATGTCCAGCCCATTTTGCCCCAATGGAATTACGGTGACACCTCACTTAACTTTTTTCCCAAGGGTTGGCGACAATCAGTCCTTTGTGTTCAAAGCCTTTCTTATCTCGCTTGGCAACTATGAACTTGTTGATGGACGCGATAGCGGCGATTTGGCAATCGGCTATTGACGGTTTCAGGCCTTTTAGGAATTGATCGGCCACATATTTTCCGCTCAACATTGCAGCTTCTTCATCCAGTAAAAGTATGCGGTCAAAACAAATTTTCTCAGATATCAAAGTAATTTTTTCTTCGAGTTGAAGACGCCTTTTGCCAATTGGCAGGCGCAAGGCGCCTGACCAGAGTTCCATAATTGTTGGTGTCGAAATATATAGGTCAGCGAGGTTTTGACTTGAAAGCCAAGAGATCACCGTTGGGTTGGCTGTGTTGGCGAAGAGTTCTGAAATAACATTCGTGTCGAGAACGATCATTCAGTTTTCCGCGGTTCAAATTCAGCGCCACTAAAATCGCGAGGAGGGCGCGCTTCATCTCGCTGCAGCATCTCTAGTTCAGCGTCACCAATTGCTCCCAAGTCTATCAACAAACTTTGAACCCAGTTATTTGATTTGGGTTGCTTTTTAGTGTGCGGCTTTTGGATTCCAGCTTCAATCAATGAACGCGCTTCTTCAGTCATAAAGCGCCCATTCTCAGCCGCTTTGATCCGGAGCGCTTTCGTCGTTTCGTCACTCAATTTTCTAATTAAGATATTTGCTATATGCGTAATGATATCACTGATATCTTCGATGTCCATGAAATCAAATTCGTTTGGTCGACCCCAACGCCAACGTCGTCTTCCTGATGTGCTCAAGACTATTGTTGAAAATGGGGGATGCCCCGAAATGCTTACCCAATTCTGGAGACTAGCCAGATGTAAGGGGTTCACCGTACGCTGTCAAGTGTTATTTCCTATTTGGTGAAAAATAGTGCTGTTTGACAGTTCTCCACGCCCCGTCTATAGCCCGCCTCGTTCAACGTCACACGCAGGTGTTGGAGCTTCACATGGGAGTCTTAAAACTCCCCACATAGCTGAGGTTCCTTCCGGTCCGCATCATGCGGCTCAACCATCTGCGGAGGATTAACCGGAGAAGGAAAATATTATGGCTGCTACAGTCTCGTTTACTATGCGTCAGCTCTTGGAAGCTGGCGTTCATTTCGGACATCAAACACATCGCTGGAACCCAAAGATGGCATCATACATCTATGGTTCGCGCAATGGCATTCACATTCTGGATTTGTCACAAACTGTTCCGTTGCTGCATAACGCGTTGCAATTGGTGACAGACACTGTGGCCAAGGGTGGCCGCGTGTTGTTTGTGGGCACCAAGCGTTCGGCTGCTGAAGAAATTGCAGCATCGGCCAAACGTTGCGCTCAGTATTATGTGAATGCGCGCTGGCTCGGTGGTATGCTGACCAACTGGAAAACCATTTCAGCCTCCATCAAGACACTTCGGGTGATCGACGATAAGGTTGCGCGTCAAGAACAGGGCCTCAAGAAGCGTGAGCTTTTGGACATGGCGCGTCATAAGTCAAAGCTTGATAAGGCTTTGGGTGGCATCAAGGATATGGGCGGTGTGCCTGACTTGTTGTTCGTGATTGATACGAACAAGGAAGCCAACGCCATCAAGGAAGCTAATCGTTTGGGCATTCCGGTTGTGGCGATCATTGACACGAATTCTGATCCACATGGTGTGAACTTCCCAATCCCTGGTAACGATGACGCAGCGCGCGCTGTTGCATTGTATTGCGATTTGGTTTCCCGTGCAGTTCTGGCAGGCATCGAAGCATCACAGCATCATTCAGGTGTTGATGCCGGAGCAGCTGAACAGCCAATTGCTGAAGCACTGCCAGCTTAAGTTTTGACGACACATAGCAGGCCCGCGATGTTGCGGGCCCATTTTGATATTTAATGAAGAGGTTTTGACATGGCTGACATTTCTGCTGGCATGGTAAAAAGCTTACGCGACCAGACTGGCGTAGGCATGATGGATTGCAAGGCCGCATTATCGGCCACCAATGGCAATATGGAAGAAGCCGTTGATTGGCTGCGTGCCAAGGGCTTGGCTAAAGCCGCCAAGAAATCAACACGCGTTGCCGCTGAGGGCCTTGTCGGTTTGAGCGTTAAGGGAATGACGGGCGCTTTGGTTGAAGTGAACTCGGAAACTGATTTCGTGGCGCGTAACGAAAAATTCCAAGCCATGGTTGCTGAAATTTCAAAGTTGGCATTGTTGGCCAATGGTTCAACTGAGTCTTTAAAGACGATGCATTTTCCAGGAAGCAAACACGCCGTTGCTGAATATGTGGCTGAAATGGTTGCGACCATTGGCGAAAACATGACAGTGCGCCGCACTGCTGAACTCACAGTCAACAATGGTGCAATTGGTTCTTACATCCACAATCAAATCGCTCCGGGTATGGGCAAGATCGGAGTGATCGTGGCGCTTGAATCAACCGGCGATAAAACCGAGCTGGCAAGTTTTGGCCGCATGTTATCTATGCATATTGCGGCCACCAATCCTGTGGCACTCAGTTTAGACGCAGTGCCAAAGGATGTTTTGGCGCGTGAAGTTGCAGTTCTTGAAGAAAAGAACGCTGGCAAACCTGCCAATGTTATGGAAAAGATCATCGCCTCGGGTCTGAAATCATACGCCAAAGAAACATGTTTGCTCGAACAGTCTTATGTTCATGATGGTTCCAAAACCGTCACTCAAGCTCTTGAAGAAATAGCCAAGAAGGCTGGCGCTGCTGTGAAGTTGACGGGCTTTGTTCGCATGCAACTGGGCGAAGGCATTGACAAAGGAACTGAAGATGATTTTGCAACTGAAGTGGCGAAAATGTCCGGCCAATAAGTCTTTGCTATCGTAGATTTCAACAGCGGGCAAAGACAATTTGCTCGCTGTTTACTTTTATGCGATGGTATGACGTTGCATCAAGTGCGGCTGTTGCGTTAACGCATTTTCCATCTTCGGGGGCAACGAAGGTGAAGACATGAATTCTGAAAATATCGATCCAATGCTGGTTCGCATTGCGAAAGCTATTGCATTGAGTGAGGGCACTGATAATTGGAAGGCTCACCTTCCGGCGGCGCGCGCTTCGCTTGAAGTTTTGCGTGAACCTTCACTTGCAATGTTAGAAGCTGCAACACCGGGCTTACCTGATTGGGGCGATCTACCAGCCGATTGGCGCGCCATGATCGATCACGTACTCGGCGAAAACATTGAGACGAATGACAATGCAATCGTTTCAACCCACAAAAGTGTTACTGGTTAGAGTGTTTCAACGACCGCCAAACAATGGTTTTGGGGCTTGACCGAAACTTTGCAAAGGCTTGGCGCTGGCAACTGGTGGAGAAAAGCTGCTCTTTGGAATGAAGGCTGGTTTAGGTTGGCCTTGGTTCGCCATTGCTTCAATTTCGTCGGAAATGTCAAAGCCAGGCCCGTCGCCATAGTCGTTATCGTTAAGGTCACCAGGTAAACCACAGAAATACCAAAGAATTGGCGTTCCAACGATCAACAAAAGACTCCACCAGCCGGAGCGATTGGTGTCGTGAAGTCTTTTAATTGAAAGTACGATTAGTGACCAGAATGGTGGTATTATCAGGGCAAAGAAAAATATCGATTGAAAACCTGAAATGCCTTTTCCAAAAATATCTTGAATGATTTGGATAACAAACCCAAAACAAACAAAATAAATGAAGACCCCGAACATCCCCAACCAAAATTTCGTTCTATTGATGCGCCCTGAAAATTCGAAAAATAGTGAAAGCATATTCCGTTCTCCCTCGTCGTCGAACTTAAACGAGGATACTTATTTTTCTTTTAAGCGCCTCAATGTCGAAGACATATTATTAACCGATGATTAAAAGCGAATCGTCAGAGATACGCTAAAGTGCTTTCGATAAAGAGATTTCCAATCATGGCAAAACCAAAATACAAACGCATTCTCCTGAAAATTTCTGGCGAAGTTTTGATGGGGTCGGAACCCTTTGGCATTGACCTCAAAACCGTGGGTCGAATGGCCGATGAGGTGATTGCCTGCGCGGATGCAGGTGCGGAAGTCGCATTGGTGATTGGCGGCGGAAACATCTTCCGAGGGCTTGCCGGTGCAGCAAAAGGTATGGACCGGGTTTCGGCGGATCATATGGGCATTATGGCAACGGTTATGAATGGACTAGCCATGCAAGGGGTTTTGAACTCCAAAGGTGTCGACGCTCGTATGCTTTCGGCCATTGCAATGCCTTCAGTTTGCGAAACTTACTCGGCAGCTAAGGGCATTCATCATCTTGAAAAGGGCAGGGTGGTGATTTGCGCCGCGGGAACGGGCTTGCCATTTTTTACGACTGATACAGGTGCAGCTTTACGCGCGGCAGAGTTGAAGTGCGATGCATTGCTGAAAGGCACCAGCGTTGACGGGGTCTATTCTGCTGACCCTAAGAAAGACCCAAAAGCCAAGCGGTTTGATAAGATCACATTCAACAATATTTTAGCCAAGGATTTGCGGATTATGGACCCCGCAGCAATCGCTCTTGCGCGGGATAATGGGATTCCGGTAGTGGTATTTTCCATTCGTGAGGCCGGAAATGTTGAGCAAGTGCTTAAAGGCTCTGGCCAGTTTACATTAGTGACAAAGGATTAGATTATGGCTCAGCTTCCTGATTTTGACGCGGCAGATATTAAACGCCGCATGAATGGTGCAATTGATTCATTGAAGCATGATTTTGGTGGTTTGCGCACGGGCCGTGCGTCCACAAGCTTGCTCGACCCGGTGATGGTCGATGCTTATGGTGCGAAGATGCCGATTTCACAATGTGCGTCGGTTTCTGTGCCAGAGCCGCGCATGTTGCAAATTTCGGTTTGGGACCGTGGGTTGGTGATTGCTGTTGAGAAGGCTATTCAACAATCTAACTTGGGTTTGAACCCGCAAACTGAGGGCCAAGTTATTCGTTTGCGCATGCCCGACTTAACCCAAGATCGCCGCAAGGAACTTGTTAAGGTTGCTCATACCTATGCTGAAAAAGGCCGGGTAGCGGTGCGCAATGTGCGCCGTGACGGAATGGATCAATTGAAGGCATTAGAAAAGAATAAGCAGATCAGCGAAGATGAGCTGAAAAATAAATCAGCGGATGTTCAAAAAATGACCGATGATATGATCAAAGATATGGACGCGGCTTTGAAGAACAAAGAAGCAGAAATTATGCAGGTTTGAGAATCGACCGATGACCCGGATGCCGAAATCTTCAAATCCACGTCATGTTGCCATCATCATGGATGGCAATGGGCGTTGGGCATCGGCGCGCGGGCTTCCTCGATCAGCAGGGCACAAAGTTGGAGTTGACGCTTTGAGGCGCGCGGTTCGCGCAGCCTCTGACTTTGGTATAGAATTCCTCACCATCTATTCCTTTAGCACCGAAAACTGGACAAGGCCTAAGACAGAAGTGATGTTCCTTCTCGAGCTGTTGCGGAGGTTTATAAGTCAGGATGTGGCCGAGCTTCATGGTGCAGGTGTGAAAATCCAAGTCATCGGTGACCGTGTCAATCTTGATGCGAAATTAGTTCGCATGCTTGAAGATGCTGAACGGCTGACCGCTGAAAATACCAAATTGAAGCTGATCGTGGCTTTTAATTATGGCAGTCGGCAGGAACTGGTGCGGGCGGCCCAAAAAATCGCGACACAAGTGCAAAATGGAACGCTCGTTTCTGAATCAATTACTGCTGATACGATATCTCTAGCGCTCGACACAGCAGGGATGCCTGATCCAGATTTGTTGATCCGGACAGGTGGTGAAGAACGCATGTCTAACTTTTTACTCTGGCAATGTGCTTATGCAGAGTTTGTTTTTGTACCGGAATTTTGGCCGGAATTTAATGCCGAGATTTTCGCCCGCGCGGTTGCAGAATATAACGCTCGCGAGCGCCGTTTTGGCGGGGTAAAGGCCCAAACTGCATGACTGAAAAGTCAATTTCGAAATGGTCTGATTTGGGGATCAGAACATTGTCGGCTGTGATATTGGTTCCTATTGTGTTGGTAATTGTCTGGAAGGGCGGGTTTCTGTTTACTGGCTTTGCTGTCGCACTCGGAATTTTAATGGCAATCGAATGGGTGAAGATCAGTTTTGGGGACAACAAAGCGCAATTGTTAATTCACGAAGTTGCAGCCGCTTCGGTCATCATGGGCTCAATCAGGCTTTCACTTTTGGCTTTGGTCATTCTCACAGCCCTATCAATATTTTTGCAACGCAAAGATGGTCTGACATTTTGGAAAAGCATCGGCGTAATTTATATTGGCCTGCCTGTTTTGGCATTGTCTCTGTTGCGCGATGATGCCGAATTTGGGTTGAAGGCTGTTATTTGGTGCATGGTGATTGTTTGGACAGCCGATGTGATGGCCTATTTCTTTGGGCGCATTATTGGTGGGCCAAAAATGGCACCGCTGATTTCTCCCAAAAAGACATGGGCCGGGATGCTTGGTGCGGTTGTTGGTGCTGTTTTAGCTTCGGGTTTGTTTTCGCAGTTCTCACACTTAGAATTCTGGCCTCTGGCGGGGCTGGCAGCGATTTTTGCAGTTTTAGAGCAGGGCGGTGATGTTTTTGAAAGCGCCTTCAAACGCCATTACGGCGTGAAAGATTCGGGGCAGCTTATCCCTGGTCACGGCGGCGTTTTGGACCGGATTGATGGGTTAATTGCTGTCGTTATTATCGCTGCGATTGTTGGATCTGTGCACAATCCAATTAGTTCGGCGGCCGGACTTCTCCATTGGTAACCATATTGCCGAAATGTTGACGCAAAGCTCCTGTCTTGTGGTTAACATTTAGTGAATAAGAAACGTCCATTGCGATTGAATTCGGTCGCACAGGGGCAGAGGCGTTGGAGGCCATTTAGGTTATGATGCAGTTTAGCTTAGCGGGCGTTGGGTTTAATTTGGTGGCTTTTTTCGTTGCCATAATAGTCATTGTTTTTGTTCACGAATTTGGACATTTCATCGTTGGCAGATGGTGTGGCGTTAAAATCGAGACTTTTTCAGTTGGATTTGGCCGTGAAATCTTTGGTTTTAATGATCGGTATGGCACGCGCTGGAAATTTAGCTGGCTGCCATTGGGAGGATATGTAAAGTTTCTTGGTGATGCAAATGCGGCGAGCATGCCTTCCGTGACCTCGAATCCGACCCCTGGCAGTTTGCAGGCCGCTTCAGTTGGTAGACGCGCTGCAATTGTGGCAGCGGGGCCATTTGCTAATTTCTTGCTCGCGGTTGTTATTTTTGCAGCGGCTTATTCTATTGTCGGCACACCCATCAATGAACCTCGCGCTGATGAAGTGTTGGTAGATGGTGCTGCTTATTCAGCAGGTATTTTGCCTGGCGATTACATTCGCGCAATTGATGGTAACCCGATACACAGTTTTATCGATATTCAGCGCGCAATGATAATGCAAGGCGACACGCCAATCCGAATGAGCATTGAACGAAACAAGCAAATGCTTGACGTTAACATAGTGCCGAAAGTTATTGAAACTGTTGATAATCTTGGCCACAAAAACCGGGTTAGCTTGATTGGACTAAAACACGATTTTACGAAAGATCCGGCTGGTTTTGAAAGGCTATCGCCAATTGCAGCGGTTGGCAAAGGCGTTCAAGAAACCGCATTTATTGTGAAAACGACCTTACGTTATGTCGGAAAAATGTTCACTGGCAGAGAAAAATCTGACCAACTGCATGGGCCAATTGGCGTGGCACAAATGGCAGGTGAGCAAGCGTCACAAGGGCCATGGTCTTTTATCACTTTTATTGCATTAATTAGCGTGAGTATTGGACTTGTTAACCTTTTCCCCATCCCAATGTTGGATGGTGGACACTTGGTTTTCTACCTAATCGAAGCTGTGTTTGGAAAGCCGGTGGGACCGGTGGCGCAGGAGTGGAGTTTCAGGATCGGTTTATCTGCTATGGTTTTGCTGATGTTGTTTGCAACAAACAATGATCTATCGCCTTATGTTAACAAGGTTTTTGGCTGGTAAAATTGATTGTAGGTTTCATTTGCATTGCAGATGAAAATGGTTAAAACGACACGCGGCGAAGCACTCTGAGGACGGCGAGTTAAGTTTGGAATTGGCGATTTGATGCGTAAGAATTATGGCCTGATTGGTCTCCTCGTGTTTGTGTTCTCAATGGTTGCGCCCATGGGGCTGCCGGGTTTTGTTGCAACTGCGGGTCATGCCGCAGATTCAGGAATCGTGATTGAAGGTGGCCAACGCGTTGACCGCGAGACTGTGCTTTCATATTTACAGTTCAGTTCGCCACAGACTGCTACCGCTGCCAAAATCGACGAATCCATTAAAGCGCTTTTTCAAACTGGTCTGTTTGCCGATGTGAACATTGTGCGTCGTGGCGCAACAATCGTTATTCGCATTTCAGAAAATCCTTTGATCAATGTCGTAAATTTTGAAGGCAATAGCGAAATTGATGATGAGACTTTACAGAAAGAAGTTGAAGTCAAAGAGAGCATGATTTTTACGAAGGCGCGCATTCAAAGTGACACGCGCCGGGTGTTGGCTCTGTATCAAGCCAAAGGGTTTTACAACGTTAAGGTTGATCCTCAGCTTATTCGCCAACCTGAAAACCGTGTGAACATTGCCTTTGTGATCTCGGAAAATGGCAAGACTGAAGTCAAGAATATCACATTCACAGGTAACAAATCATTCAGTGCTGATACTTTGCAAGGTGTTTTGGTTACAAAGCAAACCAGCTGGTGGAACCCGTTCCTGAAGAATAATACCTATGACGCTGACCGTCTCGAGTATGACAAGGAATTGTTGCGTCGTTATTATTTGAAGAACGGCTTTGCTGACATTCAAATTTTATCCGCCGATGCGCATTTAGTGCCGGATGGCACTGCTTTTGAAATCAATTTTGCGGTCGAAGAAGGCCCGCGTTACACAGTGGCTGATGTTGCAGTTGATGTGGGTAAAGCTAACCTTGATCCAAATGGGTTGACCAGAGTTGTGAAAACTGGCGTTGGTGATACCTACAATGCCTCTAAAGTTGATAAGACGGTTGAGAACTTGACGATTGAAGCTGGCAATCAAGGCTTTGTGTTTGCCAAGGTTGAGCCAAAGGTTGATCGCAATTCGACAGGCAACACTGTTAATATTACGTACCAGCTAAGCGAAGGTAACCGTGCATATGTCGAACGCATTGATATCGTCGGCAATACGCGCACGCGCGATGAAGTTATCCGCCGCGAGCTTCGGCTTTTTGAAGGCGATGCTTTTAACCGCACTTTGATCGAACGCGCCCGCCGCCGTCTGACGGCGCTGGATTTCTTCAGCAAGATCGAATTTAAAGAACAGCAGGGCAGTGCACCCGATAAGATCAATTTGATTGTGGAAGTTGAGGAGAAATCGACTGGATCTCTAACATTCTCTATTGGTTATTCTTCAGTTGAAGCCGTCGTTGGCTCGGTTTCGGTGGCGGAGCGCAATTTGTTTGGGCGTGGCTTACAAGCCAAGCTGAACACTACCTTGAGCTTTGTGAAGCAGCAGGTTGATTTTAGCTACACAGATCCGTATTTCTTGGGCTCACCGATTTCTGCGGGCTTCGATGTGTTTGCGACTCAGACTGACAATCAGACCGCATCTTCATATTCGAGCCGGGTTGTTGGCGGTGCTTTGCGCACAGGCTTTGAGCTTGATGAGTTTTCGAGTGTGAACTTCAAGTATTACCTGGCTTATCGCAGTGTGTATGGGATTGATGCTTTGACATCGTCGCCTGCTGTGTTGGCGCAGAATGGCGAAAGTTGGAAATCAGCTGTTTCGGCATCCTACACCTACGATGATTTGGATAATCCGAATAATCCAACATCTGGTTTCCGCGGGCAGATTGTTGAAGAGTTGGCTGGGTTAGGTGGAAATACATACTATTCTAAAACTGAACTTCATGCCTTCTACTTTATTCCTTTGTTCGATGATCAAGTTGTTGTGAAGTTGGAAGGCAATGCGGGCCACATTCAGGGCATCGGTGGTAATAATGTGCCGTTGCAAGATAAGTTTTTTAAGGGTGGTGACTCGTTTCGTGGTTTCTCGAATTCGGGTGTTGGGCCAAAGCAACTTGGTAATGATGGGCTCTATGATTCCATTGGCGCTCAAGATTACGCAATTGGCACGATTGAAGCGCAGTTCCCGCTCGGACTACCAGAAGCGTTTGGTATTTCAGGCGAAATCTATTCTGACTTCGGCACGGCGTTTAATACCTCGGAACAAAGTGTTGCAAAGGGTACCGCACCCTGCGTCGGTGGCTCTTCACTGGCGAATTGTTCAGTTTCTGACTCCGCTGCGTTCCGTGCATCCATTGGCGCTGGCATTGTTTGGAATTCGCCGTTTGGTCCTTTGAAGTTTGAATATTCTTATCCAATCCTCAAGCAAGATTCAGACGATCTGAAATACTTTAACTTCTCAATTGGAACGCGCTTCTAGACGTTTTCAATTCACAAGCTATTATGTTGGTGGCGGTTGATGTTTCAGCCGCCACTTTTTTGAGGAAGATTATGACCGAAGCAATCGACACTGCGCCTAAGAAAACCGTTGATATTGTGCGGATCATGAAGCTGCTGCCGCATCGCTATCCGTTTTTGTTGATCGACAAAATTATTGAACTCAATGGCGAAGAATCCGGTGTTGCGCTTAAAAACGTCACGATCAATGAGCCGTTTTTTCAGGGGCATTTTCCAGGCCGTCCGGTGATGCCAGGTGTGTTGTTAATTGAAGCCATGGCGCAGACGGCAGGGGCCATCGTGCTCGAACATCACAGCGAAGATGCTGGTAAGCTAGTGTTCTTTATGTCCATCGATAAAGCGCGGTTCCGAAAGCCCGTGGTTCCGGGCGATACAGTTTATTTTCACGTCAAGCTTTTACAAAAGCGCGCACCCGTTTGGAAATATTGGGCCGAAGCGCATGTTGAGGGCAAGAAGGTGGCCGAAGCTGAGATCGGTGCAATGTTAATCGACGAAGCTAAAGTTGTTTGATTCTAGATTGCTAGCGCGGCTTACCCGCGCTGCGCATTATCAAGTGGCTTGCGCGGCTTACCCGCGCTGCGCATTAGCTGCGCTTCCCAATTGGCACATAATCGCGCTGGGTCGGCCCTATATAAAGCTGACGCGGCCTGCCGATACGCTGGGACGGATCTTCGATCATTTCTTTCCACTGCGAAATCCAACCGACAGTGCGGGCCAATGCGAACAACACAGTGAACATGCTGGTCGGGAAGCCGAGTGCGCGCAGAATAATGCCGGAATAGAAATCAACGTTTGGATAAAGTTTGCGGTCAATAAAGTATGGGTCGCTCAGTGCAATGCGTTCCAATTCACGCGCTACATCAAGCAATGGATCATCCTGTTTGCCCAGTGCTTCAAAGACTTCATGGGCTGAGGCCTGAAGGATTTTTGCACGGGGATCATAATTTTTATAAACGCGGTGGCCAAACCCCATGAGACGCACGTTTGAAGACTTGTCTTTCACTTTTTCGATGAAAGCCGGAATTTTATCGACTGTGCCAATTTCTTCGAGCATCTTCAATGCAGCTTCGTTGGCACCGCCATGAGCGGGCCCCCATAAGCACGCAATGCCAGCTGCGATGCATGCGAAGGGATTAGCACCTGAGGAACCAGCAAGGCGCACAGTGGAAGTTGAGGCGTTTTGTTCGTGATCAGCATGCAGCGTAAAAATACGGTCCATGGCTTTAGCGAGAATGGGGTTTACTTTGTATTCTTCGCAAGGAACGGCAAAGCACATATGCAAGAAATTTTCGGCATAGGACAAGTGGTTTTGTGGATAAACGAAGGGCTGACCGATGTGGTATTTATAGGTCATCGCAGCAATAGTTGGCAGCTTGGCAATCATGCGGTGCGAGGCGATTTCGCGCTGGCGCGGATCACTAATGTCGGTTGAGTCGTGATAGAAAGCAGACAGAGCGCCGACCATTGCCACCATAACGGCCATTGGATGTGCGTCGCGGCGGAAGCCACGGAAGAACAGAACCATCTGTTCATGAATCATGGTGTGATGCGTAATGTCATGCACAAATTTTTTGCGCTGAACTGGGGTTGGCAATTCGCCATAATAGAGCAAATAGCAACTTTCAAGGAAGTCACCCTCAGTTGCCAATTGCTCAATGGGGTAACCTCGATAGAGCAGAATGCCTTGATCGCCATCAATGTAGGTTATTGCGGATTTACAAGACGCTGTAGAGTTGAAGCCCGGATCAAACGTGAAGACTTTTGATTCGCCATAGAGCTTTGCGATGTCGACGACCTCTGGCCCGATCGTGCCTTTCATGATAGGCAAGTCTTGGGTTTTGCCACCGATGGTAATCTGTGCCGTTTTGGTAGCGTCGGTCATAATCTGGCTTCTCCCATACTTATCACTCAAGTCTATTGCAGCGCAGCAAAAAGGTCAATGATGCTGCACTAATTGGCCTGATCACCTAAACGTGCCAGACTTTCGTTACGGCCTAACACTTCTAGCACGTCAAAGATTGGTGGCGAGGTGCTTGTGCCTGTCAATGCCGCGCGTAAGGGCTGGGCGAGCTTACCCAGCTTGATTCCCGCCGCTTCAGCATGCGCCTTAACTACGGTCTCCAATGTGTGAGCAGTCCAATCCGTGATTGGCGTTAAAAGCTCCATCAGGGTATTGGCAGCAGCTTTTCCTTCATCGTTGAGAATGGTTTTGGCTTTGTCGTCCATCGCCAATGGTCGCACCGATAAGAGATAACCCATGCTGTTCATAAGTTCGACCAAAGTCTTGGCGCGATCTTTAAGGCCGGGCATGGCCATCAGCAGTTTGGTTTTCATCGCGTCATCGATCTTGGCGAGCATGGCAGGACCGTTTTCAACATAAGGCAGAAATTGGAGGAACAGTTCCAGCAATTCTGCATCAGGCGTGTGACGGATATAGTGACCATTCAAATTCTCGAGTTTTGCGAAATCGAAACGCGAGGCTGATTTACCGATACCATCAAGGTCAAACCATCTGACCAATTCTTCGGTGGAGAAAATCTCGTCGTCACCATGGCTCCAGCCCAAGCGTGCGAGATAATTGCGTAAAGCGGCGGGCAGATAACCCATTGCGCGATATGCTTCGACACCCAATGCACCGTGGCGCTTCGATAATTTTGCGCCATCGGGGCCATGGATCAATGGCACATGTGTCATGCTCGGCACAGTCCAACCCATAGCCAAATATATTTGCGTTTGGCGGGCAGCATTGGTGAGGTGGTCGACGCCGCGAATAATGTGGGTAACGCCCATGTCGTGATCATCCACCACAACTGACAAGTTATAAGTTGGGTTCCCGTCAGATCTTAAAATAATCAGATCATCCAAATCCTTGTTGGGGATCACGACGCGGCCTTGGGCTTGATCGTTGATAACAGTTTCGCCCTGTTGTGGTGATTTGAAACGGATCACGGGCTTTATGCCAACCGGTGCATCAGAGGCAGGCCGGTTGCGCCATGTGCCATCATAACGAATGGGGCGCTTTTCGGCCTCGGCTTTTTCACGCATTGCGGTTAATTCTTCAGGGCTGCAATAGCAATAATAGGCATGGCCTTTTGCCAGCAGTTCATGGGCCACTTCGGCGTGGCGCTGCATGCGGCTATATTGCGAAACGGCTTCACCATCCCAGTTCAGGCCCAGCCATGTGAGGCCGTTGAGAATGGCAGCTACTGCGCCTTCAGTATAGCGCTCCCGGTCCGTATCTTCGATACGCAGCAACATTTTTCCGCCATTGCCCTTGGCGTAAGCCCAGTTGAAAAGTGCTGTGCGTGCGCCTCCAATATGGAGAAAGCCTGTGGGCGAGGGGGCAAAGCGCGTGACGGGAGATGACATGAAGGCCTTTTATGTGATTAGCTGATTTTAGGGGAGGGTGGCATGGCCACTTTGCAGCCAGATAGCATAGGCGGGCGGGGCTTCAAAGGGGCAGTGTTTCCTTTTGATGCAGTCACGTTGTTTGAGCGGGCAATTAATTATTTGCGCGCGGCTTATGCTTTGCAATCTGGTCGGTTGGTGATCTGGGCGCCGGTGTTTTTGGGCATTGGCATTTGGACTTATTTTAATTTGCCGGATGAGCCCAGCCTGATTGCGATTGCTGGATTAGCTATTCCGATTGCAGTTTTGTTTTGGCTTGGCAGGCATTACTCAATTGCGATTTTGATTGGCCTGATCTTGCTTGGCTTTGCGTTGAGTAAGGCGCGCCAAGAAATTGTTGCCACACCGCTTCTGCGAGCCACTGTGAGTTCATCGGAGATTTCAGGGTTTATCGCCGATGCTGATAATCGCGGTGGGAATAAGCGCGTTCTGGTGATTGAGCTGGACGGTGCAACCAATGTTCCTCTTGATGAAATGCCAAACCGTGCGCGCATATCGACCTTTGATGCGCCTACAGCATTGATTGGAGATTATGTGCGTTTCACAGCGCGGCTTTCGCCGCTGCCAACACCCGTGATGCCTGGTGGGTTTGATTATGGGCGCGATCTTTATTTTCAATCCATAGGTGCGATGGGCAGCAATGTTTCGCCTCCGGTCTTTGAAGATCGTCCGGTGCCATGGAAATTTGTCGAGAGGCGGTTTTTTCATAAGCTGCGAAGCGTGATGGGGGCTCGGATTACAGCCGCCATTCCGGGGTCCATCGGGGCGTTTGCAAATTCGATTGTGACGGGCGAACGCGCTGCCATTCCGGCCGAGATGAATACCAGCCTGCAGATTTCAGGTTTGGCGCACATCATTTCAATTTCGGGTTTGCATATGTCTCTTGTGGCGGGTGGCGTATTCTGGGTGATGCGGGCATTTCTCGCTCTGTTTCCGGCGCTGGCTTTGCATTATCCAATCAAAAAATGGTCAGCTGTTGTGGCGTTGATTGTAGGATTTATTTATATGCTGCTGGCAGATTCCGGATCTGCCACTGAGCGATCTTACATCATGATCGCGGTTATGTTTTTCGCGATATTGGTTGATCGGCCTGCTGTGTCGATGCGAAATATTGCCTTGGCAGCATTGATCATTCTTGTGTTCAACCCCGAGGAAGCTGTGCGTGCCAGTTTCCAAATGTCGTTCTTGGCGGTCATTGGCATCGTAGCTTTTTTTGAATATTGGAACAACAGGCCTGTTGATATGAGAGCGCATGAAGCAACGCGTCTATCTCGGTTTGCGTCCTATGGTTTGAAATTGTTTGCGGGATCGGTGTTGACGACCATCGTAGCTGGCGGTCTTTCCAGTATAGCAGCGGTCTATCATTTCGGTCGCCTTTCACCATACGGCACGGTTTCCAATGCTTTGGCTTTACCGATTGCAGATTTGATCGTGATGCCCGCTGCCATGCTGGGTGTTTTATTGATGCCGTTTGGTTTGGAATATTGGCCTTTCAAATTGGTTGAAATTGGTTTGCAAGCTACGATGTGGATTTCGGATAGTATCGCGGCGTGGCCCTATGCAAATGGTATGGTGCCGCAGCCTTCGCTACTTGGCGTTTCAATGATGGTGGCAGGTGCGCTTATTATTTGTTTGGTGCTTGGGGCGTTTCGATGGCTTGGGGCAATTTTGCTCTTGCTTGGCATCTATATTGGCGCGACTCCTAAGCTACCCAATATTTTAATTGAAGATCGGGGCAGCAATGTTGCGATCCGCGATGTTGCTGGGAACTATGTTTTAGCTGATGCCCGCAAAGGGAAGTTTGCTGCTGAGAAATGGTTGCAATCCAATGGGCAGGTTGAAACGATGGATGCATCAGTGGCACGGCCCGGTTGGACCTGCGCGGAAAACATGTGCTTTTCGGATTTGGCATCCCTAAGCGTTGCTTACGTGCACGAACCAACGGATGCAGAATGGGAATGCCCGCCGACTGAAATTATAGTTGCTGATTTTCCGTTGCGGGAAAAGTGCGCTGAGGCAAAGTTAAAGATTGATCGCTTTGATGTTTGGAAATTTGGTGCGCATGCGATTTATATTGATCGCGACGTGGCGGGAGTGAAAACGGCAAAAGGCGAGCAGGGTAACAGGCCTTGGGTATTTGAGCCGCGCTCCAAACCAAAAAGCTGATTTGCTAGTTTTGTTAAATCAGGCGTAAGGTAATAAGCATGACAACCGACTCTTATTTTGCATTTGTATTAGCGGCATTAGCGCTTGCATTGGTGCCTGGGCCAACCGTGACTGTCATTATCGCCAACAGTTTAAAGCACGGCACGCGGGCTGGGTTGATGAATGTTCTCGGCACGCAAGTGGGTGTGGTGATTTGGCTGGGAATTGCGGCGCTCGGTTTGGGCGCTGCCATTCAAGTGATGGGTGTTTGGTTTGTTTTGCTGCGTTATGCAGGTGCAGCTTATTTGATTTGGCTGGCCTATAAGCTTTTTATGTCGAATGGTGATCTGGCGGTGGCAACGGACAGGGCAAGGCCGCGTGGCAGTTTCTTCTTGCAGGGTTTCGTGGTGATCATGTCGAACCCCAAAATGCTGGTGTTGTTTGGTGCACTTATACCGCCTTTCATTCCGGCTGGGGCTGATGTGATGCGTACGACTTTGGTTCTCGGCATAACCTTCATGGCAATTGCAGCCATCGGTGACACAGCTTACGCATTGGCCGCGGGCAGGGCGGGGGCTTGGCTATCGCGCAAAAGAATTCGGGCAATAGAGATTCTCAGCGGCAGCTTTCTGGTTGGCGGTGCGGCTTGGATGGTGTTGAAAGGGCGATGATGCGAATTGGATTTTACCCGGGATCTTTTGATCCCATCACCTATGGCCATCTCGATGTGATTGCGCGTGCAGCGCGTATTGTTGATAAGCTGGTGATAGGCGTTGGCCTGCATGGCTCCAAACAAGCGCTGCTGGATGCCGAGACACGGGTTAAGATGATCGAGCAAGTAACGAAACCGATTGCTGAACATGCAGGGCTAAAAGTGAGCGTTGTCACGTTTTCGGATTTGACGGTGCAGGCGGCACACAAGGCTCATGCAGGCGTGATCATCCGTGGCCTACGTGATGCTTCTGATTTTGATTACGAAGTGCAGATGGCGCAAATGAATGGTGCGTTATCACCAGAGATTGAGACAGTGTTTTTAGCGGCATCACCCGCAACGCGGATGATATCGTCTTCGCTGGTCAAGCAGATTGCTAAGATGGGTGGGGATACGAGTTTGTTTCTGCCTTCAGATGCGCAAGTTGCGATTAAGCAAGCTATCTCAAAAATGAGCTGACTTACGCTTGACTTAATCAAACCTCGGCGGCATACAGCGCCACGCTTTTGGTTTGGTTGGGAAATCAAACTGAAAGCTTTGTTTTGTGATATCGGGGGAGAGTGTCCCGAGTGGCAAAGGGGGGGACTGTAAATCCCCTGCTTTACGGCTTCGTAGGTTCGAGTCCTACCTCTCCCACCATCACATTTTATGTGCTATAGTGATTTGAATGCGGGTGTAGCTCAATGGTAGAGCAGGAGCCTTCCAAGCTCAATACGAGGGTTCGATTCCCTTCACCCGCTCCAACTTTCCAGCACACAACCCTCGCATTTTAGTTTTGCTCGCAGCGCTCGCAGCAGGGTTCGATTCCCTTCACCCGTTCCATCCATCTCGCACTTGCAAACACCCCTTGCCAACCCTACATAGTTTTTCTAAAGACGCGCCCGAATTGGTATCACGCCAACTGGCGCGTGATTTGTTTTAACAGGATGGAAATACACCATGGCAAAAGAGAAATTCAACCGCGACAAGCCACATTGCAACATTGGCACGATTGGCCACGTTGACCATGGCAAGACGTCACTGACTGCGGCGATCACCAAGATTTTGGCAGAAAGCGGTGGGGCAACTTACACGGCTTATGACATGATTGATAAGGCTCCTGAGGAGCGCGCGCGTGGTATTACGATTAATACTGCTCACGTTGAATATCAAACCAAGGCCCGCCATTACGCCCACGTTGATTGCCCAGGCCATGCTGACTATGTAAAGAACATGATCACCGGTGCTGCCCAAATGGACGGCGGTATTCTTGTGGTGTCAGCTTCTGACGGCCCAATGCCACAAACCCGCGAGCACATTTTGCTTGCGCGCCAAGTTGGTGTTCCAGCGCTGGTTGTATTCATGAACAAGGTTGACATGGTTGACGATCCAGAATTGTTGGACCTCGTTGAAATGGAAGTGCGCGAGCTT
>JANYHN010000070.1 GCA_025359045.1 Hyphomicrobiales bacterium | reverse complement strand
ATTTTCCCTCACCATCCACGAATATCGTGATGTTCGCTTTTGAAAAAGCTTGGTCGAGCTTATTGTGAAACGTCAAATTGACCCTCGGTTGACCAGCAGGTGATCACGCCCTAGCATTGACTACGAACTACTCAAGCAAGGAGAAGTTGGCATGAAATTTCCAATGACAATCGTTCTGGCACTTCTGGCAAGTGCGCCTGCACTAGCAGACACTCGATGTGCCCATGGTTCGCCCGATATATTCGAGTTTGTGAAGTGGGAGTTTAAGAAAGTCGATGACCACTGGGTCGATGTCAATTTGACGTTTCACAATAAGCTCGACCAAGCTTTTTCAAAAGCGAACATCACGATATTCGTGGATGGTGAGGGAAAATTTTTCGTTCGCAGCAGAGACTTGACGAAAGCATCCGGTGACGGGACGGCGACCAACCAAATCGGCGGCATGACGCCAGACGACGTGAAAAGATTTCAATCCCTCACCCCGCAGCTGTGTGTGGACTTTACCTACGACGAAAGCGGAGCGCGCAAAAACTACTGAGTTCCCTGCAAAGCACAACGCGCCCCTCGCGCCCAAAGCGGGCGAGGGTTGGGCCAACTGAACGCGCCCACCCCAGTCATCCCCGCCGCCAAACCCCGTCATTCCCTCCAAGGCGGGAATCCAACTACTCCATCGCTCGCATTTCAAAGCAGGCTAGGCCCCCACCTTCACGGGGCTGACGGACGGGGTGGAGTTTTCCACTGCCAATAGAACGTCTTGCCAAAACACAACACTATCGTGATTATGAACATTCATACTCATAAATCCATAAGGAGCTTTTGCGTGGCAAGTCATCCATACATCTCTGGCGCAGGAAACATTACTCAGATGGTAAATCATCTACGTAAAAGTTTTCCTCCGACCATAAGTTCGGACACAGTAAAAAAACTAGGTTTAGCTCCAAAAAACGAAAGCTACGTAATAAACGCAATCCAATTCCTCGGTATCATTGACGACGAAGGAAAGCGGACCCAAGTTGGACACGATGTATTTACAACTCATAAAGAAGAAGATTTCCAAAAGAAGTTTGCTCAATTAGTTTTAACATCGTACGCAGATTTGTTTGAACTTCACGGTGATGCATCATGGAAGTTGAGCAAAGACGATTTAGTTCAATTTTTTCGTACGACGGACAAGACGAGTGACGCGATCGGCCAACGCCAAGCAAGTGTGTTTCGAACATTTGCTTCAATAGCGGGCTACATCGAGCCGGATGAAAATGGTGAAGTTAAGAAGTCTTTGCCAAAAACGAAAACGAGTCCAAATAAGCAGAAACCGACTGAGGCGACACACGCGCCAACTAGCAGCTCTGCGCATATTTCAGGCAGCAAATCAGACACTGCTAAGGTTGGACTTACAGTCAGAATTGAAATCAATTTACCAGCGGGTGCTTCGAAAGAAGACTACGATAATATTTTTAAGAGTTTAAGGACCAACATAATTGATGCCTAACTCCTTAACACTATTCGAAGCGATAGTAAGAAGAAGCCAAGCAAGAACTAGCGACAGTTCTGAAGAAAAAACAGCAGCTCTTCACCCATTTGATGAGCGCAATATTCACCCGTCTATATCAGCGGTTGCCAAAAAACTATTCGACGATGGCCACTATTCTCAGGCCACTTTTGAAGTGTACAAGTTTTTAGACACAGAAGTTAGCGGAATATCTAATGTGACGAATTTATCTGGCGAAAAATTGATGATGGAGGCTTTCAGGGATGATGGCTCAAACATCCGGCTAACAAATTTGACAAATATGAGCGAAAAGGATGAACAGAGAGGCTACAAATTTTTGTTCGCTGGCGTTGTGCCTGCCATCCGCAATCCGCGAGGCCACATCGTGAACTTGCCAGATTCAATCGACATCTGTTTGGATCATCTTTCCATTGGTTCTGCACTTTTAAGAAGACTCGAAGCGAGAATTGGTCCTTAGTTGAAACGACAGTAAGTCACCCATCACATCTCCGGCGTCTTGATCCCCTTCATAGCAGCCGCCGCCTTCACTGTATTATGCAACAAGCACGCAATCGTCATTGGCCCTACACCACCGGGAACTGGCGTAATGCTGCCTGCCACTTTCTCACATGATGCAAAATCGCAATCGCCCACCAGTTTGTTTTTACCATCGCGTTCAATGCGGTTGATGCCCACGTCAATCACGCAGGCGCCGGGCTTGATCCAATCACCTTTGACCATTTCGGGGCGGCCCACGGCGGCGATGACAAGATCGGCCTGTCGCACAATGCCGGGCAAATCTTTTGATTTGGAATGCGCAATCGTCACCGTGCAATTTTCCGCCAGCAGCAATTGCGCCACGGGCTTGCCCACAATGTTGGAGCGGCCAATAACCACGGCATTGAGGCCATCAAGTTTGCCAAGAGTTGCCTTGGCCAGCATCACGCAGCCCACCGGCGTGCAGGCGGTGAGCGCGTCTTGGCCAGTGGACAAGCGACCCACATTCACCACATGAAAGCCATCCACATCTTTGGCGGGATCAATGGTGTTCAGAACCTTTGCGCTGTCGATGTGTTTGGGCACCGGCATCTGCACCAATATTCCGTGTACGGAGGAATCATTATTCAGCTTCTGCACTATGGCCAGCAAATCAGCCTCGGATGTGTCCGCGGGCATTTTATGCTCCCACGAATTCATTCCCACTTCCACAGTTTGCTTGGCTTTGTTGGCCACATAAACTTTTGAAGCAGGGTCTTCACCCACCAGCACCACGGCAAGGCCGGGTGTTAAATTATGGTTCTTCTTCAGTGAGGCCACGGCAACCGCAATGCGCCCGCGCAAGGCTTCAGCATAGGCTTTTCCGTCAATGAGTTTGGCCATGGTAAAAATTTCCTTTGTAGCAAAGTGCCCTCATCCGCCTGTCGGCACCTTCTCCCATGCGAAGGCGCACGGGAGAAGGCGGATGCATTGGCCTTCTCCCGTCCCTCTTGGGATGGGAGAAGGTGCCCGAAGGGCGGATGAGGGCCTCTTTCTTAGAACAACCCTTGAATCTGACCAGCCGCATCCAAGCCAATCACTTCGGCGGATGGCACTTTGGGTAGGCCGGGCATGGTCATCACGTCACCGCAAATAACCACTATGAATTCCGCACCCGCCGACAAGCGAATTTCACGGATTGGAACTGAGTGGTTCACCGGTGCACCCTTCAAGTTTGGATCGGTAGAGAATGAATATTGCGTCTTGGCCATGCAGATCGGGAATTTGCCATAGCCTGCCGCTTCATAAGCCTTGAACTGATCCCGCACAGATTTATCAGCAATGGCATCATCGGCGCGGTAAATTTCTTTCACAATGGTGCGCACTTTTTCAAACAGTGGCATATCTTCATCATAGATCGGCTTGAACTGCGCGCCGCCCTTATCAGCAAGTTCTGCCACATGCTTTGAAAGTTCTTCAATGCCTTCGCCGCCCTTGGCCCAATGCAAGCACTTGAACGCCTGCACGCCATGGGTTTTGCAATAATCTTTCACGGCATCAATTTCAGCATCGGTATCAGAGATGAAGTGGTTGACGGCAACAGCAATCGGCACGCCAAACTTTTTCACGTTTTCAATATGACGACCCAAATTGGCGAGGCCCTTTTTGAGAACATCAACATTCTCAGCTTTCAACTGGTCTTTGGCAGCTCCACCATGCATTTTAAGAGCACGCACTGTGGCCACAATCACCGTGACCGATGGTGAAAGACCTGCCTTGCGGCACTTAATATCAAAGAATTTTTCAGCGCCCAAATCAGCACCAAAGCCAGCCTCCGTCACCACATAATCAGCCAGCTTCAAAGCGGTCTGCGTGGCCATCACCGAGTTGCAACCATGGGCGATATTGGCGAAGGGGCCACCATGCACAAAGGCTGGGTTGTTTTCGAGGGTTTGCACCAAGTTCGGCATCAAAGCGTCTTTAAGCAAAACCGTCATAGCGCCCGGGGCCTTCAAATCCTTGGCCAGCACCGGAGTTTTGTCTTTTTTATAGGCCACAACAATCTGACCAATGCGGCGTTCCAGATCGGCAATCGAAGTGGAAAGGCAGAGGATCGCCATAATCTCGGAAGCCACCGTAATATCAAAACCAGCTTCGCGCGGGTAACCATTGGCAACCCCACCCAGCGAGCAGATGACTTCACGCAGCGCGCGGTCATTCATGTCCATCACCCGGCGCCATGCCACACGGCGCGTGTCAATGCCCAGTTCATTGCCCCAATAGATATGATTGTCGATCATGGCCGACAAAAGGTTATGTGCTGATGTGATGGCATGGAAATCGCCAGTGAAATGCAAGTTGATGTCTTCCATCGGAACGATCTGCGCATAACCACCGCCAGCGGCACCACCCTTCATGCCAAAGCACGGGCCGAGCGATGGTTCACGCAAGGCCACAATGGCCTTCTTGCCAATGCGGTTAAGCCCATCACCAAGGCCCACTGTCGTTGTCGTCTTGCCTTCACCCGCTGGCGTTGGGTTAATTGCTGTCACCAGAATAAGTTTGCCATTTGGCTTGGATTTCAAACTGTCAATATAGTCCAAATGCACTTTGGCTTTGGTGTGACCGTAAGGAACCAGATCCTTTTCCGGAATGCCCAGTCCCGCGCCAATCGCCATAATCGGCTTCATTTTGGCTTCGCGGGCAATTTCAATATCGGATTTAACAGTCATTTACATTGTTCCTCAGGTGATATTATTTTTAATGGTAGGAAACTACACAGTTTGGATATTTTGTCTATATGTTATCGAAGAGTTAAATCACGATAGACCATTCCGCCTTGTGGCATAAAATCAAATTCGCCACAGCAAGCGATTTAACCGACACTACATTTTGTCCAATTTTACATCAAAAACTGCCAGAGAATTTTCCCGCTTCGGGAAGTTTTTGCGCCTGTTGCGCCCAGCACTTAAATTTGCATTCAAACACAACATAAATCAATTTAAAGTTGTAAACTTGATTCACAATATATTCAGAACTTCTTCCTAGTCTGAACTAGAATATCAAAAAGCAGAAACAACAGAGCAATGAACCAACGCCGATCTATGAATTTGGCAATCTATGTCTTGGTGCCGTTAATAGTGGCCATTTTAGGAATGACATGGAGCACTTTCAATATGCTTGAGGGTATTTCCTCCAGTGTGGATAAGCTTGAAAGCCAACGAACTCTAGTTGCAGTAAATTCTGCAGTAACGACATCCACTTCAATTCTCACGGGATTGGTAAAGGACAATGCCAATTGGGATGAACCTGCCATCCACACTTATAATACGCTCGATGAAAATTGGGTCTACGAAATGTGGGGCAAGTCAACGACAGACACAAATTATGATTTCGCTTTTGTCATGGACTCAAGCGGTAAAAACCTATCATCTTATGTGCGCGGTAAAAAAAGTGAAGTGTTGTCTGAGCAGTTCTTTGGAGCTTCATTGAAACATATTCTTTCTTCTTTGCCGAGCGACAAAAAGCATTTCGACACGGTCGCAAGCTTAGTCGATATTCAAGGTCAACTCGCTGTCATTGCCGCCGCGCCAATTTTACCCCAAGATTCAACATTGATCGTTGCGGCGGAAAAACCAAATATATTAGTCTTCGGTCGTTTTTTAACACCTGCAATGCTCGAAAATCTTGGCAAACAATTTTCTATTGATGATTTGAATATCAAGAAAATTAAGGGTGATACAAATATTTTGACCGATCATTGGGGAAATGCTGTGGCAGCAGCAACCTGGAGCGCAAGACACCCCGGCGATGAAGCACGGATAAAATATAGCTCAAGTGCGTTTGCGCTTATCTTGCTTCTGTGTGGGGCCATGGCACCAGTAACGTTCGCTCACTATAGAGCAATCACCAAATTGAAACGCAAAGAGCGAGCAGCCTTCTACCAAGCTCGCCACGATACGCTCTCTGGCCTTCCCAACCGAACCTTTCTCAACGAGAAACTAATCGAGGCCGGCATTTCCGACGACCTATGCCTAATCTATCTTGATCTCGATGGGTTCAAACACGTCAATGATTCATTTGGCCATGAAGTGGGCGACAAGTTGATCAATATAGTAGCGCAAAATCTTGCTCTTACAGTTAAGGACCGTGGCTTTTTAGCAAGACTAGGCGGCGATGAGTTTGCAGTTCTCATCAAGGAAGCAGATGCTTCAAAAACTGCAGAAATTCTGGCCGAAGAAATTCTCCAACAATTCGTTGCAGCATTTGACATTGAAGGTCGACACGTTGTCGTGGGTGCTTCAATTGGAATTGCCAACGGAATGATGAGCAATTTTACTAACTCTGAAATGATGCGGCGCGCCGACATCGCAATGTATGCTGCCAAAACTGGTGGCAGAAATCGAATCTGTTGGTTTGATGACAACCTCGATTCCCGTCGTCTCGAGGATGATCTAATCGCCGAAGAAATGCTTGAGCTGGTGGAGAGGGGCGATTTCGATGTCGCGTTTCAACCCATTCTTGAGGCAAAAACGCGTCAAATTGTGGCTGTAGAAGCATTGGCGCGTTGGCCGCAATCCTCCAAACGCCGGCTTGTCCCCAGATCGTTTCATAAAGTTAGCCGAAGAAAATGGAATTATAGATCGGTTGGGGATGCTTATTCTTCAAAAGTCATTTGCTGCGGCCAAGCAGTGGCAGGGCCTCCAACTCTCGGTCAACGTTTCACCCTTGCAATTGAACAATAAGAACCTGACCCTCGAAATTATTGCCTTAGCCAACAGCCTCAATTTTGAAATGCAAAATCTCATTTTAGAAATTACTGAATCGTCATTGATCAAGAACACCGCACGTGCCCACAGTTTTGTCACTGAATTGAAAGCACACGGAGCTAAAATTGCTTTAGATGATTTTGGCACAGGTTACGCTAGCGTTGGATATTTGCGTGAATTTCAATTTGATAAGGTAAAACTCGATAAAACACTCACCCAAAGTATTTTAACAAATATCGCTACCCAAAAAATTGTGCAAGGCACCGTGCTTATTGCCAAGGGCCTTGCAGCCCAAGTGGTGGCCGAAGGTGTCGAGACCGAAGAGGAAGCTCAAATTATGCACCTCACAGGATGCGATTATTTTCAGGGCTATCACTTCCATAAACCAAAAACTTCAACTGAAATTACAGCGCTGCTGCAGGCGCAAAATGCTGGTGACATAGCCATGCAAATGGCAAATTAACCGACCGGATTGATCACCCGCGTGCCTGCCGCACCCAATTCTGCAATCACCACGCCCTTCACGCGCGCGGCTTCTTCGGCGTTGATATTCCATGCAGATACTTTGTGTTTAAAACCATCATAGCCACCAGCCTTCAGCCATAAACATAACGCCTCATGATCGGCTTTAGAAACCTCTTTGGCGCGCTTGGCGGCCAAGCGGTGCACGCTGCTTTCCAAAACGCCTTTATAAACATGAACAAACGCACCATTGCTGTGCTCAATAATACCCACCGAAAGATCACCCCAAATGCCTGAGTCTTTCTTGGCTTGCTCCTGTGCCATGCGCTGATTTTTAAGCGCATCGCCCGTGCTGGGCTTATGATCGAGCTTATGACCACTATCTTTTTTGGAACTGTTCATGTTGGCCACCCTTATATCAATTTCCTCAGCTATGCGCCCATCTCACTGAAATAGCGAATTTAAACTTCACCATTAGGTAATTGCCCCTAATGCTGCTAGGCAGGCGCCAACAGGAGCATTCACCATGGCATTTCCGCCAAACTATAATCAGGAGCGCAACAACCGCGCCAAGGCCAAGCAACGCAAAGCCATCGAAAAACAAAATAGGCGCGATGAAAAATCAGCGACGCGCAAACACGATGATCAAGAGGCTGTTCCAACCAATGACGATAATAAGGACACCGCATAATGGCGAAGAAGAAAGCAAAGGTTGATGATTCAACCATCATGTTTGACGTGATTTATGAAGATGGCACAAAATCTTCACGCCGCCGCGTGCCAGCAGCCGAACTTGATCCACATGAGAATGATGATGCCTCCGCCAAAACCATCATCATGGCGCAAGATCAGAAAATTGCTCAGATGAGCGGAAATCCGCGCGGGCCTATCAAGTCAATTTCGCGGTCGGAATAATTATTCGGCAGCAGCCATTCTCAATGGCATAAGGCGGTGTGCCTCGCGGAATGAAACCAGCTTCTTCGACGCCTCATCCCAAAGCACCAATCGCACGCATTTCAAACTTTCCCAAATTGTCAGATGTCCCACATCTTTCAATTCGGGGAAATCACGCAGCACTTGTGGCAAGCGATAAAATGGGATGCGGCTCGACAAATGGTGCAGATGATGGATGCCAATATTGCCAGTCATCCACATTAACGGTGCTGGTAGGTCATAATAAGAACTGCCATGCAGGGCCGCGTTTTCGTGGCTCCAATCAGGGTTGCGCTCCCAATGGGTTTCATCAAACTGATGCTGCACATAAAACAGCCATACGCCAGCCGCTGCTCCAACAGTGACAATTGGCAAATGCACCAGCAAAAATGCCTGCCAACCCACAAAATAAATAATGATGGCGGCGCACACACCAATGGCTAAATCTGTCATTAAAACGCTTAGCCAAGAGGCCGTGCCCTGCTTGAAACTCTCAAGTGGCAAGCGCTGGCTAAACACAAACAGATAAATGGGACCAATTCCAAACATTACCACCGGATTTCGGTAAAGGCGGTAAGCCAAGCGGCCGCGCAAACTCAATGCCTCATATTCTTTAATGGTAAGGGTATTGATATCACCCATGCCACGCCGATCTAAATTGCCAGAACCCGCATGGTGCATGGCGTGGGCATGGCGCCAATAGTCATAGGGCGTAAAAGTAAACACGCCTAAAACCCGCCCCACCCAATCGTTCATACGGCGATTAGTAAACATGGAAAGGTGGCCACAATCATGCTGCAACATGAACAAGCGCACAATAAAACCCGCTGCCAAAACCACCGGAATCGGAAGCAACCAAGGATTAAATTGCAGTGTTGCGTAAACAGCGAGCCAGCAAGCTACAAAAGCCGAAACAGTGAGAAGCAGCTCAAATACGGCGCGACGATCATCAGATTGACGGTAAGGTGCAAGACGGCTGGCCCAAGATTTTGCAGAAACAGTCAAGTAAATCCACCTTTGAATGAGTTTCGTGAACCGAAGATTCGCATGCTTTAGCACAGGTTTTGCGAGGAAGTGACAGTCTTTTCGACACAGGCACAGAAAGGCTTGTAATTAATTGTAGTTTAGGATATACAACCGCAATCGAATTTAGGCCGATCGGCGCGCGGCACTACACTTTTTTCAAAAAGCGCGTAGGCCAACTCCTCTTATCCTTCATTCGTATGGTATTTTACTCACGATTTTGTGGGCTTGCCATCTCATTATTAGTTCTAATCAAGGATAAGTTAAGTTATGCAAAAAGGCACCGTAAAGTGGTTTAACGCGCAAAAGGGCTTCGGCTTCATTCAGCCAGACGCCGGCGGACCAGACGTATTCGTCCACATTAGCGCTGTTGAACGTGCGGGTCTCCGTGGTCTCAACGAAGGCCAGAAGATTGGTTACGAAATCGTCGCTGACAAGCGCACTGGCAAATCATCGGCTGACAGCCTGCAGGCTGTTTAAGCTCTAATTCGATCAGACTCTCCGCGCCGACCACGTATGTACCGGCGGCGCGTCAGAGTTGCTGTGGCCGCATTCTCAAAAGGGATGCGGCTTTTGTCGTTTTGCTGGAAGTCTTTTGAAGAAGCCATCTTGCGCGGCGGCAGTATTCCCAATCACCAATCCGGCGTGCGATCCCCGCCCACAAACTGTGCACTCTTCGCAGTGTATTCAAATAGCTCAATGCGCGAGCCTGATGGATCAGCCAGCCATGCTTGCCAAGTATCATCTACGCCATATTTTTTGTCGGTGACGGAAACACCCTTGGCGCGGATTTTCGCAATGGCTTGATCGAGATTTGTCACTTCGAAACAGAAATGATCCACTTGTCCAAACGCGGGCAGCGGCGCTTTCTCATCGATGAATACTTCCACATAGGTGCGCCCGCCCGCCGCGAGATAAAATCCCATGCGACCTGTGGGACGGTTAAAATCAAAAGTTTTTTCAAGACCCAGCACACCAACATAAAACTCTTCGGCCGATTTCAAATCATGTGTCTTCACGCAAACATGAGCGACCTGCTTTATAAAACTCATGACGCCAGTTCCATTTCAATATTTTTCAATTCATCTTGTGTAAATGCAGGAGCCTTGAGTGCACCAACGCTATCTTCAATCTGCTCGGGGCGTGATGCGCCGATGAGCGCCGATGTAATCCACTTTTCGCGCAATACCCAAGCAATAGCCATCTGCGCCAGCGTTTGACCGCGCGCTCCGGCAATTAAATTCAGTCTCTTCAATTTCGCAACCAGTGTGGGTTCAATCTGTTCGGCCTTCAGGAATTTACCCGTCGTTGCGCGGCTGCCCTTTGGAATGCCATTTAAATATTTGCTCGTCAGCATGCCTTGCGACAGGGGCGAATAAACAATGGTGCCCACGCCGTTTGTTTCCGCTGCTTCGAATGCACCGCCAATCTCTGGCTCACGCTGCAACATATTATAACGCGGCTGGTGAATGAGACACGGCGTGCCCATGTCTTTCAATATACGCGCAGCTTCGCGCAAAGCGGCGGTTGGATAATTCGAAATTCCGACATAAAGCGCCCTGCCCGACCGAACAGCATTATCAAGCGCGCCCATGGTTTCTTCCAACGGCGTGTTGGGATCAAAGCGGTGGGAATAAAAAATATCAACGTAAGGTAGCCCCATGCGTTTTAAGCTTTGGTCCAAGCTGGCCAACATATACTTGCGGCTGCCCCATTCCCCATAAGGCCCTTCCCACATATGATAACCAGCCTTGCTGGAGATGATCATCTGGTCGCGGTGGCTTTTGAAATCGAGCTTGAGGATTTTTCCAAAGGCTTCTTCAGCTGATCCCGCGGGCGGGCCATAATTATTGGCAAGGTCAAAATGCGTGATGCCCAAATCCCACGCCTTGCGGCACAGCAAACGTTTATCCGTGAGCTTATGGTCATCACCAAAATTATGCCAAAGACCGAGCGACAAAGCAGGCAGCAACAATCCGCTGCGCCCACTTCGCCGGTAAGTCATGCCAGTCATTTCATCAGGCCACGGGCTTCATCTGGCCCCAATGGTATCGGACGCTTGCAGGTGGATTTCAACTTGATGACTTTGTTTGCGGCACCCGCCTCCATCACCGAAGTCATCACTTCAACCACATGCGCCACTACCGAAATATCACACCGCGCAAGACGCTTTTTCATAATGGCGTCGGCCATGTCCGCAAGTCCGGCACAGCGATAATTGGCAAAGATCACATCAGTTTGACTATTGTGATGACCCCAATTATTTTTGCCAAACGGATGATCCCATGTTGGCAAGGCCAAAGGCTTTTGGTCAGCCCCCGCCACCATCACATCACCACCAAAGAAATTTGGATCAGGAACAAACATTGCGCCTGCCTGACCGTAGATTTCCATATTTTGATGCTTATGCGCCCACACATCCCAGGAAAGGGATACAGTAATGACAGCGCCTTGCGCAAATTCAAGCAGCGCATGATATGTTGTCGGCGTTTTTACTTTTACTTTTTCACCATTGCGCGGGCCGTTGCTGATGGTGCGTTCCTTTCGACCTGTGACAGAAAAACCCGCCACGCGTTTTACGGGGCCGATCAAATTTACAAGATTCGTGATGTAATATGGCCCCATATCCAGCATCGGGCCACCACCGGGGTTGAAGAAGAAATCTGGATTGGGATGCCACATTTCCATGCCGGGGCCCATGAAATGGCAGGTGCCGGAAACAACCTTGCCGATCTTGCCATCATCAATTGCCTTGCGCGCCAGCTGATGCGAACTTCCTAGGAATGTATCGGGCGCTGAACACACACGCAGTTTTTTCTTGGCTGCATATTTTTGTAAGGCCAATGCATCTTTGTAAGAAAGAGTGAGTGGCTTTTCTGAATACACATGCTTGCCAGCATCAAGGATTTGTTTCGACACTTTATAGTGGACGGCAGGCACTGTGAGATTGACGACGATTTGAATGTCATCATTCTTCAAAAGATCTTTGACACTTTGCGCTTTCACGCCAAATTCTTTGGCGCGCGCTTCAGCGACCGCCATATTCATATCTGCCACAACCTTGACTTCAATATGCTTGAACCGCTTGGCCAGCGTTAAATAAGCCCAAGAAATATTACCGCATCCAATGATGCCGACGCCGAGTGTTTTGCTCATTTTATCACCTTAAATCTTTGACAGGAAATTATAAGAATTCTTTGCAAATGATTTGTAATCCTTCGGGTCATCGTGCTCAACCACGTAAGTCATGCAACGGGTGGCTTGCAGCGCTTTAAAAATCTCAGGCCACTTCAATGTACCTTTGCCCACATCGGATTGACCGTGTTGATCGAGATTTTCGCCCTTGGCGGCATTGTCTTTAATATGCGCAGTGGTGATGCGGTCAGCATAAGCCTTTATCCACTTCACGGGATTTTGTTTGGCAAAAGCAACCCACGCAATATCAATTTCCCAATCCAACATCGGTCCACCTTCGAAGATGCGCTCATGCGGCATGGAACCATCGTGCAATTTCTTGAATTCAAAATCGTGATTATGCCAGCCAAAGCCATAACCCTCGCCGCGCATCACAGTGCCAATTGCACTCAAGCGCTTACCAAAAGCTTTCCAACCCGCTGCAGATTTCGGCCGCGCATCTGGCATAATAAAGGGGCAATAAATATTCCGAATACCAAGCGTGGCGGCGATTTTTGCAACTTTCTTTGGGTCCTTCTCCAACATGTCGATGGAAAAATGGCCCGTTGGCATCGTCATACCATTGGCATCGAGTAAAGCGCGCGTGGCCATAGCATCTTCATAATTTGCACCAAAGCCTTCGACTTCTTTGTAACCGCATTTGGCCAAATGTTCGACGATGGCCGACCATGGTTCAGACTTGCGCGCGGAGTAGAGTTGGAATGAAATTCTTTTTGGCATGCTGGCCTCCTCGTTAATGGGATGATGAATAGAGATTGCGGATAATGAGATTGGTTTGCGCGGTTTTAATATCATCCGCATTATCGGGGGTGAAAATGATGTCTGCTTTTTCGCCTGGCAACATATCGAGCACGTTGTCGGAATAGCGGCCGAACACGCCTGTCTCAGCGGTCACGAAAATTGCAGCGTTATTGGTGCTTAGAGCAATATGCAACTTGCCATTTTTAACTTTGGTGTTGTGCGTGATTTCAGGATTGATGATGTTCATGGCTTTATAAGGCTTGTTGGCAAAATGCACCCTGCCCTTGCTGCCATCGGCGGCTTCATAATCAAGGATCAGAATGTGACCTGTTGGCAGTTGACCCTTTTTAAGTTTGGCCACTTCAACCGCTTTATCAGCGGGGATGTTGGCGCTGATGTCTTTCAAATGTTTGGCCTTGCCCGCAGGATCAAGCGTGGTCAGTTTTAATGAAAGCTTTTGTTTGGTGTGGCGGTCATTGACCGCTTTGATGATGATGCCGCCCGTCTTCTTATCGGGCAGTGCCATCACAGCAACGGGGGCATAAAACCGCCGTGCCATATAATGCATCAACTTCCAGCCACCGCCATGATCAAGCGACGACCATGAAGCCACGGGCCATGTGTCATTGAGCTGCCAATACAGCGTGCCCATGCAATGCGGCTTCAAGCTACGCCAATATTCAACTGCGGTTTTAATGGCGAGGCCCTGCTGCACTTGAGAGAGATAACAGAAATTTCCAAAATCCGTGGGAAAGCGGAAATAGCGGAACATGGTTTCGGCAATCCGCGCATTGCCACCCGCATTCTTCTGATGGCTTTCCATGACAGATGAGGAGATATTTAAATCTTCGTCGCTGGTGGAAAATTTTTTAACAATGTGGAGTGATGGATAAGACTGAAACCCAAATTCCGAACAAAAGCGCGGGTTCACATCGCGGTAATGCTCAAAATCCTTGCCCTCGTGCCAAACCGACCAGAAGTGCATATCCCCGGACCGATCATCATGCCACGCATCACCAAAAGAAAGCAGGCCGGGTGATGGCGAAGATGGCCACCAGTTGATGGTGGGGTCGGCCTGTTTCGCCGCTTTTTCGATTGTGTAGTTCAGACGATCATAGGCCGCCAGATAGCGATCACGATTAGCGCGGGATTCTGGGAACCATGTGAGAGCTCCGATCAACTCATTATCGCCACACCAGAGGGCAATGCAGGCATGGTTACGAAGGCGATTGACCTGCTCGCGAACCTCTTCATCTACCTGAAAAAGGAATTCTTCATTTGCGGGATAAAGATTGCAAGAAAATTGAAAATCTTGCCATACCATCAGCCCCAATTCATCGCAGAGATCATAAAACCAATCCTGCTCATAATATCCGCCGCCCCATACGCGGATCATGTTCATGTTCGCGTCAACAGCGGCTTGTAAAAGTTTGCGCGTTAGCTGTGGAGTTGCACGGGAAGGAAGCGCGTCGGCCGGAATCCAGTTTGCGCCCTTACAAAAAACTTCATTGCCATTAATTTTAAACTGGAAGCCAGCACCCACATCATCTTTTGTTGTAACAAGTTCAATTTGACGCAAGCCCACTTTTTTCGTGATAGTTTGACCTCTATATTCGATCTTCAATTCATAAAGATGCGGAGTACCACTGCCAGATGGCCACCATAATTTTGGCTTAGCCAAGTGGAAGACCTCAAGACGGTGCTTGCTCGAGCGCGTATCTCCATCCAATGTAATCAGAATTTCACCGAAAAGAGCCCATCCACCTAAATGAACGGTGACATCAACAGAATTATCAGAATTGAACTGTGTGGAAAATTGGATCGTTTTTGGATCGCCAAGATCGGGCCTCCGAAGCACTAACTTGCCATATGCCCCAAACGGCATAATCGCCAAATTCCAATCCCAGCCCGCATGGCAAGATGGCTTGCGCAGGAAATTCGTGTCGGGGATGGGGCTATTGGTATTGCTGTAGGGCACAAAGTAAGGGTGTGCCTTCTGGCGCTTTGCAGCTTCCTTCACATTCGAGAAAAAGTGAATTTCCATTTTGTTTTTGCCACGCTTCAGCGCTTTAGTCACATCCGGCTGATAACGCATGAAACAATTATCGGCTTTCAGAACAGACTTGCCGTTGATCTTCACTTCGGCCACAGTGTCGAGATAATCGATATCGAGGTTCCACGCGCCCTCACCATCCCACTCAAAGTCGCGCATCGCGATCCAATCCTGCTCAGCGACCCAGCGCACGTCATATTCATTTCGGCCAATATAGGGATCAGGAATAATGCCAGCGGCAATCAACGATGAATGCACGTCTCCGGGCACGAGGTAGGGTGCCTTATGCTTGCCGTCAGAGCTTTTGATTTCCCATGATCCAGCAAGATCAATCATCTCAAAGCCTATCGCCAGTGGCCTCATCAAACAGTGATGCAAGACCAACCCGGAAACGGATTTTCACTTTTTCCCCTGGCTTGTATTGTTCGGATGATTCGACCCGCGCCGACATGGTTTGGCTTGCCACATTGAGCCACACCAAACTGTCTGAACCCATGGGCTCTACAATATCGACAACAGCGTCAAACGAATCCGACAATCCAGCTTCAGCACCAGCGTTAATGCGGATATGTTCAGGCCTGACACCAAATGCCACTTGCTTTGGCATCAAAGGGGCAACAGGCGTATAGTCTTTCAAATTGATTTTGCCGGGGCCAAATTTCAAAACCGCTTTTGCGCCTGCGCCTTCAATTTCGCTCTTCAGGAAATTCATGCCTGGCGAGCCAATAAACCCAGCCACATAACGGTTTATAGGCCTATTATAAATCGTCATCGGAGTATCAAGCTGCTGGATCGCACCGCTTTTCATCACAGCGATACGATCAGCTAATGTCATGGCTTCAATCTGATCATGCGTTACATATATCATGGTGTTGCCGAGACGTTGATGAAGACGCTTGATCTCAACGCGGAGCTCAGCACGCAATTTTGCATCAAGGTTCGAGAGCGGTTCATCAAACAAAAACACATCCACATCTCGCACCAAGGCGCGGCCAATCGCAACACGTTGGCGCTGGCCGCCCGAAAGCTGCATGGGCTTGCGCTGCAATAGAGGGCCAAGCTGCAAAATATCCGCAGCGCGGCCTACGCGCTTTTCGATCTCATCCTTGGCCATGCCAGCAACGCGTAGACCAAAGGACATATTCCGCTCAACCGTCATTTGCGGATAAAGTGCATAGGATTGGAACACCATGCCGATGCCGCGATCTTTCGGCTCTTCCCACGTAACGTTTTTACCCTTGATGAAAACCTGACCATGGGTTGGTTCGAGCAACCCGGCAATGCAATTCAGCAAAGTGGATTTGCCGCAGCCAGATGGCCCAAGCAGAACCAGAAATTCTCCGTCTGGAATATCAAGATCAAGCTGTTTTAAAATCTGCAGAGCGCCATAGCTTTGTGCAAGGCCGCGAATGGAAACGCTGTTCACGCTCGGTTTTGTTTTCAATTGAGTAACAACAGCCATAATTAACCTTTCACCGCACCAGCAGCGATGCCGCGCACGAACCATTTACCTGAGAAGAAATAGATGAAAAGTGGAACAGCGCCTGTGAGAATTGAGGCCGCCATTTCCACGTTGTATTCTTTAACACCTTGTGCCGATGTGAAAATGTTGTTGAGCTTCACCGGCATTGGATAATTTTGTGGGCCCGCAAAGACCACACCAAACAAGAAGTCATTCCATATACCCGTGACTTGCAGAATGATTGCAACCACCATGATGGGAAGTGACATCGGCAAGAAAATTTGAAACAGAATGCGCCAGAAGCCAGCACCATCCACACGCGCGGCTTTGAACAACTCAGCCGGCAGAGACTGAAAATAGTTACGGAACAAAAGTGTGAGGATCGGCAAACCAAAAACCGTATGCACGAAAATCACCGCGTAAAGTGTTGAGTATATGCCCATGTTTTTGGTGAGCAGCACCATCGGATAAAGCATCACTTGATACGGGATGAATGAACCAACAATCAGAACAGTGAAGAATGCTTCAGAAAACTTGAACGGCCAATTCGACAATGCGTAGCCGGTGGTCACTGCCACTGCGATGGAAATGATCACGGATGGCACAGTGATAATCACCGATTTCCAAAAATTGGGGCTGATGCCTTCACATTGCAAACCCGTGCAAACATGCAGCCAAGCGCGCACCCATGGATCATAAAAATGCTCTTGCACCATCTGCGTGCCAGCGTCGGTGGTGACTTCCACGATGGGGTAGTGAAGCTGTGGCATAAAAATATTGCCGTCGCGGATCGTCACTAGATCTTTGAACGAGGTGATGATCACGATATATAATGGGAATAACCAGTAGAGTGCGGTGATGATCAGAAAGCTGTAAATCAAAACCCGCTCCCACTCAAACCACTTGCGTGGTTTTGGGCCTGAGGGCTCTATTGAAAGTGATTGCGAGCTCATCTTATCTGCTTACCTTTAACGAATTCAACATAGACCCAAGGGATCAAGATTATTGCACTAATCAACAACATGATAGTGGCTGCGGCCAAGCCTTGCGCGATGTTGCCGGAGAAGAGATTGACATAAACATATTGCGACGGCACGGTTGATGAGATGCCAGGGCCGCCATCTGTGAGAGCAACCACAATGTCGTAAACCCGGAATGCACCAGAGGCCACGATCACGAATGTTGTAATAAGAACCGGGCGCATCATCGGGATTACGATTGACCAATAGGTGCGCCATTTCGGAATGCCGTCCACGCGCGCGGCTTTCCAAACTTCATCATCAATGCCGCGAAGGCCAGCCAGCATCAACGCCATCACCAGCCCTGCGCCCTGCCATAGTCCCGCGATCACTACGCAATAAATGGCTTTGTCTGTGTTGGTCAGCCAATCAAATGAAAAGCTCGTCCATCCCAGTTGGCGCACTGACTTTTCCAAACCATATTCAGGCGATAATATCCAAGCCCACACGTGACCCGTAACGATGAAAGACAGCGCGAATGGATAAAGATAAATTGTGCGGAACAACCCTTCGAGGCGAATTTTTTGATCCATGAAAACGGCCAGAAGAAAACCGATGACGAAGGCCAAAACCGTGCTGAAACCAATGTAAATAAGAACATTCTGAACTGCGATCCACCATTTATCCGAATGCCACAGGCGCAAATATTGTCCAAAGCCAGCATAGGTGTAGGTCGGATAAATCTTGGCGTTGGAAGTAGAAAATACAACCGTCCAAATGCTGCAACCGATAAAGGCAAACAACACAATATACATCATAGGTATAGCCGCGATCTTCGAATGGAAATTTTTGAACGGGGCGTTCCAAACAGCGGCAGCTAACGTAAACAATATCACAAAAAGAGCCGTTATTTTCCAGATAAGATCAGCGCCGTCTTGACTGATTATAGTTCCGCCCGAAGACCAAGCGAGAAACGCTGTGATTGCACCTAGAATGAAAATTCCAATCATGCCCAGCTGATAGCTGAGGCGGTCAAACGGGATATCGATAACCAGTGAGACGACAACCAACCCCAGCGCATACATCATGGGCTGGAAGACACCCAGCGTTTCGAAAGGCCAATCGAAATAAAGCGCCAAATATCCAACCGCCGCCATCAAAGCCGCAAAGCCATAGCGAACCGGATTGCTGAATTGCTGCAAATGTGGCGCTTGGTTCAGCTCTCTCAAATTAAGTTGGTCAAGTGTTGTCATTTGAATTTCAGATCAATCGTTGGCGTTAATTCTGACATTCGAGCCCCAGATTCATCCCATCCTCTCTTTGGAAAGGATGAGTCCGATTAACACAAGGGCTTGAATGGCGGAAACAAGTGAATTCCGGCGGAGCCCAAGCCCCGCCGGAAAAGATCAGATTTTTGTCTGATTACATCTTTGGCGCAGCCTTGATGATTTCAACAAATTTTGCTTGCGCATCGGCTGTTGTCATATCTGGCTTCGAGAAGAAGTTGGTCATCAAATCGTTGATTTGGTTGATCGAGTCACGATCAAGCATTTGAACGTCGTTCGGGAATACTGCAGTTGAATGGTCAAGAATTTCCAGACCCTTCTTCATGCAGTCATTGGCAGCGCCCAAATCCACGTCAGCGCGCATTGGCAGTGAACCCTTCTTCAGATTGAATGCAACTTGCACAGCTGGTGTGATCAAAGTCGAAGCCATTTTCAATTGTGCTTCAGTTACTTTTGGATCCTTGTTCTTTGGGAAATAGAACACGTCACCACCAGTGTTCAGAACAGGCGTTACACCGAGACCTGGCAAGCAGTCATAGTCTTTACCTGGAGTCATCTTAGCAACCTGGAATTCACCACCAGCCCAATCGCCCATGATGTTTGCAGCGGCTTTGCCGTTAACGACAAGACCAACAGCTTCGTTCCATTGCTTGGTCACTTGCTTTTGGTCTACCATTTTACGGGCAGCATCGATGGCTTCAAACACTTTGCCGAACTCTGGGCCAGAAGCCATAGCAAGGTCACGGTCTTTGTAGACCTTCACATAGTTATCAACACCAGCCACAGCTACAATCATATCGCCAATCAGCAAGCCAACTGGCCAACCTTGAGCGAGCGACAATGGCTGAATGCCTTTTTCTTTCAACTTTGGAGCATCGGCAACGAGTTCAGCAAAATTCTTAGGTGGTTCCATGCCATTGTCTGTGAACGCCTTGCGGTTTGTCCACATCCATTGTGCCGAGTGCAGGTTTACTGGAACGCAATAAACTTTGCCATCAACTGTGCATGAAGCAAGCTGACTCTTTGGACGCAGAATATCGTTCCACTTTTCTTTGGTGGCAAGTTCTGTGAGGTCGGTCATCAAACCAGCCTTGATCAACTCATCAGCATCATGGCCAGGATTCAACTGCGTAGCACCCATTGGGTTGCCACCGAGAATGCGTGAAATGATGATTGGACGGGCAACGTCGCCCGAACCAGCGATAGCACCATCAACCCAATGATCGCCTGAAGCGTCAACAGCCTTGGCAAATTCGGCAACCGCAGCAGCTTCGCCGCCAGATGTCCACCAATGCGTAACTTCGATGTCAGTAGCGCGCGCTGCACCCGCTGCAAACAGCGAAACAGACAAAGCCAAAGCAGCAGTTAATTTTTTTAAACCCATGACAATTTCCTCCCATGTCTTTTTAAGGTCGAGGGCAAGCTAGGTGAAAAAAAATCTTTTGCAACGTTTCAGATAGAGATTCATGAAAGATTCTTTTGTTGCAATGCAACATGGTTTTTACGCTGTTGCGATATGCAAATTAAGAACTTGCAACGTTTCAGACATTGGTTAGTGTCTAGCCCGCTATGGCAAAAATTGACCAACCATCGATCCGCCCAACTTTGCGCACACTTGCCGAAGTAACAGGCCTTGGCGTATCCACAGTCAGCCAAGCTTTGCGCGATAACCCTGAAATTGCTGAGGAAACAAGAAGGCGTGTGAAGCTTGCCGCACAGCAGGCAGGCTACCGACCAGATCGCGCGGGCGTGCGCCTGCGCACCGGGAAAACCAACGTTATTACATTGATCTTGAACACCGATGGAACATCTATGGGCCTCGTCGAGCAAATGGTTTACGGAATTTCTGAGGTGTTATCGACAACACCTTATCATCTTGTGGTCACCCCATATGAGCTTAATGACCCCATGGCACCCGTGCGCTATGTTGTGGAGAATAAGTTAGCGGATGGTGTAATCATTTCGCGCACCCGGCCTGATGATCAACGCGTCCGCTACATGGTGGACAATCACATCCCCTTCTCCACGCATGGTCGCACCAATTGCGGCATCGAACACGCCTATCATGATTATGATAATGAAGTTTTCGCAAAGCTGGCTGTTGAAAAATTGGCAGCGCGTGGCCGCAAAAATATTGCCCATTTAAAACCGCCGCCTGGCCTCTCATATTATGATCATTCGATGCTTGGCTTTGCTAAAGCCATTCATGCGCAAGGTCTGGCTGAATTTCCAATCCCACAACTGAACATTGACACATCATATGAAGAGGTGCGGAATTTTACACGTTCAATCATCAAGGCGCATGATGCGCCTGATGGCTATGTGTCGCAAAGCGAACTCACCACAATGGCATTGGTTTCCGGCTTAGAGGAAATGGGGCAAACTGTTGGCAAGGATTTTGATATTGTAACCAAGCAGTGCTCCCCGTTCATGCCTTGGTTCAGACCTGAGATCATGATGATAAACGAAGATCATAAACTGGCGGGTCGCGCCTTGGCCAATGCCGTATTAGGCGCGATTGTAGGCAAAGACGTAAAAACACTCCAGTCCTTGGTTGCCCCCTAAAGCACTTTGCGCGTAGCGCGAACAATGCCATAAATCTCGCAATTGATGAACAAAGGCAAATCATGTCTCAAAAATATTACGCGCCATCAGGCGGCCATCCGAAGCAAACAGAACTGCTGACGGGTCGTGCGGTTTTCACCAACAGCTATGCCGTGATCCCAAAAGGAGTAATGCGCGATATTGTCACTAGCAATTTGCCCTTCTGGGAAAAGACGAGGGCTTGGATCATCGCACGCCCATTATCAGGGTTCGCTGAAACATTTTCGCAATATATTATCGAAGTATCTCCCGGTGGTGGCAGCGATGCGCCAGAGCCCGATACGAGCGCTGAAGCTGTCTTATTTTGTGTGGAAGGTGAATTCACACTGACAATTGCGCGCAAAGAATTCCAGATGGTCGCAGGCTCTTATGCATTTATCCCACCCGCCACCAATTGGCGGGCTAATAACGCCACAGCAGCACATGCGCGCTTTCATTGGATCAGAAAATCATACGAAGCTGTGAAGGGCATAAAAGCGCCAGAAGCCTTCGTGGTAAATGAAAAAGATATAAAGCCAAATGTGATGCCCGATACAAACGGCGCTTGGAGCACGACGCGTTTTGTTGATCCGGCTGATCTGCGCCACGACATGCATGTTTCAATCGTGAACTTTGAGCCGGGAGGTGTAATCCCATTCGCCGAAACCCATGTGATGGAACATGGGCTTTATGTTCTTGAAGGAAAAGCGGTCTACCGCCTCAATCAAGATTGGGTGGAAGTCGAGGCCGGTGATTTCATGTGGCTGCGTGCCTTCTGCCCTCAGGCCTGTTATGCGGGCGGGCCGGGCCGCTTTCGTTACTTGCTCTACAAAGACGTCAACCGCCACGCGAAGCTTTCTTACAAATGAAAATCGAAATTTTAACCAAGGAAGCCTTTGCGCCCTTTGGCGATGTAGTGGAGATAGAAGGCGCACAACACTATACCATCAATCAGGGATTTGCCGAACGCTTCAACAATCTAGCCAACATTGATGTGAACAGGCAGGGCGGCGAAGTGAATGTTTCAATTTTCACGGTGATCTCCCGCCCCAAACCCATCGGCATCAAATTGATGGAACGCCATCCACTCGGCACGCAATTATTTTATCCACTACAGAATGAAGATTGGCTCGTGTTGGTATGTGATGATCCGTTGCAAGAGGCCAGCTACCGCCTCTTTCAAGCCAGTGGAAAACAAGGCGTCAATTATCGTCGTAATATCTGGCATCACCCCTTGCTCGTATATTCCGAAAGTCTCTTCTTGATCGTTGATCGCAAGGGGTCAGGTGATAATCTTCAAGAGATAATATTACCTTTAATGATGACTATCTGAAGCGATAAAAATTACAAAATCGTTATGTTTTATTCAGGTTATTTCAATTTTGTAATGAACAATATTTAAGACTAAATTACTGGATTTTTTTGCGCCCGCAGCTTAGTTTTCGGTCGAGGCATCATGCCTCTGAATATTAGATTGGGAGTAATAACATGATCCGCAAAATGATTCTCGCTGGTGCAGCTATCGCTGTTTTGGCTTCACCAGTATTGGCTGCTGATGCAGCTTTCTTCGTCGCAAAAGACGCCGCAACCAAGAAGTGCGCCGTTGTCGACAAGAAGCCTGATGAAAAGGCAGCCATGATGATCGGCAAAGACAGCTACAAGACCAAGGTTGAAGCTGAAACAGCCATGAAGGCTGCCGCTGACTGCAAATAAATAATTGCACTGTACGAATGGGAACCGATGATGCAAATTGGCATCGTCGGTTTTTTTATTCTTGATTTGTCTAATCATATCGGGAACATTTGATGGTGAAATGATCACAAAAATTTCTCATTATCACCACATCATCATTGTGTGATCGTGTTCAGCAAAGGCAGTGAGTGTCTTTGCAATTTGATCTAAAAACTTGGAGGTATAATATGATCCGCAAGATGATGATTGCTGGTGTGGCTGTTGCTGCACTCACACTCCCCGCCTTGGCCGCAACGGAGTTCTATGTTGCTAAAGATGCAGCAACACAGAAGTGCGCTGTCATGGACACCAAACCCGACGAGAAGGCTGCGATGGCAGTAGGCACTATCAGCTACGCAACGAAAGAAGATGCCGACGCTGCTATGAAAGCCGCACTAGAGTGTAAGGCTTAAAACCAGCGAGGGCCGGTGGTGCAAGGTTAGCGCCACCGGTATTACGAAATGCTCAACCGTTTCCACCAATGCCGCGCAATGTCTTCGCGTTTTGCCACCCACACATTGTCATGGGCTAAAATATAATCAATGAACTTAGCCAAACCAACAGCCCGCCCAGGCCGTCCCACTAAACGACAATGCAAACCAATGCTCATCATCTTCGGTGCGCCGCGCTTGCCCTCTTCATAAAGGCAATCAAACGAGTCCTTCAGATACTGATAAAAATGCTCTCCCGTGTTAAACCCTTGTGGTGTCGCAAAACGCATATCATTCGCATCAAGCGTATAAGGCACAATCAAATGCTTGCCGCCCTGAGGAAGATTTAAGAAATACGGTAAGTCATCGGCATAATCATCCGATGAATATAAAAAACCGCCCTCTGCCATCACCAGTTTAGTGGTGTTCATCGAACAGCGGCCCGTATACCAACCCAAGGGCCGTGAACCCGTAACCTCAGTGTGAATGCGAATGGCCTCCTTAATCGAAGCACCCTCGGCCTCTTCGGACATGTCTTTATGCTCAACCCATTTCAAACCATGGGAAGCAATTTCCCACTCAGCCTCCTTCATGGCCTGCACCTGGTCAGGTGAACGTTGCAGAGCCGTAGCAACGCCATAAATCGTCAGCGGCACATTGCGCCCCGTAAACATGCGCCAAAGCCGCCAAAAGCCAGCGCGCGCGCCATATTCATAAATCGATTCCATATTCCAGTGGCGTTGCCCTGGCCACGCTGATGCGCCAACAATTTCGCTCAAAAAAGCTTCAGACGCAGCATCACCATGTAGAATATTATTCTCGCCACCTTCTTCATAGTTAAGAACAAACTGCACAGCGACATATGCCCCACCCGGCCATTTGGGATCAGGAGTGGCGCGGCCATAACCTTTCATATCACGAGGGTATTGCGCCATACTATTCTCCGTAAGGAATCCAAATGTTTTTCACTTGTGTGGCCCGGCGTAAATATTCATAGCCCTGCCCTTGCTCGGCGCTAAACCAATCTATGCGCTTACCGTCATTCACCCAAGTCGGCTTCACATTGCCAGCCGAAGCCTTCTCAACCATCGCAGAACCAACGGCATCACCATGATACCAAATGGCCGCCACTTCATCATGTTCAGCCAAAGTCTTGGTGAGTTCATCACGAGTTCCAGTGACGATATTCACCACGCCATCCGGCACATCTGAAGTATCAAGCACTTGATAAAAATCCGTGGCAATAAATGGCATGGATTGCGGCGCCACTAATACAACGCGGTTTCCCATCGCAAGTGCTGGCATCATCAGCGAGATCATCGACAGCAATGGATTTTCATTCGGGCAAACAAGGCCCATCACGCCATAAGGTTCATTCATTGCTAATGTCGTTTGCTTCTTCGAATTGGTGGAATGAATGCGGCCATCATATTTATCAGCATGCGCCGCATAAAAGAAAATGCGCTCAAGCGATGCTTCAACTTCATGCTTTGAGTGACGCGTTGATGCACCAGCTTGAACCAATCGCTTGGCATACTCATCGGCCCGCGCTGCCAAATTCTCGGCAATAAAATATAAAATCTGTGCTCGACCATGCGCCGATCCACTTGACCATGCGGATGCCTTCAGTGCCGATTCAACCGCATTGCGCACATCTTTGCGATTACCCAATCCGGCAAGTCCCAGAGCCTTGCCTTTTGGGGAAACAACTTCATAACTATATCCGGAATCTGGCCGCGATTGTCTCCCACCAATGTAAAGCTTAGCTGTGCGATCAATCAGATCAGCTGCACTATGACGTAATTCTGATCTTGGCGAAGAGATTAGTTTTAATAGCGAATGCTTTTCGACTTTGAGCGCCTTCATCCAATCCGCAACGAGATATTCATACATCCCCTCGCGCCCACCTTCGCGGCCAAAACCGGATTCCTTATAACCGCCAAAACCAGCTGCAGCGTCAAACAGATTTGTTGAATTGATCCACACAATGCCAGCCTTCACGCGCGCCGCCAGATCAAGCGCAACATTGATATTCTCTGACCAAATTGAAGCCGCCAAACCATATTGCGTATGATTTGCCAGCGCCACAGCCTCTTCGGGTGTGCGGAAAGTCATAGCCGAAATTACAGGTCCAAAAATTTCTTCCCTCATCACGGATGAAGACGTATCGACGTCGACGAACAAAGACGGCGCGAAATAGTTGCCGTTGTCAGGCATCTTGCATGGTGCCTGAATCAAAGTGCCACCATCAGTCTCGCCTTTCTTCACCATCGCTGTAACGCGGGCCAATTGAATAGGATCAACAAGCGGCCCCATATCATTTGACTTATCAAGTGGATCACCCACCCGCAGCGACCCCATGCGGTGTTTCAGCTTGGTATAAAATTTCTGTGCAATGCCTTCCTGCACAAGCAACCTTGTTCCAGCACAACATACCTGACCTTGATTAAACCAAACTGCATCAACCACACCTTCAACTGCCGCATCCAAATCGGCATCATCATAGATCACAAAGGGTGATTTACCGCCCAACTCGAGCGAAAGCTTTTTGCCTGATCCCGCCGTCTGTACACGGATCAATTTTCCAACTTCAGTTGATCCTGTAAAAGCGATCTTATCGACGTCTTTATGGGCCACCAAGGCAGCGCCCGTTTCACCTGCTCCCGTTACCACATTGACCACGCCATCAGGAATACCAGCTTCGGAACAAATTTCTGCGAAGGCCAACGCCGTCAGCGGTGTAAATTCAGCTGGTTTCAACACAACCGTATTGCCAGCGGCTAATGCAGGCGCAATTTTCCACGCCAACATCAGAAGTGGAAAATTCCACGGAATAATCTGACCACACACACCAACGGGACTGTAGCCTTTAAATTCTGTATCACGCAGCTGCGCCCAGCCCGCATGATGATAAAAATGCCGTGCTACCAAAGGAATATCGATGTCGCGCGATTCACGAATGGTTTTGCCGTTATCCATTGTTTCAAGCACGCTTAGAAATCTTTCACGCTTTTGAATATACCGCGCCAAAGCATAGAGATGTTTGGCACGCTGAAAACCCGACAGCTTTGACCAAGGGCCAAAGGCTTTGCGCGCCGCTTTCACAGCATGGTCAACATCTGCCGCAGTACCTTGAGCAACGCGGCCCAAAACCGAATTGTCATGGGGATTAAAAACGTCCATTAAAGCCTTGGCTGATGAACGTACAAATTTACCACCGATAAAATGGCCAAAGCCTTGGGCGTGAACAGCCAACCAGTCTTTCACAATTGTGTTTGATTCAGGTGCTGGCCCATAATCCATGGTTTCGAGAATGTCAGTAACCTTTGCCATGATAGCCCTTTAAGCCAATGCGTGATGTGAAAGGGCTGCATATCGCCCGGTGAGATAATGTTCGAGCTGCCGCTCGATATCAGAAAGTAGCGAACTGGCACCGATACGAAACAGATCAGGTTCTAGCCAACGTCGGCCCAATTCTTCCTTCATCAAAATCTGCCAAGCCATGGCATCCTTGGCTGTCTTCAAACCACCCGCCGGCTTGAAACCAATCTGAAATCCAGTCAATTCGCCATAAACACGAAGAGCACGAACCATGGTCAAACTCACAGGCAGAGTCGCGTTCACATCTTCCTTGCCAGTCGATGTTTTAATGAAATCAGCCCCCGCCTGCATCGCCACCATCGATGCTTTGTAAACATTGCGCAGCGTCTTCAAATCTCCCGTCGCCAAAATCGCTTTCAAATGCGCGTCCCCGCAAGCCGCACGCATCGCTGCAATCTCGTCGTATAATGCCGACCAATCTTGCATCAACACTTGCTCACGATTGATGACGATATCAATTTCCTCTGCACCCTCTTCAACCGCGTATCTGATTTCAGCGAGACGAATGGAAAGCGGCGTCAAGCCCGCCGGAAAACCCGTGGCCACCGATGCCACAGGAATGCCCGAGCCGCGCAAAGCCTTTACAGCGTGCGGAACCATCGTCGGATATACACAAATCGCTCCGACCTTTGGTGGAGCATCAGCCAAGCCTAGTTTCTCAATCAAATCTTCTCGCAGTGGCCGCTTGGCCTTTTCACAAAGCCGGTGCACGCGCCCTGCCGTGTCATCCCCCGCCAAAGTGGTCAGATCAATACATTGCAACGCCTTTACCAGCCATGCAGCCTGATATTCTTTTTTCACACTGCGGCGCGTGGTCAGCGTTGCGGCGCGGCGCTCAGCTGCAGAAGTATTGACTTGAATATTCTCAAACCAAGATATTTCAAGCGGAACACCAGCATTTCGTGGCGGTGAGTTCGAACGAAGATTGCTTTGAATATTCATGACGCTTATTCCATTCTAATGATATTCATTGTTACCTTGGAACAGGATATAAGCCAATTGCCAAGACATCGCCTAAAATTCTATCGAAAACAATCCAGCACCAACATTCAAAATTTCTACAACGGCCTGTTTTTTACTGGCGCTTATTTTCTGTTCGTTGCCGTTAGGTTGCATAATTTTACATTCGAATGGAGAAATCGCACAAATGAGAAGACGCTCCGCTTTATAATTCAATTCAAAGCTAAGATGTGTCGCTCTAATGGCTGTAGGATCGATACAGACAACCGCCAAATTTAAGAGCTGGCAACCCATTATTCCCTTGCCAGTAACCGGCAATATTTCCGGTGGCGCAGTCTCCGAATCCATCGTCACCATTACATTCAGAAATTCGGTTATTTTGGTATTTTTTTCTGATATCTCAAGGCGTCCCCAACCTTCTTCACCATTAGCCGAAGGTTTCTGCGCATCAAATTGCTGTGCGCCCACGCGGTGCCCTTGCACGAGACGCATATCAGATTTGGCAGGAGAAATATTTTTTAATAAAAGCTTACCATCATATTGGCCGCTGAAGATTCCACGATTGGGAGTGAGCGTCTTGCGCTTGTTGACAATAGTAGCAGTGCCGTCCGCTCCAATCACGGGCGGGTCAACACTGTGCAATAAAAATACCCGTTCAAAATTTTCCGATGTCGGAATAATTCGGTCACGTACGACAAAAACAAGTGGATATTTTTCATCATGAGTCTGAACTGAAAGCATAGCCCGATGCACAATCTTTACCTTTTTGGAATCATAGGCTGCAGTAATATCGCCCGAAATATATGCAAAAGACTCATCATCCGCCGCCGCAGTGGCCATCACCTGTGCCATTTGGTAGCCGTTTTCCGGCTTCAGCAAAACTTCCAAATTTGGCGGATGGTTCTGCCCTTTGTTCGGCCATCGCTGACCACCATCGTTAGCGCGAATGCCAGCAAGAAATGGCTTTTCGTCTGGATCTATGATCAGCAGACCATTACTTGATACGGTCTGTTGGTAGTATTCCAACCAATGCGGTTTTGCATACCATGAATTGGGACTGCCTTGATAAACGCCGCTTGGAATAGCGAGCGGCCCTCGATAATAGATTTGAAACGTCCCAAAATCTTTGCGCTGATGATTGCCAATAAAATATTCACCTATCCGCATATCAACCAAAGCATCACGGCTTTCACTTGGTCCTAACTGCCAACTGGTGCGAAACAACATCCGATTTGCAGGCTCCGGTGCATGCAAAATACGGCTTAACCCAAATGGAAATTTCGCCTCTCGTGCGCGTTGTTTTAATTCAGGCTGAACCGCAATAAATTTAATCACCAATTCTTCGGCTGATAAGCGATCAAACTCATGAAAAGGTGCTTTATAGGGTTGATCTGCAGGCGCTTCCTTTAATCCATCTTCGGCCATGGAAAGTAAATTTGGATCACCATAAAGCCCACCAATAATTGCAAAACTAAACCGTAATTTCCGGGCGCGGCTTTCATCATCCAAATTATCACCACTGCGCAGCATTCTCCCATCAGGGCGCAACGCGTGAATCCATTCATAGGGCATTTTCGCCAAAGCTTTATTGAAAACCAAATCGCTATTGATTGCGCGCAACATCAACTGCGCTAATCCAAAATGCACATGCCGCGCATAGTAGACGCCATTTAAGTCAGCAATGCCTGGGAATAAAAAATCGGCAACTGCCATATAATTGTTTTTGAGCAAACGAAGCACGTCACTTAAAATTTCTGGGTGCTCGTTAGCCAGCGCTATACCAACCGCCAGATGATTACCGAGTATTGATCCCTGCGCTTCATGCCCAACCAATGAAGCAACAGGCTCGCGCACGGGAAAACCAGATCCATCTTTGCCATTTGCCAGACGAACAAAGTGTTCAAAATACGCTTTTTTCTCATCTTCGGTAAGGTCGGCGTAACACCAATCATAAACACAAGCGCCTTGATGTAATTCCTGCAACCACTCAAATTGAAAATTTTGCTTTGGATTGACTTTACTAAGCTCAGCCAAGCTTTGAACTATAGCAGCGCGAGCTTTCGGCAAGCCCGAAACTTTGTCAATGGAACCAGGTTCAATGATGCTAAAAAATGCAAGAGTCATAGGCCTTGGTGCATTGGTTATGGTTTGCGCTTCCATCGTCATAAGTGGATTTTTAAAGCGCTCCCGCAACCTCTCAACGTTATCAGTCGTAAAATACAGCCTAGGATGCGAGGGCAAAGCCGCCGACGCGAAGTTCGTTTGACTAAGCGCCGCACACCAAGCCGCGATAATCTTCGTAAAGTCGCGGCGGTTCATCACATTCATCATTAAACCTCACAGCCAGAAACAATATCCGTGTTCCAGCAAGGCGGGCTATCTGGATTTTTTCAATAGCGCCGAAGCCAGCAACCCCGAATAGCGTAAGTTTGTGGAGAAATAACGATAGAACAAACGTCGGGGTTCTTGCGCCATGCGGTAGAACCATTCCATCCCAATCTTCTGCACCCAGTGTGGCGCACGTTTAACATAACCAGCAAACACATCCACCGAACCGCCGACGCCCATTAGAAAAGGCACACCAAGCTTATCCTTATGTTCTTTCATAAATCGTTCTTTATGAGGGCTCGGCATTGCAATAAACAGGCAGTCCGCTCCAGTGTTTGCGATATCTGCAACTATGTTTGCTTCTTCATCTGGTTTAAAATATCCGTTGCGAAGGCCCGCAAATTTGAGTCCTGGATATCGCGCGATCAAATTTTCGGCGGCCTTTTCTAAAATGTCTGGCTTGGCACCCAAAATATAAGGCCGATATCCTTTTTTTGCACACAGCTCGACAACGTGTTCCATCAAATCAATACCTGCCACGCGCTCAACTTTGCCCAACCCCAGCAACCTGCAACCCCAAGCAACTCCGGCGCCATCAACATTGATCAAGTCGCTGTCGAGAACATCTTGCCGTAAACGATCATCGCTCTGCATGTTGACAATCTTGGCCACATTCACAACCACGTGCTGCAAACGCTTGCGCGTGACAATGGCACTTTCCACCAATGCTAAAGTTTCATTCATGCTGAGTAGATCAAGAGGAGCGCCCAAAAACGCGACGCGGCGATGGCCAAATTTTTGCGCCATCTCGCCTGAGACGTGACTCACTAAACAATTCCTTTGATGATTAAGGTCAATACCATGCACACAAGAATACTGTGCATTAGCCAGCGCTGCTACAGAAATATCATTGTAAGTTAAATTATGGAGCGCCTGGGCTGACGGGACGAATTAAGTTGGCAGTGCGCTGTTGAGTTGAGCCCAAAATACTTCCGGTCAAAAAATTTCCAGATTTATTGGCGGACGAAACAGTATCGTTACCCAATTCTGAATTGTTCGTGCCGCCACCACTACCGTCAAAACCACTTCCGATTGCGCTTGCTGATCCGCTGGCTAATCCTCCGCTGCGGCCACCACCCGTTGATGCAATCAGAAGATTACCAAACGCCTGTGAAAAGCCCGCTAATGCAGCAGCATTACCACTTTCGGCAACCGCTTGCTGGATAGCTATTGCAGCGGGAGCATTGTCTTTGTTGCAAGACGCCGCAGCTTGACCCATACCAACACCGACTGAGAAAGCCTGCTTATCATTCAAGCCCGAAAGAGCTTTTGCTATATTTGTTGCCTGAGAAGCATCACCTACCAAGAGTGAGCGCACATTGCGAACCAAGCTTCCACCACCATCTGCAAATCCCGCAAAAAACTTGGCAGGGTCTGACTTGAGTTCATCCGGTACCGTTTCAATACTGGCCTGTTGAACACATGCCTTTATTGCCGGGCCAGCTGACGCGACTGCGACACCCGGGGCACTTTCTGCCATCAAGTTTGTTGTTAATGCTGTCGTTAAAACAGCACTTAAGCCCAAAATACTCACAAATTTTAACATGGCCGTCCCACGTAAATAAAATTATTGAAAAATTTGTAACACATTCTCAGAAAAACTCCTATAGCCAAATTTTGACGAAAAGAATCATCTCCGACCTCTCAATACAACTAATGAGGTTAAGGCCTTGTTGATATGACCGTGATTTTCTCCATGTATCTGCAAATTTCCTTGTGATTCAACCTTAGGAAATCGTAAAGCATAATCCCCAAAAAATCGGTTTGTTCCCTTGCTAACGAACCACGAACGGCATAAACGGTTAATGGGACTTATTAATAAACAGTTAATACTGTACGTGTTGGGGCGAGGAGAAAGTTGGTGCGGGAACGGAACAATTCATTTGTAACCATGTGCTTGGCACTTGGTCTAGGTTCGTCTTTGTTGACTGCTTGCTCTGGCAGTGGTTTGCCCCAATCTGGCCCATCGACAAGCAGCATTGTGGAAGGCACGAACAAGCCTACTTCTGTCCCATATGAACTCGTAAAACTTGATGGCGATGTCGCTGCGAAACTCCACTACAAAGGCACAAATTCTCTCGGCCAAACATTTGGCATGCACCGCCCGGCGGCCAGTATTCAATTCGGCGTTGGTGATCTTGTTGGTGTAACGATTTTCGAATCCGCAGGCGGTGGCCTATTTTTGCCTGCAGAGAGCGGAAATAGGTCTGGCAATTTCGTACAAATTCCCGATCAAACGATCGACAAAAACGGAAATATAACTGTTCCTTATGCGGGCGCTATTAAGGCCGCCGGGCGTTCAGCAGCAGACATCCAGCGCAGCATCCAAAGTAAGCTGGCAAACAGAGCTATTGAACCACAAGCGGTTGTGACGATGAAGGAACAGCGCTCAGCTTTCATCTCCGTTCTAGGCGAAGTAAATAACCCCGCACGGTTGGCGTTATCAGGCGGTGGCGAGCGTATTGCAGACTCATTAGCGCGCGCCGGTGGCCCAAAAGCCAGAGGTTTTGAAACCACAGTTACAGTGCAGCGCGGCGAAAAACGCGGAACCGCGAATTTACTTGATGTCGTTAACAGCGACGATAATAACATCTTTTTGCAACCAGGCGATACGGTTTACGTGAAGAGTGAAGCAAGAACATTTTTGGCTTTTGGTGCAACTGGTGAAAGTGGCCAGTTCGATTTCTTGAAGGAGCGTATAACGCTCGCTGAAGGCATCGGCAAAGCGCGCGGTCTTCTTGATGACCGCGCAGAACCAAGCTCAGTATTCCTGTATCGTCTCGAAACCCGTGATCGGGCCAAGTCCATTGGCATAGATATCTCCAAGTGGGGAGATTCAGACACGATTCCTATTATTTACTCGCTGAATTTGCGCGACCCTTCGGGCTTTTTCGTTGCGGGACTCGTGCCAATGCAGCCCGGCGATATTCTCTACATCGACAACGCAGCAAGCGTAAACTTTAACAAGTTCCTGTCGCTCGTGTTCAATGCAACGAATGTTGTGCGCAATGGTCGACTTACTGCAAACGGACTCTGATGCTTGTTATTCTAACTCTCATGAGTTAGTCGAGAACCATCCCTAATTCTGCCCGGCGTTGCAAAAGACCGCGAAGTTCGGGAATGTTTTGCGGCGAGTTGGCCTTTAGATTGTTTGCGACCAAAGTTCTTATTTTGGGTGGAAGCTTGATCAAAAGTTCAGCCGTCTCATTGACCAATCGAGCATTCAACATGCGGCTGACATCATTGATCGTGCGCTGCTGTAAAGCTGGGGGCAACACGTCAAAAACCCCAAATGCCAACCAAACACGCTTCGCAATGATCCAGCCTTCCCCAGGCGCATGAAAAAACGAATTTTGCAACAGTGGCAAAGCTGACTGCATGCTTCCACCATCATTAATGGTGAACCAATATTCAGCAAGATCAACAAACCCGTCATCAACACTGCATCGCCGAAAATCGTTTATGCTATCCTTCAGCCCTGCAAAAGCCTGAGCTATGGCAGCGCTGCCCAGACTCGACAACGCAGTTTCCGCCAGTCGCAAATTCAAAATGACCCGAGCGCGCAACGGCTTAAGAATACACGATGTAGGATCGATGCTGCCATCTGAACTGCGCAGGACAGCAACAATTTCTTTTTCGTCGAACTGAAAACCCGAAATGACGGCATTCGCCACACCGATAATCGGCGCTTCACTTTGAGCAAGCTGAAAGCGCCACACCCCCCAAGCCAGTGCCACCATTGCTACGCAAACATACATAAGTCGGAAAATGAGGTTCAAATCAAAGGCCTTCTACAAGGCCACTTTGCTCTATTAAGTCCCATAGTAATTTGAATATGACCCTATACCCTCATAGCGTTGGATTTCTTTTTGCTTGGCACCTGACAAAATCACGCCGAGGACGCGGCTGAGGATCTGTGGATTATTTCCGAAAGCCTGCTTCACCAGCTTGACGGGTGTCTTCCCCCAGGCAACGAGATAGATAAACTTATCGACCAAAGTAGCAACGGCTTGCACATCGTGAACCGGAACAACCGGTGGCAAATCTAATAAAATCAGATCATACGACCCACGCAAACTCTCCAAAAGCTTCGGTAATGCGTTGGCAGATAAAAGATCATTTGTATTTGCAACAGCCATCGCGATACCGGCGGGTATCACATCAAATGAAGGCGCGGGGCTTGTATGAAGAACGTCTGTAAGTGTGCCCTGCCCCGTTAAAATATGGAAAAGGCCCTGCTCGGTTTTAAGATCCAGCCAACGCGAGAAAGTGGGGTTGCGGAGATCGCAATCAATGACCAGCGTACGACGCCCAGCTTGAACACTGATAAGCGCAAGATTCATTGTTAAAGAGCTTTTGCCTTCTTCTGCGAGCGATGAGGTAATCCCCAAAACGGTAGCTCTTGTCGTATCTCGTGCAATTCCCAACTCAACACTAACCGAGCGCAATGTCTCTGCATAATGTGACGTTGGCTGAAGTTGAACCATTCTGGCAACATAAGGTACAGTATGCGGCAATCCCACGATCCCTATGGGTGTTCCGTCGACCCTCGAGATGATTTTGGCTTGCGGAGCACGGCGTCCTCCAAATACCGGCATTCTGACAAGCGGCAATATCCCAAAACACCGCAGTCCAAGCTCATTTTCAATCGCTGCCGTCGTTCTGAAAACCGAATCTGTTCCTTCGCGCAACAAGGCAATAAATACACCCAGCAATGCCCCTAACAATGCTGCAGCCGGTAAGATAAATTTAATTTTGGGTTCACTGCTGTCGGCCGGTGGTGTAGCGAAAGTGATAACGCGTACAGCAGTATTAGGGAAGCTTTGTTGCTGCGTTGCGCCCAAAAACCTTTCATAAAGATTTTCATAAAGAGCATGATACGACTTTGCCACAGTTTCGAGCTCGCGCATCTTCACAAGATCGATATTGGTTGCCGTCCAGCTGGTCTGCAAATCTTTCATTTGATCTTCGAGTGACGCCAGACTGGCATTTGCAATTTGTAACTCGCCCGCAATCGACTCGCTCACGCGAGAAAGTTCAGCCTGAATAGTCTGCCCCAAATGCTCACGTTCACTTTTAACTTTTAAAACGGCTGCATGGCCACTACCCAGCTTTAACCGCAAATCTTCATATTCTTTTGTTAATGCAGCATTTTCTTCTCGCAGTTTAGAAAGAACATCATTTTGAACTTCATTAGGCATTGAACCAATACGGGTTGGATCAAGTAGAATTTCTTCGACACGTTTTTGTTTTGCTTGTGCTTCAAAAGTCTTCTGTTTGGCTGTCGAAATTTGGGTGTTCAGTTCAGTTATTTTTTGTTCATCAATCAAACCTTTGGACGTATCAACAATACCCTTCGCCGATTTATAAGCCTGAAGATTATTTTCTGCTGCATTTGTCCGCGCCAACAAATCATCAAGCTTGGTTTGCATCCATGTCAGAGTATGTTCTGAAACTTCTGTGCGCGTGCTGAGCTGATCATCGATATAAGCCTCAGCTAAACTATTTGCAGTGTCAGAGGACATTTGTCGGTCACGTGAGGTGAAAGCAAGTCTTATCACCAAAGAAAGTCCAACACGGTCGATGGCAAAATTTTGTTTCAAATAATCAATTGTCTTGGCGCGTTTGGTTTCCTTGCTAACCGCAGATTCATCGATATTGGAACTACCTGGAAGTTTAGATAACAAACCTTTCAAAAGTGAACCCGTTTGATTGAATTCAGCTTCATCATAGAGCTTTTGTTTCTTCGCTACATTTTGAAGAAGCTCTTCTGATTTTAGAACCTCGACTTGGCTATCAATATAAACATCCTGCTTTCCAGAATCGAAAGGTTGTTTATGCTGATCGACAAATTGATCTGGGGTGTGGTCTTCCAGAATAAGCAAGGCTTCAGCCGTATATTTGGGCGGCGCCACAATGCAATAAACGAGAGCAGCCAAAAAAATAGCTGTCGTCGTCATCAAAATGAGAAAATAGTGGCGGCGAATAAACCCAGTACAAGCTTCTAAAAATGATTTGAGCGACAGGTCGTCAATTCGCGGTTGGAAATCATTTAGATCAGATCGCAGAAGAATGTTTTTATTCATAGAGCGCCCAAACCTCGAAAAAAAATATACTTACCATCTATTTTAGACAATAAAAATGCTCGACTTTAAAAATGCTCGACTTTGCGATCCCATAAATAAACCGATATTTAGATTAATACACAACCGGTTGGCGTTTAGTGGTATTGCAATGGCGAGTTTAGCTAGCTTCATTCCTGTACATGCACTTCATGCACAGGAATGAAGCTTTTTTTGGATTTGCTGCGAAATTTTAACTTGTCTCTCGATTTCAAAGTCGATGCGATAGCGACAGAAAAAAGCGCCATAATCGGCACTGCATAGCCAGGTATAAACAGCGGAAAATCAATGACAGAATGAAACATTGCAACTGTAAAGCTAGAGAACGCAACGATGGGCAGAAGCGACCCTTTGGTATCTTTCTGATACAACCTGTACAGCAAAAAGCAAATTGCGAAAGCCGACAGAAGAGTCATGAAACCCACGAGTGGCAATCCCAATTCTATCGCAGATTCAAGATAGCTATTGTGAACATGGTCCAATGAGTTGGATATCGACAATCCATCTGGTCTGATTTCTGGAAAAAGCCACGAAAAACTTCCTGGGCCCGTCCCAAACCAAACATTACCGTCGAGCAATTGCTTGGATGCCGAAAAAACCGCGGCCCTGCTTTCATCTGCCAGTCCGTGCTCGGCCAACCGCTGACTAAAGTTGGCGCTGAAAAGCCCAAAAACAACCACCGCGCACAGTGTTGATATGACTATAAGTTTGCCAATCTTCAACTCCAGACCAAGTTTCCGATTTCGAAGGGCTCCATAGAGTGAAATTGAAATAACCAACGATATGAGTGAAAAGACCGCGCCCGCCCTAGAGCCTGATAACGCCACGCACGCCAATAGTAGAAATGTTGCAAACCATTTCAGATAAAGCATCCTCCGATCAAAAGTAGAATACTCAAATGCGTTAAGCCCTTGTTGGCGCAAAGCGAGAAGACACCAGACCACCGCTCCAAAACCAAAATAGTCAGCAGCAGTATTGCGGTTTACAAACGGCCCTATAACATAACCCTGATAACTGGGCCGGACTGCCCAAAGCACTAAATCAGGAGTCCAATAGGCTTGAATGAGTCCCAATAAGGCGTAACCCAAAGAAGACCAGGCCACCACCCAAATCAGCCTTTCATCAAAATCCCCCCTCCCCCCAAATACAAAACCTAAGCCGACAGCAAGTACGATTAGAAAAAGATTGCCTGACTCGGCTATAGAATTGTCAAAGCTAGTCCATTTCACGTTGAGATATGGACCGAATATTTTTGCTGGTGAGAAAGCTCCAGACATCAAGCCCGATTGGCTGGCATAGATAAAAAACAATAGACCGACGCAACCAATAAACACCAAGTTTAACACAGTTGAACTTCGGGTTTGTTGTCGAAACTGCCCCAAGATGAGTGCGACAGCCATAAACACAACCCAAATGGACTGCAAAAGAGGGTTCGCCAAGCCAAAAGGCAGAGGAGCGAGAGCCACAGCACTTAAAAAAATCATTGCTCCGATTTTTACAGCTATATTTTCTGTTGCATCCATCCGCCGAAATTCACCTTCAGGTCTATCAACCGAATTAATGACGTCTGTTTTTTAAAAAGGAAATAATTATTCAAAAAAAGGCCAACTTCCAAGATATTTGGAAGTTGGCCCCCGATTCAAAATATAAAATCAGAATTTCGCAGAACGCTTATACAACGATCAACGTATCCAAATGCACACCGTTAATTGAAATGTGATTATTGCTCAAATCCGTCCAGATCGTGACTGAGTTGGTTCCATTTGTGAACACTTCGGCATGAAGATCAAGTGTGTTTGGATTGGCGTCGCCCAATGAAAGTGGCGTGCCGACAATCGAACGCAAAGTTTGAATTTCATGAGCAGAAAGTAAGGTGGCAGTTGCAGCTTGGTCAAAATGCCAACCAGCACCCACCAAGTTCAGCGAATCACCAGCATCATTGCCAAGTACAAATGCACCAACAGTAGCGCGGTTGTTGCCAGCCACAGTTCCAGTTGAAAGATCAGATTGATTTTCTGAACGCATTTCGGTCAAGCTGGCGGTTACAATTTGGTTGGTGTGAATGGTCTTGCTCACAGCAACAGCTTCAACAGTTGAAACTGCTTTGCCGGTCAGATCAATAATGCCGCTTGCAGAGAAGTTCGCATTGATGGCATCAAAATCTTCGTTGCCAGCATAAGTCGAAGTTGTGGTTGCGCTTTGAGCAGCGCCCAAAACGAACGAAGACACGGCATTCGGTGCAAATGGATTTGCAATTGTGGTCCAAGCGCCCTGGAAGTCGGCATCACGCCAAACTAAAACGTCATTGCCGGTGCCACCGCGCAGGAAGTTATGACCAAGTTCGCCGTCGAGCCAATCATCCCCAGCACCGCCAGCAAGACGGTCATCACCAGTACCACCGTTTACGACGTCGGCACCGTTACCACCAACCAATACGTCACCGCCAGCGGCACCAAAAATATAGTCGTTGCCGTTACCGCCATCAATATAATCCCCACTCGTAGTTGATGAAGGGCCAGTGTTAAGTGGATTGCCTGCCGCTGCAATATAGTCGGCTGCTGCTGTACCTGAAATTATCGCCATTTTCCGTCTCCATGAGAACTGTGTTCTCTTAAATTATGCAGTTTCTATCCATCGTAAATCTTTAAATCCGCCCCCGCAGATCAACCAGAGGTTATTAACAGGCGTTAACCGATGAGTCAATAATATGAGTATGTTTACTGCATACTCATATTTTTACACTACATAATTGTATAAAATTTAAAATAATATTTTTGATTGTTAATAAGAGGGCTATATTAAAGTTTTAATAAACTTTTGCACTCGGAAACAGAACTTGAACCGCCGTGTAAACCAATATTCTTAAATCAAGAAAAAGCGACCAGTGGTTAATATACCAAAGATCATGCTTCACACGATTCTCCATCAGTTCTAATTCCTTGGTTTCCCCTCTAAAGCCATTCACTTGTGCCCAACCAGTGATGCCCGGTTTGACATGATGCCTGAACGCATATTCTTCGATCAATTGCCCATAGTGATTATCGTGCGAAAGCGCGTGCGGGCGTGGCCCTACCAAAGACATTTTCCCACTTAACACATTCAAAAGTTGCGGAAGCTCATCGATACTTGTTCTTCGAATAAACGCTCCAACCTTCGTTATCCGTGGATCATCCCTGGTTGCCTGTTTTACGTCAGCCCCATTTTCTTGCACGCTCATTGATCTGAACTTGAAAATACTAAATGCCTTTCCACCATATCCTTTGCGGTACTGCCTGAACACGACTGGCTGACCACTCTCAGCTAAAATCGCGAGCGTAGTGATCAGAAATATTGGCAAGAGGAAAATCAAAGCAATCAAAGACACAGTGATATCAAGAAGACGCTTCTGAACTTGTTGAAATTGCGTGAGAGGCGCAGAGTTCAATTCATAAGCGTCATAGCGGCCAAGGTTAAGATAAGGGTTGACTGCAAATTCGCGGTGCCGATCACTTGTCATCAAATACATGGGAACCGGAATGCGCGAAAGATGCGTAGACATTTTTTGAATTGAAGCGCTGTCGCGCCAATCGCATGACAACAGGATTGCATCATACACCTTCGCTTCAAGTTCATCCAAAGCTTGTTGCACAAACGGAAAATTTGTTTGCCAACCCGAGGTTGGTTCAGGGATGGAAGATGGCTTTAAAATCTTCATACCACGAATTGAAACACCAGCCCATTTCAAACTATCGGCAAGGCTCGCATCATGAATATTATCGCCGACCAAAACCAACATTACTGAGGTTAATGATAGTCTCTGGCGCTCCATGAGATAACCAATGCCAGTTACAAAAAAATAGTGTCCGCTTATGATAATCGGAATACCAAAAACTAAAATGACAGCAAATGAGCCACGCGAAAAATCATCCGTTGTCTTATCGAGAAAAACCAACCACAGTGAAAGTGATACGCTTGCAATCCATGCGGTAAAAACCAAGCGAGGTTTTCCAAGTCTCAACCGCAATGACGCTGCAGAATACGCACCTTGAAGCGCTAAAATAGCAAAGTAAACAAGGGCCACAGTAATGCTCAGCAAATAAAGTGCGTTGGCATGAGGCGGCCTTATTCCCAATGTGAAATGATAAGCTTCTGTGCCACCAATAAAAACTATACATGCTAAAATAATGTCAAGGATAGCTGCAGCAGCCTGAACAACTGCAACACTCACCCTGACCATGGGCTGCTTCTTGGTCAACTCTTCTTTCAACACGCGCAAACACCTAAATTAATACCATGCCTGCCCCCAGATAGTATTCTGGCATTGTGACACGAACTCGCCAAAATGAAAAACAAAAAACGAATTGCTAACCATAGTTCAGATTACCTTTGGTTAACTCACACACCCGGAAGCTCTTTTAATAAAATTTGATAAAACCAGAATGCTTCAAAAAAGTGACGAAGAAACACGACCGTTAAATTCCATATCTCGGTAAAAAATCGCGAAAATTTTAGTGGTTTTAGTTACTAGACCTTAATTCCTAAATGCTATGTTACCCAGAGAGATGGGAGTTTGGGAAGATGGGATTCTGGAAAGCTAAGGTGTTTGCAGCCGCGATCCTGCAATGTATTGTTTCTTCAGCAGCTCATGCAACATCGCCAACGGCCCAACTCGATTATTTTTTTGGCAAATCAGAAAGCATATTTGTCGAAACATCAAAATTGACGATGGGGCCACTTGGGCATGCCGTGTTGTGCACAAAAACCAAAATCTCATGCGAAGTAAATAAACTTGAAGATGCCCATCAATTTGTGACCGATCAGCAACACAATCTTCTCGAGAGAGTGAACCTTACTATTAACCACAGCATGAAGCCGCGCAGTGATTCTGCACGCGTGGGCTTTGGAGACACCTGGACGATTGGTGGAAAATTTGGTGATTGCGAAGATTATGCACTGACAAAACTCAACGCGTTGGTTCAAGAGGGTCTACCACAATCTGCCTTTAGAATTGCAATCGTTAAAACCCAAACTGGCGAAGGTCATGCGCTTTTGGTTGCCCACACTTCTGAAGGGGATGTGATTCTTGACAACCTCAACCCGAGAATTGTTGCTTGGAATACGACGAATTACGATTGGTTGATGATTCAATCCACATCTGACAAACACCAATGGTTGAGCATTAACGCAAAAGCTGCAACAAAACCAATTCCCGTTTCTTAAACATAAAATTGAAAATCCTGATAATAATTACACATACGTAAGATTTTGCGTTGCACCTTCCATAGAGTTAATACATTATGCATCAATAGCCCTTTGCATTCGGCGGGCAGGGGTTGAGTGTTTCAGAAAATGAAGGGAAAATTGTCCGATATGCCATTTAATGGCCCTTTGTTTGTTGTCGGCATGCCCCGATCCGGTACCAAACTTTTACGCACACTGTTAAATCAGCATCCGAACATTTCCTTCTTGTCGGTTGAAAGCGAATTTCTGCCAAATTGGCAGAGACGTTGGGCTAGTTTTGGTCCACTTTCGGAGTGGAATAATTTTGAAAAATTTTATAATTGGACGACAAAACTCACTTACTTCTATCTTTACCTTGAGGAAGTAGGAGAGCAAATTTCGGCGCGGGCTTGGTTTGATGCCTGCAAGGGCAAGTTTGATATCGCAACTGTTTTTGAAACTCTTGCAAAACACGATACTGGAACCACCAAGACGACCGACGTAATCTGGGGAGATAAGTCTCCGAGCTATCTCAGATCAATCCCCTTGTTAAACAGCATATATCCGGATGCAAGATTCATTCATATCGTGCGAGACGTTCGAGATTACGCAATTTCCTTGAAACGTGGATTTGGGAAAGATCCGTTGCGTTCAGCGCAACGCTGGTCAGAAGATGTACATACAGGAAATGCCGAAGGAGAGCGCTTGGGCGAACGTTACAAACTGGTTCGCTATGAAGAATTGGTTGCCACCCCCGAAATCACACTCAGATCATTGTGCAAGTTTTTGGAAATTGATTTCAAGAGGGATTTGCTGCGCCTTGAAAAACCCGCTGAACAAGAATTTGAGCAACAACGCGGTGTCGGCACGGGAAGGTTGGACATTGTCTCAGACAACATCTACAAGTGGCGCAATGGCAAGCAAACAAAACTTATATGCGAAATAGAAGCGCTAAGTTTTGCTACTCTTGAAGAAATGGGCTATGAAGTTGATCCGAAAACACAACCAAAAAGGCTCAGTGAATATTCGATGGCAGCTAGACAGTTTTTGGATGGCTACAACATTCTTCGAAGCAACACCCGGTTCGGCTTTTTCGAAGCAATTAAGTTTTATGGTCGGGCATATTGGACTGGTGCCCCCAGTCATCTGTTTAAAGACCAGAATAGAACACCAAAATAACGCAGGGCCTGATCTGTTTTATGCTTAAGAAAATAGCAGCGACAGGTTCGTCAGACAGAGCGGTTGCGCTTGTTGACCAAGGCCTTTTGGCAATTACCCGCTTTATTGCCATGGTCGTATTTGCCCGCACATTTCAGCAAGATGTATTTGGCGAGATCGCTTTGGCCGTAACCATGAGTTATGTCGCAGTGGGCCTCAATCGCGCAATCGTGGTTTTACCTTTTGTATTTGAATCTGGATCATTCGAACTTGCAAAAAAAAACAGCCCGAAGTGGATGACTGGAACATTGATTGTAGCTTTCGTATTCACATCGCTACTATTACTTTCCGCTTGGCTTTTTTATCAAAATCAAACAACATATTGGCTGGGAAACGCAGCCATTTGGTCGTCTTTTCTTTGCCCCTCTGCAATTATCTACGAGTATGTCAGACGACAAGTCATTCAAGAGCGCAATATCAAGTTGAGCATCGCTCAAGTTTTGACTTTTAACATTCTGACCATGACGCTTTTGCCCAGCGCATATTATTTTGCATCAGTTCCGCTTGCTATCGCAAGCTTCTCAGTACCTTACATAGTTGGCGCACTGGTTGGTTTACAGCTTTGGAAGGCCAAAACGAAATTAGACTTCGCAGGCGCAGTTGCGTCTTGGAGAACCCACATAAACATGTGCGTTTGGGGTTTTGCTGAGTATATGGCGGATCTCTCTGTAGGTTACGGACTGGGCGGCATTGCATCGGCATATTTTGGACCTATCGGAAGTGCTGCCTTTGCTGCAACGCGCAACGTTGTTGCTCCAATTTATGCCATCACCTCCGCACTTGGAACGGTTGAGCCACCACGCTTTGCCCGCCAGCTCAATGAAAAAGGATTGCCCGGACTGAGGGCCGCATTCCGCTCAGCAATGATCCTGCACATCTTACTCGTTGGAATAACGGGAACTGCTGCGGCCCTTCTGGGCGACGAAGCATTACACTTGACCTATGGCACAAAATTTAACGGGCATATCGGCGAACTACATCTTTGGGTTATCGGCGCGTGTGTTTTTGCGCTATGTCAACCATTCGGCGCCTGGCTACTTGCAGTCAAGAAGCCACAACTTGTATTTTATAGCAAAGCTTTTGGCGGCAGTGTTGCCGTTATTCTTGCGTTGCTGTTGCTCACATCTTTCGGATTAAAAGGGCTTCTGGCTGGAATGGTCGCCGGACAAATTGCCAATTGGTTTGGTCTATTGTCGTGCTGCCTTTACACTTCGCTGTTACCCTTTAAAAATGCTGGAAGTAACTCCAACGATGTTTCAGGCAAATAATTAGATCCCAGCAAGAACCTAGGTGAAACAGCGCACAACCCTAGACTGAGCATATAAACCACAAGAAAGCGGGGTGTTTCCAAACCAACATGCAAAGACATCTGCACAATTTGCACACTCAACACCATGGCACCTACAAAAAAAAGCTTTTGAGTTGTTGGATCATGTGCATTCTTGATGCCAACACAACACCGACCCAAGGCGAATGCGTTGATCAAGACAAACAATATCCCTCCCACCAAGCCTAACCTATAAAAAATATTAACTACACTCGAGTGCTGCCCGCGAAAATATTGCGTGTCTTCTAATGAAACTGGCCCGTTCTGCATAAGGTCACCCTCATTCATCGCAGAATTGCGCAAGTTTTCAGCCGACCTTTGATGATAAGGGGTTCCGAACCCCATCCCCATAAAATTTGTTTCCCACACCATAGACCAGTTGTTTGTCCAAGCGTTCAAACGCCATAACGTATTTGCATCATCTTTGAATGCAGCTTTGTTAAACATCCCCGCCGTCAACACAACATGCAGAGCGAGCACAAGACAGCAGACAGAAATTGCTCTCATCTGTAATGGAAACAAAGGAAACCAAGCGATTATCAATATGAGCGTAAGAATTGTTCCAGTTTGCGCATTGAATAAAATGCCGAGCTTTAAAATATGATAAAGTACGGCTGATATCAGCAACATGCCTATAAATGACAAAGATGTGGGGTTCTGAGCAATGTAACATGACGCTGAAAGTACAAAAATAAATGCCAAGATCAATTTGTCGAGAAAAAATTGATACTGCACCCATTCAACGGTGCGTGGGTCTCCTAATAATTTCGATGTGACAAGATCTGCAACAATAACTCCTATGCATACCAACAATCCGTAACGCCCAAAAAAATTAAATATGGCTTCTTTATTCCAAGCCCAAAAACATAGAGATGCATAACCAATCGGCAACCACAAAAATATGAAGTAAGCTTGTCTTCCGATAAATTTCTGTTCCACAGGCCAAAGTGTAAACCCGTCGTAATAACCCAGAAAACTAAGGACAACGACGAACGAACCAAAGATGACAAACATCACATTCAAGGCCAGAAACAATTTCGTCCACGGCTGACTTTTCAGCCTAGGCGGCGCAACTATAAAGCAAAGAAAAACAGCGGCCAAAAGACCAAACCCCACCATGCTACGGACCATGAATGGAATGCCGGCACTGATTGTCAACAAAGCAAGAAAGGCAAAACCAAATTGATTTACCGCAGCCATGCCCCGCAACTTATTTACAATCGGCGGCATATTTTCTCCAAGCTTGCGAATTGTTAAACTTTTAACTTAGTGAGATGCATTAAGTCAATTTCAAAAAAGTCAGTCCGAAGACCATTAAACAATTGCAATATATGTCTGCAATGAACTAGTTGAATGCATCTGGTTGGGGGCAACAGATATCCTGTGATTAAGGCTAGATAAAGAGGTTGTTCCATTGGTACGTGTACTCACCGTTTTCGGCACCAGGCCTGAGGCCATAAAGATGGCACCCGTCGTTGGAATGTTGAACAAAACAGAAGGCATCGAACATTTTTGCTGCGTGACCGGCCAACATAGGCAAATGCTGGATCAAGTTTTGGACACATTCCAAATCAAACCAGATCATGACCTCAACCTCATGACCAAAGATCAAACCTTAGCCAGCATAACCACGGCTGCACTCAACGGCATTTCCGAAGTAATTGCAAAGTGGCGTCCCGATTGGATCGTGGTCCAAGGAGATACCACAACAGCTTTTGCTGGTGCACTCTCAGCATTTTATAACCGCGTGAAGGTGGCCCATGTCGAAGCAGGTCTGCGCACAGGTGACCTTCAATCACCATGGCCTGAAGAGGCCAATCGCCGTTTTGTGAGCGTGGTTGCCAATGTGCATTTCGCACCAACAAAAACCTCTGCCGATAATCTTTTAAAAGAAAATATTTCTGCTGATCAAATTTTAATTACCGGCAACACCGTGATCGACGCTCTGCAAAGTGTTGCGGGTCGCTTTGAAACTGATCAAGCAATCAGACAAAATCTAGGCACACAATTTAAATTCCTCGACGGTCGCAAAATTATATTGGTCACAGGACACCGTCGTGAAAATTTGCAAGAAGGCGGCCTGATCAACATGTGCCAAGCCTTGAAAGAAATTGCAGCGCGCGGCGATGTTCAAATTGTATTTCCTGTGCATCTTAATCCCAACGTTCAGAACCAAGTACAGGAAGTTCTAAAAGGTGTTCCAAACATTCACCTCATCGACCCGTTAGAATATGTGCCCTTTGTTTACATGCTATCGAAATCGCATCTGGTGGTCACTGACAGCGGAGGCATTCAAGAGGAAGCCCCTGCTCTTGCCAAACCTGTGTTGGTCACACGCAACACGACTGAACGACCAGAAGCAATCGAAGCTGGAACAGCACTTTTGGTGGGCACGAGCAAGGAAGAATTATTGCATCACGCTAACAAGCTTCTTGACGACGAAGCCACTTACAAAAAAATGGCGACTGCCCAAAATCCATTTGGTGACGGCAAAGCCTCAGCACGAATTGTCGAATATCTTTTAAAAGGGAAAAAAACGTAATGAAGTTCAACAAAATTTGTGTCGTCGGTTTAGGTTACATTGGTTTGCCCACGGCCACAGTATTTGCTGATCAAGGAATCGCAGTTCATGGCGTCGACGTGAATGAGCGGGCCGTCAAAGAGATTAACAGCGGCAATCCACATATCACGGAACCAGAATTAGATGTGATTTTGCGCCGGGTAATTTCCGCAGGCAAATTCAAAGCATCAACGAAGCCAGAAAAGGCAGATGCCTTTATCCTTGCAGTGCCGACACCATTCAAAGATGGTTTCATCCCAGATATTTCTTACATTGAAAAAGCCGCCCGTTCGATTGCGCCAGTACTGGAACGTGGCAATTTAGTGGTGCTGGAATCAACTTCACCCGTTGGCACAACAGAACGACTGAGCGAAATCCTCGCAGAAGAGCGCCCTGACCTAAACTTCCCGCACACCAACATCGGCATTCCCGACGTTCATGTGGCGCATTGCCCTGAGCGCGTGTTGCCCGGTAAAATTCTATATGAAGTGGTTCATAACGCCCGCATTATTGGTGGCATCACCGCAGAGTGCGCCAATGCTGCGCTTAACCTTTATCAATTGATCAGTAAAGCGGAATGCCACATCACTAACGCGCGCACCGCAGAACTTTGCAAACTTTCTGAGAATTCATTTCGCGATGTAAACATCGCATACGCTAATGAACTTAGCTATATCTGTGACTCGCTTAAAATCGACGTATGGGAGCTGATCCGTCTTGCCAACCTCCATCCGCGTGTAAATATCTTGAGGCCTGGCCCGGGCGTGGGCGGCCACTGCATCGCTGTTGATCCATGGTTTATCGTTGCGGCAGATCCTGCAAACGCCAAACTCATAAAGTCAGCGCGCGAAATCAACAACCGTAAGCCTCATTACATCGTCGAAAAAGTAAAGCATGCCGCAGAAAAATTAAAATCACCACGCATTGCCTGCTTAGGACTTTCCTACAAGGCCGATATCGATGATTTCCGCGAAAGCCCTGCCCTTGAAATCGTTGAAGCAATTGTGCACCAAAAACTCGGTGAGATCAAAATCGTCGAACCTCATATCAAAGAATTGCCAAAGGCTTTGCAAGGTTCAGATGCCACGCTAACGTCATTGCACAATGCTATTCGTGATTCAGATATTGTTGTATTACTCGTCGATCACAAGGCATTCCTGAAATTTGATCGCGAGATGTTGAAAGAAAAAATCATTATCGACACGCGCGGAGTCTGGTAAAATATGTGTGGAATTGCTGGTTGGCTTGCCAAGCTTGATCCCAAATCAGCAAAGCAGCGTTTGGGCGCAATGCTCGATCCGATGTCGCATCGTGGACCCGACGGTATCGGCATATATATTTCTGAAGGCGGCATCAGGAAACCAACAGTAGGGTTAGGCCATTTGCGCCTCGCCATTATCGATCTTTCGACCGGTGACCAACCGATGAAAGATGCAACCGGCCGTTACACTATCGTCTATAACGGCGAGCTTTATAACTATAAAGAATTGAGATCAGAGCTTCAAAGCGCCGGTGTTAAATTTCGTACCGCGTCAGACACCGAAGTAGTGCTCCTCAGCTATATCCATTGGGGCGAAAAATGCTTACCAAAACTGCGCGGCATGTTTGCCTTTGCGGTTCATGACAGCACAAAAGATGGCTTGTTTTTGGCACGTGATCGTTATGGCAAAAAGCCACTGTTTCTGTATGAAAACCAGGAAGGATTGTTCTTTGCGTCCGAAATAAAGGCTTTGCTCGCAGTGCCGGGGTTTGAACGCCAACTCGATTTTAACTCTGTCCAGGACTATCTCTTGATGCGCTATGTGCCATCTCCCAACACATTCTTTAAAGGCGTAACTAAGTTAAAGCCAGGCCACTATGCTACCTATAGCTATGGTAAGCTTGAACAAACCTCATATTACAGACTTGCAGATGCATGGATGAAGCCTGCCTCGCCACAGCCTCAAGACCCGGAAGCTGTTTTCGCATCCGCCCTTGAGGAAGCCGTCCGTATCAGGATGGTTTCTGATGTGCCGTTTGGCGTATTTCTATCTGGCGGGTTGGATTCATCCGTTGTTACGGCTTTGATGGGCCGCCACATGAGCTCAGCCGTCAAATCATTTTCAATTGGCTTTGATGATGCCAGATATTCTGAAGCACCATTTGCTGAAATTGTATCGCGTCATTTAAAAACTGATCATCAATCAATCATCGTAAAGCCAGATGATGTTTTGGATGCTCTACCCCACGCCATTCATTTAAGCGACAGCCCCTTGGCTGAACCCGGCAGCATTATGGTCTACTTAATGGCCAAAGCCGCTGGCCAATCGGTAAAAATGGTGCTGACTGGCGAAGGTGCTGATGAAATGCTGGGTGGATATCCAAAACATTATTTCGAACGCTTTGCCAAAAACTATCAGATGTTTGTGCCAGAGATGATTCATAACGGCGTTATCGGCCGCGCCGCTTCCAAATTACCTTTCGGTGCCAGGCGCGTAAAAACGCTGCTCGATACAATCGGTCTTCGCGGTGATCAAGAACGTTTGATCCGTTGGTTCGGTGCGCTGACTTTTGCACAGCGTGATGAACTGCTGAGCCACAAGCAACCCACGCGCCCATTGGATCCTACACCTTTCTCAGCTGAAGCTGATCAATCTGCATTGCGCAAAGCACTTTACTTTGATCAGAGCCTGCTTCTGCCAGATAATCTCTTGGAACGCGGTGACCGCATGACCATGGGCGCCTCAATTGAAGCGCGCATGCCATTCATGGATCATCAGCTGGCAGAGACCGTGGCGGGCCTATCCGACAACATGCGCATTCGCGGCAAAAATCAAAAATATTGTCTGCGCAAACTTGCCGAAGGCATGCTCCCAAAAGAAATTGCTTGGCGCCAAAAATTGGGCTTCAGCACACCCATGCGCAGCTGGCTGCAAGATCGTTTATCGGGTCACATGGAAGATTTGCTGTTATCAAACCAATCGATCACTTCGACTTTCCTCAATCGTCAGTCTGTCGAAACTGCGGTGCGTGACCATACGAATGGCAGACAAGACAATGAAAAACTTCTTTGGATGCTAATTAATCTTGAAATGTTCTTACGCCAATCAAAACTTGCGCTGAGCTAGCCAGCGATGCGGAAGGATAAAATCCTGTGGCTGGTAAATCGCTTTGCGGCCATGTCTCCAGCAGAAGTTGTCTACCGCATCCGTCAAGCCTCCTTTCGTCAATTGGCAAAACGCGGATTGGTGGGTTACACTTCAGTCGATGAAGCGAAGTTGCCCATTCTGCCGGGGGTTTTGGCAGGGATAGAAAAATTAAAAGTCAACAAGGCGTTACAAACGCTCCTCAATGCAAAAGTAAATTCCATAAAATCAAAGCCCTTCTCTGCACATGGGAAAACGTGGGTAACTGAAACCACTGATCAGCGCTGGCACCGCGACCCTGAAAGCCATGACCTCTGGCCACAAGATATTTTTTGTTTTTCGATTGAATCGCGCCATCGCTCAGCACTTGGCGATCCCAAATTTGTTTGGGAGCTTAACAAACTCCAACACCTTCAATGGGTGGCCGCCCATTTTACCATCACAGCAGATCAGACAAGTGCGAGATATTGCGTGAGCGAGGTTGAAAGCTGGCTCAACGCCAATCCCCCATTTTTAGGGATTAATTGGGCATCGGGTGTGGAATGTACCAGCCGTGTTGTTTCTCTCGGAATTATCTGCAGCCTGATAACCTCCGAACATTGGAAACCAGAAACACTGCGCCTGTTGAACAACAGCTTGTCGGCTCATGGTTATTGGCTTGCCAAAAATCTTTCATTGCATTCATCAGCCAACAACCATTTGGTTGTTGAACTGGCTGGCATGTTCATCCTCGGTCATATGTGCCCATATTTGCCGCAGGCAAAATCATGGCGCGACCAAGCCAGTAAATATCTTGAACGTGAAACGCTGCTGCAGTTTGCACCCGATGGCGGTAACAGAGAACAATCACCAACTTATGGCACTTGGTCACTCGAATGGCTTTGTCTTTGCGCCAAAATTGCCGCCCACAAAAACGCAGCATTCACGCGTGCAACAATTGACCGTCTCATCCAAGCCTCAGAAACTTTGGAAATGATCCGCGATCAAAACGGTAATTTTCCACATATAGGAGATGACGATGATGCAACATCAATAGCTTTTGAAGGATCACGCAAAGACTGGATGGCTTCCGTTATTGGTTTGGCAAAATCATTGAGCAACAAAAATGAAAGCGAAGCGCCACCGCAGCTCCTATCTGCGTTTGGCTGGGCCGCGCCAGTTAAATCACACCACGAAGGCATGACACTGTTGCCAGACACAGGCCTTAGCATTTTAAGACGCAATCAACTTAAACAAGAAACCATGGTGGTCTTCGACCATGGGCCACTTGGCTATCTCTCAATTGCTGCACATGGCCACGCCGATACTTTATCAATTTGGCTTCACCGCGATGGCCAACCCATTTTTGTTGATAGCGGCACTTATTGTTATGGCGCAGATCTTGCCGCGCGCGATTACTTCCGCAGCACCAAAGCACATAATACCTTGACGATTGACGATAGAGACTCAAGTCAAATGACCGGACCCTTTAACTGGTCAAAGCGAGCCAAGGCCTCACTCGAAAAATTTGATGAAAAAAATTGGTCGATCACTGCCAGCCATGATGGTTTCGCGCCCAGCATGCACCAACGTCAAATAACTCTCAGTGAACAAAAACTTGCAGTTGTTGACCATCTTTCGAATGTTCAAAGAGGCCAACACATCAGTGTTCGTTTTCATCTCGCCCCCGATCTTGAAGCGCAAAAGACCATGACTGGGTATAATGTTTTAAGAAACGGCCAATTGATTCTGAAGGCACAGACTGAAGGTCCACTTTTCTGGGTGGTTGATGAAAATCAATCCGCTCCCCAATCAGGTTTCTATTCAGATCATATGGGCGTTCGCGTTCCAATACAGTTGCTTCATCTGACGGGTACGATTGAAGGCAGCCTCAAGCAGGTAACAACATTCACATTCGTCTAATCGCGAAATATTGAACGAATATATTTCAGAAGGTTGGCTGGGGCGGGAGGGATCGAACCTCCGAATGCCGGAATCAAAATCCGGTGCCTTACCGCTTGGCGACGCCCCAACAGCGAAGCGGTCTATAGCTGCTAACTTTAGGGAGCGCAAACACTTTGGCTCGCGGCGTTTTGTCCGAGTAAAAACACGGTGAATTGCTCGTTTTTTGCCTTAAGCCAGCATCAATGCGGGCTCTTCAATAAAGGCCCTAAAAGCCTGCAACAATTCCGCGCCCACTGCCCCGTCGACTGCGCGGTGATCGCAAGACAACGTGCATTCCATTAATGTTTTCAGAACCGGCTGCTTGTTTAAAGGCACAAACTGATCAATCCCCGTCCCCACTGCCAGAATTGTGGCTTGTGGTGGATTAATGATGGCGGTGAATTGCTCAATGCCATACATGCCAAGATTGGACACTGCAGTCGTGCCGCCTGAATAATCAGATGGTTGCAATTTGCGCGCCCGAGCACGCGCAGCCAAATCTTTCATTTCGATTGAAATTTGCGATAATGATTTATTTTCAGCTCCGCGAACAATTGGCGTAAACAAACCGCCCTCAACGGAAACGGCGACACCCACATCACTAACATGGTGTTGCAGAATGCCTGCATCCGTGTAAGTCACATTCGCAGCTGGCACACGTTGCAAGGCAAGCGCCAAAGCCTTGATCACATAGTCATTAATTGAAAGCTTCCATTTCGGCTTCTTGGACTCGTCAAGCGGTGCCGCCATATTAATCCGTTCACGGACTAATATCAGCTGTGTAAGATCGCATTTAGCAGAAAGATAAAAATGCGGAACAGTTTGTTTAGAGTGTGTGAGTCGCTGCGCAATAATGCGGCGCATGCCATCGAGGGGTTTCACATCATAATATCCAGCCTGATACATGGCCATGGTGGCCGATGCGTCGGGCGCTGGGGCTGCAACTACTGCTGCAACGGATTTATAACTTTCAACATCCTGAGCGATAATCCGACCACGTGGGCCAGAGCCTTTGACCGAAGCCAAATCCACTTTCTTTTGCCGCGCCAAGCGCCGTGCCAAAGGTGTTGCCCGAGTCCCTGACGAAGAGCTTTGATCAATGGTTGCTATTTTTTCGAGCATAACCGATTTTAAAACTTGAGCAGATTCAACGACTGGGGCAGCAGCTTTCGTTGCTTGCACAGATTCACCCACCGCATAAATCATCGCTACCTTTGCACCAATGGGCGTGGCAGCACCCGATTGCGCTTCGATATTATTGATCACACCGTCTGCTGGTGCATCAATCTCGATTGCAGATTTATCGGTTTCCATTTCAAAAAGCACTTGGCCCTTTTTAACGGTGTCACCGTTTTTCACATGCCACTTGGAAATAATGCCAGTGGCCATATCCATATCGACTTTTGGGAGAATAACTTCGACGGCCATTTAAATGCGGCCCTTCACCAAATTGCGCAATGCCTCAACAATACCTTCAACTTGTGGCACAGCGGCCTTTTCCAAAATCGGGCTGTAAGGGATTGGGCTTTCGGCACCACCCAAGCGCAGGATTGGCGCATCAAGATAATCAAAAGCCTCACTTTCGGCGACTAATGCGCTGATCTCAGCACCGATGCCAAGGGTTTTAACACCTTCATAAATGCAGGCCAGCCGCGTGGTCTTTTTAACACTGGCAATGATTGTGCCTGTATCAATCGGACGGATAGAGCGAAGGTCAACCACTTCTACCTCAATGCCTTCAGCCTTCAAAATCTCGGCGGCCTCTAAAGCCTTATGCACCATGATGGCAGCAGCAACCACAGTAACATCGCGGCCCTCGCGTGCAACATGCGCCTTGCCGATCGGGGTCAAATAATGACCTTCAGGAACATCCCCTTTAATTTTATAGAGAAGTTTGTGTTCAAAAATCAAAACCGGATCCGGGTCTTCTATGGCGGCCAACAACATGCCCTTGGCATCAGCGGGTGTTGAAGGCTCAATCACCTTGAGGCCAGGCACATGGGCAAACCATGCTTCCAGCGATTGCGAATGTTGCGCAGCAGCGCCCGTGCCTGAACCGCAGGGCATGCGGAATACCACTGGTACGTTTACTTTTCCGCCCAGCATATAACGCATCTTGGCGGCTTGGTTGACAATCTGTTCCATGGCCAAACCCGAAAAATCCGAAAACTGAAATTCCAGAATAGGGCGCGAGCCTGCAACGGCGGCACCCACGGCAGCACCTGCGGTGCCCAATTCGGCAATCGGCGTATCCATAACACGGTCTTCGCCAAATTTATGAACCAGATCACCAGTCACCCCAAAAGCACCGCCATAAACGCCAATATCTTCGCCCATGATGAAAACCCGCTCGTCAGCTTCCATGGCAATATCCAAAGCTTCGTGCAAAGCCTGCGCAAAAGACAGTTCACGCATTATGCAATCTCCCTTGCATAGACATCACGTGTCACATCCTCAGGCACTGGGTCGGTTCCGCCGCGTGCAAAATTAAAACCATCTTCAATTTCTGCTTTCGCATTGGCCAACACGGCGTCAATATCGGCTTGCACAAAAATGCCCATATCCAGGAGTTCTTTTTCAAAAAGAGGAATTGGGTCACGCGCCTTCCACTCTTCAATTTCCTCCTTCGTGCGATATTTATTACGGTCGCTGCGTGAGTGGCCGCGTGTGCGATAGGTTTTGCACTCGATAAGTGTGGGGCCTTCGCCGCGGCGTGCGCGTTCGGTGGCCACCGCCATGGCTTCAGCGACATCGGCTATGTTGTTGCCATCTACAATTACGCCCGGCATGTTATAGGCTGGCGCTCGGTCAGCCACATTAGGCACAGACATTGAACGATCAGTCGAGACTGACATGCCATATCCGTTGTTTTCGCAAACATAGACCACAGGTAATTTCCAAACCGCCGCGAGATTCAGTGATTCATGAAATGCACCTTCATTGGATGCGCCATCACCAAAAAAACACACCGCAACATCGTCACGCTTTTGTTGTTTGATGGCAAGTGCGGCCCCGGTGGCCAACGGCAAGCCACCGCCCACGATTCCATTTGCGCCAAGATTGCCAGTTTCAGGATCAGCGATGTGCATCGAGCCACCGCGCCCCTTGCAATAGCCTTCTTCTTTACCAAAAAATTCAGCGAACATGTATTTGGCTTCTGCCCCTTTGCCAATGCAGTGGCCGTGGCCACGGTGGGTCGAGGTGATGTAATCAGTTTTACGCAGACCCATCGTGATGCCAACCGCCGAAGCTTCTTGGCCGATTGATAAATGCATAGTGCCATGGGTGAGGCCACGAATGTAGGAGTCCTCAGCCATTTCCTCAAACATCCTCACCAAATGCATTTTCCGCAACGCTTCCTTTAACGCAGCGGCAGAATTGTTGGCATAAAATGGGCGTTGATTTTTACCGATGGTGGCTTTTTTGGGTGAGGAATTCATGAGGCCTGTTTCGATTCAAAATGATAAAAACGAGCGTGGCCACGGTTAGGGAAAACCGGGGAGGAGTAGGCCACGCCCTGAGACGCTTATTTATACTTTTGCGGTTTAAAAAGTCAATATGTAACACAATAAGACTTGCGTAAAGAGCAGACAAAACCTACCCTTACTCAACCCCAAGTTAAAACAAAATGAACATAAACCTATAAATAGAAATCAATTCTATTCCGCTTAAATGCCCCGCACGCGCGATTCATGGGTGTAAGCTACCCCCATAGCAGCCAGACCTACAAAAGCCTGCGGCGGCTCTTAAAAACGATTTAAATGCTACGCCAAGACAATACGTCTAGTATTGGTCACGGATGGCTGAAAGTTCTCTCGCTAACTTCTTCGAATCCCGTTCACTCACTGCTTGTTGCATAGAATTTAAGCGCGGCAACATCAACGCGCCGACAATGGCGAAAAATTCATCATCGCCAATTCCACTGATTGCACCGCCCTCTTCAGCCAATAGCAACGCCAAGCAGGCCGTGGCGCACACTGCAACATTAGGATCGCCGTCGCCAAGAAGCTTGCCATTGTCACGCAGCGGTCCATGCCGTGCAATCGGCGCTGCTTCAACCAATGCCAAAAGAGTCTGACTTAGAAACTCAAGCTTATCGGCTGGCGCTTTTGCCAAAGCTAAATCGCGCCGTGCGGCATCGATACGGTGTTCGAGCACCAGATAAGGCGGCTCAGCCCAGCGTGAAAGGATGTTTTGGCAACTCCGAAAAAAGTAGGCGTTGAAAATCGGATTCTCGACCAACTTATTATGGCTGATGGCGGTCTGCACTTCATCCATAAAACCAGCGGTAAAAGGCGAAGGTAATTTGCGCCAATTGGGCAGCAACAATCTGATCGAAAGATTGCCACCTTTCGTCATCACATCATCAACCACACGGGCCAGTCCGGCAACCATGCGCGACAGAAAAGTCGACTGCCTCGGAAACGACGTGCCCTGCCCATCAGCATTGCGCATATCACGCACATAAAATTGTGCGGTGCGTAAACTATCGCGAAACCCCGCCGCCATACACCAAGCATGATCGGACAGCCGTTCAGCAGTTTTAAATGCAATGCTCATGCGGCCAATTGAGCCTTGCCACAGCCGCTTCGTCAAGCGATGATATGGTCGCATGAAAACACCGTTAACATCCGATGTTTCGAAAATCGATGATTTGGCCCACGCGGCCAGACGCTTTCGCACGGTGTTGCAGATGTTCGAAACCAATCTGGATTTGCTGTTCAAAAATTCGTCGCTTTCAACTGTGGTGGATCACGCCGCATTGGCCACCGCCTTTTCAAATTGGCGTCAGCGCTTTGATCAAACGAAATATCTGGCTGATACCAATCGCCACGACTTCGTTATTTTTGCTGCCGGGCTCATGTTGAAAGAATTGGTTGCGGCATCCCCATTGAAAACCCAGCAACGCAAGCCAAGTGAGAGCGCTGTTGCGATCGCTTCAACAGATCAATTGCTAACCCGCTGGCCTGAAGGTTATGCCTATACAAGTTTTTGCTTATCCGTCGCCGGAGCAATCTTGCGCGAAATGGGCGAGACCGAACCGGAAACCAGCGGCCCTTCGGACGATCCGGCATTCTGGGACACCTTCAAAGAAAACACGATGGAAAGTCCAGCTTCAGCAATCGCTTTCTTTGACCTCGTTTGTGGTCAAGAGCCAAACTGGGATGCACCCGATGTGCCGTGGATGAGGAAGGCTTTAAAGCAAAAACGCGAGCTTTTAAAAAGTTAACGTAATCCCACCCGCGCACCTGTCTCACCGTCAAAAATAAACGCGCGAACCAAATCAAACTGTAGTGACAAAGGCATATCAACAGCCGCACGGTAATCCCTTGCGGCACGCGCCACAATCAACTGTTCCCCATTTTTGACGGCAACCAATGTTTGATCACCTGTAGGCTCCAATGAATAAAGCGGCGCAGTCAGATGTGCTTTTGATTTGGCAACAATCGCCACATCCTCTGGCCTGATCCCAAAAACCACCTTTGAATGATCAGCATATTTCAAATCAGATACGCTCACACCCGGCCCAGTGAAAACGCCCTTGGAAATCGACCCCTTAATCAAATTCATCGGCGTTGAACCAATAAATCCAGCTACAAACATATTGGCCGGATTGTTGTAAATCTCATCAGGCGTTCCAAGCTGTTGGATTTTACCCTTATTCATAATCGCAATACGATCAGCCAAAGTCATAGCTTCGATCTGATCATGAGTCACATAGACAGTTGTTGTCTCCAATCGCTTTTGGATGTGTTTGAGTTGAGCGCGCATCGACAAGCGCAATTTTGCATCCAAGTTCGATAACGGCTCATCCATCAAAAACACTTGCGGCTGGCGCACAATAGCGCGGGCCAAGGCAGCGCGCTGGCGTTGACCGCCCGAAAGCGCTTTGGGTTTGCGCTCTAACAAATCACCCAGCTCCACCATCTCAGCCGCTTTTCGCACCAAACCTTCCTGGTCAGCTTTGGGAACGCCGCGCATGCGCAATGGAAAGCGAATATTCTCATAAATCGACATATTTGGGTAAAGTGCATAGCTCTGAAATACCATGGCCACATCTCGGTCGCGGGCGTCCACATCAGTCATGCGCTGTCCAGCGATATCAATTTCGCCACCCGTTGGCATTTCGAGCCCCGCAATCATCCGCATTGTTGTGGTTTTGCCGCAGCCTGAAGGCCCAAGAAATACCATGAATTCTTTGTCTCTAATCTCAAGATCAATGGCATCCACACCCACCACAGCACCCCAAGCTTTAGACACTTTTTTCAGACTGATTGAAGCCATTTAGATTTTCGTCCTTCCTCACCAGATTAGCCCAACAACCACTCTTGTAAAGTTGGTGGTTTTAGGTTCAAAGCCGCAAGCAATTTCTTGCAAGTTGGGCTTCTGTCAATTATAGTACTATTGTTATATCAGAAGATCAAATGTATCTTTTAACTTTTCCGAACAGGAAGCGCAAATGTCGAAGAAATCCTACCTGCCTATTAACTCCCAAGCCCCCGCCCACGGTCTTGCCGCTGATTTAGCGCGGCGTTTTGCCGAAACCGGCAAGCCGATTCGCGTAGGTCTGATTGGTTCTGGCGAAATGGGCACCGACATTGTAACCCAGTGCGAGCAAATGACTGGCATTACCGTTGCTGCAATTGCTGATCGCCGCATTGAAAACGCAAAACGCGCTGTTTTGATCTCCGGACGCGACGAAGGTGACTATCAGCTGGTCAATACGGCTGCGGCTCTTTCAAGCTGTATCAGCACAGGCAAAACAGCAATCACAGAAGATTCACAACTGATCTGCACTGACCCCCAAATTGACGTGGTGATTGACGCTACGGGCAGACCTGCCGCTGGTGCCGAAATTGCTTTGACCTCCATGGAACATGGCAAGCACATGGTGATGATGAATGTGGAAGGTGATGTTTGCATCGGGGCTTATTTAAAGCGCGAGGCGTCCAGGCTTGGTGTGGTTTACACTTTGGGCGCGGGCGATGAACCATCAAGCTGCATGGAACTTGTGAATTTCGTAACCGGCATGGGCTATCCCATCGTGGCTGCAGGCAAGGGCAAGAACAATCCGTTGAAGATTGATGCTACACCAGATGAATATGCTGAAGAAGCAAAACGCCGCAACATGAATGTGCGCATGCTCGTAGAATTTGTTGATGGTTCAAAGACCATGGTTGAAATGGCGGCGATATCCAACGCCACCGGATTGGTCCCCGACAAGGCGGGTATGCATGGCCCCAATTGCTCAATGACCGAACTTGAACATGTTCTTTGCCCCATAGCTGATGGCGGCATTCTTTCGCGCAAAGGAGTTGTTGATTTCTCAATTGGCAAAGGTGTGGCCCCGGGCGTTTTTGTCATTGCGGAAATGTCACACCCGCGCGTGCGTGAACGCATGCATGATTTGAAATTGGGTGCCGGGCCATATTACCGTTTCTTCAGGCCCTATCATTTGACATCGCTTGAAGTGCCGCTGTCATGTGCGCGCGCCGTGCTCTACGGAATTCCAGACATGCAGCCGCGCGATGTGCCAACATCCGAAGTCTGTGCAGTGGCAAAAAAAGATCTTGTGCCAGGCGAAAGGCTCGATGCGATTGGCGAATATACCTATCGCGCGTGGATTATGAGTGTTGCCGAAGCAGTTGCTGCCAAAGCTGTTCCGTGCGGTTTGATTGAAGAAGGCAAAGTGACCAAGGCAATTAAGAAAGGCGAATTGCTGACCACTGAAAATATCGCAGTTGATACGACTGCTAAAATTTTCACGCTGAGAAAGCGACAGGATGATATGTTGAAAGTCGCAGCCGCCTAAATGCCACGCTATGATTACACATCCATGGGGTTCTACACCTATGATTGCTTGGGCTGGCCATTCACAGAAATTCCGCCCGGTGGCGGCACGGTTTTTATTGATGATCTAACATTGGCGGTTTCTGGCGCGGGTGGCACAGCGGCCATTGCAGCCGCAAAAATGGGTTTAAAAACGCTAGCGGTGGCCGGTGTTGGTGAAGATTTAATGGGCGATTGGGTGTTGCAACGCTTGGCCCACTTCGGAGTTGACACTTGGGGTGTGCAGCATAAACCTGAATGGCGCACATCATCATCAATCGTTACAACACGCGCTGATGGTTCGCGCCCCGCCCTGCATATGTTGGGTGCAACCAAAGATTTTTTCGTTGATGATGCCATGATCCCACGCGTGATTGATGCGAAAGTGTTTCACATCGGTGGCGTCGGCTTGATGAGCGCCATGGATAGTGGCCAGAACACTGTTGTGATGAAAGCAGCCAAAGCTGGTGGTGCGATCACAACCCTCGATGTCTTCGCTGGCTCGCCCAAAGACCTGCCCGCCATTGCTTCGGTTCTTCCGTATACTGATTATTTCATGCCATCAATTGAAGAAGCCCAGGCATTATGTGGCCGCAGCGATTATGGCGACACAGCCAAATTCTTTTTGGATATGGGTGTAAAAGCCTGCGTGCTGACCCTTGGTGGCGACGGCGCATATTATCACGACCGCGACGGCATTTCATTTAAAGTACCAGCCTATGATATTAGAGTGAAGTGTACGTGCGGCTGTGGTGATGCATTTAATGCTGGCTTTGCTGTTGGCTTGGTGAAAGATTTTGACCCCGAAACCAACGTGCGTTTTGCGCAAGCAACATCAGCGCTGAATGCAACGGGGCTTGGTTCTCAGGCAGGTGTTGAAAGTTTCGAACACACGCTGAATTTTATGAAAACAACGAAAGTGAAGCGCTAACCCTTCACCGCCCCCATCGTCAGCCCGCGAGACAAGTGATTTTGAATGGATATCACGAGCAATAGCGCCGGAAAGAACGCCAAGAACGAGACCAGTGCAATCGCATTATAAATAATGCCATCACTACCGCCGCTAAAATTCGCCAATGCCACTGACAATGGATAAGCATTCTTCGAAGCGATGATCAGCGTGAACAAATATTCGTTCATTGCAAAAATTGCAGCAATCACAGCGGCGGTAATGATGCCCGGCAGACACATCGGGATGATGATCGACCACATGATGCGCAAATCTGATGCACCATCAGTGCGGGCTGCGTCTTCAATCTCGTGAGGAATGTCGACCATGTAGGAACGGATAATCCACACCACGATGGAAAGATTTGCTGCAGCATAGATCAACATAAGTGCCCAAACTGTATCAAGAATATGCAAGCGTCCGAACAACACAAACATCGGAATTGCCACGGCAGCAGGCGCCATCATTTTTGTTGAAAGAATATAAAACCCAATATCTTCGCGGCCTTTGAACCTATAGCGCGCCAGAGCATAAGCCGCAGGCACGCCCAACAACAAGCAGATCACAACACTGCCAAAAACCGCCATCACAGAATTAGCAAAATAAGTGCCGATGGGCCACTCATCCCATATCTTGCTCCATGTTTCAGTTGTAAGTGTTGGAAAATAAATGGGCGTAGGCGCAATGATTTCATTTCGCGGGCGCAAAGCAATTGAAGCGAAGAATATAATTGGCAAAAGGCAAGCCGCCGCCCACAACGATAAAATAAATTTAGCAACCCAGGTTCCTGACGTAACTTTGTTCTTCATTATTCAGTTCCCGATTTGAAGAAGCGGCGCACCAGCGTCTGTGAAACCACAATCGTTGCGATCAACAATAGAACCGATGCAGCTGAGGCATAGCCCTGCTCAAAACTTTTGAACGCTGTTCGATAAATAAAATAACTGAGCGTTTCAGTAGCACCACCCGGAGAGCCCTGGGTGATAACATGCACCGGCGTGAACATTGTTAAAATATCAATACCACGCAACACTAATCCGATGGCAATCACCGGGCGGATCATGGGCAACGAGATGTTGAAGAAAATGCTACTCCATGATGCGCCATCAAGGCGTGCGGCTTCTTCAACTTCCTTGTCCATGCCCTGCAGGCCGGCCACAAAAATAATAAAGAGAAACGGAGTCCACTGCCAAACATCGGTGACAACGAGAACACTTCGCGCAAAGCCGGAAGACCCCATAAAATCAATGTTGCCGAAAGTTGAGCCAAGCCTCGTCAACAAATCGCTGATAATGCGGCCATCGTTAAAGATCAACTTCCACAAAAACGAAACGGCAGATGGCATGAACAACATTGGCAATAGAAAAATAATGCGCCAGGCTTTCACCCATGGGTCACGGTAGACAAGTGCAGCCAGTGCCATGGCAATCGTGAATTCTATGACGAGCGTGATTGAGCCAAGGACAAGCGTATTGTAAAGGCTTTCCCAAAATGCGTTGTCGACAATGAGTTCTCTGTAATTATCAAGACCGACAAATTCCAACTTGAACTTGCCCGTCATCGTGCTGCGATAGAGCGCATAAATACCGGGATAAAGCGTGATGCCCAGCAGATAGATCATCGCTGGAGCGAGTAGAAAATACGGGAATGCCTTGCGCATGAATGGACTGCGGCGGCGGATGATGGCGGGCTGAATAGCAGTCATTGATTTAGTCCGTAAACGTCAAAAAAACAGCAGAGTTTCCCCTGCCGTTCAATATCAAATTCAGAAAGGTGCCTTCTTACCTTTGCCGATCCACATGCCAGGTTCAACAGCTGCAAAGTTCATTGGGTCTTTGCCTTTGTAGAAACCATTCTTGGTCATGATTTCTTTGACTTTCACGGCAGCTTGATCAAGCGCGTCCTTTGGCTTCAATTCGCCCACGACAACTTTATTAATAAGGAAACCGATTTCCTGATCCATCTGGAAGCCTTGTGGAAGACGTGGTGCACACCATGCATAATCTAAAGCTTCAGACCAAACCTTTGCAGGCTGTGATACTGCACGCAATTTTTCATTGGCAAGCACTGATTTGTAACCAGGCGCTACACCATTCGCATTAGCTTCGTTCATGGCCATAATCGATGCCGAGGTTAAGAAAGCCAGCATCAAGAATGCAGCTTCTGGCTCTGGTGATGTGGCTGTGACGCATGATGTTGAACCTGCAATATTTGGCGGCGCATAAGTGCCACCAGCAACGCGTGGTTCATAGATTGTCATGACGTCATCACCAATCTTCGATTGATCAGGGCGCGTGGCTTGGGTGCCCGAATCTTGCCAAGAAATATTGCAGGCGATTTGACCGCCCAACCAAGCGGCACGATTGGTTGGCCAGTCAGCAGCTGCAACACCCTCAATAGCGTTCTTTGACAGAGCAACAATGGTTTCGAGACCTTTGATGCCTGCATCACTATTGATTGTTGGCTCCCACTTATCGTTAAACATTTGCATGCCATATTGAGCCGCAATGTGTTGCCACGTATAGGTTGCCCAGAAGCCACGGCCGCACATCATGCCGATAGCATTCACACCTTTTTCAACTTTGTTGAGTTCAGGTGCCAAGCGGATCATATCATCATAAGTGGCAATTGATTTCACACGGTCGACTTCGCCGCCCAGAACTTTCTTCATGATCGATGGACGAACGTGCACTTGTTGAATATCGCAATCGAATGGAATACCCAGAATGCCCTTGTCGCTCCAATGCCCATAATTTAACTGATAGGTTTCATAGAAATCATCAAAGGGAAGTTTCCACTTGGCGATATATTCATCCAATGGCTTTACAAAGCCTTGCGCACCAAAATCGCCAAGCCAAGGTGAGAAGAACTGAATGGCATCAAATGAGGCGGTGCCTGACAAGAATTCAGCGACAACCTTATCATACATTGAGTCGTCAGGAATTGGGACGAGTTCAACCTTAATGCCTGAGAGTTCTGCAAATGGCGCCACGCCATCCTGAGCTGATTCCTTATCGGCAGCACCGATGGCAAAGCGCACTGTTTTGCCCGCATGTTCTTTACGAACAGCTTCCCAATCTACGGTACGGATCCAGTCTTTCTTTGAATCCCAAAGTTCATCATTATCACCAAGCTTATATTGCTCGCGATATTCCTTCTTCACATATTTGCCGACATTGATGGTTTTCAGAACGTCAGCGGGGTCTTTCATCGCAGCAAATGCGCTGTTGATGTTGAACATGTTCACACCACCGACGGCTGCAAAAGCCCCCGTGGCAGCCGTGGCTTTCAAAAGCGATCGGCGGGATAATTTATTGGTCAAGAGCATTCTATTTCCTCCTCAATATTTTTGTGGCCTGATTTGGCGTTGCGCGTGTGCTTGGCCTTGAGCACGGCACATTTTTTCGGTGTTACCTCATGCGTGAAGCAACCGAGAAATCAGAATAAATGGATAGATCGTCGCGAAATCAGGGCGATTTTCAGAAAAAGGTCGTTGCCGTTAATACCCATTGTAACCTCCCTTATTGGCCGCATGATTTTATTGGCAGCGCTTTTTTGTATATTCTAATTAGCATACTAAATAACAATTTGAAATGCAAATGTTTCGTTATCAAATTTTCAATTTCTCTTGGCGATCAGAAAACAGACGGTGTAATGCAGTTGGGCGTGACTGCGAGGAACAGAATTTTGAACACTCCAAACCCTACGCCGCTGCTTGATATGGCGGATTTTCCTATTAACTTGAAAAAATTACATGTGAACCAGCTGCCACAGCTCGCCGCCGAACTCCGCGAAGATATGATCAGCGCCGTCTCCAAAACCGGTGGGCATTTGGGCGCTGGCCTTGGCGTTGTCGAACTGACAATTGCTTTGCATTATATCTTCAACACACCCGAAGACCGTGTGATTTGGGATGTGGGACATCAAAGCTATCCGCATAAAATACTCACTGGCAGACGGGATCGCTTTAAAACACTTCGACAAGAGAATGGAATTTCTGGATTTACCAAACGCGCCGAAAGCGAGTTTGATCCGTTTGGTGCAGCGCATTCATCGACTTCCATTTCAGCTGGTCTTGGTATGGCTGTGGCGCGCGATCTGAAAAATAGATCCAACAACGTTATCTCAGTGATTGGCGATGGCGCAATGTCGGCTGGCATGGCGTTTGAAGCGCTAAACAACGCAGGGGCAATGGATGCGCGGTTGATCGTCATCCTCAACGACAATGATATGTCGATCGCTCCACCGTCTGGTGCGCTCAGTTCATATCTTGCGCGTCTAGCATCGGGAAAATTTTATAATGACTTCCGCGATCTCAGCAAAAAACTATCCTCGCGTTTGGGTAAGCGGGCTGACCGTGCAATCACCCGTGCTGTGGGTCATGCGCGCGGCTACGTGACCGGTGGCACTATGTTTGAAGAGTTAGGGTTTCATTACATCGGCCCGATTGACGGACATAATTTTGATGATCTGATCCCCGTACTCAGCAATGTGCGTGACCATGGTAATGAACCCATTCTCATTCATGTCGTCACCAAAAAGGGTAAGGGTTATGCGCCTGCTGAGAAGGCAGCTGACAAATATCATGGCGTGAATAAATTTGATGTGATCACAGGCACCCAAAGCAAGGCCACATCCAATGCACCAGCTTACACGAAAGTCTTTGCACAGAGCCTTATTCAAGAAGCCCAGCTTGACGACCGCATAGTGGGCATAACTGCCGCTATGCCGACTGGCACAGGGCTTGATCTTTTTGGTGAGATTTTTCCAACACGGGTATTTGATGTTGGCATTGCCGAACAGCACGCTGTGACATTTGCTGCAGGAATGGCCACCGAAGGCATGAAGCCGTTTGTTGCAATCTATTCCACCTTCCTGCAACGCGCCTATGACCAGATCGTGCATGATGTAGCCATTCAAAAACTGCCCGTGCGCTTTCCGATTGACCGTGCGGGTTATGTGGGCGCCGATGGCCCAACCCATTGTGGAGCCTTCGATATAGGCTTCTTGGCATCGCTGCCAAATTTTGTGGTGATGGCGGCATCGGACGAAGCAGAACTCAAGCATATGGTGCGCACGGCTGCGGCCTATGACGAAGGGCCTATTTCATTTCGCTTTCCGCGCGGTGACGGTGTGGGGGTTGACCTGCCAGAGCGCGGAGAAATTTTGGTAATTGGCAAAGGCCGTATCGTTAAAGAGGGAAGTAAAATTGCGCTGCTTTCTTTTGGAACACGTCTGGCTGATTGTATTTTAGCGGCGCAAGATTTGGATGCGGCGGGCTTGTCAACAACTGTGGCTGATGCGCGATTTGCAAAGCCTTTAGATTTAGCTTTGCTGCAACGACTAGCCTTGGAACACGAGGTGCTGGTAACTGTTGAAGAAGGTGCGACGGGCGGCTTTGATGGCCAAGTTTTGCACGCTCTTGCAAACCTTGGCTTGCTTGACCGTGGCTTGAAAATTCGGTGCTTAACACTGAAAGATGAATTTACAGATCAGGCCAAACCTGAAACGATGTATGCACGCAACGGTCTTGATCGTGCCGGCATCGTTACCACAGTGATGTCTGCATTGGCAGCCAACGGAAAGAATGTGTATGCCAAAGCATGACGACGGCCATATCAGGTCAATTGCAGTCACCCCAGTGGACCGTGGTGCGGGCCGTATAGCTCGCAACCGTATGCGCATTGCATGGATGTATTATGTTGAAGGCTTGACGCAGAACGAAATAGCCGAAAAGCTGGGTATTGGCCGCGTGACTGTTGTGCGAAATATCAATGAGGCCATCAAACAACGCGAAGTGAAAATCCGCATTGAAGGCGATATTGCAGAATGCATTGAGATTGAAGACGCGTTGAAAAAGGCGTTCAATTTGCAGGACGCAATTGTCGTTCCAGAACCTAATAATTCAGCAAACATTGCCAAATCCATAGGCAATGCGGCTGGCATGTTTGTGTCTGATACATTGAAAGACGGAATGTCAGTCGGCGTGGGCTGGGGTGCAACACTCTATGAGTCACTCGCCACTTTGACCACGCGCGAATTAAACAATGTACAGGTGATCTCCTTGCTCGGTGGCATTGTTCAAGCGCGAAAGTTTAATCCGGCAGAGTTTGCCTGGCAGTTTGCGCGGGCCGTTGGCGCTGATTGTTATTTGCTACAAGCCCCCGCTGTGGTCGATTCACCAGCCACACGTGAAGCCCTTGTTGAGCGCTGCGGTCTGCGTGATGTTTTCAAGCGCGCAGAGAAGCTTGATATCGCCATGCTGAGCTGTGGTAATATGGAACCAAAGTCAACCGCGTTTCGGTTTGAAATGTTGCCAGAAGCAGATCGCCTCGCTTTGATCCAAGCGGGTGCTGTGGGTGACTTGCTATATAATTTTTTTGATATCAACGGTAAACTTGTTGATCACCCAGTGAACAAACGCATTATGTCTATACCGCTCGACCAACTGCGCGACGTGCCACTGCGCGTAATCTCTGCTGGCGGTGCGGACAAAATCGAAGCCATTTATGGCGCAATCAAACTGATCAACTGCAATGTTTTGATCACCAATGAAGAAACAGCTTTAGCCCTGTTGAAGAAGGTTGGGGATTGAAAAAGCCCGCGCCACTCAAATCATGAGCGGACGGGCCTTTAGAACGAAAGTGAGATCAGTTAGGCCTTGCGGTTGAACAAGCTTGCAATCGCGGGCACACCAACTCCGGCAAGTACAGCTTTTATCACATCACCGACGATGAAAGGATAAAGCCCCCACGATAATGCTGATGTCGTTGCCGTCGCAGCATCCATATTCATAGTCTTAGACGCCCATATCGCGAGCCAGATGATGCCAGGCACATAAAGCAAAGCACCGCCGATCAAAGCAGCCATTGCGCTTTTCGGTAAAGATTTTGCCCAACCGCTCTCAATCAGCTTACCAACCAACCATGCTGCCAAGATGAACCCGACCACATAACCCATCGAGCCCGACGGAAACATATAATCAAGCTTGGCATCAAAAAGCCCCGATTTTCCACCAGCAAAAAATGGCAGGCCCACAGCCCCTTCAATTGCATAAAGCATCAGTGTTGCAGCGCCCAAACGTGCGCCATAAGCAGCACCAATGCCAAGAACAGCTAAAGTCTGTAAAGTCATGGGCACCGGATACATTGGAATCGTGATTTGCGCCGCACCAGCAACAATCAAGCTGCCGATAACAGCTAAAACGATATTGCGAACCACATTTGAAGATTGTGTTTGTGGCCAGAGCTTCGATGCCAATGTTGCGTTCATAGTCCCATTCCTTGTTGTTGTGATGCATGAATAATGCAGCAATTGCCCTATGGCAACCCGCTTTAAAATCGTCTGGATAACATGGCCAAAGCGACCTTATTGAGCTCGCCTTGAGGATCAGCCAATGAATCAACAACTGTAAAATGGTTGGTATGGGGCAAATTGAGAATTTTGGGATGCAGCGATGCCCAAGCTTTCGCAAGGTCTGCCGCCTGTCGGTGAAATTCTGAAGGTTCATCACCTCCAACAACAAAAACAATGGGCGCTCGCGATTTAATCTCAGATGCCATCAGATTTAGCGCAGGTGCAGATTCTTCAGTAAGGCAAATATCGGCATTCATACTGGTATGGATCAATGGCGCTACATCATAGATACCTGAAATAGCGATGACCCCAGCAACCGGATTTTCTGGCATGCCATAAGCCGCCCAATCCGTGGCCAAATGCAAGGCTGCCAAATGCCCGCCCGCAGAATGGCCAGCCACAATAATATTTGCCCGCTCTTCATCATTTAGTACATCTTTATAAACATGGACAAAGGCGCTAATGATGCTGCCGCGAATGTCGCCCAACGAAACGTCGGGGCAAAGCGGATAGTTGATGAGCGCCACAGAAACACCTTGCCCCACAAAACCATCCGCCACCCAAGATGTCTCGACCTTCGACAGCATCCGCCAATACCCGCCATGAATATAAATCATCGTGGCTTTAGAATTTGGTGCGCGATAGAAATCCAACACTTCACGCGGATGCGGCCCGTAGAAAATATCAGCATCAAATAAAAATTTCTCACGTGTCTCCGCCGCCCGAATTTTCCATGCGGGAATAATCTCACTCGCATTGGCGACTGTTGTGCGCGGATTATATTGCAGCTCGTGCCAATTATGTTCGGTCATCAAACACGCCTTGGGTCAATCGGAGTGATCGCGCCTAATGCAAACACATCCTCCATAAACTTCGCACCCGCTAACAACTTCGCTTCGCCGCGATTAGCCGCGATGATTTGCAGGCCCACCGGTAATTTGGATTTTGTAAAGCCACACGGAATTGAAATCGCTGGGCACGCACACATTGTGGCCACACCCACAATAAGCAACCAATCGACGTAAGTTTCAAATTCAACGCCATTGCAATGGGTTGGATAGCGCTGTTCAACCGGAAACGGCTGCACAATCGTTGCAGGGCATAACAGAAAATCATATTCGTTGAGAAACTTACGCATACGGTGAAACAGCATTCCACGCTGTGCTTCGGCCTTGGCAATATCATCGACCGAAAGTGCTAAACCTTTTTCGATGTTCCAAATCACTTCGGGTTTGAGCAAATCACGATGATCAATCAGCAGCTGACGCATGCCCACTGCAAAGCCGAGGGCTCGTAAAATTTGAAAACAATTCATCATCTCGGAAAGATCAGGATGCGCTTCTTCAACGATTACGCCAGCAGCTTGCAGCTTGGCGCCTGCTGCCATAACAATCTCGGCTACTTCTGGATCAACAGGAGTGATGCCCAGATTGCGGCTGATTGCAACTTTCTTAGGCTTCCAGCCTTTCGAAATGGCGTATGAATAATTATCCTCGCGCGGCAGCGACAATGGATCGCCCGCCTCCGCATCAACCATTGCATCAAACAGCAAGGCAAGATCAGAAACGTTCCGCGCCATCGGCCCTTCTAAACCAAGCGTGCCATCAATCTTTCCGTACACGGATGATGCAACCCGGCCCGGCGAAGGCCGCATGCCCACCACACCACAGAAACTGGCAGGGTTACGAAGCGAACCGCCCATATCAGACCCATGCGCTAACCACGCCATGCCGCTCGCAAGTGCAGCTGCCGCACCCCCCGATGAACCCGATGCAGAAAGCTTTAAATTCCAAGGATTGCGCGTAACGCCGAACACCTCATTGAAAGTGTGTGCGCCTGCGCCAAACTCTGGCGTATTCGACATCGCATAAATGATGCCACCTTCGCCTTCCAAATGGCGAACCAGAATATCTGACTCTGTTGCAATCTTATGTGCGAAAATCGGCGAACCCTGTGTGGAACGAACACCTGCTACATCCGTCAGATCTTTGATAGGAAGTGGCAGGCCAGCCAGCAATCCGCGTTCAGAAACCGGGTTCTGCATCAATTCAGTTGCATGGCCGCGGGCGCGTTCAAAACACAATGTCACGAGTGCATTGATACTTGGGTTAACGTCGGAGATGCGCCGCTCAAGCGCATCAAGGCACTCAAGCGGCGTTATGGTTTTTGATTTCAGTGCTGAAACAACATCTAAGGCAGTCCAGTTGATTAAATCGCTACCAGTACTTTCCATAAATTATTGGTTCGCAATCACCTGCACACCCAATGTTTTGATCAGAGCCTGAGGTTGGGCCATGCCTGTTGCCATTATTTGCGCAAAAGGAACAGGAGCAGGTGGGGCAGTTTTAATCTCGATGTTTTTAGGGTTGTCGAGATAAGCATTGGCCGCATTAGAAAGCATGGTTACAAATTCTGGATCTTGTAACTGTGCCGCCATCATCGGCAGCATACCTTTATATTGATTGATAATAGCCTCCTTCGGTTGGCCCATTTGTTTGGACGCAAGATCCAATAACTTGCCAGTGAGCGAGGCATCATCAAAACGAAGGCTGATTGAATTTAAGGTCAACTGTTGCATCAGGCCCATCATCATCATGCCACTTGCAGCATCGGGTTTTCCTGCATTCTGTTTGGCCATATCTTGCATCTGTTTAAGCAGAGCCGGCGTATAACCCGAAATATCAAATTTAAGATTCAGCTTGCCTGCGTTCTGAACATCAAAGGACTCTTCAGAAATCGTAAGCTTTCCATCAGCAGGGTTCCATGTCCCATCCATTGCAATTTTGGTATTAATCTCAGCCAAGCCTAAAGTGGTCATAATCTCTTTGTTCGCTGCATCATCTTTAGCGGCAGCGATAGCATTGATATACATGTCGAATGGTTTCATTGAGAATGTCATAGGTTGATCAGCGGTATAGGGCGAAACCGTTGCTTCAAGATTTCCGAGCCGGACGATTTCATCGCCTGCAGTAGTCATAAATTTTGAAGGGCTCATTGTAATTGATTCATAAATAATAAGCCCACCAGATGGGTCGTTTGAATCTACGGCTGGAATGCTAAGATTTTTAACCGCCGCCCCTCCAAAATCCCACACACCTTCTGGCACGGGATATTGAGCGGCGGGTGCTTCAATCAGTGCGATCACATAACCACCATCTTTTTCCGTAACGCCTTCAAGCTTCAATTCAGCAACAGTAACCGGATCAGCCGCCGATGCCGGCCCAATTTTAAATCCTTTCAGAATAATATCTTCACCTTGGCCTTCAACCGAGTCTGCTTTTGCACTCATCCCGTAAGGAGCAAGCTTTGCAGTTAAAGTATCCATGAACTTCTGGGCATCCACAGCTGCAAATGCTGGCGTGGCGAGCGACAGCGCTAAAACTGATGTGGCAAAAAAGACTGTTCGGACAAAATGCATCTTAAGTGTTTCCTTTGATTTCAGACTATCGGTTCGACAGTGCCGATCACACCAATTTCGGTGCCTAGACTTGTATGAGATATTGTTAGTAGCAGGTTGCCATTAGCACCATATATTTAGCAAGCACAAAATCACCTACCGATTGGTGCGGAAGGCAAGACACTATCTCATAGTCATAGCTTTGTGCGGGGCCAGCCAGAAAGGAGGCAGCCATGCCGCCATGTTGCTGAGAGGCAAAACTTCTGACTTCAAGCGAATTCCCAATACATCAGTCATGAAATTTCGTCTGGCTTCAATCCGCGCCCATGCGTCAGGAAAGCTTTGCTGTATTTCGGCCCGCAAATCCGCGTCAGCCAAAGCGATTCCATCTTCAATGTTCGACATGAAATAATCTGTTCCGGTGGCGGGAATAATATCGCATTGCAAGGCCATGCCAGACACAAATTTCATCTTGGAATTTTTCTTAATCGGTGAATTCACCCATTCATCAAGATGAATAAGATGCCCCGGGTTCAGTCCAATCCCAAAAAAAGGGGCTTCCACATGCGCCATAACCGCTTCATAAACTGCACCTCCTTCAACACCAATGCCAATGGTTTCATACCAAGCAACAGCTGAGCGAAAATAGGGTGCCACCAATTTGTCCACATAGTCTGAAATATGGGTGGGAAGTTCACTGGCACTTTCCACCATAAAACCAGCGCGGCAATTGAGTGAGCCCATAAGCCCGTGACCAACGACAATCGGATCACCCCGCTCAATAATCCGCTCACTCGGGCTGGGCAAACCATATTTAGCACGCGGCCCCGAACACATGTTGATATGAATGGATTGCGGAAACCCATTAAGATTGAGATTGCGACAAGCGTCATATTCAGAGATGCCAGGCTTGGCTCCCAGAACAAAGTTTTTGATCGCCGTCGAAGACAAGCACGAGGCATATTCAAACCGCATCAATTGCGCGGCTTCGTTAATCACCCGCAAACCTGAAACAGGATGCATAAAAATTTGCGCGGCATTCGTTACATCACCAAATTTACGCAACGCCTCTACGAGATAATGTGGCGTTTCAAACCAATCAGAATCAAACGCCCCATCCTCTGTCTCAAAGCCCTTCCAGCCAGCCAGTCCAATCTTCATTCCGGCTTTCAGCCCGGCTTTTTTTAGCAGGCTTTCTAGGCATTTGTCTTTATCACGGGGTTGCCCCATCAGACTTAACTGTTGCCAAAGTTCCCGCTCAAAATGCCCTTGAGCAAGCTCGGCATAAGGATAGCCCTCATTGCCAGCCAGCAGCAGGGGCTTGCGATTTGGCACCACAATATAAAGCGCTTCCTCAAAGCGGGGGTCATAGCCGGTGGCCCAACTGATATTCGCCACATGCTCCCGGTCACCATAAATCACCATCGCATCCAGTTTATGATCGACCATGCGGCGCAAAAGATCGTCATGCCTTTGCAGATAGTGAGCAGGCGAAAGCATTGGTTCTGGCCCTGCAAATCCAAACTCCGGCAACGAAACTTCGGTGTAGTGTGGCTGACGCATGGTGCGGCTCTCTTCATGTCATATCTGGCCCCACTGAATCCGTTTGCGAGGCAAAGGTCAACCAGTCTATGATGATCTAACATCAATATTCGGAGAATACCAATGAACGCACCCATCAGACACCAACCCGCTGGTTCAAACAAAGCCTGGGTTGAACGCCGCGCCAAGGCCGTTTCGCGCGGCATTGGCATGGGTGCTCCTGTGATGGCGGCAAAAGCTGAGAACGCCGAAATCTGGGATATTGAAGGCCATCGCTATGTTGATTTTGGCGGAGGCATTGCCGTGGTTAACACAGGCCACCGGCATCCGCTCGTAATGAAGCGGGTTTACGAACAACTCGAAGCCTTCACCCACACCTGCGCCATGGTCATGCCCTATGCGCCCTTCATTGAAGTGTGTGAAAAGCTGAATGAGAAAGCGCCCATTAAGGGCGAAGTCAAATCAGCCTTGGTCACTACAGGCGCCGAAGCCGTCGAAAACGCAATCAAATATGCCCGTTGCTACACAGGCCGCTCTGACGTCATTGCCTTTCACGGCGGGTTCCATGGCCGCACATTGCTGGGCATGGCATTAACGGGAAAAGTCTTGCCCTATAAAGCCATGTTTGGCCCCATGCCCGCAGGCATTTGGCATGTGCCATTCCCTGTTGAACACAAGGGAATCAGCGTTGAAGATTCAATCCATGCCATTGAGTTGTTATTCAAATGTGATGTGGAGCCAGCGCGCGTGGCCGCCATCATCATCGAACCTGTGCAAGGCGAAGGTGGTTTTTACATTGCACCAAAAGAATTGATGGTGCGCTTGCGCCAGCTTTGCGATGAGCATGGTATTTTGCTGATTGCCGATGAAATTCAATCGGGCTTTGGCCGCACCGGAAAATTCTTCGCCATGGAACATTATGGCGTGGAGCCGGATTTATTGACCACGGCAAAATCCCTCGCAGGTGGCTTCCCGCTTGCCGCCGTCACAGGCCGCGCCAAAGTCATGGACGCACCAGACCCAGGCGGCATTGGCGGCACCTATGCTGGCAACGCCGTCGCCTGCGCCGCAGCACTGGGCGTGTTCGAAGCTTTTGAAACTGAAAACCTGCTCGAAAAATCAGTCGCCCAAGGTGCTATGATTATGAAGCGCATGCATGCCATCAAAGCCAAAAAGCAGGGCATGCCGATTGGCGACATCCGCGGCCTCGGCGCAATGTGCGCCTTCGAAATGGTCACCGAACACGGAGGCAACAAGCCAGACGCAGGTGGCGCCAAAGCACTGGCGGCCAAATGCTTAGAACGTGGTTTGCTGATATTGACATGCGGCGTTTATGGCGATGTGGTGCGTTTGCTGACCCCGCTGACGGCATCTGAGATGATCATGAAGGAAGGTTTGGATATTCTGGAAGCGGCGATTGTGGGGAATTAAAGGCATCGAGGGCTGAACCATGGTTATACTGGCAGCTCTCGGCCTCCTAGCATTCATTGGCCTCATCTTCGGTCCGCAGTTCTGGATCAATTGGACGATGAAAACCTATGCGACCGAACGCGCCGATTTTCCGGGTACGGGCGGGGAAATGGCGCGTCAGCTCTTAGATGATGCTGGCCTTCAAAGCGTGAAGATCGAAATTGTTGAACCGATGCGCGATCATTATGCTCCAGATAAAAAAACAATTCGGCTTTCAAAAGAAAACTTTGAAGGAAAGTCTGTTACAGCAGTCGCAGTGGCCGCGCATGAAGTCGGCCACGCCATCCAAGACCGGGATGGATATTGGCCACTATCGATGCGCCAAAAACTCGCCAAGAATGTTGTGGTGTTTGAAAAAGTCGGAAGCACCATATTGATGGCTTCGCCATTGGTTTTTGCTCTCACAAGATCACCCGTGATCTTGCTACTTGAATTGGCAGCAGCTCTGGGCATTTTGGCAATTTCGATTGTCATTCACATCTTCACATTGCCCACTGAATATGATGCAAGCTTCAAAAAAGCTCTGCCCATACTGCGCCAATATTTGCCGGAACAGGAAATGGAGGGAGCAAGAAAAGTGTTGCGTGCCGCAGCCTACACTTATGTGGCTGGAGCATTGGTTAGTTTAATCAGTGTTGGCAGATGGCTGCGAATAATGAGATTTTAAGAGCCATGACCTCCCCCACCCACCGCAACAACCTCATCGGCATCTTCGCACTAATCCTTGGCATCTTCGTATTTTCAATCCAGGACGCAATTATCAAATCCATCAGCGGAGAGCATGCTGTAACACTGGCAATCTTCATCCGCGCCGTGGTGGCGTTTCCGGTGTTGCTCGCCATGGTACATTTTGAGTGTGGGCTAAAAGGCATTATCACAAAACAGTGGCGCGTGTTGGTTTGGCGCGGCTGTATTTTGCTGTGCGCTTACACAACCTACTTTATGGCCTTCCCGGCTTTGCCCTTGGCTGAAGCCATCGCTCTGTTCTTTATGGTGCCCTTGCTGGTCACCATAATGTCAGGGCCAATGCTGGGCGAAAGAGTAACAGCCCTTGCTTGGGGCGCCGTCGCCATAGGCCTCGTCGGCGTCTTCGTTATTCTGCAACCTGGCAGCGCCCTGTTTAATCCAGCCGCTTTGCTCAGCCTCATCAGTGCCGCAACATATGCACTCTCAATGATCTTGGCACGTAAATATGGCAGCGAAACGCCATCATCCGTCATGTCATTCTACCAGAACATTGTATATTTGATCGGTGCAGCAGCCTTTGCCGCCATAGCCGCAATCCTCGGCATGAAACCCCCCGGCCATCCCAGTTTTGATTTTCTGTTTCGCAAATGGGGTTGGCCTAACAATCACGATCTATTGCTCATGGGCGCATGTGGCGTGATTGCCGCAGTGGGCATGACTTTGCTCACCCACGCCTATCGCAAAGGCCAGGCCAATATCATAACACCTTTCGAATATACAGGAATGATCTGGGCGGTGGTGTTCGGCTTTGCTTTTTTTGGCGAAGTGCCACGCGCCACAACCTTTATCGGCATGACCCTCATCGCGGCAGCTGGAGTATTAGCTCTGCGCGCTGGCGTGAAAAATATCGAACAACCAGCACCTATCAATTAGAAAAAGGCGGCTCTGTGAAATCACACAGCCGCCCCGATGATTAGGCCTCGCGGTAAGTGCCCGACTTCTTTGCCGCCGCTGTGGCCAAATAATCCATCAAACCCGGATTGAGCGCATCATATGGCTCCAGCCCCAAAGCCTTCAAACGCTTGCGAATGGCAGGCATTTTGGAAGGTGGCACACCGCTTTCAATCACTGAAGAAACAAAAGCCGCAAAGCCCGGAGGCGACCAACCCTTATTCTTCGAAAGCTCTGTGTGCACAAAAGTGAGGCCTTGGAAGGGATGGCCCTCTCTGCGCACTGGCCCGTGCATATGAGCACCACAGCCAGAGCAAGCATGGCGCAAAATCAAAGCTGACGTATCGATCACATGCAATTTATGACCATTGGCCATCACTTCAACTTTTTCGCTCGGAACCACAGCGACAACTGAGAGTATTGCACCCTCTGGCTTCCAGCATTTCGTGCAGCCGCAGGCATGATTATGTGCCGATTGTGAATGAAGTGCCACGGTCACAGGGTCTGTTGCGCAATTGCAGGTGAGCGTACCACCGGCAAAATTCTTAGCTCCAGCTTTTGCAATTCCTTTATCAATTGACGGATGCAATTTAATTAAAGGCGCACTCGCATTCTTCGCCTTCACGGTCTTCTTCTTCACCGCCTTCTTAACGGCTTTTTTAACTGCTTTTTTGGCCATATCCTTCCTCCTGTTAAGTTGAACTCAAAACACAACCACACTCCGAATCGATTCACCCTTATGCATCAAATCAAACGCATCATTGATTTTCTCAAGCGGCAAAATATGGGTGATCATAGGATCGATCTCAATTTTGCCCTCCATATACCAGTCAACAATTTTAGGCACATCAGTGCGGCCTCGTGCACCACCAAAGGCAGTGCCTCGCCATGAACGACCTGTGACCAATTGGAATGGCCGTGTTGAAATCTCCTGGCCGGCACCTGCAACACCAATAATGATCGACTGCCCCCAGCCCTTATGCGCAGCCTCAAGTGCAATGCGCATCACCTTAACGTTCCCAATGCATTCAAAAGTATAATCAGCGCCACCACCCGTCAGTTCCACCAGATGAACCACCATATCGCCTGTGACTTTGGAAGGATTCACAAAATGCGTCATGCCAAATTTGCGGCCCCACGCTTCCTTGTCGTCATTCATATCAACGCCAACAATCTGACGCGCACCCGCCAGGCGCAGGCCCTGGATCACGTTAAGGCCAATGCCACCCAAACCAAACACAATCGCTGTCGAGCCAATTTCAACTTTCGCCGTGTTGATCACGGCGCCAACACCAGTTGTAACACCGCAACCAATGTAACAAATCTTGTCAAATGGGGCGTCGCTGCGCACTTTAGCCAAAGCAATTTCAGGTAAGACTGTAAAATTCGAGAAGGTCGAACATCCCATATAGTGATGAATCATCTGGCCCTTGTATGAGAAACGTGACGTGCCATCCGGCATCAAACCCTTGCCCTGCGTGGTGCGAATTTTTTGGCAGAGATTAGTTTTTGGATTGAGGCAATAGTCGCACTCGCGGCACTCTGGCGTATAAAGCGGAATCACATGATCACCCTTTTGGAGGGACCTAACGCCAGGCCCCACATCAACAACCACGCCCGCACCCTCGTGGCCCATGATGGCCGGGAATAATCCTTCAGGATCAGAACCGGAAATCGTAAACTCGTCCGTGTGGCAAACGCCTGTGGCTTTGATCTCGACCAGAACTTCGCCCTCGCGCGGCCCCTCCAAGTCCACCTCAACAATTTCCAGAGGTTTTCCAGCTTCAAAGGCAACTGCGGCACGTGTTTTCAAGTTTAATACTCCATATTCAATAGGTTAGGCTCATACTTTGATCAGTAACAAAGTGCAATTCATGCGCCTACATAAGCACTTAAAGTGACACTTGAAAACCAAATACCCCACACTTTATTCATAATTTCAATCTAGTTGCACGGCCATGAGATCAATCTTCGCAATCGCTGCGGCAACAATTGCCATGACGTTTTCCACTTGCATCGCTCAACCTTTATTGGAACCAGAGTTACGTCTAAACATCTTTCCAAATAATCCCCCACGCGTGGCGCTCACCTTTGATGCCTGCAGTGGCAAGACCGACGAACGCATTTTGCAAACACTGATCGACAATAAAATTAGCGCTACAATTTTCGTCACCGCACGTTGGATCAAACGCAATCCGCAAGCCATCGTCGAACTCAAAGCCAATGCCGATTTGTTCGAAATTGAAAACCATGGGGCCAAGCATGTTCCGGTCATTGATTTCCCAATCAAAGTTTTTGGCTTAGAAGCAGCAGGCTCACCTGAAGCCGTTCGGGCTGAAATTGAGGGCGGCGCAAAAGCCATTGAAGCCGCATTTGGTATCAAACCCAAATGGTTTCGTGGTGCAACGGGGCTCTATTCGGCGTCAGCTGAAAAAACCATCGCCGAAATGGATTACAAACTTGCTGGCTATTCCGTGCATGGTGATGGCGGCGCCAGCTTCTCAACCCGAAGAACGGCAAGCACTTTTGGCGCGGCCAAAAATGGTGATGTGATTATTGCCCACATCAACCAACCATCAAAACCCGCTGGTGCGGGCGTGGTCGAAGGCATTCTCAAATTGAAAGCCAATGGTTTTGTGTTTGTAAAATTGCAGGATGCTTTTGAGCGGCCAACGCCTCAAATCAATATCTGCAATCGTTGTGCAGATAGCGCGCACTAACCCAACCATCGATTCTTGCATCAGCCGTTGAAGCAACCTTATACCAGTTGCCACGACGATCAAAAACTTCCACCGTATCGCCATTAAACAATTCGCCCACCTGCGAGGCCGAAGCCTTTGGCCCAGCACGTACCGCCAGAAAGCCAGAGCCGCTTGCAGGGTTATAACGGCCTGAAAGACCGTGCACTGTGCCCTCGCAATATTGGGCAAAGGCAACGTCGGAATTGAAAACGGCCAGAATGGCCACCGCAGAAAATAGAATGAACATTTTGCGCATAATTTGAATTCCTCAAAATATGCCCCCAACTGCCTTATGCTAAAAATTACTTTGTTTGTCAGCAGATTTTTGAAGCGGCCTAAAGCCCGCCCACTTGCCCACGATGCCGTAAAAACTGATCTGCCAATACACATGCCATCATCGCCTCACCCACCGGAACTGCGCGAATTCCAACACATGGATCATGGCGGCCTTTAGTGATGATATCAGCATCAGCGCCTTGCGCCGTGATCGTTTTGCGCGATTGCAAAATGGAAGATGTCGGCTTCACCGCAAAGCGCACCACAACATCCTGCCCCGTCGATATGCCGCCCAAAATGCCACCAGCATGATTTGACATAAATTCAGGCTTGCCGTGACGCATGCGGATTTCATCAGCATTATCTTCGCCGTGCAAAGCAGCCGACGCAAAGCCAGCGCCAATTTCAACGCCCTTCACGGCATTAATGCTCATCATCGCTGCGGCCAGTTCAGAATCGAGCTTGGCGTATAGCGGTGCGCCCCAACCAGCAGGAACGCCAGAAGCCGTCACTTCAATGATTGCGCCAATTGACGAACCCAATTTGCGAATGCCATCAAGATAAGTCTCCCAATGTTTCGCTGCCTTCGCATCAGGGCAGAAAAATGGATTACGCTCAACCTCAGCCCAATCCCAATTCTTGTTATCAATCTTCTGGTCGCCCATCTGGATCATGCAACCACGAATGCTAACGCTTGGAATGACCTTTCGCGCTACAGCGCCAGCCGCCACACGCGACGCTGTTTCACGTGCCGAGGAGCGCCCGCCACCGCGATAATCACGAATGCCGTATTTGGCTTGATATGTCAGATCAGCATGGCCCGGACGAAAGGTGTCGCGAATTTCGGAATAGTCTTTTGAACGTTGATCGGTATTTTCAATCTGCAGCATAATGGGTGCACCCGTTGTGCGCGGCCCATTCGTGCGTTCATCTTCAAATACACCCGATAGAATTTTGACCAGATCTGCTTCCTGCCGCTGCGTTGTAAAACGCGATGTGCCGGGCTTGCGCTTGTCCAGAAAACCTTGAATATCTTCAGGCGTCAGCGCGATGCCGGGCGGGCAACCATCCACCACGCAGCCAATGGCTGGTCCATGGCTTTCACCAAATGTTGTAACCCGGAAGAGATGGCCGAATGTGTTGTGTGACATGAGACACTAATTAAGCCGCATTATGATTTGCGTCAAACCAATCAATCTGGCCATTTTGCAATCGGCAATAACAGCCTTGCGGCGTTCTCAACCCAACAATATCCGCAGGCTTCATGCCCGCCACATAGCCCATCAAACATCGCCCGACTGCGCCATGCGCAACAACCAGTGTCGGCAACGTCAGAGTTGACAACCAATCATCCACCCGCGCCACACCATCAGCATAACTCTCGCCACCAACAGGACGCCAATCATAGCGCGACTCGGCGTCAGCAGGATAAATGGGTGAGTCTTTCAGTTCCCAAAAAGGTTTCCCCTCCCAAACTCCAAAGCCCAATTCGCGAACGCGAGGCTCGGTTTTGACAACGTCCATCGAAACACCAAGTGCGGTGGTGATATAGCCCATAGTCTGTTGCGCGCGCCTCTGTGGCGAACACACATATTGAAATCCGGCTAACTCCTGGTGCTTTTCAGATAAGGCCCGCGCCACATCTAGCGCCTGCTGCTGGCCATGTGCATTCAAATCAGTTTCGATGGAACCTTGCACCAAACCCATGCGGTTCCAATCGGTCTCGCCGTGACGAATAAAATAGATGACGGGCAGATTTTTACTCAGGGGCATTATCAACCGACATATCAGGCGCGTCAGGATTCTTCATACCAACCACATGATAGCCTGAATCGACATGATGAATTTCACCCGTCACACCACGCGACAAATCCGACAGGAAATACATGCCAGCATCGCCCACTTCTTCAGTGGTCACCGTGCGGCGCAGCGGTGAATTATATTCATTCCATTTCAAGATATAGCGGAAGTCGCTGATTCCTGAGGCAGCAAGCGTCTTGATCGGCCCTGCAGAAATCGCGTTCACACGAATATTCTTAACGCCCAAATCAGCTGCCATGTAACGCACTGATGCTTCAAGGCCTGCCTTAGCCACACCCATCACGTTATAATGCGGCATCCATTTTTCAGCGCCATAATATGTCAGCGTTAAAAGCGAACCACCATTGGGCATCATTTTCTCGGCGCGTTGGGCAACTGCTGTGAAACTGTAAACGCTGATAAACATGGTGTTCGTGAAATTTGCAGCCGACGTATCAACATAACGACCGCTCAGTTCATTCTTATCAGAAAATCCGATGGCATGAACCACAAAATCCAGCGAACCCCATTTTTCTTTGATCGCCTCAAATGTGGCATCAATGGAAGCCATATCGCTCACATCGCATGGCAAAACTAAAGGCGAATTCACTTCGGCAGCCAATGGCTCAACCCGTTTTTTCAACGCATCACCCTGATAGGTGAAAGCCAATTCCGCGCCGTGTTGAGCGCAAGACTTTGCAATGCCCCAAGCAATTGATCGGTTATTGGCAACACCCATAATCAGGCCGCGTTTACCAGCCATTATGCCCTTGTTTTCGCTCATTTTTAATTAGCACCCAAATTAAAGGCAGAATCCGCCCAAGCCCTTCTGTGGCTAATGGCACAGTTAATCTTTGAAATAAAGGGAAGCCTAATTGACAAATTGTTACTGATTATGTATTTAACCATTAAGTTAATTAAATGAATGATTGAATAATGATTGACCCACTCAGTCTTAAACTTCAAGCGCTATCCGACCCAACGCGTCGGGCTATTTTGGCGAAGTTGACGTTTGGCCAAGCCACAGTGAATGACTTGGCTGAACCTTTCGCCATGACCCTGCCTGCGATTTCAAAACACATTAAAGTGCTGGAAACCGCAGGCCTCATTACGCGCAGCCGCAATGCCCAACAGCGCCCCTGCTTACTAGCAACTGAAGGTCTCAGAGAAGTCGATGACTGGCTAAATAATTATCGTGTGATGTGGGAGCAGCGGCTTGACCGTCTCGGAACTTATATAGAATCTATCAAGGAATAAAAATCATGCCAAATCTTGCTCAGTCTATTTTACCAAAAGACAAACCGCAAATTATCACCACGCGCGTGATCGCGGCACCGCGAAAACTTGTTTGGAAAGTTTTGACCACGCCAGAACACTTGAAACATTTCTGGGGGCCCGACGGGTTCACCAATACATTTACAAAATATGATTTGCGCGTCGGCGGCGAGGCGCTGTTCACTATGCACGGCCCAGACGGCAAGGATTGGCCCAATCGCTTCAAGTTTCGCACCATCGACCCACCACATCTTTTAGTCTGGGATCATGATGGCGGGAATGACGATGGTCATCGCTTCCGGGGAGAGCTCGAGCTTTGGGAAGAGAGCGGCAAAACCCGCATTGAACTGCTATTGAACGAAGCCAGCATTGAGGCGCGTGACGCGATTGGAAAATATGCCATTGTAGGCGGTATTCAAAACATCGAACGCCTCGCCGCTTATGTGGCGCCTATGGCAGACCCTTTAAACAAATTTGAAATCGAACGTGTCTTCCCAGTTTCACAACAGCGCTTGTTTGAAGTTTGCAGCCAAGTCGAACATCTCAAACATTGGATGTCACCTGCGGGAATGACAACCATAAAGGCTGTACAGGACTTTAAACCAGGTGGTCATTATCACTATGGCATCGCTTCCCCTGACGGCCATGAAATGTGGGGCATGGTCAATTACAAGGAGATAACCCCAAATTCACGTTTGGTTTATACCCAAAATTTCTCCGACAAAGACGGCGGTGTTACTGCCCACCCAATGGCACCAAACTGGCCAATGGAAATGATAACGATATTTGATTTTATTGATGAAGGTACAAACCAGACCCGTTTGAAAGTAACGTGGATCAACGCGCGCATTTCTGACGAAGAAGCCAAAACATTTGCTGATGCCCATCCTGGCATGAATCAAGGCTGGACGGGCAGCTTGGATAAGCTCTATGAATATCTGACAAAAAGCTGAGGAAACGCGTCATGTTCACCGCTCTCATCATCATCGCGATCGTAATCATCGCGTTTCTGGTCATCGCCAGCATGCGGCCAAGTACGTTCAGCTTGCAGCGCAACATCGATGTTAAGGCGTCACCAGAAAAAATTTTCACGCATCTGAATGATTTCAAAAACTGGGGTGCCTGGTCACCGTGGGAGAAAATGGATCCGGATATGAAGCGCAATTTTTCAGGTTCAGCTTCTGGCAAAGGCGCCTATTATTCGTGGATTGGCAACAAGAAAGTTGGTGAAGGCAATATGGAAATCACCCGCTCGGTTCCATCTTCGAACATTGAACTGAATCTCAATTTCCTGAAGCCTTTTAAAGCTAGTAATGTAACCGAATTCAAAATCACGCCAAATGGCAGCATGACAACTATACATTGGGAAATGCGGGGGCACCTGAACCTGATGATGAAAATCATGCATATGTTCATGAATATGGACTCTATGGTCGGTAAAGATTTTGACGCGGGCCTCGCTAATCTAAAATCAATTGTAGAACGTTAAAGCGACATTATGGCATTCAAAGATATGAGCATTCTCACCGCGTCCGCAGGTTTCACCGAGCGCGACGACCCTTTCAATTTGTTTGCTGAATGGTTGAAAGAGGCTGAGGCAAAAGAGATCAATGATCCCAACGCCATGTCCTTGGCCACAGTCGATGAAGAAGGCCTGCCGAATGTGCGCATGGTTTTGCTTAAGGGCTTTGATGATCGTGGTTTTATATTTTACACAAATTTTGAAAGTCAAAAAGGCCAGGAAGTGCAGAGCGCCATGAAGGCAGCTGTGAATTTCCATTGGAAGTCGCTGCGCCGCCAAGTGCGTGTGCGTGGCTTGGTTGAAAAAGTAACCGGGGCCGAAGCCGATGAATATTTCAAATCCCGCCCGCGTGACAGCCGCATTGGTGCTTGGGCTTCGCAACAGTCACGTCCGCTTGAAGGCCCCTTTGCATTGCCAGCAGCCGTGGCCACCTACGCTGCAAAATTTGCCATCGGTGATGTGCCCCGCCCGCCCCATTGGAGCGGTTTTCGCATCCTTCCCCTCAGCATCGAATTCTGGCACGACCGCCCATTTCGACTGCATGACCGAGTGGTTTTCGGCCGCGCCAATCAAAGCTCGCCATGGACAAAGGCAAAGCTTTACCCTTAAGTCATAACGTCTTCACCCGCGACAGCGGGAGAAGAAAGGCACCCGTCCGATGTAGCGTAGCGAAGACGGATGGGATAGATGAGGGCCTTATTTCCGTAAGTCACAGCCCCTCACCTATCCCATTTCGCTTGCGCTAATGGGCCACTTTCCTCTCCAGCTTTGCGGTAGAGGACGATGCAATTAGACTGAGAACGTAAATGTCCAACCGCACCCTTCGTCCTGAAACCATCGCCGCCCACGCCCTTCGTGCAATTGACGCCGCAACGGGCGCCGTCGTACCACCCATATACTTATCCACCACATACGCGCGCGATGAAAACTATGCGCCGCTTTTAAAGGAAAATTACGTCCGCTCCGGCAGTCCCAATGTTTGGCAGGCTGAAGACACCATAACTGCTCTCGAAAAAGGTGCGGCCTCTCTGCTCTTTGTTTCCGGCATGTCGGCGATCAGCATCTTGCTTGAGACAGTCCCCCTTGGTGGACACGTGGCGGCACAACAATCAATGTATTATGGCACACGCAATTGGTTAGAACGCCTTGCTGAAAAAAACCGCATCACGCTCACATTGTTTGATGCCAGTGACAGGTCAGCGCTTGCCAATGCGCTGCGACCCAACACCGATCTCGTTTGGATCGAAACCCCGTCTAACCCCACCTGGGATGTGATTGATATCGAAGCTGCCGCAAAAGCCGCCCATAAGGTAGGCGCAATTCTTGCTGTTGACGCAACAACCACAGCTGCCGTCACCACGCAGCCACTCACATTGGGTGCCGATATCGTTTTCCACTCTGTCACAAAATATCTCAACGGCCACTCGGATGTTTTGGGCGGCGTGCTCACCACGCGTGATGTGAATGCACGCTGGGCCGAGATCGCTTCCATACGCAGTAAAACTTCATCCCCACTCCCACCTTTCGAATGCTTCCTCCTGATGCGTGGCATGCGCACTTTGCACATACGCTACGCGCAAGCCTCAGCTAATGCGTTGGCCATTGCACGACATTTCTCCAATCATCCAAAAGTCGAAAAAGTTTTGTATCCCGGTCTCAGCACGCACCCCAGCCATGACATCGCTAAACGCCAGATGATCAATGGCTATGGCGGCATGATGTCTCTGTTGCTCAAAGCCGATTTTGCAGGATCACAAAAATTCTGCACCAGACTGGAAGTAATAACCGCCGCGACATCTTTAGGCGGTGTTGAATCCTTAGCCGAACACCGCAAAACCGTAGAAGGCACGACAAGTCCCACACCCGATAATCTTGTGCGCTTCTCAATTGGCATTGAAAATGTAAATGACCTTGTCAGTGATATTGAACAGGCCCTAAACGGCTTGTCATGATGCAAGACATTCATCTTCACAGTATTGATCTAATTCATCGCTACCAGCTAAGGCGTGAACATGAATTTTGATACATCGCAGCTCGACTCTCTCGTGAGTGCGCTGCCGGATCCGGCAATTGTTGTCGTTGAAACGGGTGAAGTTATAAGCGCCAATGAACCTGCTTGCGCGCTTCTTGAGGTGTCACCCGTTGGTAAACATCTCACCTTGGCATTGCGCGCGCCTGTTGTTTTGCAAGCGGTCAATGATGCAATCATCAAGCAAACGTCTTCACAGGTCGAACATATTATCAGCGCAACAGTGCCGCGCACGTTAGAAGTTTATGTCTCGCCGCTGGGCGAGCAAAACGGTAAAGCAAAAATAGCACTCATCATTCTGCGTGATCTTACCTATGAGCAACAGCTGGAACGCATGCGGGCTGATTTCGTGGCCAATGCCAGCCATGAACTGCGCACACCTCTCGCTTCGATCTCGGGCTTCATCGAAACCATGCAGGGTGCAGCAAAAAACGATCCGAAAGCGCAAGCCAAATTTTTAGATGTTATGAAAGTTCAAGCTGACCGCATGTCAAGTTTGATAGATGACCTACTGTCGCTCAGCCGCATTGAGATCAACGAACATCTCGCACCTTCCGGTCGGGTCAATCTGGTGGATGTCGTCAAAAAAGCCAAAGATCTCTTGTCGCCTGTTTCAAAAGAGCAAAATTGCGAAGTGCGCATTGACATGCCAAACACCCTCGCAGTCACGGGTGATGAAAGTCAACTATCGCAAGTAATCATCAACTTGATCGAGAATGCTCTGAAATATGCTGCCTCTGGCAAGTTTATCGATATCGAAGGATCGGAACAAAATGGCTCAGTGCATCTAATGGTACGCGACCATGGCCCAGGTATCGCACCACAACACCTACCTCGTTTGACTGAACGATTTTACCGTGTGAACGTACAAGATAGCCGTATGCGTGGTGGCACAGGCCTTGGCCTTGCCATCGCCAAACACATTATCAACAGACACCGCGGCAAGTTATTAATAGAATCTGTCGTCGGCCAAGGCAGTCAGTTCTCAATTCATCTCCCAAGTTCATAATATATAACATTTTCAATATTTTATATTGTCATATAAATGTTATTTAATTGTCGCAAAAGCGTCAATAGACGAACCTAGATAACCACTCGTCACACTGACAGGAGAAAGACAGTATGAACCGCATTCTGATGACTGCAAGCGTTTTGGCAATGATTGCCAGCCCAGCATTTGCTGCCCGCGACCAAATTCGCATCGTTGGCTCGTCCACCGTATATCCATTCACCACCGCTGTTGCCGAAGCCTTCGGCAAAGCCGCAAAAATGAAGACACCTGTTGTTGAATCAACAGGCACGGGTGGCGGCATGAAATTGTTCTGCGCTGGCCTTGGCGAAGATAAGCCAGATTTTACCAACGCATCACGCCGCATCAAGAAATCTGAATTCGACGATTGCGTCAAGAATGGCGTAACAGAAATTGTCGAAATCAAAGTTGGCTTCGACGGGCTTTCAATTGCTCAATCAAACAAGGGCAAACCCTTTGCTCTCACAAAGCAACAAGTGTTTTTGGCGCTGGCCAAAATGGTTCCAGATAAGGACGGCAAATTGATCGCCAACCCCAACAAGATGTGGAGCGATGTCGATGCTTCATTGCCAGCAACCAAGATTGAAGTTCTGGGTCCTCCTCCAACTTCAGGCACGCGCGACAGCTTTGCTGAACTTGCAATGGGTGCAGGCGCTGAAACCATTCCTTCTATGAAAGCTATGAAGGAAAAAGATGCAAAGGCATTTGACGTGGTCTGGAAGACAATGCGCGAAGATGGCGCTTATGTTGAAGCCGGCGAGAACGACAATCTCATCGTTCAAAAACTTGAGGCAAATCCAGATGCTGTTGGCATTTTCGGATATTCGTTCCTCGAGCAAAACAGCAAAGCTTTGAACGACATCAAGGTTGATGGCGTTGGTGCGACTTATGAAACAATTGCCGATGGCAGCTATAAAATGTCTCGCCCACTCTTCATCTATGCCAAGAAGCAACACATGGAAGTTATCCCCGGCATGAAGGAATTCATCGCCGAGTACACATCAGACAAAGCTTTGGGCGAAGATGGTTATCTGGCGGCCAAAGGACTTATCACATTGCCAAAAGATCAAGCTGCTAAGTCTGTTGAAGCTGCTAAATCTCTAGCGATTATTTCTGCCGATGGTTTGAAGTAAACGAGAGTGGAACAGGGGGAGAGTCCGCGGATGAACCGGCTCTCTCTTTTGTTACCGAAAGTAAATTGCGTGTGCGTTTCTATTTGACCCGAGAGGAACTGATTCTGTGATTTTGTGGAGCCTGCTCATAATACTCGTCGCTGCGGTAGGCGCATTTTTGTTTGCAAAATCGCAGGCAACGACGCTTCAAACGAATAATACTGGAAGATTAGCCTCCTTGCCGGGCCAACACGGTTTGCTCGCAGCTGCCGTTGCAATTCTCGCGGGTCTTGCAGGCATTGTGGTCTCCATTCCATTTTCCGCATCATTTGCATGGATGATGCCTGCGCTGAGCGTCGCAGCAGCAACAATTGCTGCATTCTTCACCATTTCTCGCATCACACCAAACTGGCACGCGCGCAACAAGTTTGAAGCCATCGTGATGGGTGTTTTGATCGCCTCTTCGATTGTCGCCATTCTAACGACCGTCGGCATTTTTGCTTCTGTAGTTTTTGAATCTGTCGCATTCTTCCGGCAGGTCAATATATTCGAATTTTTGTTCACAACCCAATGGTCACCAACTGGAACACCGCCCTCATTCGGTTTCATACCCCTACTGACTGGCACATTGCTGATTACGTTCATCGCTATTGCGGTGGCAACGCCTCTTGGATTGTTTTCGGCGATCTATCTAGCAGAGTATGCCTCACCAACATTACGCCGCTGGATGAAGCCAGTGCTCGAAATGTTAGCCGGCATTCCAACTGTTGTGCTGGGCTTCTTTGCGGCCTTAACCGTGGCCCCTTTGATCAAGCACAGTGGCAATGCCATCGGCCTCAATGTGGCCTCAGAGTCAGCGCTTGCAGCGGGCCTGGTCATGGGCATGATGATTGTGCCTCTTATTTCATCTTTATCAGATGATATTATCAACGCTGTGCCCCAATCCCTGCGCGATGGTTCATACGCCATGGGTGCTACCAAATCCGAAACCGTCAAACGGGTTGTTTTGCCAGCGGCTCTGCCCGGCATTATGTCTGCGGTCATGCTTGCAATATCGCGTGCCATTGGCGAAACCATGATTGTGGTCATGGCCGCGGGTCTTGCTGCAAATTTGACATTCAATCCGCTCGCGGCTGTGTCAACCATTACTGTTCAAATCGCAACCTTGTTGGTCGGCGACCAAGAATTTGATTCCGCAAAAACCCTTTCAGCATTTGCTTTGGGTATTGTCCTATTCTTTATTACTCTGGCACTCAATTACATCGCGCTTCGCGTTGTTCAAAGATACAGGCAAGCCTATGATTGAACTCTCTGCAAAAGGCTCAAACGGCCTGCTCGCAAAACGCTATGCGTCAGAAACGCGGTTTCGCGCTTATGGTGCCATTGCACTTGCCCTCACCACCATTTTCTTAGGTTTTCTGCTCTATGATATCATTAGCAAAGGTTGGCCCGCATTTTTCGAAAGTCATTCCAGTATCGAGATAAAAATCGATCCTGAGAAGGTTGGTGCATCAGACATCGCCAATAGTGATTTTGCTGCGATAATCAAACAATCAGTGCGCGAGCAGTTTCCTGATATCCAATCTCGCGAAGATAAAAAAACGCTCGCCAGTTTCATATCGCAAGCTGCTGGCGACGATTTGCGCAATATGGTTTTGGCAAAGCCAGAATTGATCGGCCAAACCGTAAAAGCAGATTTGTTGCTCTCTGCCGAGGCTGATCTCTATTACAAAGGCCTCATTGACACCGACGACAAACCTTTGCTCGACAAGTTTAAAGCAAAATTACCCGTCTCCCAATCGATCTCATGGCGCTTCTGGACCAATGGCGATAGCCGCGAACCTGAATTGGCTGGCCTACTGGGTGCTATAAAGGGTTCGTTGTTTACAGTGGGTATTGCCATCCTCATCGGCTTGCCTCTGGGTGTATTTGCTGCGATTTATCTCGAGCAATTTGCCCGCAGAAACCGCTGGACGGATTTAATTGAAGTGAACATCAACAATCTAGCGGCCGTGCCATCGATCATCTTCGGCTTGCTGGGCTTGGCCATGTTCCTCAATTTCTTCGGCCTGCCGCGCTCTGCGCCGGTTGTTGGTGGTCTGGTTCTAGCCTTGCTGGTTTTGCCAACAATCATCATCGCGTCACGCGCCGCGCTGCGCGCTGTGCCACCATCAATCAAAGAGGCGGCACTCGGTGTAGGTGCATCACAACAACAAGCGGTTTTCCATCACGTATTGCCTTTGGCTCTACCCGGAATTTTAACCGGAACGATATTGGCCCTAGCCCGCGCCTTCGGAGAAACTGCCCCTTTGTTGATGATCGGCATGGTGGCCTTCATTGCTGATGTGCCGCAAAGCCCGACCGATGCGGCCACGGTGTTGCCTGTGCAAATCTTTCTTTGGTCAGATTTACCTGAACTGGCTTTCAAATCGAAAACTGCAGCCGCCATCATTATCCTCATTGGTATACTGATGTTGGCTAATGCCCTCGCAATCTATTTGCGCCGCAAATTTGAGCGTCGCTGGTAAGGAAAATCATGAACCAGATGTCAACAGCCAGAGCAACCGAGAAGAACACCCAAATGGTGGGCGAAAGGTCAACTCGCATTTCAGCGCGCAAGGTCAATATCTATTATAGCGAAAAACATGCGATCAAAGATCTCTCAATCGAAATCCCAGATCGCTCGGTTTCTGCATTCATTGGCCCATCGGGCTGTGGAAAATCAACATTTCTGCGCGCCATTAACCGCATGAACGACACGATTGATGGCTGCCGCGTAGACGGTGAAGTACGTTTGGACGACAAGAACATATATGACAAAGATGTTGATGTAGTGCAGCTGCGTTCACATGTCGGTATGGTGTTTCAAAAGCCAAATCCGTTTCCAAAATCGATTTTCGAAAACGTGGCCTATGGCCCGCGCATTCATGGCCTAGCAAAGAACAAGACTGATTTGGAAGAGATGGTAGTTGCAAGTTTGAAGAAGGCGGGCCTTTTTGAAGAAGTAAAAGATCGCTTGAATTCTCCAGGCACAGGCCTTTCGGGCGGTCAGCAACAACGCCTCTGCATTGCCCGTGCTATTGCTGTAAACCCCGAAGTGATCTTGATGGATGAGCCTTGCTCAGCGCTTGACCCCATCGCCACAGCCCGTATTGAAGAATTGATCGACGAATTGCGCCAGAACTACTGCATCATCATCGTTACACACTCGATGCAACAGGCGGCACGTGTTTCACAACTCACCGCTTTTTTCCACTTGGGAACATTGGTCGAGACCGGTGACACCAATACCATGTTCACCAATCCTCAAGATAAACGCACACAAGACTACATCACAGGCCGTTTCGGCTAAAATGAAATTTGGAGGCCAAAATGCCTGATCACATCGTCAAAGCCTACGACCAAGATATTCAGTCGCTCAAAACCATGCTCGCCGAAATGGGTGGGTTGGCAGAAGAACAACTTCATAACGCGATTATTGCTTTGACCAAGCGCGATGTAACGCTTGCGGACTCAGTGATTGCACGCGATGAAAAGTTGGATCAACTTGAACGCCAGATCGAGGAAAAGGCCATCCTCACTATCGCCAAACGCCAACCCATGGCGCTCGACCTGCGCGAGATCATGGTGGCCATTCGGGTGGCTGGTGATATTGAACGCATCGGCGATCTTGCTAAAAATACCGCCAAACGCACCCACGCCATCAATGAACCATTGCCGCGCAGGCTCTCCCCTGGCCTCACGCGCATGGGCCAGATGGCCCAAGCGCAACTAAAAAATATCCTAGATGCTTATACCCATGGCGACGATGTTAAGGCCTTGTCCGTATGGCGCGCTGATGAAGATTTGGACGCGCTTTATAATTCCATATTCCGCGAACTTCTCACCTATATGATGGAAGACCCACGCAACATCGGCCTTTGCACCCACTTGCTTTTCGGCGCGAAAAACCTGGAACGTATCGGCGATCACACGACTAATATTGCTGAAAACACTTATTATCTCGTCCACGGAAAATCCATCGGCGAAGACCGCCCGAAGAAAGACGTCACAGCCATGATGTCAACGTCGGATATGAAATGAGCGCGTCGATTCTTGTCATCGAAGATGAAGAACCGCTGCAAGTTCTGTTGCGCTATAATTTGGAGTCTGAAGGTTATAAAGTGCGCCACTCTGCGCAAGGTGAAGATGCACTTTATCTCATCGGCGAAGAAAAGCCTGATTTGATTTTGCTCGATTGGATGTTGCCAGGCATTTCCGGCATTGAAGTGTGCCGCCTCATCCGCGCCAAGCCCGAAGCCCGCGACATTCCCATCATCATGCTAACTGCCAGAAGCGAAGAAGCCGAACGCGTGCGCGGCCTTGCCACTGGCGCAGATGATTATTTAGTAAAACCATTTTCAGTTCCAGAACTGTTAGCCCGCATCAAAACTATTCTGCGCCGTGTGAACCCCGATGCAGTTGCCGAACAACTAAAGGCCGGAGACTTGGTGCTCGACCGCAAAACCCGCCGCGTGAACCGTGGCCCTCGCGATATCAATCTTTCTCCCACAGAGTTTCGCCTGCTCGAACAGCTGATGAAAAACCCCGGCCGTGTCTATTCGCGCAGCCAGTTGCTTGACACCGTGTGGGGCCGCGACGCGTTTGTTGATGAGCGCACAGTGGATGTGCATGTGGGCCGCCTCCGCAAATCTCTGTCACGTGGCCGCGAGACTGACCCTGTGCGCACCATCCGCGCCATGGGTTATGCTTTTGATGAGCGGTTTGGCCGAACCGCCTGAAATGTCATCTACCGGGCTTGCATGTCAGCGCTGAGAGCATTACATCTCGTCCGAAACAAAGATGAAAGAATGTTATGCACGCGTTAGAATGGTTAATTCTCACCCTCATATCCTTATATAAATGGGTCTTCATTGCGATGATCGTTATGAGCTGGCTTTTCCAGTTCAACATCATCAACAACAACAACCAAACTGTGAGACAAATTTACCGGACGCTGCTCAGCTTAACCGAGCCCGTTTCAAGACCTATCCGGCGCATGTTACCTGATTTGGGCGGGATGGATATATCTCCGATATTTGTGTTCATCGGTCTACAATTCTTGGAAATCCTTATCCAAGAATATTGGCCGAAATTGTTCTATTAGCGCAAGAGCTTCGTAGACTTTAGAAAAAATCTGAAATAGCTTGGTACAATGGAAAAGTTGCTTGCGACTATTTTGTTCTTGGTGGCACCCACTTTGGCACTGGGCGCCAACAGCAGTGTGTATACAAAATACGATATCGCAAAGTGCCCAAAGCTCGATGTTGGTAACACCGACGAGGGTGATAGCGGCTCATGGCTCTGCAAAGGCTATGGCAATTTAAAAATCTATTTTGCCGAGGGTGATCTACGCCAATTTGTAGCCTTCGGAAAATCGCCCAAACAGCATTGCGCAGCAGAACAAACTTTCAGCGGCTTCAATAGTGCAAATAACACAATTGAATGGCGCCTTAACAAGGGCAAACCATTTGCGGCCATTCAACGTTGGACGGTCTCTTACGATCCCGCGGACTCAGCAAAAACCAAAACCTGGCTCGTTGTCACCAGATTAGAATCTAACAATTCCTGTCATATGGCGGTCGTCGAAGGGGCTTTTCCAAATGCTAATCTAAAAGCGCGGGAGATCGCCGATACACTGGCCGAAAAATTTGAATGCGGGGTAAGTGGACAAACCGCTATTACGCTGCCGACGACAGATAAAAAACAAACAGATATCGCTGATGATAATTGCGAAAAATATTGATCCTCAATCCTCTTTTTTATCCTTCTTCGTCGCAGTCATCACCCGGTCAATATAAGCCAGCAACAAAGCCGACAAAACAAAAGCCATGTGCACAATGGTCAGCCACATGATCTTGCTTTCAGTATATTTGTCAGCATTGAGAAATATCTGCAAAAGATGAATCGAAGAAATTGCAACGATCGTCGATGCCACTTTAATCTTCAATGAGCTCGCATCAATTTTACCAAGAAAAGAAAGCTCGCCACCTTCGGCATTATCAAACTTGCTCACAAAATTTTCATACCCAGAAATAATCACCATCACCACTAGACTGGCCACCAAGCTTGCATCAATCAAGCTCAATATTTTGAGAATAGCTTCAGTCTCTTCCAAATCCATCACATGGCTGAAATATTCCCAAAGTTTTTTCATAAACGAAATTGCATAAAGGCCAAGCGCCGCCGTAAGCCCCAGATAAAAAACCACCAACAGCCAGCGCGAAGCGAGGATTACATATTCAACAGCGTGTTCAAGTTTTTTCATAATTGTTGTGCCGACTCATCATTACGGGTTTTCCAAAGCGAGTATAAAATACCACCCGCCAATATCGCAACAGTGACAAAAAGCGAAACTGCGGTATCAATTTTCACACCCATCGGCACCAAGAAAATCTTTATGCCGACGAGGGTGAGAATAATCGCCAACGAAGTCTGCAAATATTTGAATCGGTGGATAGCCACGGCCAAAGCAAAATAGAGCGAGCGCAATCCCAATATCGCAAAGATGTTAGAGGTATAAACAATGAAGGGATCCTGCGTGACAGCAAACACGGCTGGCACCGAATCCACCGCAAAAACCAAATCGATGATTTCAACAAGGATCAAAGCGACCAATAACGGCGTCAGATATGTTTTAAGCTTACCAGTTGCCGGATCAATCTTCTGCGTGGTGAATTTTTCACCATCTAACTCGTTGCTGATTGGAAACCGTTTCCGCAGCCATTTCAACGCAAAATTATTTTCCATATCTGGCGCATGGTCTTGCTTGCGAAACATGTTGATACCGGTGAAAATTAAAAACGCACCGAACAATAGAAGTATCCAAGAGAATGACGTAACAAGTGCGGCACCCACGCCAATCAATATGGCGCGAAACACGATCACGCCCAAAATACCCCAGAACAAAACCCTGTGTTGATACGAGCGCGGAATTGCAAGGAAGGTAAAAATTGTGGCGATCACAAACACATTATCCATCGCCAAGGATTGTTCGATCAAATAGCCCGTATAAAATTCAAGTCCACTTTGTGCGCCCCTGGCCCACCACACCCACCCGCCAAATGCGGCGGCGATAGCAACATAGAAGGCATAAAGTTTGAAACTTTCTGCGGCGGCAATCTCACCTGTCTTTTTGTGCAGTACACCCAGATCGAAAACCAGCAATGCCACAACCACGGCTACAAATGCATACCAGAAATAAAGTGGTGTTCCAAGAAATTGGCCAGTAATGATGGATTCGATTAATGCCATGTGCGGCCCTCTGATTTGATGTTGCTCAAATCAGCTCCGACATCGCGCAACGCCAAAGAGCGTTACGCCAGAGGGGCCCGGCGCTGATCTTGCGTAGATAGTGGACAAAATGTAATGTTCAAGGGGCAGAGTGCAAAATTTTTTGAAAAAACCATAAGTCTCGGCTATTCAACATGAAACATATGGATAATCAAATTGTTATGACCACCCCCATCACCTGCATCGCTAAATCAAATGACCGTCTCGGCGAAGGCTGCATGTGGGATGACAAGGAGCATGTTCTCTGGTGGCTCGATATTGCGCTACCTTCGCGCATTCACAAGCTTGATCCCGCAACGGGTTCTCATCGCAGTTGGCTGTTCAATGTGATCTTGACGGCAATGGCCTTAAAGCCAGATGGCAATTTGCTAGTGGGCGGCGAGAATGGACTTTATCATTTCAGTCCCGCCACAGGTGCGCTCACAGAATTTATACAACCCGAAAACGTCATAGGCAATCGCGGCAATGATGGCGCGGCCGATGCAACAGGCCGTTTTTGGTTCGGAACCATGCAGCAAAATATCGGGCCAAAGGGCGAAGACCTCGACATCACAAGAAATTCTGGTGCGCTTTACCGCATTGAGGAGGATGGCACTTCGAAAAAGATGTTTGAAGACGTTGGTGTCTCCAATGGTCCCTGCTGGTCACCTGATGATAAGGTCTTCTATTTCTCAGACTCTCGCGCCCAAATCATCTGGGCCTTTGATTTTGATTTAGGCACAGGCTCACTCTCCAATAAACGCATCCACAACGACACGAAGGATCATGGCTATCCAGATGGCGCAACGGTCGATGCCGAAGGTTTCCTATGGTCAGCCCGCTGGGAGGGTTCCTGCGTTCTGCGCATTGACCCCAAAGGCCGCATTGACCGCATTGTTGAAATGCCGGCAACACGCCCCACTTGCGTCTGCTTTGGCGGCGCAAATCTTGATACCATGTATGTCACCTCGTCAAACGCTCATGTCGGCGGCGTGGTGATGAAGCAATATCCACTGCAAGGCGGCGTTTTCTGTTTTGATCCACACGTAAAAGGTTTTGCCAAACACCGTTTCGGCGGTTAATTGTATGACAAATCAGGGAGCGATCTAAAATGAACCTCATACAATTTGTCGACGCTAAAAATAAACGCGCCGTTGGCCTTGTCAGCGGCGGTAAAATCATCAAATTAAAAAGTGTTGAGGCAATGACGTCGCTCGCAACCCGTGCCCTCAAAGATGGCAAATCGCTTAATGTGACGGCCAAAACTTTGGCGACAACCACAACCGAAGATTACGCTGCGGCCCTGAAAGAAAAACGCGTTCTGCCACCCCTCACCCATGATGATGCCGCACATTGCATCATTTCCGGAACAGGCCTCACCCATTTAGGCTCTGCCTCCGCACGAGACTCGATGCATCAAAAACTAGGCGGTGGAGAAGCGACTCTCACCGACTCGCTCAAGATGTTCAAAGCCGGCATCGAAGGTGGCAAGCCCGCCAAAGGCCAAGCGGGCGTGCAACCTGAATGGTTTTACAAAGGCGATGGCCGTTGGCTCGTGCCCCCCGGTGGCACACTGCCCAAACCATCATTCGCGTTAGATGGCGGCGAAGAGCCAGAGCTTGCAGGCCTCTATATGATCGACGCCAAGGGCCGCCCCGTCCGTTTGGGTTTTGCCATTGGCAATGAATATTCCGATCATATCACTGAGCGTCAAAACTATCTGCTGCTCGCTCATTCCAAATTGCGGCACTGCGCAATCGGCCCTGAAATGGTGTCGGGCACAATCCCCGCCAGCATCGAAGGTGTCAGCAAAATTCTCCGAAAAGGTGAAGTCGTATGGCAAAAGCCATTCCTCACGGGTGAAGCCAATATGTCTCACACAATCGCCAATCTGGAATATCATCATTTCAAATATGACAGCTTCCGCGTACCGGGTGATGTGCATATTCATTTCTTCGGAACCGCCACGCTCAGCATTGTTGATGGCTTCCAAACAGAGGATGGTGATGTTTTTGAAATTGAAGCTAAGCCTTTTGGTGCAGCGCTGCGCAATCCGCTCAAAGCCATGAAACAAACCTTCAAACCAAATGGTGTCAAAGCACTGTGACCAGACCTTTCATCGCTCTTGATTGGGGCACCACTTCCTTCCGCGCCTATCATGTGGATGCAGGCGGCAAAGTGATCAACCAGTTCGCTGACGCCGAAGGTATTTTGGCAGTCAAAGATGGGGCGTTTGAAGCTGTTTTAGAAAGCCATATCGGCAGTTGGGATAAATCATTGCCCGTTATTGCATCGGGCATGATCACATCGAGACAAGGCTGGATTGAACGGCCCTATGTTGATTGCCCTGCAAGTGCGGCAGATTTAGCCAAAGCGATTTACCGACACAAAACCAGTTCCGGTCGCCTTATTCACTTCATTACTGGCCTTCATCTCAAAAGCCCGACTATTGGCCATGACGTTATGCGTAGTGAAGAGGTGCAAGTGTTTGGGAGTTTGGACACAGGCGCACATCATTTCGTCACCCCCGGCACGCACAGCAAATGGATCGATGTCGAAGGTGACAGCATCACCAGTTTCGCAACCTATATGACAGGCGAAACCTTTTCGCTCATGCGCAACCACTCTATTCTAGGTCGCTTGATGAAAGATGATGCTGATAATGAGCAAGCCTTCAACCAAGGTGTTGAAAAAGCTTTTGCTGATCCAGCGGGATTATTGCATTCGCTCTTCTCTGTGCGCAGCCTCGGCCTCTTTGATGAGCTGAAGCCAGAACAACTCTCGTCATATCTCTCAGGCATTGTGATCGGAACTGAAGTAGCTCATGCCACTTTGAGTAACGATCGTTCGGCCAAATATGTTGTATTGGCTTCTGCCAATATCGGTATGCGCTATTTGCGTGCTATGAAGATAGCAGGTCTTAATGTGGATTATGGTGATCCACTTTCAATCGTTAAAGGCGAAGCGCTGATCGCCAAATATGCAGGAATTATATGATGACACTTGAAGACGCATTGGAAGTTTGCGGCATCGTCGCAATCCTGCGCGGGGTCACGCCAGATGAAGTAGTAGCAGTTTCGCAAACCCTTTATGATGCCGGCATTCGCGTGGTAGAGGTGCCGCTCAACTCACCAGAGCCATTCGCTTCAATTGAAAAACTTTCAATAGCCTTCGCAGATAAAATGATTGTCGGCGCGGGCACGGTTTTAACGGTGCAAGACGTCAATGTGCTCAAAGCTCATGGCGGCCAGATTTCGGTTTCGCCCGATTGTAATGAAGCAACAATTTCGCGCGCCATTGAATTGGGCATGATCCCCCTACCCGGCGTATTCACGCCCACCGAAGCCTTCGCAGCCATTCGCGCCGGTGCCAAGCATCTAAAGCTTTTCCCCGCCGAAGTGGCCAGCCCCGCCACAATCAAAGCGTGGAAAGCCGTTTTGCCAAAACATGTGAAAATCTATGCCGTTGGCGGCGTTACCCCTGAGAACATGAGCGATTGGCTGGCCGCCGGGGCCTCTGGTTTTGGCATAGGTTCCAGCATTTATAAGCAGGGCTTGAGCATGGCGAAAATCAGTGAATCAGCGCATAGTCTGGTTTCAGCTTGGAAACGCGCAAAAGGATAATGATGAAAGTAGCATTGGTCACAGGTGCAGGATCAGGCATTGGCAAAGCTTGTGCCATTGCATTGGGCAAAGCTGGCTATGCCGTTGTGCTGGCGGGCAGACGCGAGGATGCGTTGCAAGCTGTGGCATCAACCATGAGCGGCGAAACCTTGTGCGTGGCAACCGATATAACTAACCCTGATTCCGTTGCTGCTCTTTTCGCGGCGACCCATAAAAAATTTGGCCGCCTTGATGTGCTCTTCAACAATGCGGGCACAGGTGCACCCGGCACAATTCTGCTTGAAGATTTAACGTTTGAGCAGTGGCAAAATGTGGTGAACACTAATCTCACAGGCGCTTTCTTATGCACCCAACAAGCGTTCAAAATCATGAAGGCCCAAACGCCGATGGGTGGTCGCATCATCAATAATGGTTCGATCTCAGCGCATGCGCCAAGGCCCAATTCATCGCCTTATACGTCGACTAAACATGCCATCACCGGCCTGACCAAATCCGCATCCTTGGATGGCCGCAAATATAATATCGCCTGTGGTCAGATTGACATCGGCAACGCAGCATCGGATATGACTGCCCGCATGAGTGGCGGTGTTCCTCAAGCCAATGGCACGATTATGCCAGAACCAACCATGGATGTTGAAGATGTGGCTCGCTCAATCGTGTTCATGGCTTCCCTACCGCTCGATTCAAATGTTCTCACCATGACAGTGATGGCAACGAAGATGCCGCTGGTCGGTCGCGGCTAAATTGTGCTCAAACTAACTCCACGTCTCACGATTCTGATCGTCTTTGCTGCGTTTGGCATATTGGTGGGCAGCAATGCGGGCTCATTTCCGGTTCTGGTAAAACAAGCCGACGTATCGCGCGAGGCATTCGGCTTTATGGGTGGCCTCGGCATGCTCGCAAACATTGTTGCGTTATCGCTCGGTGGATTTATCAACCGCCACGCTGACCACCGCACGATGTTGTTGTTGATGCTACCCTTGGGTTTGGTGGCTTTATGGTACACGCTTATTGTGGGATCACCCCTGAGTTATGGCCTCTCGGTCATTCTGTTCAGCTTCATTCTGGGTACCACCGATATTTTCATGAATGCCGAAGCATCATTCGTCGAACAGGATGTTGGCAAACCAATCTTCAGTTCCTTCCACGGCAGCGCCATGTATGGCATCGCCTTTGGCGGATTATGCAGCAGTCTGGTTTCAACATGCTATGGCCCATGGGCAGCAGGGATCGTTGCAATCCCATGCGTATTATTGGCAATTTATGCCGTCTACATCACCATCCCACACAGACCAATTGCGCGTCATCAAGAAAACCCAAAGAAAGTTATCCTGCCACGCAGACTCCTAACTTTCATAGGTATCGCCGCTGGCTTGAATGTTTCCTGCGAAGTGGCCTCCATCCAATGGGCAGGGCAATTGTTGGAATCAATTGCCCCGCAACTGGCCGCATATTCTGGATTAGGCTTGGCCTTCTATGGCATGTGCAGCGGTTCCATGCGCTTTGCGGGTGATGGCCTGCGCGCCCACTTTGGCGATCAGCGCACCATGGTCACATCGCTGTGCTTTGGAATTATCGGCTTAGCAGTATTAAGCTTTGAACCCGGCTTCTGGATTTCGGTTATTGCTTTTGCAGCCGTTGGTGCAGGGCTTTCGATCGTGTTCCCATGCCTGTTTGCCTTAGCCGCTAAATTGGTTCCAGACGCTCGAGCAGCAGCACTTGGCTATGTTTCAATGGTCGGCGGTTTGCCGCGCATTTTATTGCCATGGATATTGGGTTTTCTGGCACAATATTATTCACTAAGCGCCGTGTTCGGCGCCTGTGTTATTGTCGCTTCAACTGCTTTGATTTTAATCATCAGCACCTTTGCAAAGGCTGATGCGGCCGTCATAAGATAAGGGCGTTGTCTTTAAACAACGCCCCCGGTTTTTTTAAGCAGCCTTACTTGTATCAATCGCTTTCAATGTAACACCCTTGCCAATCGGAATCTGGCGTGGCTTCAAGGCCTCAGGCACCTCACGCTTCAAAGCGATATGAAGCAGACCATTGTCCATATCAGCGCCTTTCACTTCAACATGATCGGCAAGCTGGAAGCGGCGTTCAAAACCACGAGCCGCAATTCCCTGATGCAAAACTTCACCAGACTGTTGTTTGTCGGCTTTCTTGCCACTCACAGTCAAAGTATTGCCTTTGGCTTCAATATTAACATCCTGCGGGCCAAAGCCAGCAATGGCGATTGTAATGCGGTATTCATCATCGCCAACACGCTCAATATTGTAGGGCGGATAAGTGGTTGGCTCCACAGCGGCTGCCTCGTCCAACATGCGGAACAAACGGTCAAACCCAACTGAGGAACGATAGAGGGGGGTATAGTCAAACATGTCATATTCTCCTTAAAGCAATAGTGACTTTTACGTTCGTGAACCCAACATGGCATCCACGCAGCAATAGTTAGGAAGGGGTTTTACGGTTTCAAGGGGCCCAAAATCGAATATGAACGCCAGATGAACGAAGCCTTCCGGTTCCGTTCAAGTTCGAGGGTCTAAACTCGTTTTCAAGATGGCCAATCGGGGGCCGTCATATTCGGGACGCTAAACCAGTTAGGAGTTTGCCATGTTAAATAAATCACTCATTGTTGCTGCCGCTGTTGCCTCAGTCGTAACGCTCGCCTCAGGCTCTGCAAAAGCCGATCCAGATATCTTCTTTGGTATCGGTTTTGGTGGTGGTCCAGGCTTCCATCATCCGCATGGCGGCTATTTTCCGCCTCCACCTCCTCCAGAACCTGTGTATTGGGGTGACGATTATGGCTACCGCCCTCACCATCGTCCGCGCTTTGAAGATAGTTATTACTCACGCGTAAGCTGCTCAGGTGGTGCAAATATTCTGCGCCGTGCCGGTTTCCGCGGTGTGGAAGCTGATGACTGCTCAGCGCCAACTTACAGCTATCAAGCTTGGCGTCATGGCGAACAATTTGACGTCCAAGTGAGCAGCCGCGGCCGCATTATTTCGGTTGATCCAGCCTATTGAGCTATAAAACGGGCGGACCGGGGATTTCCTCGTCCGCCCCTCATTTCATTTGCCGTATTGATGCCGCTTTTATGCTATGATTATTGTCTAAAGTTGGACGCTAGATTTTGGAGAAGTGGGTTATGTTTGCAAAGCTGATGACAGCTGCGGTTTTTTCAACAGTGATTGGTTTGACAATGGCCGCACCCGAGGCGCAAGCCCGCCGCCTGTTCTGGTGGCAACAAATGCCGCCTGAAAATGGCGGTGGCTATGATGTTTATGGCGATGGTCAGGATGTGAATGATGGCCAAGATGCTTTTGCACAAGATCTCTTCAACCAAGAACAATATGACCAATATATGCAGGAGATGAACCACCGCCGTCATCGCCGCATTTACGATCAATCCTATTATGATCCCCAGATCGAAAATCCCGATAACCCCATGCCACACGCGCCAAAGCGCAAGGTTCTAAAATTCAAGAAGCCTGTCAATCCAAATATCGCGGTGGCAAAACCAGCGCCAACGATGATGAAGAAGCCCGCAAACCCGCAAGTGGCCACAAAAGCACCGCCACGCGCCACGCCGCAGGGTGTCGAAAAAATCATCAATGACGCCCCTGCAAAATCAGCTTCTGTAAGCTGCTCAAAAGGCGCATCGATTGTCACCAGCTATGGCTTCAGTGCGGTCACTTCTAAAACCTGTGTCGGCGGTACTTTTGTTTATGGTGCAACCCGCAGCGGCAAAAACTTTGAAATCCAAGTGAGCGCGGCGAGTGGCGAACTGACGGCGGTGAAGAAACTTTAGGTCAACCCTAGCTTTCAGAATGTGCCTTCGCCACGGATGTGTGATGTCTGCAATTTTGAAACCAATAACGACGAAAGGCTCGAAGCAATGGCCTCTCGTAACCAACTGTGACCCAAATCCGCATGGCTGCGTTCATGCCACAATAGGCGGTAGTCGAATGGTTCTATAACCAAAGGAGGTGGGAAAAGCACCAGAGTTCCCACTTGCTTTAGTTCCTCTGCTGCTCGATTTGGCACAGTTAAAATCATGTCTGACTTGGCTATGACCAATGCTGTCGTTGCAAAATATGGAATCCACATTGCGATGTTGCGCCGCCGCCCAAGTGCAAAAAGCGCTTCATCGACAACACCTGCTCTTCCTCCCAGCACGCTTACTAACGCGTGAGGCCATGCGAGGAAATCATCCAAACCTAAATCGCCATCAAGTATGGGATGGCCCTTTCGCACCAGGCAGGAATAGTTTTCTCGAAAAAGCGTGCGTGATCTGAGTGGCGCCGGTACCTCGTCATCGCTGTACAACACCAGATCGGTTTGACCATCACCGAGATGTCTGAACACCTCTGCGGAGAATGGAAGAATTTCAATCGCCACGTGGGGCGCCGATTTGGCCAACAGCGGAATCAGTCGCGGTAGCAGCACAAGAGCACCATAATCGGTCGTACTCAAACGAAATACACGTGACGCAGATTTGGCGTCAAATGTTGGACGCGTCAAGAAAGCATCCATAGTTGCCATGACTGCCACCAATTGAGTGCGGATGATTTCGGCTCGTTCCGACGGCACTAGCCCTCCGGGCCCTTTTACTAGAATTGGATCACCGAGCGCCCGCCGAAGTTTTGCAAGAGCTCGACTGACGCTGGGTTGGCTCAGATTCAATCGTTCGGCAGTTTTTGTGGTGTTATGTGTTTCGAAAAGCGAATTAAGCACTCTCAGAGTAGTAAAATCCAAATCAAAACTATTCAATTTTTGCATAGCAATAATTCCATTAAATCATTTCCTGAATTACATGCTCGTTGCTACGGGAGGAAGCGTTGTTAATCAATGGCTCAAAAATTTTAAAGGATTCTAGAATGAAAATCACTCCGTCTCTTAAAGCAGTAGCAATTGGTGCCTCATTGTTATTCACAAATATTCCAGCTTTTGCCAATCCTGATGATGCAAAAGCGATCAAGCAATTCTACGAGGCGTTTGGTCAAAACAAGCCGGAGCAATTGGATAATATCTTAGCACCAAGCTGGGAAGACCTTCCTCCAAATGAAGGCCAAGCAATCGGACGCGATGCCTTCAAGCCCTTCGTCGGTGGATTTCACAAAATGTTCCCTGATTTGAAGGTTGTGAACGAGGATATCATTGACGCAGGCGACAAAGTTATCGTGCGGTCAACACTTTCAGGAACGCAGGCTGCGTCATTTGCGGGTTTCCCTTCTAAGGGAAAGCCATTCACTATCATGGCGATAGATATTCATGAATTTAAAGACGGCAAGGTCATCAAGACTTGGCATGTTGAAAATTGGTTGGGTGGATTGTTTCAAATGGGTGCTTTCGAAAAATAGATTTCTAGGCTTTGGGGTTTCGGCCCGCACAATTGGAAGACAAAGATGACCAGAAACTCCGAAGTCCCTGCTTTTATGACCCAGCCTTGGGAAGCGTCGCAATCTATCGTGACGCGTAGCTATACAGTGCACCGGATTACGTTTGCTTCCCAAGGGTTAGCCCTAGTAGGAAACCTATTTGTACCCAACTTGAGTGGCGCGGCGCCGACAATCGTAATTGTCGGGCCGGTCGCTTTTGTCAAGGAACAAGCACCATTGCAGTATGCTAGCAGGTTGGCCACATTGGGGTATGTTACGCTCATTTTCGATCCCCGACATTTTGGCGAAAGCGATGGTTTACCACGGCAATACGAGAGTCCACTGGCGAAGATTGAAGATATTTCAGCGGCTATCAGCTTTCTTTCAACACGCAAAGAAGTTGCCAAAGATCAAATTTCTGTCCTCGGGATTTGCCAAGGAGTGAACTGGACAATTGAGGCCGCGCGTGTTGACACCAGAGTGAAATCAATCTGTCTGGTCGCAGGGCATTATTTGACACCTGAGGTTGCCAAGATGTATCTGGGAGGGCATGAAAAAGTCGACGAACGATTAGCCAAAAGCTTTGCCGCTGCAGGCCGCTTTGAGGAAAGCGGACAAACCGAATATATACCGATTGTTTCATCGTCTTTCGCAGCTTATGATAAAGAAGCTCTGCTTAGTGCCAATTTCATACAATCATTTTATATTCGTTGGGCTGATCGCCACTCTATGCTTTCCCATCGCGGCCTGTGGGAAAACTGCATCACAGCGATGAGTGAACATTTGATTTGGAACCACAGGATAGACCTTTCCATTCGCGACCTCCAACTGCCGATATTAATGATTCACGCTGACAGGGCAGCAAGTGGTTCCAATGTTCCGCGTGAATTGTTCTCTAAAATTCCCTCTATTAGTAAGCGTTTGGTTTGGCTTGGCCCGCAAGGGCAAATTCAGTTTTATGAGGATCCAATTACAATTGACCTCTCAGTTCAGCACATCGCTGATTTCTTGCTAGGTGATGTTTCCGCCCCAAACAAAATATAACCCAGTGGAATTTTTCTATACGCAGTACGCAGCATGGTTGTCACAATCCGAGATCGGCCCATGGATCCCTATGCAGCGCTTCAGGCTAAAACGCGCGAACACCGTCGAGCGCACGGCTGTGAGGCATATACATTTGAAGACGGCGAGGGTTTGGTCGCACTTTCGGCGAAACTTCGGCCCGCTCGCGTGATCGAGCTTGGAACAGCTTTGGGCTATACTGCGTGTTGCCTTGCATCAGGTTCGCCGAATACGCAAGTCGATACAATCGAATGCGATCCGATCCATGTCGAGCTGGCTCGCCAAAACATCGCAGAAGTTGGTCTTTCAAGTCGTGTGACAGTGCACTTTGGAAAATTTGAAACAGTGCTGAGGACGCTTGTAAGTGGCTACGATTTGGCATTTTTTGACGGATTTGCGCCTTCACTAAAAGTTCTGCAGTGCTTGTTGTATCTTTTGAGACCCGAGGGCGTACTGGTCTGCGCTAATATTGGTCTTGCCGCGCCAACTGAGACACAAATGTTGAGGTCAATGCTTAATGACCCATCAGTCTGGCAATTGCTTCCATCCATCGAAGGGGGTGATTCTATTGTTAGAAAAAAATTGTGAACCTCAAAGAAGTTTTGCCTTCAGATCGTTGGGAAGACTTCTGGCGAAGGCGGTTAGTCCGCCTTGGGTCAAAACCCGTAATTTGGTGATCGTCCCGTGCACACCGGATGAAAACGCCACAAGCGGAAATTTAAATTGATCGAAAGCAAAAAACTCTAACACTTGTTATCGGTCGGCATTTACGGATAAACCCCCGCTCACAATGCAGTTTTACCCTACACTTCAAAATCGCGAGCCCGCAGGCAGTGAGTGCCATGAGGTTCTAACTGCGGACGGCATTCGTCTGCGCGCGATTATCATTGTTCCTGAAAACGCAACGCGTGGCACAGTGGTTGTCTTGAATGGTCGCACAGAATTCGTTGAGCGTTATTTCGAAACTTTTGGCGATCTTACCAAACGTGGTTACGCGGTGGCCAGCTTTGATTGGCGCGGCCAAGGCGGTTCTCAGCGGCTCTTGAAAAACCCTCTGCGTGGCTTTGTGAAATCCTTTGCTGATTACGACAAAGATTTGAAATCTATTATGGAAAAACTGGTTGAGCAGAAATGCCCCAAACCCTATTATGCTTTGGCACATTCAATGGGTGGGCAGCTTCTGCTGCGGGCTTTGCGTGACCATAAATATTTTACCCGCGCCGTAATGACAGGTCCTTTATTGGGCTTTCACTTTGGCAAATGGCCCAAATGGCTTGTTCCCATTTTGACTTTCATTGTGAAATATTGCGGCTTTGGGTGGATATACATACCCGGTGCAAGCGCCAAGCCCGTGGTGCAAAAAAGCCAGTTCGAGGGTAATATACTGATGTCTGACAAAGGCAGGTGGGAGCGCGATGTGACTATTCTCGAAGCCCATCCACAGCTTGGCCTTGGCGGGCCAACTTATAGCTGGCTCCGTGCTGCCATGATCAGCATGTCACGCTTACGCCGTTGGCCGCGCAAAAAAGGCCCCTCCTGCCCCACATTGATCGTGCTTGCAGGAAATGACCGAGTGGTCGATAACCGCGAAACACGTAACTTTGTGGCGCGGGCGCCCGGTTTTTCATTAACCGTGATCGAAGGTGCAGAACACGAGATCCTGAATGAAACCAATGCCATCCGTGAAAGATTCTGGGCCGCTTTTGATGCTTTTATGGCCCCTCAAAACAATTCTCAGCGATAAATTGCATTGTCATGTTGCACATGCTAAGTGCGCAACATTCCTAACGCTTGTGGCGCATTCCGGCCAAGTTGAAGACTTGGCCGATCAGAATTCGCTTTAACATTTAATTGAAAGTTGGCGCCATTATGAATTTGCGCAATATTGCTATTATTGCCCACGTAGACCACGGCAAAACCACATTGATCGACCGTTTGCTGTCGCTGTCGGGCTCGTTCCGCGAAAATCAAAAAGTGGCCGAACGCGCCATGGATTCCAATGATCTGGAACGTGAACGCGGTATTACGATTTTGGCCAAGGTGACATCGCTCACCTGGAAAGACACGCGCATCAACATCGTGGACACGCCGGGCCACGCCGATTTCGGTGGTGAAGTTGAACGTATTCTAAACATGGTGGACGGCGCAGTGCTTCTGGTGGATGCTGCCGAAGGCCCAATGCCGCAAACCAAGTTCGTGTTGCAAAAGGCTTTGAAGCTGGGCCTCAAACCAATCGTTGTGATCAACAAGATCGACCGCCCGGATGAGCGCCATGTTGAAGTGGTCAACGAAGTGTTTGACCTTTTCGCAGCTCTCGATGCAACTGACGAGCAGCTCGATTTCCCCATTGTTTATGGTTCAGCAAAAAACAGCTGGATGAGCCTTGATCCAAAAGGCCCACAAGAAAATATGGACGCGTTGTTTGATAAAATTGTCAGCCACTTCAAGTCACCAGTGATTGAAGAAGGCCCGTTCCGCATGTTGGTGACGACCATTGAAGCCAACCCATTCTTGGGCCGCGTTTTGACAGGCCGCATTCGTTCCGGCTCAGTCAAAGCCAACCAAGCGATCAAGTCGCTTGGTCGCGAAGGCAATATCGTTGAAACTGGCCGCGTTTCGAAGGTGCTGTCGTTCCGTGGTTTGGAGCGCATTCCAGTTGATGAGGCCTTTGCAGGAGACATTATCGCGATCTCAGGTCTCACCACCACAACGGTGGCTGATACGATCTGCGATCCCACTATCACCACGCCAATCCACGCACAACCCATCGACCCACCAACCCTGACCATGACCTTCCGCATCAATGACGGCCCGCTGGCTGGTAAAGAAGGCGACAAGGTTCAATCACGCGTGATCCGTGACCGCTTGTTGCGCGAAGCCGAGGGCAACGTCGCTTTAAAAGTATCTGCTTCTGAATCAGAAACAGACGCGTTCGAAGTGGCTGGTCGCGGCGAATTGCAATTGGGCATTTTGATCGAAACCATGCGCCGTGAAGGCTTTGAGTTGACAGTTGGCCGTCCCCGCGTTGTGTTTAAAATTGACCCTGAAACGGGCGAAAAACTTGAGCCAATCGAAGAAGTGATTGTCGACGTTGATGAGGAGCACACCGGTATCGTTGTGCAAAAATTATCCGAGCGCCGTGCTGAAATGCGCGATATGCGCCCATCAGGCACAGGCCGCCAACGTATCATGTTCCACGCGCCAACGCGCGGATTGATCGGTTATCAGGGTGAGTTGATGTCTGATACCCGAGGCACCGCCATCATGAACCGCATCTTCCACGCTTACGCACCACATGTCGGCGAAATTCCGGGTCGTTTTACGGGTGCTTTGCTTTCGAACTCCGATGGCGATGCTGTGGCTTATGCCATTTTCAACCTGCAAGATCGTGGACCAATGTTCATCGAACATGGCACAAAGGTTTATGCCGGCATGATCATTGGGGAACATACACGCGGCAATGATCTTGAACTCAACGTGATCAAGGGCAAGAAGCTCTCCAACGTGCGCTCCAAGGGCGCCGAAGAAGCTGTTGTACTAACGCCGCCGATCAAGATGTCGCTGGAAAAAGCCTTGGCTTATGTAGGCGAAGATGAATTGGTTGAAATCACACCAAAATCAATCCGCTTGCGTAAAATCTATCTCGATTCCAACGAGAGGAAACGCATGACCCGCGCCAAGGATGCCGATAACGCGGCATGATATTATTCGATGAGAATAGTTTGGCCGATTTCACTCACAATGAAATCGGCCTTTTTAATTTTGTATCTTGATATCGCTTCTGCCAGCGCCAACACAGGCGCATCAACCGCTTCATCAGTCAGTTGCACAGTGCCATGGTGAATAGCCAAACTCTTCGCACTCCCCAAATCCAGATGCGCCTGCACAGCCTCTTCCGGGTTGATGTGCTGAGGTTTCATAAACCAGCGTGGTTCATAGGCTCCGATGGGCAACAATGATAATCGCGGTGCGCCAAATTTTGATTTGACCTCGCGGAATGTTTCGCCCGTTCCATATCCCGTATCAGCAGCGAAATAAATTATGCCGCCTTGCGTCTCGATTACAAATGCGCCCCAAAGAGCTTTATTGGTATCGTTCACGCTGCGCTTTGACCAATGCAACGCTGGCATCAACGTAATCCGAGCATCTCTGTATTCAACCGACTGCCGCCAATCAAGCTCCGTACACGGATAATTTTTAACATAACGACCATTATTCAATGTGGTGATCAATTTTGGATCATGAATCTTCTTCAAATTTGCGAGCGCTGGCGCATCCAAATGATCAAAATGATTATGACTGAGCAAAATCAAATCAATGGGCGGCAAATTTTCGATTGCAATACCCGGATCGCGAATGCGCTTTGGCCCCGCAAACTGAAACGGGCTGGCACGCCGTGAAAAAAAGGGATCGGTGAGGATATTCAGTCCTGCTGTCTGAATGAGCACGGTGGAGTGCCCTATCCACGTCACGCGTAAGTCTTTGCCTGCCACTCTTGGGGGCGGTGGGGCATGAATTTTATTTTCAATATGGAGCGGCCATTTCTGACGATTTCCGCTCAGCTGCCACTTCATCAAATCTCTAAATTTCGCTTCGCCCAAATGACCAGGTAGCACAAATCTGCCATCACGTTTTTCATAATTCATGGTTTAAGGAAATGCCGACAAAAACAAAAACACGAAGAAAATGACAAGATGAACCGATCCTTGTAAAATTGTTGTCCGCCCCGTGGCCAAGGTGATTGAACTTACAAACACAGTCAACATCAACATCACCGTGGCTTGCGGGCCAATGCCCAAAGCCAATTTAGCATTTTGCCAAATCGAGTAAATCGCCAAAACTGGAATTGTTAAACCAATCGTCGCAATGGCTGAACCCAGGGCCAGGTTGAGGCTGGTTTGCAGCTGGTTGAGCCGTGCTGCGCGAACCGCTGCAAAACCTTCAGGCAACAAAACCACCAGAGCGATGACCACGCCGACAAATGCGATTGGCAATCCGGCAGCAGCAACCATGTTGTTAATTGGCTCCGACAAGAATTTAGCCAACAACACAACAATAACCAGCGCGATTGGCAAGAATACTGAGCTCAAAACAACCGTTCGGTTTGAAGGTTTTAGGGAAAGATGATCGTCATCCTGCGCTGTAACAAAGTAATCATGATGCAAAACAGTCTGCACAAAGACAAAAATGCAATAAAGCGCCAGACTGACAACACCCACAAATCCTAGCTGAAATGCAGTGTAATATGGCCCTGGCGAAGAGATGGTATAGCTTGGCACAATCAAAGAAATCGCAGCCAGTGCGGTAAGAACGCTTAATGCGGCGGCAGCACCGTCAAGTTTAAACGTCTGTTCATGGTGTTTGGCACCGCCCACCACAAGGCACAAACCCACGATACCATTGAGAACGATGATGAGAGCTGAAAAAATGGTATCTCTACCGATAAATTCAGCGCCGACTTTTCCTGATGACATTTGCGAAATAATCAAACCAGATTCGATGATTGTGACGGCAAGCGCCAATATAATTGAACCCAAAGGCTCCCCAACTCTAAGCGCCAGAATTTCTGCATGATGAACAGCGGAAAATACCGCTGCTCCCAAAAGCAGGGCAGCAATCACAATCACTGCTATATGTGTTTCAGGAATGAGGTGCAAAAACTTCAGTGCAAGAAAAATCCCAGCAAGCACCAAGCTTGAAGTGAGCATCCAAGGTAACTTATTTATACTTACAGAATCTATTGCCATGCTTGAGGTTCCGATAAAAAATCAAGCTAGCCAATTTAAAATGATTTGGCCAGCAGAGGGTTCTGCTGGCCAATTGGAAAAGTTTAAACTGTTCGTAAATACCACTCATAGTCACGAAGTGTCGGTTCAGAGAAAAAGCGGTCTGCCTCTACCTCTTTGAGAGTGCAGAATGTATCAACAAATTGTTTGCCAAAATATTCTTTCAAAACCGGTGCACGGTAGAATGCATCAATGGCTTCGAACCAATTTCCCGGAATATGTTTGGCGCGACGTTGATAACCATTGCCTTCAATCGGTGCACCCGGATCAAGCTTCTCAACAATACCATGATGCATGCCCGCCAATATAGCGCCCATGACGAGATATGGATTTGCATCAGCGCCTGATGGGCGATGTTCAATGCGGCAAGATTTGGCGGGGCCAGCTGGAACGCGCAAAGCCACCGTGCGATTGTTAATACCCCAACTTGCAGCAACTGGCGCATAAGAACTGCGACGGAAACGGCGATAAGAGTTTGCGTTGGGTGCAAAAATCAACATCGACTCCGCCATGGTCTGCTTAAGACCACCAATCGCATTAAGCAGCAATTCATTCTGCGTTGGGTCTTCTGCCGCAAACAGATTCTCGCCGTTCTCATCTTCCAAGCTCACATGGATATGCATGCCACTACCCGTCCATTCGGCATAAGGCTTGGCCATGAACGTGGCGCAAAGACCGTGTTTCTCAGCGGTGGCCTTGATCAATCGCTTCAACATAATGCCTTCATCGCAAGCGTCTAAAATATCAGTGCGGTGACGAAGAACAATTTCCATCTGGCCGGGGCCATATTCAGAAATCAAAGTCTTGGCTGGCAAATCTTGTATTTCACAATATGCATAGAGGTCTTTGAAGAAGGGCGCAAAATCATCCAAATCCGCCATATGGTAAGCTTGATAATGGCGTGGTCGCGATTCATTGACCAATGAACGTGGCGGTGTGGGCACACCTTCATATGCGGACTTACGGTCCATCAAATAAAACTCAAGCTCAACGGCACCCACAGGGTTCATGCCAAGTTCTTCTTTGAAACGCTTCACCACGCTTTGTAAAGCGTTGCGTGGATCAGCATAATGCGGAACGCCGTCAAGATCGCAAACATGCGCTGTATACTGCGCCGATGGTTCTTCAATCCAAGGAATGCGAACAAACGTCCCTGGGATCGGCCAGAGCACAACGTCGCGGTCACCCTCGTCGAACACCAATCCGGTTTCCGGAACGTCTTGTCCGGTCATATCTAGAACCAGTGCCGAGATTGGCAAGAACCGTCCGTCATTCCAAGCCGGCACCACTTCATCACGGCGCAGCATTTTTCCGCGGATTACACCGCACATATCAGTCCAAATCACATGAACCGATGTGATATCAAGGTTTGCCTCAAGAAATCGTTGGGCCTCAGCACCAAGCTTCGGGGTTACGATAGCCATTTTTTAACTCCAGTAGCGGCTTTTTTAAGCAGCCTGTTTTATCAACTCATCCGTACACTGATCTAATGTTAATATCAGTTTATCAACGTCCCCTTGGGTGGTGGCAGGGCAGATGAGCATCATATTATGAAACGGCGTGATGACCACACCGCGGTTGAGAAGATAGTGATGCACCGCCGTATCAATGGGTTGGTGGATCACTTTGGAAGCATCGTGTCCACTTCGCGGTGGTGCTTCAACACACATAAACTCCACGCGGGCACCCACGCGGGTTACGTGCCACGGAACTTCATATTTGATGATGACATCTGCAATGCCCCGTTCCAGCCTGCGCGCCAGAACGATAAGGGCAGCAAATGTCTCCTCTATCATAAACTCTTTCAGCACTGTTTTAATCAATGCCATTTGAATGCGAGAGCCTGAAAGCGTGGTTCCAATCCCTGAACGGCCTTCACCATTACTTTTCAGAAAGCCTTGAATACGGATCGCTACTTCGGCGCTGAAACCGTAAACAGCTGCCGGTATGCCGCCTGCAATGGGTTTGCCGAAGACTAGGCCATCAGGTTTAATGTTATGGAGTTTTGCATATCCCCCCGGGCCTGATGACAATGTGTGAGTTTCATCGAGGATGAGAAGTGTTCCCGTTTCAATTGTCAGTGTACGGAGCTTTTCAAGGAATCCATCATCCGGCAACACCATGCCAACATTGGTCATCACAGGTTCTGCCAAAACACAAGCCACATCACCTTCGCGCAATGCGGCTTCAAGCGCTGATACATCATTAAACTCAACAACTTTCGTGTGCGCCCTTAAATCACGAGGTTCACCCACCAAGCCATCAATCATAGTAACCACGCCATTATCCGAGGTGACGAATGTGTCATCGACGCAGCCATGATAGCAATGATTGAAAATCAGAATCTTTTTACGGCCTGTAACAGCACGGCACCAACGGAGCACCGCGCGGTTTGCATCAGATGCTGTGGCGGTGACTTGCCAGAATGGTAATCCAAATCGATCTTCGAGCAGCGCACCAACTTCGACCGAATCGCTGGAAGGAAGCATTGTCGTAAAGCCATTACACGCTTCTGCCGCCAGCACATTGGCCAATGCCTTTGGCCCGTGCCCAAACATTGCCCCGGTATCACCCAAGCAAAAATCCGTATACTGATGATGATCTGCGTCGGTTAACGTGCAACCCTGAGCTTTCTCGATAAACAGCGAAAACGGCAAGCCCCAATCCACCATCCAATGCATGGGCACACCACGCAGCCAATGTTGTGAAGCCTCTAACGAAAGTGCCTGGGATTTTGGGTTACGTTGGACATAGAGCTTTTTTTCTCGCCCCAACATGGCCTGAATGGCACTGTCCGTTATTTTTGACTTCACGATAGCCTTGCACGTTGTTAATGATGGGTGGCTTGTAGCTGGGCGATTTGGGGAAGCCAACCCCCAAGGTTTGCACTGCACCAATTAAGGAACGAATGATGAATCGAATAGTTTATGTGAATGGTGAATATGTGCCCGAGGCCGAAGCCAAGGTTTCGGTTTTTGATCGCGGCTTCTTATTTGCCGATGGTGTTTATGAAGTCACCCCCGTGGTGAATGGCAAGCTTGTTGATTACGACCCGCATATGGAACGACTGGATCGTTCGCTCAAGGAACTCAAAATGGCGTGGCCTTGCAACATTGTTGCAATGACGGCGATGCATAATGAGCTGATCAAGCGCAACAACCTGACCGAAGGCATCATCTATATGCAGGTGACGCGCGGTGTTGCTGACCGCATGTTCAATTTTCCCAAAGATATTATTTCGTCACTGGTTGCTTTTCCGCAAGTGATGAAACTGGTCGATAATCCAAATGCCCGCACCGGTGTGAAAGTGGTGACCACACCTGACATTCGCTGGCTGCGCCGCGATATTAAATCAATCATGCTGCTCGCTCCCGTGTTGGGCAAGGAAGAGGCTTACCAAAAAGGTGCTGCCGAAGGCTGGATGGTGGAGGATGGTTTTGTCACTGAAGGCACATCATCGAATGCCTATATTGTTGTGGGCGAAAAAATCATCACGAGGCCTTTATCGAATAGAATTCTTGCGGGCTGCACGAGGCGCGCACTTTTCCGCTTGGCGAAAGAACACAATATTCAAATTGAAGAACGCCTGTTCACCCCGGAAGAAGCTTATGCCGCTGATGAAGCATTCCTCTCTAGCGCCTCACAATTCGTAATGCCGATAACCGAAATCGACGGCAATAGAATAGGTGGCGGGCAACCGGGGCCAGTAGTTCGGAAGCTGCGCGAGATATTTTTGGAAGAGGCGCAAGCGTAAGGCGGGTCGCGCAAAAAATAGTCCAAGTATTTATTTTATCTCAAAAATTCCGTCACCCCGGCGAAGGCCGGGGCCGGGCTAACAACACGTTGTACTCATAGAAAGCCCAATCCCCGCCTTCGCCGGGATGACGGGATATGGCAAAAATTTGCCTTTGGAATCAACAATTAAAGGAATATTTGCATTTTAGTTCATTTTTTTCTTGACAAATGGATATTGTTTTCCTATGTTAGACATTTGACTTCGAAACCTTAAGGCCTTTGATCAAGGCAAGATGGTTCAAAATTCGAATGGCGGGCCGCGCCATTTCTGGGACGCCAGAAATCAAAGCCCGCCCCGCTGTTTGACATCGTAAAGTATTTTTTGCAGGGGGGGGCCAACCTACGACTTGAAGAGTGCGCGCACTTTCGTTGTGGGGAAATAGTAAACGTTTCTTCCTGATTTCCGTTTAGTCAAAAAACCGCCTTGCACTAACTTTTTCAGGTCAGTTGCGATTGTTACGGGGCCAACATCAGCATTCAGATTATGATAGGCACCGATCGTCGTGCTTTGCTGTTCGTCTTTGGACAGAAATTGCAGCAGATTAAGTTGTCGTAAATTAAAGTTATGACCGCTTTGAATTATTTTCAACGTCTGTCGATTTTCAGCTGTTTTTTCTTTGAGATATTTTTGCAAATCATCCCGGGCAAGCTTCAGTTTGCTCACATTATAATGGATAAAATAGTTGAGATCGAAATCATCTTGCTCAGAATAGATATAAGCCATTGCATATTGCTTTGGAGATTTTAGTATTTTTTCTGACAAAGATAGATATGAAAATGCCCAATAGCCCTTTCGGAGCATATACCAATAAAACAGTATTCTGGCCAATCGACCGTTGCCATCTTCAAATGGGTGTAAAAGGCCTATCCAGAAATGCAACATGATGGCTTTGTAAATGGGGTGGATAAAACCAGAGCCATCTTTATCGTTCGCAAATTTAATAAGTTCGTTGAGTTGTGCATCTACGAACTCACGATCTGGAGCAACATAAACAACTGTAGTCTCATCCCACGGCAAGATTTTGAGCCGTTGCCCTTTTTCATCAAACGTCTGGCGGAATGCCCCCTCATGAGTGGAGTTAGCAAGAGTGCCTTGCGTGACCTGCCCGTGCAAATCTTGGAGTAACTCTATCGAAAGTGGTTCAAGCTTTGATTCTTCTTCTATTCTTTTCATCACCGCGTGATTGTTTGCAATCATGCGTTCGTCTCTGTCTTTGGGCTTACGCCCCTCGTTGAGCATGCGGCGCGCAGCTTCGCGCGAGGTGTTTGCACCCTCAAGTTTAGATGAAGCAATTGACTCCTCAATCAAATTGCGTCGAATGATTTGCCGTTTGTCGCTTTCACTGAAATCAGAAACTCCGATTAAAGCACCACCGAGTTCAAGATCAACTTCGTGAACAAACTGTGCGTGGGAATTTGGGTTAAACTGATAGTATCTACCAAGTTTATCAAGTATCGGCGTAATCTTGTTGTTGGCCCGACGCTGCGACTGCATCAAAGACCAGACATGCTCTTTATTTCCGGGGACCCAACTTTTTTCTTTGAATTCTATCCAAGGCAAATAGCGATCTTGCCCTTCCGCTATTGCTTTTCGCACCTCGGTAGAGGTTAATAATGCCACAACTTCGTCTCGATTTTCTGGAAATTGTGGTTTTTCAAGATTTTGTAATTTATAGGTTTTTTCAAATTTTACCGACACAATATCTACAATCCTGTATATGAATTGTATATATCATATATAGTTTACCTACATATACAATGCTGAATAAAAACTGAATATATCCTGAACCTGTTAACCCTATTTCTGCCGCGTCTTCCAATCGGGATTTATCCATGGTTCTTGATTTGAGGGTGGCAGCATTCGCTTTCCAAGAATGTGATCTGAGGCCTTTTCGCCGATCATCAATGTTGGTGCGTTCAGGTTGCCGTTGGTCACTTGCGGCATGATGCTGGAGTCCACAACGCGCAACCGTTCCATGCCGATCACACGGCATTCGGGGTCAACTACGGCCAGCTTGTCTTTCACCGAACCCATCTTCGATGTGCCGCAGGGGTGATAGGCGCTTTCAGCGTGTTCGCGGATGAAGGCGTCGATTTGTTCGTCGGTCACGGCGGCGGCACCGGGCTGAATTTCTTCACCAGCATAAGGCTTCATGGCGTCTTGTTTGAAAATTTCGCGGGTGAGACGAATGCAGGAGCGGAATTCTTCCCAGTCATCTGGGTGGCTCATATAGTTGAATTGGATTTTAGGAGCCACTGCGGGATCATTATTCTGTATACGGACGAAACCGCGAGATTTTGTTCGCATAGGGCCAGTGTGCACTTGAAATCCATCACCATCAAAAGCCGCTTTGCCATCATAGCGCATGGCGGCGGGCAGGAAGTGATATTGAATATCGGGATATTCAATGCCCGCTTTTGAGCGGATGAAGGCGCAAGATTCAAAATGATTGGTGGCACCGAGACCAGTGCCGAACAACAGCCACTGCGCACCGATCATGGCTTTTGAGAAAAGGCCAAGATCGCGATTAAGCGAGACGGGCGCCAGACAGCGCAGCTGAAAATAGACCTCCAAATGATCATGAAGATTTTCGCCAACACCTGCCAGTTCATGCACTTGAGGAACACCAGCTTCAGCTAATACTTTGCCAGGGCCAATGCCTGAAAGTTGCAGCAAGGCTGGTGAATTGATTGTAGAAGCTGCGATGATGACTTCACGGTTGGCCATCGCCTTGATGATTTTGCCACCAAGCTCATATTCAACGCCGATCGCTTTTTTGCCTTCCAGTAAAATTTTACGAACACGCGCACCGGTTTGCAATTTGACCTTACCGTTTTTCAGTGCTGGCTTGAGATAAGCGTTTGCCGCCGACCAGCGCAAACCATCATGTACAGTCATTTCAAATGCGGAAAAACCTTCTTGTTGATAGCCGTTATAATCAATGCTGTGTGGATAACCCGCTTGCACGCCTGCATCGATGAACGCCTGATAAAGCGGGTTTTTCATGCGCCCGCGTTTGACAAACATCGGGCCTTCGGTGCCGCGCCAACCTTTCTCGCCGCCTTCAACATTTTCCATGCGCTTGAAATAGGGCAGCACGTCTGCATAACTCCAACCGCTCGCCCCCATATCGCGCCAAGTATCGAAATCCCTTGCATGACCGCGCACATAAACCATGCCGTTAATCGAAGATGAACCGCCCATCACCTTGCCGCGCGGGGTGACCAATTTGCGGTTATTGAGATTGGGTTCGGGTTCTGACTCAAAGCCCCAATTATAAAGCTTCATACTCATGGGGTATGAAAGGGCAGATGGCATTTGAATGAGGGGCCCCCGGTCAGTGCCTCCAAACTCAAGAACCAGCACGGAATTCTTCAAATCCTCCGACAGGCGCTTGGCCATGACCGAACCAGCCGAGCCTGAACCTACGAGAATGAAGTCAAAATTTTCCAATTGAGTGCCACCCGTTTAACTTAAACGATTACTGGACGCGCACCAAACTCTTGCCGCGTTTTTTACGACACTTGGCAATCTACCAACGTCACGCCATGCCCTTGGCAATTCGCACCAACTCTGAGAAGATAGATCACCAGAGGAAATTTCTATATGTCGAAACTGCTAGAGGCGGATGAGGCCCACCCCGCTGAAATGATCAATGAAATGGGCGCATCGCCTTTCGTGTTGATTTGCGAACATGCCTCAAACCATTTGCCGCGCAGTTTGGGCACGCTTGGGTTGACCGAGGCCGACCTCAAACGCCACATCGCCTATGACATTGGTGCGGCCTCGACAGCACGCATGTTATCGAGGTTGCTGGACGCGCCGTTGATCATGCAGCGCTATTCACGCCTTGCTTATGATTGCAACCGCCCGCCGGAGAGTCCGAGCGCTGTGCCAGAGATAAGTGAAATTTTTGAAATTCCAGGCAATAAGAATTTGAGCGGTGTCGATAGATTGGCTCGTGTCACTGAAATTGCACGACCCTTTCATGCGGCAATCGAAGGCCACCTCGATGTACGCGCCACCGAAGGCCAGCGCGCCATTCCGGTTTCAATTCACTCATTCACGAAAAACTATAAAGGGAAAGACCGTGCTGTTGAGTTGGGTCTCTTATTTGATCGTGACCCTTGGCTGGCCAATCAAATGGTGAAATCTTATCCCGATCTTAATGTGCAGTTCAATGAACCCTACGGCCCAAAAGATGGTGTGATGCACCTGATGAATTTGCATGCAGCCCCGCGCGGCCTGCATCATTTGATGATTGAAATCAGGAATGATCTCATCGAAACTGAACGTGGACAACAACAATGGGCACAACGCCTATCCGTGCCGCTGATGAAAGCGGCCACCAAGGGAGAAAAAACATGAGTAACGGCAAATTAACACTGGATGAACTGAAATCCGAAGTGAAAGCAGGAACCATCGATACCGTGGTCGTTGCCTTCACCGACATGCAAGGCCGCCTGACGGGCAAGCGTTTTCACGCGCAGTTTTTTGTTGATGGCGGTTATGAAGAAACCCATGCCTGCAATTATTTACTGGGCGTTGATATCGAGATGGAACCCGTCCCAGGCTACAAAGCCACCAGCTGGGAAAAGGGATATGGCGATTTTGTTTTAAAGCCGGATATGTCAACCATGATCCGCACACCCTGGATGCCGGGCTCTGCTTTGGTATTGTGCGATGTACTTGATCACCATACGCACGAAGACGTGCCGCATTCCCCCCGTGCGATTTTAAAGAAGCAATTAAAGCGCGTCGAAGCCATGAAAATGAAAGCCTATATGGCTTCTGAATTAGAATTCTTTTTGTTCGATGATAGCTATGAGACTTGCCACACCAAAGGCTATCGCAACATGAAGACCTCGACATACTTCATCGAGGATTATGGTGTGCAGCAAACCGCAAAGGAAGAGGTTTACATGCGCGCTTTGCGCAATGGCTTGGCGGGCGCTGGCATTCGCGTTGAAAACTCCAAGGGCGAATGGGGCCCGGGCCAAGAAGAAATCAATGTGAAATATGATGAAGCGCTGGCCATGGCCGACACCCACGCGATCATCAAAAACGGTTCCAAGGAAATTGCTTATGGACTTGGCAAAGCTATCACCTTCATGGCCAAATGGGATTATGGGATGGCTGGCAATTCATCGCATATCCACCAATCGCTGTGGTCAGCCGATGGCAAGACGCCGCATTTTTATGACAAGTCTGGCAACCACGGCATGTCGACGATGATGGAACATTATTTGGCTGGCCAATTGGCGCATGCCTCAGAACTCACCTACTTCCTCGCACCTTATATCAACTCTTATAAGCGCTTCATGGTCGGCACTTTTGCGCCAACCAAAGCGGTGTGGAGCTTTGACAACCGCACAGCGGGTTACAGGCTTTGTGGCGCCGATACAAAAGCCATCCGCGTTGAATGCCGCGTGGGTGGGGCTGACCTCAACCCCTATCTCGCCTTTGCCGCACTCATCGCCGCAGGTTTGGACGGCATTGAAAAGAAGATGAAGTTGGAACCTGTGTTTTCCGGCGATGCTTATTCTGCTGCGCAAAAGCTGCGCGAGATTCCAAAAACCTTGCGTGAAGCAACGGAGCTTCTCGACAAATCCAAATTCCTGCGTGATGCGATGGGTGATGATGTGGTTGATCATTATGTGCACACTGCAAAATGGGAACAATATGAATTTGACCGCCGTATTACTGACCTTGAATTAAAGCGCGGCTTTGAACGCTATTAAGAGAGAAAAACATGACCATTCCAAATCGTAACATTAATTTCCCAACTGCAATTAAATTTGGTTCCGGCCGCATCAAGGAACTGGCTGATCATTGCAAAGCTGTGGGTATGAAGCGCCCGCTGTTTGTGACAGATCCCGGCCTTGCTAACATGCCGATGGTGCAGGCGATTGTGGCTGATGTGAAAAGCGCTGGCCTTGCTGTACAGGTATTCTCCGAAGTGCGACCCAACCCTGTTGAGGCCAATATTCTAGCTGGTGTAAAGGCCTATAAGGCCGGTATGCATGATGGCGTGATTGCATTTGGCGGTGGCTCTGGTTTGGACATCGGCAAGATGATTGCTCTGATGCATGGGCAATCGATATCTGTGTTTGACTTGGAAGATGTGGATGATTGGTGGACACGCGCTGATGCTAAAAGCATTTCGCCGATTATCGCCGTGCCGACGACTGCGGGCACTGGTTCTGAAGTCGGCCGTGCTGGTGTGGTGACCCACCCAACAACACATGAAAAGAAAATCATTTTCCATCCAGCGATTATGCCGAGGGTCGTTATTCTTGACCCTGAGTTGACCGTCGGCCTTCCAGCAAAACTCACGGCTGCCACAGGCATGGACGCATTGGCCCATTGCATTGAAGCTTATTGCGCACCTTTCTACAACCCGCTTGCAAAAGGTGTTGGCTTAGAAGGCATGCTATTGGTGAAAGAGAATTTGGCCAAAGCCGTGAAGAAACCAAACGATATGGAGGCGCGCGGCAACATGTTGGTGGCATCATCGATGGGCGCTACAGCTTTCCAACGCGGTCTGGGTGCAATCCACGCTTTGTCTCATCCTTTTGGCGGTTTGTATGACGCGCATCACGGTTTGCTCAACGGCATCATCATGCCTTACGTGCTGAAAGCCAATCGCAAGAAGATTGAAAAAGATATCGCTCGCGCCGCTGCCTATCTTGAAATCAAAGGCGGCTTTGATGGTTTCATGAAATGGATATTGGCACTGCGCAAGGAAATTGGAATTCCAAATGCACTGAAAGATATTGGCATTGATGCAAAGCGCTTGGATGAAGTGGCGGCCATGGCCATCAAGGATCCATCAGCAGGTGGCAATCCGATTCTATTTACCGAGAAGCAATATAAAGCGTTGGCTAAAAAATGTGTGGTGGGTGATCTCTAGTAACTGTAATAAATTCAGTTTCAATTTAATTGAGATGCTGCTATTTCAGAGTCTAACAATTTGAAAGGTTTGATTCCATGTCACCAAATATTCGTAACATTCTCACTTGGATTTTGCGCGTTGTTGTTGCCGGCCTATTCGCTTTTGCAGCCTTCATGAAGCTGAGTGGCCAGCCGATGATGGTTGAAGAGTTTGGTGTCGTAGGCCTTGGGGACTGGTTCCGCATTTTCACAGGCGTGGTTGAAATTATAGGTGCCGCCGCTGTGCTTTATCCTGTGACCACTGCATGGGGTGCTTTGCTATTACTTTGCGTTGATGCAGGTGCCTTCATCGCCCAAGTGACCCGCATTCATCAAGATTGGGTGCATACGATTGTGATTGGCGCTGTAATTGCGGTGCTGCTTTATCTTACCCGGAGCACGATTCAAAAACGTTTGGCTTGATACGATTAGACTGCTTTGATCAACTCTACAAAGCGGTTTACATCTTTTTCTGGCGTGGCAAACGATAATACAAACCGGCAATGCACTTCATCATCGGGGGTGCCCGGCATTGGCCATTCATAAAAATGCGCACCCTGCTCTTGCACCTTGCTAAAAGTGGTACGCGGCATAAACGCAAAAACTTCGTTGGCTTGCACAGGATTTGAAAGTGTGATCCGGTTGGACTGTTGCAAGCCGTGAGCTAGCGTCTGCGCTAAGCCATTTGCTCTGCGGGCATTGGCCAACCAAACATTATCTTGCAGATAAGCATTCATTTGTGCGGAGATAAATCTGCTCTTCGAAATCAACTGCCCTGCCCGCTTGCGGCGATATAGGAAATCATCGGCCAGCGACGTATCAAAAAACACCACGGCTTCGAGCAACATGCCGCCATTTTTGGTTCCGCCAAACGATAACACATCAATGCCAGCCTTCCATGTCATCTCAGCTGGTGTGCAACCCAGACCCACGAGAGCATTCGCAAATCGCGCCCCGTCCATATGCATCTTCATGCCATGCGGCTTAATAACATTGGCGAGCGCCTTGATTTCAGCAGGCGTATACACCGTACCAAGTTCAGTGGCATTGGTAATTGACAATGCCGAAAGCTTAGCGCCATGTTCACCATGCACAAACTGCTTTAATCTTTCGCAGATGGCATTTGCCGTAATTTTTGCACCATCGCCAGCAAGCGTAATCAGCTTTGCACCACCCGTAAACATTTCGGGCGCGTTGCATTCATCGGTGTTGATATGAGCGCTCTCGTGGCACAGCACCCCGCCATATGGCGGACACATCGCGGAAAGTGCCAAGCTGTTTGCACCAGTTCCATTCACCACCAAAAAGGCCTTCACCTCTTTCTCAAATATTTGGCTGAGCCGAGTTTCGGTCTCCTTCGAACCATCATCATGGCAATATGAAACATCAGTGCCTTGGTTCACATCCACCATGGCTTGCATGATGCGCGGGTCAACGCCATAAACATTATCAGATGCGAAATTCATGAAAATCTCCAGTGTTGGAAATTTTCTTAGCCTGAAACGCCTATTTTGTCTGAGGAAATTATGTCACGCCGCGCTGGGTATCAATTTCACCGGCACTTTGATGTACTGCACACCATTGCCGTCAGCCGGCGGCAGTTTTCCGGCGCGCATGTTCACTTGAATGGAGGGCAACAACAAAGTGGGGGCTGAAAGCGTTTTATCTCGCGCCTGCCTCATCGCCACATATTCATCCTCTGAAACACCTGTATGCACATGAACATTCGCGGCACGCTCTTCGGCCACAGTGCTTTCCCAGACAAATTGATCGCGGCCTTCCTTTGGCAAATAATCATGGCACATGAAGAGGCGCGTTTCAGGCGGCAGTGAAAGAAGCCGGTGTATAGAGCGATAGAGCTGCCGCGCATCCCCACCTGGAAAGTCAGCACGTGCAGTGCCATAATCTGGCATGAACAACGTATCGCCGACAAACACGGCATCACCGATTTTATAAGACACACAGGCGGGCGTATGGCCCGGCGTGGCAATCACTTCAACATCAAGATTTCCAATCTTGAAATGATCACCGTCTTTGAGGAGAACATCAAACTCGCTGCCTTCACCAGAGACATCCATCGCATTGAAGATTGGCCTAAAAATTTGCTGCACATCTTTGATGTGCTCACCAATCGCCACCGTCGCGCCCGTTTTCAATTTGATGTAAGGCGCACCCGAAAGATGATCTGCGTGCACATGGGTTTCGAGAACCATGTTGATCTTGAAATTTTCTGCACTCGCTTTGCGCAATACATCATCCGCTGATACAACCGAGGCCTCCCCTGATTTATGATCATAATTCAGCACCGGATCAATCACCACCGCCTGCTTCGTCACAGGGTCGGCCACCAGATAGCTCACCGTGTTGGTGGGCTCGTCGAAGAAGGAGTGAATGATCGGCTGAGACATGATGACAATTTTGCGCCCCGGACCTGAAAAAGAAAAGGCCCGCGCTTGCCGCAGGCCTCTGATTGCAAATTACAACATAAAACCGCCAGCCGCTTCAATCCGTTGGCCATTCACCCAGCGAAAATCATCAGTCAGCATGGCCGCAGCTAATGCACCAATATCATCTGGCAAACCCACGCGTCCTAAAGCTGTCATGCCTGAAAGCATGGCTTGCGCTTGCGGATTGTCCCGCGTGTTGCCACCCCCAAAATCAGTGGCGATAGCACCCGGAGCCAAAGTGTTGGCGGTGATGCCGCGCGGGCCTAGCTCTTTGGCGAGATAGCGGGTGAACACTTCTATGGCGCCCTTCATGATTGCATAGGGCGCGCGGCTTGGGAATGAGAAGCGAGCTAAGCCTGAGGACACGTTGATAATGCGCCCACCATCGACCATCAAAGGCAGAAGTTTTTGCGTGAGAAAGTATGGCGCTTTGACATGGATGTTCATCATTTCATCAAACTGCGCTTCAGTGGTTTGTTCGATGGTCACGCCAATGCCAGTTCCTGCATTGTTGACGAGGTGATCAAAATTATCGCGCTTCCAAGCAGAACTTAGTGCCTTTTTAACGTCGACGACAAAAGCATCGAAAGTTTCGGCTTTTGAAACATCAAGTTGCAAGGCAACAGCTTTGCGCCCCTTGGCCTCAATCTCTTTGACCACAGCCTCGGCATCCGCCTTTTTCGTATGATAGGTGATGATTGAATCTTGACCCTTATCTGCCAAGTGTAGCGCCATAGAGCGGCCAAGCCCACGGCTGCCACCTGTGATGATATTGATTTTCATGTTATGCTCCTTTTCAATTAAGCACACTACATAAGCTTGCAATTGAAACTGTGAAGACGGCACCTTAAATAAACTAGGGCACTTAAAGGATACTGCGATGGACGAAATTTTTGAGCGTAGAGCGGTGTCAGAAGCAAAAACGCATGAAGCAATTCCAACTTATAGTCCATCTGTTGAAGTGTTAACAAAGGAGCTCTTGGGCCAAATTGCCGATAAATGGACAATGATCGTGCTTGAGGAATTGGTGACAGCTGAAGCTGTGCGCTATTCTGCCTTGCGCCGCGCCATTCCTGAAATCAGCCAAAAAATGTTGACCCAAACGCTGCGCCGCATGGAGCGCATTGGACTTATTACGCGAACAGTCCATCCGGTCATTCCGCCAAATGTAGAATATAGCCGAACCGAGTTGGGACATTCGTTAGGAAAGGCTGTTTGCGGAATTTGGAGTTGGGTTGAAACCCACGCAGACGCTATGAACAATGCGCAGAAAAGTTTCGATTCAAAGCTTTAATCCACCGGTACGCGCAATAATATTTCGATTTTTGCTCAAAAATGATTCTTTACTTGCGCCACAGCACCTCCGGTGGCATAAGTTATAAGTCAGCATAGCTGTCCTATTGGAGGAGTCAAAGATCATGAACGCACCCGCATTTCTGCCCGAAGGCATAAAGCCGGCCCATGGGCTTTATGATCCGCGCAATGAACATGACGCATGCGGTATTGGCCTTTATGCCAACATCAACAACAAAAAGAGCCATGACATTGTCTCCAAGGGTCTTCTGATCCTCAAAAACTTGGAGCACCGGGGCGCTGTGGGTGCCGACCCGAAGGCAGGCGACGGCGCTGGCATTCTGATCCAAATTCCGCATGAATATTTCGCTGCCGATGCCAAGCGTTTAGGTTTTGAATTGCCAGCTTCCGGCCAATATGGCGTGGGCTTTTTGTTCATGCCGCGCGAGCCTCTTTACCGCCAAGATATTGAACGCATCTGGTGGGAGACCGCGCGCGAAGAAGGCTTGAAAGTATTAGGCTGGCGCGATGTGCCGGTAAATTCAAACGTGCTGGGTTATTCAGTCAAAGACACCGAGCCGATGCACCGCCAAGTGTTCCTCGGCAAAGGGCCAACAATTCGCGATGAAGCACATTTTGAGCGCAAGCTTTTCGTGTGCCGCAAAGTTGTTTCGAACCGCGTGATGGAAGTGCTGGGCACCAAGGCGCGCACCTATTATCCCGTATCGGTTTCCTGCCGCACTGTCGTTTATAAAGGACTCGTTCTCGGCAAGGATGTTTCCGAATACTATGTCGACTTGCTGGATGAACGCGTGACGTCTGCTTTTGCCCTCGTGCATCAACGCTTCTCGACCAACACGTTTCCCTCTTGGCCGCTTGCACATCCCTATCGTTTCGTATGTCATAATGGCGAAATCAATACTGTGCGTGGCAACTATAACTGGATGGCCGCACGTCAAGCCAATATGAAGTCTGATGTGCTTGGCGAAGATTTATCCAAGCTCTGGCCGATTTCTTATGAGGGCCAATCCGACACAGCGTGTTTTGATAACGCCTTGGAGCTGCTCTATATGGGTGGCTATTCTCTGCCCCATGCCATGATGATGCTGATCCCTGAAGCTTGGGCAGGCAATCCATTAATGGATGAAGATCGCCGCGCGTTTTACGAACACCACGCAGCCATCATGGAACCATGGGATGGCCCCGCCGCCATGGTGTTTACCGATGGCAAGGTGATCGGAGCAACATTGGATCGCAACGGCTTGCGGCCTTCACGCTATCTATTGACAGATGATGGCCATGTGTTGCTGGCGTCTGAAATGGGTGTGTTACCTTTTGATGAATCAAAGATCACTCATAAGTGGCGCTTGCAACCTGGCAAGATGTTGCTGATTGATCTTGATAAGAAGAAGATCATTTCTGATGAAGATTTGAAGAGGGATTTGTCCTCGGCTCATCCCTACAAAGATTGGCTGAAGAAAACCCAAGTTTTGCTGCGCGATATGCCAAAGGCAAAAACCGCGCGTCCTAAGATCACCGTGCCATTGCTCGATCGTCAACAAGCCTTTGGTTACACGCGGGAAGATTTGGCCGTGTTGATGTCGCCAATGGCATCCACTGGCCAAGAAGCCGTGGGCTCAATGGGCAATGATGCGCCAATTTCGGCCCTCTCTGATCGCTCGAAAATGCTTGATACATATTTCAAGCAAATCTTCGCGCAAGTCACCAACCCACCGATTGATCCCATCCGCGAGGAATTGGTGATGTCGCTCGTGTCGTTCATTGGCCCACGCCCAAACTTGCTTGATCTCAAGGGCACGTCAAAGCACATGCGTCTTGAAGTGGCCCAACCGATTTTGACCAATGAAGAATTAGAGCGCATTCGCAACATCGGCAGCGTGCGCGAAAACCCGTTCCGCACCGTCACCATCGACATTACTTATGACGTGGCCAACGGATCTGAATATATGGAAGCGGCTTTGGATAGCGTGTGCGCACAAGCTGAGCGCGCTGTGAATGATGGTTATAACATCATCATCCTGTCTGATCGCGCAGTCTCCGCGGAGCGAATTCCAATTTCAGCTTTGCTCGCAACTTCCGCCACACATCATCATTTAATCCGCAAAGGTTTGCGCACACTCGTGGGCCTTGTGGTTGAATCAGGTGAACCGCGCGAAGTGCACCAGTTCTGCACGCTCGCAGGCTATGGCGCTGAAGCCATCAACCCTTATCTGGCGTTCGAAACTCTCGAGGCCATGCTGCCCACACTTGACGAGAAGATCAGCGCTTATGAAGCGGTAAAGCGCTACATCAAGGCCGTTGATAAGGGCATTCTCAAAGTCATGTCCAAAATGGGCATTAGCACTTATCAGTCTTATTGCGGCGCGCAGATTTTTGATGCGATCGGTTTATCAACCGAATTTGTGAAGAAATATTTCACCGGCACAGCCACGCAAATTGAAGGCGTGGGCCTTGCTGAAATTGCCGAAGAAACCTTCCGTCGCCATGATGATGCATTTGGTTTGAACCCTGTTCTCTCAACCACACTCGACATTGGTGGCGATTATGCACAGCGCATGCGAGGTGAAGCCCATGTGTGGACGTCTGAAACCGTTTCATCACTGCAACATGCAGTGCGCGGAAATTCTTCCGACAAATACAAAGAATATGCCCGGCTTATAAATGAGCAGAATGAAAGGCTGAAAACCATTCGCGGTCTCTTCCGTGTGAAGAGCGCTGAGGAAATGGGAAAACACCCCCTTGAGATGGATCACGTTGAATCTGCTAAAGATATAGTCAGGCGCTTCTCATCAGGCGCTATGTCTTACGGCTCAATCAGCCGCGAGGCGCACACCACGATTGCCATCGCCATGAATCGGATTGGCGGCAAATCCAACACTGGCGAAGGTGGTGAAGAACCTGATCGTTTCGTAAAATTGCCCAACGGTGATTCAATGCGCTCGGCCATCAAGCAGGTGGCTTCTGGTCGCTTTGGTGTGACAACGGAATATCTCGTGAACTCAGATATGATGCAAATTAAAATGGCCCAAGGCGCAAAGCCCGGCGAAGGCGGTCAATTGCCCGGCCATAAGGTTGATGCCACGATTGCTAAAGTGCGCCACTCAACACCGGGTGTGGGCTTGATCTCACCACCACCGCATCATGATATCTATTCAATCGAAGATTTGGCGCAGCTGATTTTCGATTTGAAAAACGTAAACCCCGCAGGCCAAGTGTCTGTGAAGCTTGTGTCTGAAGTGGGTGTGGGCACTGTGGCCGCTGGCGTTTCCAAAGCTCATGCTGATCACGTGACTATTTCTGGTTATGAAGGTGGCACGGGTGCTTCGCCTTTGACATCAATCAAGCACGCTGGTTCGCCTTGGGAAATTGGCTTAGCTGAAACCCAACAAACATTGGTGGCCAACGATTTGCGCGGACGTATTGCTGTGCAGGCCGATGGCGGCATTCGTTCGGGCCGTGACGTTTTAATTGCAGCATTGCTTGGTGCAGATGAAATTGGCTTTGCCACAGCGCCATTGATCGCTGCGGGTTGCATCATGATGCGCAAGTGCCATTTGAACACTTGCCCAGTTGGCGTTGCCACGCAAGACCCTGAACTCCGCAAACGGTTCAAAGGCCAGCCAGAACATGTGATCAACTTTTTCTTCTTTGTGGCAGAAGAATTACGCGGCCTGATGGCCCATATGGGCATTAAGACTTACGATGAATTGATTGGCGCCACCGAATGGCTTGATACCAAGAAGGCGATTACCCATTGGAAAGCCAAGGGCCTCGATTTTGGTAGACTGTTTGCCAAAGCCGATGTGAATAGCCCAGTGGCCACAAAACGTGTGGGCCGCCAAGACCACGGCATCGATAAAATTCTTGATCGCAAATTAATCGAGAAGGCAGCGCCCGCTCTGCTCGAAGGCAAAGCTGTTGTCATCGAAACCGACATCAGAAACTCTGATCGCACAGCAGGTGCCATGCTGTCTGGCGAAGTGGCCAAGGCTTATGGTCACGATGGTCTGCCGGAAGACACAATCATGGTGAAGCTCAAGGGCACATCTGGCCAAAGCTTTGGGGCTTGGGCGGCACATGGCGTAACGCTCGATCTGACAGGCGAAGGCAACGATTATGTGGGCAAAGGCCTCTCGGGCGGCAAGATCATTATCAAGCCACAAGACAACATTGGCTTTGCCGCTGATAAATCGATCATCGTGGGCAACACCGTGCTTTATGGCGCAATCACCGGCGAGGCCTATTTCCGTGGTGTAGCGGGCGAACGGTTTGCCGTGCGCAATTCCGGCGCTGTGGCCGTTGTTGAAGGTGTGGGCGACCATGGTTGCGAATATATGACAGGCGGCTGCGTGTTGGTGATTGGTGACACGGGTCGCAACTTTGCTGCCGGCATGTCGGGTGGTGTGGCTTATGTGCTGGATGAAGATAAATCATTCGCCAAGCGCTGCAACCTTTCCATGGTTGATTTGCAGCCCGTGCCAGAAGAAGATGAACTTATCGAAAAGCACCAACATCATGGTGGTGATCTTGAAAGCCATGGCCTCGTCGATATTACCAGCGGCATGGACAAACACGATGCAACCCGCATTTTCGAATTGCTTGGCCGTCATCTGAAATACACCGGCTCAAACAAAGCCAAACTCATCATCGACAACTGGGCTGAATACTTGCCCAAATTCGTGAAGGTGATGCCGGTTGAATATGCGCGTGCTTTGGCAGATTTAGAAAAGGCGCAAGAAACCAGCAACGGCATGACTGTTGGCGTTAAGAGGGCTTAAGTTAATAGATGAGCGCTTTAATCATGACACGCTTAACCTTGCATTCAGAAGAAATGATGCGTCGTCGCGGTGTGAAATTGGAGTGGATAGAGGACACCCTTCGCGCACCAACTTCAGTGCGGATTGATGCAAGAGACCCAACCTTAAAATTGGCATTCAAGCAAATCTCAGAAGCGCAAGACAAATGGCTTCGCGTAGTCTATCGCATGGAAAGTATTACGCATATCATCATAACCGTATTCTTTGATCGGAATGAGGAGAAGAAAAAATGAAGACAAGCTATGACCCTGAGGCGAATGCCCTTTATGTCAAGTTTTCTGATGAAAAAATTGAACGTACGGAAGAATTAAAGCCGGGCATTGTCTTGGATTTTGATATTCGCGGTCATGTCGTTGGAATTGAGATGCTGGATGCCAAGCAGCAACTATCAGAATCAGCGTTAAAGTCGCTGGCCGCTGCCTGAGAATTTAGTTTATGCTCGTTGAATGTACATATGCTTTGGCTGATTTAGAAAAAACCCAAGAAAACAGAAATGGTATGACCGTTGGTGTCAAGAGAGCTTGATGTTTGAAGCGCCACATAAATCCGTCATGCCTTCAAAAGCGGGTACCCAGCTTTGGTTCAAAGCCAAAGAAAGCTGGACCCCCGCCTTCGCGGGGGTGACTAATTGTTATGGATTTTTCAAGTTTAACAATGGATTTTCCACTTTAGAAAGTCGAAGCTTGTTGCGACTCTTATCAAATGAAATAATCTCGACTTCATCACCTTCTACTAGCTTTAGAATATCAACAGTCTCAGGCGTAAGTGGCAAAATCAAATCATCGCCATCTTTTTCAATTCTAGTGCGGTTAGTTACTGTATTCATTTGCAACCCTCAAAAGACACCATACCCATTAGATAGGAGACACCATTGTACTCTTTGATCTGGATTGTACTAGTAGTTATTGGAGGTGGTTTGCTTTTATTTTTTATAGCAGCTGCAGCTGGCAAGCTTATCAACCCACAGATGTCCGGCAAGGCTCTGTTTAAAAAGCAACTAATACAACGCGGTCTTTCACCATCAAACTATCCAGAAAGTTTTCACAATTCAGTTGCGACAAGAGCTGTAAGCGTCGCTCGGATGTTGAAAAATCTCAACCAAGAGAAATTCAGCACTGCTTTGACTGATAATGTTAGGGGAGTGGCAGAGGTTGTTGCAATGTATGAGCGCGGCGACTTAAATCAATTCGAAATAAAAGACGAACACGTTAAGCTTCTTCGGAATTTTCGCCCGATAAAGCAAAAATTTGAAAGGTGAGTAATTATGGGTAAAATCACAGGTTTTATGGAAATTGATCGTCAAGAGCGCAAATATGCGCCAGCGGCAGACCGGGTACGCAACTATAATGAATTCATGATCCCATTGGGCGATGGCGCGACCAAAAACCAAGCGGCGCGGTGCATGAATTGCGGCATTCCCTATTGCCACACGGGCTGCCCTGTAAACAACCAAATCCCTGACTGGAATGATCTGGTTTATAATGATGCCTGGGAAGAAGCATCGCGCAACCTGCACAGCACCAACAACTTTCCTGAATTTACGGGTCGCGTGTGCCCAGCCCCTTGCGAGTCGTCTTGCACGCTGAACATTGATGATAATCCTGTTGCGATCAAAACCATTGAATGCGCCATCGTCGATAAGGCTTGGGAAAATGGCTGGATCAAGCCGCTACTCGCCCCCGAAAAAACCGGCAAGAAAATCGCCGTTGTTGGCTCAGGCCCCGCAGGGCTTGCCGCAGCCCAACAGCTGGCACGCGCAGGCCATGATGTACATTTGTTCGAGAAGAATGCAAAGGCCGGTGGCCTCATGCGTTACGGCATTCCTGATTTCAAAATGGAAAAGCATTTGATTGATCGACGCGTGTCGCAAATGGAAACCGAGGGTGTGACCTTCCATTACGGCGCGCATATCGGCGTGACACAGGATGCAAAGCAATTGGTGGATTCATTTGATGCTGTGTTGCTCACAGGTGGTTCAGAAAAGCCACGTGACTTGCCAATTCCGGGCCGTGAACTTTCAGGCGTGCATTTCGCCATGGATTTTTTGCCCCAGCAAAACCGCCGCGTGAGCAAAGAAAGCCCGCTCGATAATCGCCCTATTCAAGCCACAGGAAAACATGTGGTCGTGGTCGGCGGTGGCGATACGGGTTCTGACTGCATCGGCACATCAATCCGCCAAGGCGCTTTGTCCGTCACGCAAATTGAAATTATGCCAGCCCCACCTGAAAAGGAAAACAAGGAACTGACTTGGCCAAACTGGCCCATGAAAATGCGCACATCTTCCTCGCAAGCCGAAGGTGCGATAAGAGATTTCGCCGTTGCCACAATTTCACTCGAAGGTGATGGCGGTGAGGTTAAAACCTTGAAGTGCGCTAGGTCAGGCCCAGACTTTAAACCAGTACCGGGAACAGAGTTTGATCTCAAAGCCGATCTCGTTCTTCTCGCTATGGGTTTTGTGCATCCCGTGCAAGATGGCATGTTGAAGAATCTTGGGCTAAAACTTGATCAACGCGGCAATGTTGACGCCAATGTGAAGGATTACAAAACCACCATAGATAAAGTCTTCAGCGCAGGTGATATGCGCCGTGGACAATCACTCGTGGTCTGGGCCATCCGCGAGGGCAGGCAAGCAGCGCGTGCAGTTGATGAATATCTGATGGGTGAGACAACACTGCCGAGGTAAGGTAATGGCACGACTGGAACTCAGACCAAATTGTGAATTATGCGATAAGGATCTACCTCCACACAGCAGTGAAGCGCGTATTTGCAGTTACGAATGCACCTATTGTGCAGATTGCGTTGAGAATTTCCTGCACAATGTTTGCCCCACATGCGGTGGAAACTTTGTGGCAAGGCCGATGCGTCCCCAGTTATCTTGGAGACCCGAAGAGAAATTGGGCTTAGTCAACAATCCAGCAAGCAAGGTGCGCGTACACACGCCGTTTACGATGGCAAATATTTCAGGACATGTCTCACGGATAAAAGACATTGCGCCGGAGGATCGATGAGTATGTTTGATGTCACCAAGTACCGAGACGAAACCAAAGGCGTAAACAACGTTCTGCATTTTAACAATGCAGGCGCTTCCCTTCCGCCAGACATTGTTCACAACACAATGGTGCAGCATTTAGAGCGCGAGCGCGAAATTGGCGGATATGAAGCCAAGGCGGAGGCGGCACAGCGCCTTGATCAATTTTATCCTGAAGTTGCAAAACTCATCGGAGCAAAACCCGCTGAAATTGCTTTCATCGAAAACGCCACCCGTGCTTGGGATATGGCGTTCTATTCTTTGCCCTTAAAAGCCGGCGATGAAATCATCACCATCGAAGCTGAATACGCCAGCAATTATTTGGCATATCTGCAGGCCGCAAAACATAAGGGCGTGATTATCAAGGTTGCACCCAATGATGCTAGCGGCCAAGTGGATGTGGCAGCACTTGAAAAACTGATTACCAAACACACCAAATTGATTTCCATCACCCATGTTCCCAGCCAAGGCGGATTGATCAATCCCGCAGCTGAAGTTGGAAAAATAGCGAAGGCTCATGGCATTCTTTATTTGTTGGACGCGTGCCAATCCGTTGGCCAACTTAAAATAGACGTGAATGAAATCGGCTGCGACATGCTCTCGGCCACCGGGCGCAAATTTTTGCGCGGCCCCCGTGGAACGGGCTTCCTCTATGTCAGAGAAGAACTGGCAAACAGATTAGAGCCCGTATTCATTGATCTTCACACAGCTGAATGGCAAGACGGCAACATATATGAATTGGCCAAAGGTGCCATTCGCTTTGAAAATTGGGAATGCTTTTTTGCAGGCAAGCTTGGCCTGATAGAAGCAGCCAAATATGCAAATTCAATTGGCAGCCAAAACATTGCCAATCAAAATGCCATGCTGTCAGATTATTTGCGGAAGAGCTTGGCCAAAATAAATGGCGTTCACCTCGCGGATTTGGGCGTCAATAAATCAGCCATCGTAACATTCTATAAAGATGGAATTTCGCCAGAACTGTGCCACGCAAAACTGCGTGCACAAAATATCAACGTATCGGTATCGCCATCAAGCTATGCAAGGTTGGATTTGGGTTCGCGCAAAATCGACTCGCTGATCAGATCAAGCATCCACTATTACAATACTGAAGAAGAAATCGAGACATTCTGTAAAGCCGTAACCGAACTTTGATCAAGGTGTGGGCGGCGTATAGGTGAAATCATCAAACCGGCCAGCAGGTGCTGTGGGTGAAACACCAAGCGTAAACATTTTTTCAGCAGCTGATCCCGTTGCCGCTACTATACCATTGGAACTTGCGGCCACTGCTGCTGCATTGGCTGTTTGTGTTGCCACTGAAGCGACAACATCGCCGCCCGAATGCAGCACCGCATCCCCATTTTGGTCTTCTTGCGCAAACACGGGGCCAGTTCCGTCGTCAACAGCAGCGGGCGCTTCAACCACAGGAACAGCAGGGTTCAGCGCGGGTGCAATGACAGGTGTTAGTGCCCCATTCTTAATTGCATCAAAAACAATTTGACCCAACCGATTATTGCCAACCTTGAAAAACGTAACGCCATCGCTTTCGCGCAACCTGCGATCAGCACCCGTTTCGTCCAAGCCACGATCAGTATAGGCACCATCAGCCCCTAAAAACGGCGCGCGCAAATCAACAAACGTAATGCCCTTGGCCAATGCACGCTCCTTCTGCAGTGATGTTATGATTTGCATATCTGCATCATAGCTGGGATCGCCCATAGGCGGCTCTCCTAGCCAGATCACTTTCACCCTCTGCGCGAGCAAAGCATCAATCACCGCGTCAACATTGGCCTTATAGGCCACAGTCCATTCAGGCGAATTGAATGTGTAGCGCGCTGTATCGGTGCGAATATCCTGACGATCATTCAGCCCGATAAGAACAACAGCGATTGAAAAATTCTTGCCGTCCATGATCTTCGGGATAGACGCCGCCCAATCATAGCGATCAGGGCGTGACAATGCAGAAGCTTCATTGAAGCGATTAACCACTTCATATTGTGGATCATTGCCGATAGCGCGCGCAAGGCCAGCCCCCATGCCGCCACCCATCGTGTCTCCAATAATCAGAATTCGCTGCGCTTCCTCGACAATTCCGCCATCAACACTCTGGCTTTGATCGGTTGCAGCAGACCCAATAGCAGGCGCAGCATCTTGGGCAACCGCGTGCGATAGAGCGAAGAATGCAAATGCAAAGAAAGCAATAAACTTCATAGCAACAAGCTAGCCGCCCTTGCGCATGAGCTCAAGTATCTTCAACGTCGGTTGGCCATCAAGCGGCAAGCCCTTCTTTTTTTGATAGGCCAAAATTGCCTCGTAAGTCTGGGCCCCAAATCGCCCGTCAGCGGCACCTCCGGTTTCAATGCCCATTGCATTCAAACGCTTTTGCAATTCAACACGCTGCGATGGATTGAGATCAACTGCGGCACTGGGCCAACTGGCTTGGAAAGGCGCCAAGCCCCTTATGCGGTCTCCCAAATGGCCCACGGCCAACGCATAAGAATGGGATTGATTATAATCCATAATCGCCATAAAATTTCGCGTCACCAAAAAAACCGGCCCATTGATGGTCTGCGGAATCATCACAAAAGCATCAGCCTGCGGTGCGCTGAAAGATTTAACGCCAACCGGTGTAATTCCCATTTTCGCCCAGTCCGAAACAGGCTTCCAATGTGCACGTCCAATGAGCGTGCGATCAAATTTTGCCGGAAGTTGAACTTCCCAACCCCAAGGCCGATCAATCCTCCATCCGGCCTTTGCAAGATAATTTGCAGTCGATGCCAAAGCATCTTCTTTCGATCCCCAAATATCTTTTTTGCCGTCACCATTCCAATCAACAGCATAGGACACATAGGACGACGGAATAAACTGTGTATGCCCCATAGCACCTGCCCATGAACCTACAAAATTATTGGGGCTGCGCGCGCCACTTTTCAAAATTCGAAACGCGGAAAGCAACTGAACTTTTGCGTATTCCTTTTTATTGCCATTATAGATCAGGGTGGCAAGCGAGCGCATCACGCTCATTGAACCTTCGTCCTTCCCAAAATTCGACTCCATGCCCCAAATGCCGAGGATCGAATAACGGTCTACACCATATTTTTTCTCAATCGCTTTGAGTAGGGCGTCATTAGGCCCAACCATAGACTTGCCAGTTTCAATTCGAATCGGCGTAACGGCAGTGCCCAGATAATCGCCCGTTGCGATTTTGAATTCTGGCTGGGTGTTTGCCAATTTAATGACTTGGGCATCGGGCTCTGTTATGCCCGCAAACGCCTGATCGAACAAATCGCGTGAAAAGCCCGCTGCTTTAACCCGTGGCCAGAGTGTCTGAATAAAAGCTTCAAACTTTGCATCAGCAAACGCCACCTGTGGCGCAAACAACAAGATTGCAGCTAGTGCCATTCCAAATACTTTACGCATCCAATTCCTCACCGAATCGACAGTTAAAGACAAACTGTCTACCAGCGAAAACTTGAAGCGCGAAATTGTGTTAGAGATTAGGCCGCATTGCGTCTTTGCAAATGCCGTTCCCAAGCAAGTGCCGAATTCACAATCAAATCCAGATCAGCATATTTAGGTTCCCAACCTAATATTTCTCGCACGCGCGCAGCACCTGCCACAATCGCTGCCGGATCACCAGCGCGGCGTGGCACAAGCTTTTTATTAACAGGCCCGCCAAACGCTTTTTCGACAGCAGCGATGACTTCAAGCACAGAATAGCCCTTGCCATAACCGCAATTGAAAATACCGCTCTCGCCGCCTTTGCGCAAATAGGCCAGTGCATCCATATGGGCTGAAATTAAATCACTGACATGAATGTAGTCGCGCAAGCATGTGCCGTCGGGTGTATCATAATCGGTTCCGAACACGTCCATTGATGCCCGCTGACCTAATACAGTCTGGCAGGCCACTTTAATCAAATGGGTAGCGCGCGGCGTTGATTGACCAGAACGCCCTTTAGGGTCAGCGCCTGCCACATTGAAATAACGCAGCACCACATAATTCAACCCATAGGCTGCATGCGAATCGCGCAACATCAACTCCGTCATAAGCTTTGAAGTGCCATATGGCGAAATCGGCAAGGGCATTTCGGTTTCAAATACAGGCAGGGTTTTCGGATTGCCATAAACCGCCGCTGTTGATGAAAAGATAAAGTTCCGAACCCCGGCCTTGATTACAGCTGCCATCAACGCGCGCGATTTCACAGTATTGTTATGATAGTAAGCTAGAGGATCAGCAACAGATTCAGGTACGATAATTGAACCGGCAAAATGCACAACGGCATCAACATTGTGAGTCTTGATAATGCGCTCAACCAAAGCTTCATCACTAATGTCGCCCTGCACCAGCTTGGCTTGCGGTGCAATCGCCCACGCGAATCCGGTTGTAAGATTATCAAGCACCACAACATCTTGGCCAGCGTCACTGAGTGCCAAAACCATGTGGCTGCCAATATAGCCCGCACCACCTGTCACCAAAACCGCCATCTGCCATCTCCAATGTCTTAATTATCTATCCATATGGAACCAGTTGGTTTAAACTCTGTTATAGCAACGTCATTCGCCACACATCCATGCCCCTTATAACTAAGAGTTCGTTAAAATGACCCGCCCCATCAAAAAAGCCATTTTCCCTGTTGCTGGCCTCGGCACGCGCTTTTTACCAGCGACCAAAGCCATGCCCAAGGAAATGTTGACAGTCGTCGACCGACCATTGATCCAAATCGTTGTTGATGAAGCGCGCGATGCTGGTATTGAGCATTTAATATTTGTGACAGGTCGCAATAAAGGTGTGATCGAAGATCATTTCGACAAGCAATATGAACTTGAATCAACACTGCGCAAGCGCGGCAAATCTGATTCACTCACTGTGCTCGAACAGGATTTGCCAGGTGCTGGCCAAACCAGTTTCACACGCCAGCAAGAACCACTGGGCCTCGGCCATGCCATTTGGTGTGCGCGTAACATTGTGGGCAATGAACCTTTTGCTGTTTTGTTACCGGACATGATTATCAACGCGGCCCCAGGCTGCATGAAACAGATGGTGGATGTCTATCATGAGCGAGATGGCGGCAACGTTATTGCTGTGGAAGAAGCGCCAAATGAACAACTCCATCGCTACGGCGTGGTCGGCGTCGATGATTGGCATAATAATAATTTCAAAATCAATGCAATGGTTGAAAAGCCAAAAGCCAATCCACCATCAAATTTGATTATTTCTGGTCGTTATATTCTTCAACCCGAAATTTTTGGCGAAATTGAAAAACAAAAACCAGGTGCGGGCGGCGAAATCCAGATCACTGATGCGATGATCCGTCTGATGGAGCACCAGCCCTTTTATGGTTTGAAATTCCATGGCACTACATATGATTGCGGAGACAAGATCGGGTTTCTTGCCGCGAATGTGGCCTTTGCTTTAGAGCGCGACGATTTAGGGCCAGCCTTCCGCCAAGTGTTGCAAGATATTATTGCCAAACATGGTGGCTTCTTGAGTTGGAATGCCAACAGCGAATTGGCGGCCATTCTGCATGATATTAAATCGGGTTATCTCGCGCGGGAAGATTCTACAGATGAAGTGCCTGAAGCAATTGAAAAGCAGGCTTAGCTCATCCAACTAGCGTTTAAGAATGATGCTCGTCATCAAACGTTGTTCATCGTAATTACCACTGCCTGCCGCAGTGCCATCTTCATACCAATTGCCTTGATAGGTAACAATCGTACTCATATTAGGATTCAGCGTCCATTCAAATCCGGCCATAGCGGTTTTATTTGTTGTTTTTTGAGGGCCAATATCGCTGCGCGTTAAACCAATTCCTGCCATAAGATTGACGTTGTCGCGCAATGCATAGGTGGCATTGAGACCAACATTCCAATTTTGCGTGCCGCCAACGCCTATGTTCGCAGTTTCGCCCAAATCAACTCCGGTGATTGCCTCGATCTTCAGCAGCGGTGTAGGGCTCCATTCTAATCGTCCACGCAAACCAAGTGCAGATGTCGTTGCCAGGCCGGGGTCAGCATAGCTGCGCACCAAATAGGCCAAGGCCACATCACCTTGCCAAAACGGATCATCATTTAAAGTCACACCCAGTGTGCCTGAATAGCCTTGGCTATCACGCTTTTGCCCATTATCATCAATTATTTGGTCATGAAAACGTGGCGCATATTGAACTTCAACATATGGCCTTAGGCGCGCAACACTGCTTCCAAGCGTGGCCTTTAGGGTGAACGAAGGCTCAGTGTAATTACGATCCGTGTTTTTTTCGGGAGGCCCAATTTTTAAAGGCACATCATCGTATAAACTACGCGTCAGAGCGGTTTTGACTGAACCCTCAAGCCCGCCAAAATCATGATCCAGATCAGCACTAATGCCGAAGTTTTTGTCCCGCCGCGGTGCCAGTGCCGCAGCTGGCAAAGAATTATCTCCAAGCCCCGTGTCATTCAGGGCAAAATTCGCTGCAAAATCTGCATGCGTTGTATGCCTGATGTCCAGCCTGAAATTTGTTGATGCAGATCCCGTTGCCGTCGAAAGATCTGGGTTGCTCAGATAATGCAGAATTTCAGCACTTGCCGTGCCTGTCCAGCTATGTCGCGACCAATCGGTGGCAAAGCTGATGCTCGGTTTCAACTTCAAACCAAAATCAAATTTCGGATTTGTGTTCCTTTGTGCAACGTTCGAACTGGCTGTCGTTCCGATTTCGAGCGTCGGGTAAAGTCGGATCGCCCCCGTGTTAATGCCCGTGGCCGCATAGCGATCAACCACGATCTTTTTCTTGCGTGCAGCAATGGGCTCGTCGGGCTCGACAGCAATAATCGGTTTGAGCGCAGGAACAGCTTCGGGTTCCACTGCGAGATCATCTAGTACGGTTGGTTTGAGCGGCGGTTGTGCCTCTTGGGCATAGGCAACTGTGGAGGCAGTCAGAAAAACTGCAAGCAAAACGCCACGCCTGATCACCTTCTCACGCACAATTAGTCTCCAATGAAGGAGACTTAACAAAAACATGGTTAATGGAGTGTTGCCTTGATTGCAACTAATGCGCGGCCATGCCCTTCAAAAACAGCGCAATGCCCGCTTCAACAACGACGTCTTGCGAATAATTGCCTGACATTTCCTCGGAGGCAAAAAGTCTTGGCTTGATCAATCCGCACTGTACCAGCTCAACAAATTGCATGGCGACCAAACGTGCATCGGCTTTCATCAAACTACCATCATCCATTTTGCGTTGCATATAGTTGGCGATCTTTGCAATCCCATAAGCAGGCCCGGCCTCATAAAACGCCCTGCCAATATCTGGAAATTTGTCAGCCGCAGCAATGACAAGGCGCAAATATGCAATTGTTTCGGAATTATTGTTGAGATTGCCCAAACGTCTTGCCAGCTGGCGTAACACTTCTTCCACTGGCAAGCTATCATCGTCAATAACCACAATCTGCTCAGCTTGGTTACGACGATCACGAAAAATCAACGCTTCGAACAGTTTTTCCTTGGATGGGAAATAGGCATAAACAGTGCCTTTGGAAACGCCCGCGGCTTTTACAATGTCGTTCATGCTGGCACCATCAAAACCTTGGGCCAGAAAACACCGCTTGGCGCCATCTAAAATCTGTTGGCGTTTAGCACCTTCCAAATTGTCGTTCTGCGCAATTACCATATCTGCCATGCAACCAAATCCTGATATCTTCGTTAAACCGAACAGTTCGGTATTGCATATAAGCGGTGTAGTTGCTAAATGCAATTCTAGACCGAACCGTTCAGTTCAAAACAGGTATTTAATATGTCAAACGTTGCGTTGAAAATTTCTCCCTCCGACCCCGTCGTGAAGGAAGTTCCCAAGCAGGCCGCGCCAAAGCCCGTTGAGGCCCCCGCAAAACCAAAAAAACCAATCCGCAGCCGCATCATTCGGTTTTCAATCTTGGCCGCCGTTGTGGCAGTGGCAGGCTACTATGGAAACCAGTATTGGCAAGTGGGCCGCTTCCAAGTCTCAACCGATGACGCATATGTCCAAGCAGATACGTCGTTGATCGGTAATAAATTAGCAGGTTACCTGAAAGAGTTGCCTGTGTCCGACAACAGCGTCGTAAAAAAGGGCGATGTTATAGCACGTTTCGATAGTAGCGACTACGAACTAGCTGTGAAATCTGCAAAAGCGCGAGTCGAAACTCAAAAAGCCACCATGGCAACCAATACCCAGCAAATTCTTGCACAACAAGCCCAAATCAGAGCCGCGCAAGGCCAAGTAACAAGCGCACAAGCAAATGAGCAGACAGCCGCCATCGTTCAAGCGCGCGCATCTGAACTTTTAAAAAGTAAAGTCGGCACTCAACAAACGATGGACACCACCACTGGAGCTCTTCTTGCCGCCCGGGCGAGCGTAGATGTTTCAACAGCCAATTTGGAAGCTGCTAAAGCTCAAATTGGAATTTTAAACGCTCAGGCCACCGCTGCGCAAAAACAATTGGACGAGTTGAATATTGCTGTCGCAAAAGCAGAAAGCGACTTGGCTTACACAGATGTTAAGGCTCCATTTGATGGCGTTGTTGCAAACCGGGCGGTAGAGCTTGGTCAATTCGTTGGCGCCGGAAGTCGGTTAATGGCGCTAGTTCCCGTTCAAGATTCATATATCCAAGCCAATTTCAAAGAGACCCAGTTGACCACCATTCACCCCGGCCAGAAAGCCGAAATTACAATCGACGCATTTACCGATGAAAAGATTGAAGGTGTTGTTGAAAGCATAGCCCCAGCATCTGGTGCCGATTTTTCTTTGCTGCCCCCTGAAAATGCGACCGGCAATTTCACCAAAATCACCCAGCGCTTTCCAGTTAAAATTGCTCTACCGGCAGGCGCTGGAGCTAAACTCCGCTCTGGTCTTTCTGTTTCAGTCACAATCGATAGCCGCGACGCAGGCAAATAAGTGGCGACCGCTCCAGCCATTGCCGTAACGCCATGGAACAAACGCCATGTGGCCGCTTTCATCGTCATGATCTTCGGCATGTTCATGGCAATTTTGGATATTCAAATTGTTTCATCATCCCTCTCAGAAATTCAAGCGGGCATCTCGGCCAGCGCCGATGAAATTTCTTGGGTGCAAACATCATACTTGATTGCCGAAGTCGTGATGATCCCACTCTCAGGCACGCTCACCCGAATATTCTCAACCCGCTATCTTTTCGTCATGTCGGCTGCTGGCTTTACTGCGATGAGTTTCATGTGTGCGATTTCAGGTTCCATCAATGAAATGATGGTGTGGCGCGCACTCCAAGGCTTCGTGGGCGGTGCGATGATACCCACGGTATTTGCAACCACATTCGCCATCTTCCCACCCGACAAACGCCAGGTCATAACACCCGTGATCGGTCTTATTGCAACATTAGCACCAACGATTGGACCAACCGTGGGCGGATATCTCACCGAACTTTTTTCATGGCACTGGCTGTTTCTCGTCAACATCATCCCCGGCATTGCGGTGACAATTGGCGCTTATTTCCTGATTGATTTTGATAAACCAGATCTAAAATTGATCAAGAGCTTCGATTGGACCGGACTTGCTATGCTTGCAATTTTTCTTGGCACTTTGGAATATATACTCGAAGAAGGTGCCGCTGATGATTGGTTTCAAAGCACACTTATTTCACGCATGATTTTTATCTGCGCAATTTCTGGCACAATGTTTTTTTGGCGTATGTTTACCAAGCCAAATCCTTTGGTCGATTTCGTGGCATTTAAAAATCGAAACTTCACCGCTGGCTGCATTTTCTCTTTCACGATGGGCATTGGTCTCTATGGTCTAACTTATCTCTATCCAGTCTATCTCGCGCGCGTACATCAGTATTCAGCTTTGAAAATTGGTGAAACGATGTTTGTTTCAGGGGTCGCAATGTTCCTCACAGCACCTATTGCGGGCCGACTTTCTGTGAAGGTAGACCCGCGTATCATGATAGGCGGCGGGTTTATTGGCTTTGCATTAGGAACCTATATCGCATCGGGCATCACAACCGAATGGGGTTTCTACGAACTCCTCATGCCGCAAATCCTGCGGGGCGTTTCATTGATGATGTGCATGGTTACAGTCACCAACATTGCACTTGGAACACTAACACCCATGGAACTTCGTGGCGGTTCAGGCCTCTTTAACCTGACGCGAAACTTAGGCGGTGCAGTGGGATTGGCTTTGATCAACACCCTCATGAACCAACGTTTGGACCTGCACATTGCGCGTTTGCATGAATCAGTTGGCTGGGGTCATGATAAAGCCGTGCAAACCCTGCAAAACATGACCTTTGCTTTATCGCCGCTTGGATCAGATGCGCCGAGCGCTGCACTGAAAAAACTCTCAGGCATAGTGCGCCAACAAGCAACCGATATGGCCATTGCTGATATATTTGTGATGCTCACTTTCCTGTTCGTTGGGATCGTGTTTCTAACGCCTTTGTTGAAAAAACCAAAACCAATCGCAGCTTCGGCTAGCGGCGGGCACTAAGCGGCTTCGACCCTCAGCCGCATGCCCTGCACCGCAGTCACCTTGATGCGAGCACCCACCGCCATATCCGGCCCATCCACATCCCAGAGCGTATCTTCAACTTTAATCTTGCCGCTGCCATTTATAATTGCGCGGTCTAAAATAAAACTGCGCCCCACAAGACCGTGATGGCGTTGATTTAAGTGTGGCGAATCCGTTTTGGAATCGCGTGAGTTCATCACAAAGCGCCAAGACGCCAAAACACAGAGGAACGCCAATACCGCAAAACAGAAAACTTCCTGTACGCCACTAAAATGGAAAATCAGATCCAGGATTGCTGTCAGTGCCGCAGCCATTGCTAGCCACAACATAAAAAACCCAGGCATCGCCATTTCAGCCAAAAGCAAAATGCCAGCAGCAATCCACCAGAAATAACCTCCCGTGAACGGTAAGAACTGGTCCATATCTTCCTCCTTAACCGCGCGTCACCGGCGGAACCACGCGCTTAGACGCGGTCTGCGCGGCCTGGCCGGATGATCCGTTGCCAAACGCTTCCCTAGCGATCTCAGCAATACCGCCAATCGAGCCCAGCATCGAAGACGCATCAAGGGGCATCATCAAAATTTTCTGGTTTGGCGATTGCGCCAAAGCCTCAATCGCCTTGATATAATTATTAGCCACGAAATAATTGATTGCTTGCACATTGCCCTTGGAAATTGCCTCACTCACCATCATGGTGGCTTTGGCCTCAGCTTCAGCAGAGCGTTCGCGCGCTTCGGCCTCACGGAATTTGGCTTCCTTCAAACCCTCTGCATGTAAAACAACCGATTGCTTTTCACCTTCAGCCTTCAAGATCGCCGCACTGCGCATACCCTCAGCTTCCAATATGGCTGCACGTTTATCACGCTCGGCCTTCATCTGACGACCCATCGATTCAACCAAGTCACGCGGCGGATTAATGTCTTTAATTTCGATACGCGTCATCTTCACGCCCCAGCCTTGCGTGGCCTGATCAACCACACCTAGAAGCTTATGATTAATCTCGTCACGTTGCGACAAAAGATGATCAAGCTCCATTGAGCCCATCACGGTGCGGATCTGCGTCATCACCATGTTGAGGATAGCATTTTCGAGTTCGCTGACTTCATAAGAAGCCTTGGCTGCGTCAAGCACTTGATAGAACGCCACGCCATCAACAGTCACCATGGCGTTATCGCGCGTAATCACCTCTTGCGAAGGCACCTGCAAAACGCGCTCCATCATATTCAACTTATGGCCGACACGATCAATAAAAGGCGTAATCAGAGCGAGACCCGGGTGCAACGTGCGGGTATATTTGCCAAACCGCTCAACTGTATAGTTATACCCTTGGGGAACCATGCGGATTGCCCGAAGCAGAAAAAACACCACAACCGCCAAGAAAACCAATACAAAAATGCCAGCGCCATCAAACATTTAAGCTCTCCCATTGCCAAGCCAATGATTCGGCCAGCCGCATTACATATAGGTCATCTTTCCAGAAAAACAAGAAATATAGGAATTAATTACATCCATCCTGAAAGCTCGTCCCGCGCTAGCCGCGTCAGCATGGCAATCGATTCAGCGCTATCGTTAAGACACGGCACCACAGCGAAATTCTCGCCACCATTCTCGTGAAAGGTTTCTTCAAGGCCAATGGCCAACTCTTCCAAAGTTTCAACACAATCCGACGAGAAGCCAGGCGAGATCATCAGCAGGTTTTTAACTCCCTGCGCAGGAAGTCCTTCAACCGTGTCTTGGGCATAGGGCTTTAACCATTCGGCCTTGCCAAACCGCGATTGAAAAACAATCTGTGCAAAATCAGCAGACATTCCCAATTTCTCACGAACCAATCGTGCCGTTTTTTGACAATGGCAATGATAGGGGTCGCCTTTGTCAAGATACTCGCGAGGTAAGCCGTGAAACGCGAGCAAAATGCGGTCGGGCTTCCAACTCAGGCCATCCATGTATTTTTTCAGACTTGCCGCAATGGCATCTATATATGCCGGATGATCAAAATAGGGTGGCACTGTGCGAATAGATGGCTGCCACCGCATCCCCTGTAAGGCTTCGTACGCTTTATCCAAGGCAGTCGCAGTCGTTGCGGCCGAATATTGAGGATAGAGCGGAAACAAAACAATTTTATCGCAGCCTGCAGCTTTTAGCGATTCAAGCCGTGCTTTCACGGGCGGCTGGCCATACCTCATTGCCCAATCCACCACCAACTTGCCACCACCGGAAAGTGCTGCCGAAATTTTTTCGGCCTGCGCACGCGTATATGTTTTCAGCGGAGATTCATTGCGCTCTTTATTCCAAATTTGAACATAGGCATTGCCACTCTTCGTTGGCCTGAATGAGAGAATGATCAAATTCAAGATTGGCCACCACAGAAATCGCGGCAGTTCAATCACGCGTCTGTCCGACAAGAACTCTTTCAAATAGCGCCGCATCGACCAATAATCTGTTGCCTCGGGCGTTCCTAAATTCATAATCAACAACCCCGTCTTGCGCGGCAGAATGGGCGGGTGGTTAGGCGGCAGATTCATTAATCAAGATCCTTGTTTTTATGTTTATACGCGCGGCGCTTTATAGTGGACGTCAGACTCGGAGTCCCTCAAAATCTCCCAATCATTTGATTCGGCGGCAACAAAGCAGAATGCAAACCAAACCAGAAGCTGAAACTGCAGGGCAAACAACACGACTGTCGCGTATTATTGCGTCTTACGCTCTTCTCCCAAATGCCAGTTCTGCCAGCCGACAACTAAGTGAACTGACGCGCACCATTCCATTTTTTTTGTTCTTTCATTTAAGCGCGGCTGTATCAGTGAATGTAATGGTCTTAGGCCAAGTGCCGCAGTTGCTTTTTGGCCTTTGGCAAGCCGTTGTCCTTTTAACGGCAGGCGTGTTTATCTGGGCCATCCACCTTGGGCGCAAAACAGGTTTTGTTGGTGAGAATGCTGAAGCGATCTTGAAGGCCTCGCCGTTGATGGGCGTCATTCTGGCTTTCGCTTGGACAACCCCAATTTTGGCGTTTTCTCAATATGCAAACTTTGATCAGTCGCTTGGTATGTTTTGGATAAGTTTCGCAATTATGGCGATGGGCGTCATCAGCCTTGTGCGCTTACCAGCTTCGGCGATTTTATTTTCTATTCTGATGACAATTTCGATGGCTTATGGTGCTGTTCAAACGCTTCACGTGAGAGAATCATTGGCGATTATTGTCGGTTTGTTTTTCATGATCGCAGTTGTGGGTGCCATCGTTACCCAACACTATACATTTCTGCGTCAACTGCAAACTGATGATCAGCTGAAACACCATGGGGAAGTCATCAAGCTCTTGCTGAATGATTTCGAAAGCGGCTCCAGCGATTGGATTTGGGAAACAGATCGCGAAGGCCAACTTATTTATTTTTCCCCACGGTTAGCCACCATATTTAACAGAACAATCAAAGAAGTTTTGGGACAGAGGTTCGCGGAATTATTTGGAAGCCCAGCGACAGAAACTTTGAATGATTTGATGGACAATAGAGAAATCATTCCGGATAAAATCTGTGAAACCAAAACCGACGGTATCACGCAACATTGGCAGATTTCAGCCCACCCTTTAACCACCGACCAAGGCCACTTTACAGGTTACCGTGGTGTCGGCCGCGACATCACCGAACAATTCAAACACGATGTCCAAATCCAAAAGGCCAAAGAAGAGGCTGAACAAGCAAACGCTAGTAAATCTCAATTTCTGGCGGTCATCAGCCACGAATTGCGCACCCCCATAAATGCTATTGTCGGGTTTAGTGAAATCATGAACTCTGACCAAGGCGAAAATTTACCTTCAGCAATCAGGCGCGAATATCTGTCTACAATTCAAGAAAGCGCCCGCCATCTTCAAGGTCTGATCAACGATGTTCTCGATGCCACGCGCATTGAGCGCGGAACAATGCAATTGGATGATCAGCAAATTGACGCCGCCGAACTGGTTGAAACTGTTGTCCGCATTTGTCGTGATCAAGCAAGCCGCAACAAGATCACACTGATTGCTCACGTGGTTGATGATGTTTTGATAACGGGTGATCTCACGCGGCTAAAGCAGGTGATCCTCAATCTCGTAACCAACGCGATAAAATTCTCGCCTGCAGACGGCGTGGTCAACATCGACATGACCAAGGGCGCAAGCCAGCAACTCATCATTTCAATTCGTGATGCGGGCATTGGCCTCAAGGCGGAAGATGCAGAACGCATCTTTGAACCTTTTGCCCAGGCAGAAGAAGGGGCAACCCGCAAATACGGCGGCATGGGATTGGGCCTGGCCATCGCCCGTAAAATTGCCAGACTTCACGGCGGTGAGGTCACCTTAAATGGCGAAATTGGTATTGGAACCGAAGCCCGTTTTATACTTCCCCATGCCCGGGTCAGGTGGCCAAGGCCCGGAACCAAGGCATCATCCTCGGTTGCGGCTTAACACAAATTGGGGCTAAAAAGGGTCATGGCAACAAGACCAAAAATCCCCGCCTTTATGGGCACGAAATCCGCACGTAATCCAAAAGGCGCAAATGCCGTTGTTTTTGGAGCAAGCCACGGCACACCGTATAAGGGTATAGATAACCGTATACATACAAAGGCGGCAGATCATTTCAGGTTGGCCCTCAAAGATGATGCCCTTTGGCTCGATCATTGGGATTTCGACTTGGATGGGCCAATGTTGCCAAACCCTGATTTCAAAGCCGTTGACCTGGGAAACCTTGCAACCAAGCCAGTTGATGGTCGTGGCAACCGCAGATTAATTGAAAACACAACGCGCGCCATTTTGAAAGAAGGCGCCGTACCCATCATGTTTGGCGGTGATGACTCAGTTCCAATCCCATTTATTGCAGGCTTCTCTGGCGGCCCACCACTCACCATTTTACAGATTGATGCACACATTGATTGGCGCGAAGAACGTTATGGCGAACGCTATGGTTTTTCCTCAACAATGCGCCGTGCCTCTGAACAGCCCCATGTTTGGCGGATTGTGCAAGCTGGCGCTCGAGGTATAGGCAGCGCGAGGAAAGCCGAGGTTAATATTGCCCATGATTGGGGAGCCCACATCATCACCAGTCGCCAGATTCACCACGCAGGCATAAATCAAATTCTCGAACACATTGAACCAGAATCGTCTTGCCTGATTTCTCTTGATCTCGATGCGCTGGATTCCTCTGCCATGCCAGCTGTCGCTTACCCCTCTCCCGGCGGCTTGAGCTACGTGCAAGTCACTGATCTTATCGCAGGTGTGGCCGCCAAGGCCAAAATCGCCGGCTTTGCCATGGTCGAATTTGTACCCAAGCGCGACTTAAATGGAACGGCGGCCTTCACTGCTGCAAGAATTGCAGGCGAAGTGATAGGACATATTGCTAGGCAAAGACCAACTTGACTTTACGTAGCCTCCAGTTATGACTTGAGGCAGGGGTCAGTGATCACCTCTCAAGGCGCCAGCCAAATGATCCGTTCCTCAAATTTTGAATCGGAGAATATCATGGCTGGCCCCAACGTGATTTCAATTCACAGACTATCAAAGCTCATCGGCACACCGTCAGTTCCCATCATCATTGATGTGCGCGTTGATGAGGACTTCAATGCCGATCCAAATTATCTGCCCACATCAGCCCGGCGCGATGATCGCCTCACCAACGAATGGCAGTCTAAAATAACCAAGCGACCCATTGTCATCGTTTGCCATCACGGAGCAAAACTCAGCCATGGCACAGCCGCCTTGTTGCGAAGCTTCGGCCACGATGCAGTTTCGCTTGAAGGCGGTTTTGAAGCGTGGAAAGAAGATGGACAGATTCTACTGCCCGCCATTCATGTTGGCAAAAGCGCTTTGTGGGTCACCAGACACCGCCCAAAGATTGACCGCATCGCTTGCCCGTGGCTGATCCGCCGCTTTGTAAATGAGGCGGCCCAGTTCATGTTTGTCCAGCCTGATCAAGTTGACGCCGTTGCTGACCGATTTGGAGCAACGGCCTTTGACATGCCGACAGGCTTTTGGACGCACCGTGGCGATAGCTGCACTTTTGATACGATGATCAACGAATTTTGCTTAAGCCAACCAGCCCTCGCTAAAATGGCCGAAATAATCCGTGCTGCTGATACTGGCAACCTCGAAACATCAAAAGAAGCAGCAGGCCTATTGGCAATATCGCTAGGTCTTTCGCGCCAATACGCCGATGACCTTGAACAACTTGAAGCAGGCATGGCAATCTATGACGCCTTATATCGCTGGTGTCGCGACGCCACTAATGAAACACATAATTGGGTTGCAAACACATGACGAGACCCTCTCAAGCTGAAGCCACCAAGGTCTTTACCCGCATCGGTCTCCTGTCTTTCGGTGGCCCAGCAGGGCAGATCGCACTCATTCACCGTGAAGTGGTTGATGGCAAAAAGTGGATAGAGGAAAAAGAATTTCTTCATGCCTTAAATTTCTGCATGTTGTTGCCTGGCCCCGAAGCCATGCAACTGGCCACTTACATCGGCTGGAAACTTCATGGCTTACGCGGCGGGCTGATTGCGGGCCTTTTATTTGTATTGCCCGGTGCCGCGGTCATATTCGCTCTTTCAGTTCTGTATATTCTTTTAGGAAAGCTGACACTCATCGAAGGTCTGTTCTGGGGCGTTAAAGCCGCCGTGCTTGTGATCGTTCTTGAAGCGCTGCTCCGCGTCGCCAAACGGGCTTTAAAAAAGCCAATCGACTGGGCCATTGCCGCAGCGTCTTTTATCGCCCTATTTTGCTTTGCGCTGCCCTTCCCCCTGGTCATTGCTGTTGCGGCATTGATCGGCTTCTTCAACGCAAACCAAAAACCGGACACCACCGAAAAACCCAAATCCCTGCCACCGTTTTCAGACCTAATCAAAACCACAGCCATATGGCTGGCCCTTTGGCTCGTGCCATTAGCGCTGATCAATTGGGTTTACGGCCCCGCCCACGTCTATACTGGCCTCGCCCTGTTCTTTTCCAAATTATCCATCGTCACCTTCGGCGGCGCTTACGCAGTTTTGTCTTACATGGGGCAAACAGTAGTCGAACAATATCACTGGCTCACGGCGCCTGAAATGATCGACGGCCTCGGCCTCGCCGAAACCACGCCCGGCCCCTTAATCCTCGTCGGCCAGTTCGTCGCTTTCCTCGCTGCTGCAAAATCTTTAAACAGCCTCTGGGCCGGATTATTCGCCAGCTTGATCTATTTGTGGATGACCTTCGTGCCTTGCTTCTTGTGGATCTTTGCAGCCGCACCTTATGTGCAACATCTGCAAACCATGCCGCGGCTCTCCTCTGCCCTGTCCAGCATAACCGCAGCTGTTGCCGGCGTAATCCTTAACCTTGCGATTTGGTTTGGCCTCCATGTACTCTTTGGCACAGTTGCGCGCGCAACAGGGCCAATACCAATCTGGCTACCGAATTTCCAAGCCTTCGATTTTGCGGCCTTTATACTCGCACTCATTTCTGGCCTTGCCCTGCTGCGCTTTCATGCGGGTATTCCAAAAACGCTCGCCTTGGCAGCAGCCTTGGGAGTAGTCTATAAACTCGCTTTGCCACTGATTTGAAAGTTTCAACCAATGTCGACACTTCCCCTCGTGGGCCTGCCTGCTGATACTTATGAGAACCACGGTTTTCTGTTTCACTCATTGGGTGATAAATATGTGAGCGCATTAGCGGAAGTTTCTAAAGTGCTGCCTGTCATGATCCCCTCCATGGTCGATCCATTAGGCATAGATGATCTGCTCAACCATTTCGACGGCATCTTGATGACCGGTGCAGTCTCCAACGTGCACCCACCCCATTATGGTGAAACACCTTCAGCTGATCACGAGCCATATGATCACAACCGCGACAACACCACGCTGAAACTGATCCGCGCCTGTGTTGATCGTGGCATCCCACTCTTCTGCATCTGCCGCGGCTTTCAAGAATTAAACGTGGTGATGGGTGGAAGCTTGGAAACCGAGTTGCAACGCGGCAACGGGCGGCTCGACCACCGTGCCGCACCATCCGACGATAATGATCTGCGTTACGGCCCAAGCCACAAAGTCTCCATCGCCAAAGGCGGCATGCTGGAACGCATCATCGGAAAATCTGAAACACAAGTGAACTCCATCCACCGCCAAGGTGTGAAAACTTTGGGCGCGGGCCTCAATGTTGAAGCCACCGCCCCAGACGGCATCATCGAAGCTGTATCAGTGAAAGGTGCAAAAGCCTTCGCCTTCGGAACCCAGTGGCACCCTGAATATAAAGCAGCGGGCAACCCAGATTCAGTCAAACTGTTCACCGCCTTCGGAGACGCCGTGCGCGCCCATACAAGGCAGCGCAGCGAGGTTTTTGTTGGGACGCGCAGAAGCGCCTAAACCAGCTCCACCAACTTACTGAGTGAATCAATCACCGCCGCAGGCCTGCCGGGTATCTTGTCATTAAACCCGGGCGTCCGCATCACACGCACAGCCTGAAACCCAAACTGCGCTGCCGCCTGCGCATCCCATGCATTGGCAGACACAAAACAAATTGACGGCACATCGGCAATTTGCATTTTCTGCATCGCCAACCGGTAAACCCGGCGGCTCGGTTTATAAATGCCAACCTCTTCAACCGATAAAACCTGCTCAAACATTTTATCAAGCCCGGCATGACGCAAAGCAGAATCTAACATAGACGGACTGCCATTGGATAAAACCGCGCAGCGTTTGCCCTTGGCCCGCAGCGCCTGCAAAGCCGCCAGTACTTCTTCATAAGCATCGAGCTTCAAATACAGCGTCATCAGTTCATCAGCCAAACCCGCTTCCGAAACGCCGTGCACTTCCAATGTGTAATCCAACGCATCACGCGTCACATTCCAAAAATCCACATGTGTTCCCATCAAGCTGCGCAGCCATGTATATTCCAGCTGCTTTTGCCGCCATAGCTGGGCCACATCGCCAGCCTTCACGCCAATCGTGCTTGCTAATTTTTCAACAGGCGAAGCCACATTAAACAACGTGCCATAAGCATCAAACACGCATGCCTGAATGCCTTCTAATTTTTTGAAAAGATCCTCGGCCATATAAGCACACTAACCAGCACACGGAATTTTTCAAGCTGAACCCTGTGGGTAAATCAGCCGATTGAAGCAAGGCCCGGAAAAGTTTCAATCAGCCAGTAAGAAACATTTTGCATCCAACCTGTGAGGAACATCACACCGGTGATGACCAACGCGCCGCCCATCACTTTCTCAACCATGCCCAACTTGGATTTAAATTTTGAAAAGAAATTGAGAAACACATTGATGCTCGCCGCCGAAATCAAAAACGGAATGCCAAGACCGAGCGAATAAACAAACAAAAGCGATGCACCCTTCGTAACACTCTCGGTGCTGGCCGCAATGGATAAGATTGCTGCAAGCACCGGCCCGATGCAAGGTGTCCAACCAAACGCAAACGCCGCACCAATGGCATACGCACCGAGCAATCCGACGGGCTTTGCATCTTGGTGATAACGCATTTCACGCGACAAAAAAGAAAGCTTGAACAGCCCCAAGAAATTCAGGCCCATGATAATAATGAATACGCCCGCCAACTGTGCTAGCAATGGCAGATAAGCCCGCAACAACTGCCCGAAATAAGAGGCTGATGCGCCAAGCGTTACAAACACCGTGGCGAGCCCCAGCACAAAAGCTACCGCCGCAAGCATCACATTGCGGTAATTGCGTGCCTTGTCTGCCCCCTCAGCATTCTTCAAATCATCAAGCGAAGTGCCGCTGATAAAAACCAGATAGGGCGGAACCAAAGGCAGTACGCAAGGCGACAGAAAACTAATCACCCCTGCAACTGCCGCCGCACCATATGAAACATCTAAAGCCATAAGCATCTAACTGACATTGCAAATGCATTCACGCAAGTCACGAGAACGACGCATTGTTCACTTGACAGTGCACACAACTTGATATGTAATGTTATAACATATCAATATGGAGTTTAAATATGCGTAATCTCGTCTTGTCTCTGCTCTGTGCGTCGATGCTGGCGACGACAACACAAGCTGCACCCAAAGTCGTAACCACAATCGTGCCCCTCCACAGTTTGGTTTCCAGCGTGATGGACGGTGTTGGAACGCCTGAACTCCTGATGCAGGGCCAAAATTCCGAACACAACGCCAGTTTCACCCCGCAACAAATAGCTGATATGGCCCATGCAGATGCTGTTTTCATAATCGGTAATAATTTAGAAGCAAAGCTCGGCGAAATCAGCGGAACTGAAACCGTAGGCGGCAAAGCCTTTATCAAGATGAATGAAATTCAAGGCCTCATCACCCACGCCATCAGAGAAGGCGGAACCTGGGAACCGGACGGTGACGAGCCGCCAAGCACAGGCGTATCGGCCGACCCGCATATCTGGCTCGACCCAGAAAACGCCAAACTTATGGTAAAAACCATCGCCACAACCTTGGATAAGGCAGACCCTGCCAATGCAAAACTCTACGATGCAAACGCCACGAAAGCTTTGGCCGAACTTGACCGCCTCGAAGCTGATCTCAAGTCCCAACTTGCACCAGCGCAACACAAGCCCTTCATCGTCTTCCATGATGCTTACCAATATTTTGAACATCGCTTTGGCGTGACAGCCGTCGGCAGCATCTCCAATTTCTCAGCAACACCGCCTTCCGCCGAGCGCCTCGAAGAAATCCACAATAAGATAAATTCCAGCTATGCAACTTGCGTTTTTCGTGAACCGCAGTTCACAGATGCCGCAGTGGTCACAGTCATCGAAGGCACGAAAGCCAGCTCAAGCGTGCTTGATCCGATTGGGGCAGATTTAAAACCAGGCCCAAAAGCTTACGGCGAATTACTGCACGAAATCGCTAAAAATCTATCAGATTGTTTGCACTAACGTCTTCCACCGCTTGCGGGGGATGAAAGCGGCCTGTCGAACGCAGTCAGACGGGATAGATGAGGGCCCTTTCCACAAACTCAGCCCCTCACCTATCCCACTTTGCGGAAGAGGACATAACAAAAAATCCACTTCATGTTTTAGCCGCAATCCGGCATCATTCAGGAATATGACTCAGTGGATAAGAATTTGCGAAAACTCATTTTAACAGCAGCCCTCATCGCTTGCCCAAACCTCGCCTTCGCCCACCCGCACGTGTGGGTGAGTATGCATAGTGATTTAGTATTCACTGCAGACGGCAAAGTCGAAGGTGTTGACGTGGAATGGACGTTTGATGACGCCTACGCCAAGGAAGCACTGGACGGCATGGACACAAATGGCGACGGAGAATACAGCCAAGACGAATTGGTGGCACTGACCAACGAAAATTTAGGGGCGTTAAAAGACTATAATTATTTCACTTACTTTCATACCGAAAACAAAAAACTCGAAATCGGCGCTCCCATCCGTGCTGGCCAAACTTATAACGGAAAACTCCACCTCCATTTCGAAGTACCCCTCAAAGAGCCTTATGATCCGCGTCAGGGCGAACTTACTCTAAAAATCTACGACCCCGAATTTTTCATCGCTTTTGACTATGTCAAAACTGATCCCGTTGGTACAGAGGGTGATGTTGCGCGAGGGTGCAAAATGATTGTTAAACCAGTGCCAACCGATGCTGAACTCACCGCCACTCAAACCATGTTAGCCACCAAAGGCACGGATTGGAAACCCGAGAACGGCGAAGATTACGGCTCCATGTTTGCGCAAGCAGTGCTCGTTTCATGTCAAAAATAATCTGTATACTGATGGTGTTTTTAGGATTGGTGTTTGCCAATTCCGTGCACGCCCAAACCACAGCAGAACCCAACACCATCATTAAAAAAAGCCAGCTTCTGGTCCGCCCGAAAGATGCTGATGGCAATCTCATCATCACACCTTTTTTCGAAAATCCCATCATATGGGCGCGCGATAAGCAGCAAGCCTTTTCCGGCACGATGAGAAATGCCCTCAACACGCTCAAAACCGATCGCTCATCAACAGCGGCGTGGACGCTCCTCAGCTTCGGTCTCGCTTACGGCATCTTCCATGCCGCAGGGCCAGGCCACGGCAAAGTGGTGATTTCATCTTGGCTTCTGGCCACCGAAAATGATTTAAAGCGCGGACTGCTCGTCGCTTTTTTGAGCTCAATGTTCCAGGCCTTCACCGCAATCCTATTGGTCAGCGGATTATTCTTAATCGTCGCCAGTGTCGGCAGCGTGGTGCGCGATGTTGTGGGTTATATGGAGCAAGCTTCTTACGCCATGATCTGCGCGCTCGGATTATACTTGATTTACACGGCAACACGAGGCTGGTTTAAAAAACGCGTCGCTATCGCGCAAACCACAAGTATGCCATTCAACTTTAAAATCGTAAATCCACACAATGGTGACGCTCATGTTCATGACGATCATTGCGGTCACAACCACGCGCCAGAGCCGAAAGATTTGCGCGGTGATTGGTCATTCAAAAAAGCTATGTCACTATCTTTCGCTATAGGTATCCGCCCGTGCACGGGTGCTATTGCAGTATTGCTGGCAGCCAACACCATCGGCCTTTACTGGGCAGGAATCGCTTCCACGCTGGCCATGGGCTTTGGCGTATTTCTAACAGTATCTGTGATCGCAACAATCACGGTTTACGGAAAAGATTTTGCGCTGAAATTAGCGGCGCGTGACAATCAAAGGCTGGGAACCATTGTAAACATGTTGCGTTTAGGAGGCGGTCTGGTAGTTGCCTTTATGGGCGCAATATTGTTCCTAGGTTCGTTTGGCGCAAACAACGGAATGTTGTGAGAAATAGTTATGAATAAATGGTTCGTGCTCGCTGGTTTCATTATCCTCTGCCTCGGGGTTGGCGTTGTCTCAGGTGTGATGACGGCGGGGGCCATGGTTGACTGGTATCCATCGCTCAACAAACCATCCTTCAACCCACCTTCATGGGTATTCGCACCGGCTTGGACCATACTTTATATCATGATGGCGGTCGCGGCTTGGCGCGTTTGGCTTGCAGGCCCAACGTCAAAACCCGCCCTGAATTTATTTTTCATCCAACTGGTATTGAATTTTCTGTGGTCGGTATTTTTCTTCGGCCTGCATTCACCCGCATTGGCCTTGATAGACATCATCGCGATGTGGATCATGATTGCTCTCACCATGCGCGCATTCTTCAAAGTTGCGCGGCCAGCGGGATGGTTACTCGTACCTTACCTCGCTTGGGTCAGCTTTGCGGGCGTGTTGAACGCCAGCATCTGGTGGTTGAATTAGGCAAATCGCACTGCATAGACTTGAGGCAAAGTAGAACTCACGAGTTGCCAACTATCGCCTTGGTTCTCACTCACCCAAACATTGCCCGTGGTTGAACCCAGGGCCAACATATCGCCTGTTTCATCAATGGCGAACGCATGGCGGAATACCACATCATAGGCATTCTTTTGCGGCAGACCTTTTTTGAGGGACTTAAATGTCTTGCCCCCATCACGTGTCCGAGTCACCACCAAAGCCCCATCAACCGGAATGCGTTTTTCATCCTTAATACCTGGCACAAACCAAGCCGTATCAGCATCTTCAGGATGAACCACCACACCAAAACCAAATGATGAGGGCTTGGCATGAACGCGCGTCCATTGCTTGCCATCATTAACTGACTTGAAAATGCCTGCATGGTGCTGCACCCAAAATTTCGTTGGATCAGCCGCACACTGCACCATCATATGCGGATCTTGACCATCAGGGCTTTCAACTTCGCTTGCTGGCCCATCATCAAATTTCATACCGTGCGCCGATTGCGCCCAAGTCTTTCCTGCGTCATGCGTCACCCATACGCCGCCACATGAAACGGCAACACGAACCGTGTCAGCATCGCGGGGGTCAACACAGATTGAATGAATGCCCGGTATATCTGCGCCGCCACCCAACCATTTATTGCGATCAGGATGCCGCCATAGAGACTCCATCATGTCCCACGTGTCGCCACGATCAGTTGAACGGAACAACCCGCCCGGCATTGTGCCACACCAAATTACGCCCTTCTGCTTTGGCCCACCCGTCTCCAATGCCCAGATCAACTGCGTTGTCCAATTCACTGGCTTGCCCCAGCCATCCTTATCATCCAGCCCTTCAGGCTTTGGCGGATATTTGGGCGAGGCGATTTCATTCCAAGCTTTTTTGCCTTTATCGCGCCTGTGCAATTTGATCCCAAAATGCCCATGGTTAAGTGCTGCATAATCGGTGCCGTCGCGCGGATCATGCAAAGCTAGCGTCACATTGTCAGCGAGAAAATGATCATCCTTGATCACCCAGCCACCCCGACCACGACCCAGTTCGAACAATCCTTTACGTGTCGAAACCAAAATGCGCTTTGCCATTTCAACCTCCTGATAAAGCTTGCATCACCCAAACTTCGCTTTTTGAATGAACAGTGTCTGTTAAACCAGTCAAATCTTTCACTGCCACTCCGTCAACCAAAATGCGCATGTGTTTACGAACCGCGCGTTGGTCATCCAGCACATAAGTTTCAAGACGCGTGTTTACTTTAAAAACCTCGGCCAAAATTTCACGCACGTTTTTCCCAACAACTACAACAGTCGGGCAATCCACATGCCGACGCAAATTCGATGTAAAATAAACCTTGGCCATGCGGCACTTTATCATGGCGACAGAAAATTTCCAGCGGCCCAAATACCTATTATGAAACGTCGTACATTTCTGCTCTTAGCCCTTTTGCCAAGCTTGGCTTATGCCCATTCCTACAAACTTGGCGACATTGCCATCGGCCATGCTTGGGGATTGCCGTCTAAAGACGGTGAAACTCAAATCTTTATGCCACTTTTTAACAGCGGCAAAACTACAGATTCACTTGTTTCGGCGACCTACGAATTTGCGAAATCGTCCGAATTGCGCACCAACAATGATTATAGCAGACCTGCACAAACTGGCTTTGAGCTTGCCCCGAAAAAGCCATTTCCAATGCGCCCAACCGCGCATCACATCAGGTTGATGGGCTTGGCCAAACCCCTTACCTCAGGTGACCGAATTTCGGTTACATTGAAATTCGCCATGGCAGGCGAAACGAATATAGAAGTTCATATTCAAGACAAGGCTGGCGAATAGTGAAAGCTAAAATCACTTGGCTCAATGGCCGCGTATTTGTTGGCGAATCTGGCTCCGGCCATTCCGTCATTATGGACGGCGCGCCAGAAGCAGGCGGTCGCAACACAGGCTTTCGCCCCATGGAGATGATGTTATTGGGCCTTGGGGGTTGCACCGCGTTTGACGTGGTGATGATCCTCGAAAAATCCCGCGAGAAAGTCACCGCCTGCGAAGTATCCCTCGAAGCCGAACGCGCCAGTGAAGACCCAAAAGTATTCACGCATGTAAAAATGATCTACACGCTCAAAGGCCTTGATCTGAAACCCGTCGCTGTTGAGCGCGCCATAAAACTTTCCGCCGACAAATATTGTTCGGCCTCCAAAATGTTTGAACACACAGCCAAGATCGAACATGAATGGAAAGTTGAGAGCGCATAAGCGACTGCTGACAACTCCTGACAGTATGGCGTGTTATTGAAATGTCTCCAATGAGGAGAAAAAATAATGCAACCGCCAAAACATATGATCTTACTCTATGTCGCTGACCCAATTGCCAGCTTAAAATTTTATGAAATGATCTTGGGTACCAAAGCAATCGATGCTGCACCCACTTTCGCTATGCTACCATTTAATGAGTCGACTATTCTTGGTCTTTGGATCGAGAGTGGCGTAAAACCGCCATCAAGCTCTAAAGCGGGCGCTACAGAATTGGGCTTTCATCTCAGCAGCCGAGCAGTTGTCGATGACGAATTTAAAAAATGGAAAACAAATGGTGTCGCCATTGTGCTTGAACGAACCAAGCTTGACTTCGGCTATACTTTTGTCGGCTTAGATCCTGATGGTCATCGTTTGCGCGTTTTCACGCCGGAATAAATTTGACCAATGTTTCAATGCTGCTGAGAGGCCCGTTGTCGCCAAATACCAAATACAATAATTGCAACACCAATAAGCGAAAGCAAGTTTCCGAACTTCTCCGACCAATGCTTGTCCAAATCGATGACAATATTTGTTTTACCAGCAGGCACATCGAATTCGATCAATCCAAATTTTGGTTCAGGCGAAATTTTAATTTCAGCACCAGTCGCCATGTCATGGACAGACCAGAGGTTCCAATAGAATTGCCTGAACACAATATGCACAGGGGTGGTCGCATCAACATCAACCAACCAATGACGCGAATTGATGAGCATCGCATCTGCTTTCGCCGCACCGGAAACTATTGCAACTTGCGAAACTTCACTTGGGTTTGACGTCCAATCCGCCCGCAATGCATCGCGCTTTCCACCGGTTAATTTCAAAATCGGATCAAACGCTGTCTTTGGCAGATATTCCCAGGCTGAAAGATGATCAGCCACATTGCCTTCAACTATCACACGGGGCACGCCCAAAATATTACCAAGCTGATAGCCACCAAAACCGCTCAGCAGGCTGAATAATGCAACTCCAGCACCGGCTGCTAAAATATGGCGTCTGCCAAGCGGGATCAAAAAACCGATAACCAAAGGCAATCCAAACTCGGCCATCATCATAAATCGCCACGGAAATTGTATCGCTTGGAGAAAAGGCAAATATCGCCAAAGCGGCCACGATAAAGGCGTCAAGAAAATCCAAGCAATTAAAAGCGGCAAAGTCACCCAAACAACCAACTCAATGTTTTTGCGCAAGCGTGTGAAAACCAACGCAATGAATAGGCTGACGCCGATCAGCCAAACTTTCATTAACATTGTCAAAGCTTCGTTTGGTTCTGGCTGTCCGTCAAAGAACAACCAATGTGACCAATTAAAAGCACTTTGCCATAATGTCTGTGATGACACAGAGCTCAGCAAACTGAATGCAGGCAACCAATAAAAAGCAGAGATGCCGAGGCCAACAAGTGCATAAAAGGCAGCACGGCCTGTGAATGCGAATAACTCGCTGGGCGATTGTTTTTTTTCAAACCCATAATAGACAACCATGGGAACAAGCACCGCGGCACAAATGACCACCGAAGGTAAATGACACAAGATGAGCGCCGCAACACTTAGCGCCATGCCCATACTACTAAATCGCTGGCCTCTCGAAATCCCAATTAAAAAATATGCGATAAACGGAAAGGCTGAAAACGCCCCCAGCTCCCCTAACGCTTGCCTTACACCCCAATCTATCATCAAATGATAGGGCAGTATCATATAGACGCCAGCTGCAATCAGCGCGCGGTTAGAGTCCAGAAACCGACTGGCAAAAAGGAAATACCCCAATCCTGAAACTGCAAGAATAATAAAACTTCCTGCGTTGAGAAGGCTTGGCGCTTCACACGCCCAACAGATTCCACGCGCGAATATGGACGTCACCCAAAACGGAAGCGGCCCATAAAAGAAAAAATCTGGTGCCCCAGCCCCATACCAAAGCTCGGGCATCCAGCGCGGATAGACCTCACCGCGCCAAATGCCTGTATCAAACGAAGTCAGCCAAACCAGATTATTGGCCAAGCTGTGACCCAAGGGAGGGCCGAAAAGAAAAGCCGGCAGAATTGCCAAAGCGGCGATAACGATAAACCAAGTATTGGATTTGGCAGCTGAGACCGAATCGGAAAAAATCATTTCGATCAATTAGCAGAACCATCAGCATCTGCAAAAATCTGCAGTGTTTTGTTTCCGAAAGCATTGCCATGCTCATAAACTACGACCATATTGATAGACATGATATCACAACGTGCGCGATACGCTTTTAAAGCCATGGTTGCCCTAGCCCGGGCAAAACCCGGCGTAGGGTTGCAAATCAAACAACTCAGTGAACAAGAAAAACTGCCCCGCAAATTTCTTGAACAAATTTTGCTGCTCCTCAAATCCGCTGGTTATATTTCAAGCCGCCGTGGTCGTGATGGCGGCTATGAGCTGCTTAAACCCGCCGACCTCATTTACATCGGCCCGATGCTGCGCAGTGTGGATGGACCAATTGCGCCACTCGCCTGCCTTTCGAGAACGGCTTATCGCCGCTGCGATGATTGCAAAGACGAAGCCAGCTGCGAACTGCGGATGGCCTTTGCAAAAGCCTATGGCGAATATCTTATCGTGCTGGAAAACACCTCGCTGGCCCAAATTATGGGCCAGTCAGATGCCTTAAAAATGCTTGAAACCGATTCTAACGTTTCAGCAATGATCGCTTAAGCGATTGTAATTCTTTAAAAAATACGGCGTGTTCTTTTTATCAAACAAAACTCTTGATTCACTACTAATTCTGTATAGTATACAGACATAGAATAGAAACAGAGGAGATGAACATGTCGATCAATATTATTCGCCGCTCTTTCAGCCTTGGCTTAGCCGCCGTTACATTTGCCGCCATGCTGGCGACAGCACCGCAGGCTTTTGCAGACTCAAGCTTGCTCAATGTTTCATACGACCCCACCCGCGAGCTTTACAAATCCATTAATGCAGCCTTCGCTGCGGATTGGAAAACCAAAACAGGCGAAACAATCACAATCAATCAATCGCACGGTGGCTCAGGCAAACAGGCCCGCGCCGTGATTGACGGCTTGAAGGCGGATGTCGTCACTCTTGCTTTGGCCGGAGATATTGATGCAATTGCCGAGAAGGCAAAGCTGCTTCCTGCAGATTGGGCCACACGCCTCCCCCATAACAGCACACCATTTAGTTCAACAATTGTATTTCTCGTCCACAAGGGTAACCCCAAGGCAATTAAAGACTGGGGCGATCTCGCAGGCCAAGGTCTTGAAGTGATAACACCAAATCCGAAAACCTCTGGCGGCGCGCGGTGGAATTTTCTCGCTGCTTGGGCGTGGGCCAACAAGGCCTATGGTGGAGACGAAGCCAAGACCAAAGAATACATCACCAACCTTTATAAAAATGTGCCCGTGCTCGATACAGGTGCACGCGGTTCCACCACCACATTCGCACAGCGCGGCATAGGCGATGTGCTGATCTCTTGGGAAAGCGATGCCTTTCTCGCACTCGATGAATTCGGTGCTGACAAATTTGAAATCATCGTTCCTTCAATTTCAATTGCTGCTGAAACCCCCGTTGCAGTAATTGATGAAAACGCGAAAGCCAATGGCAATGAAAAACTGGCAAAAGCCTATCTTGATTATCTCTTCGCACCCGCAGCCCAGAAGATTGCGGCACATCAACACTACCGCCCATCTGATCCATCAGCCGCTGACCCGGCCGATCTTGCCAAGTTGCCGAAAATCGAACTGGTAAACATCAATGACGCCTTTGGTGGTTGGGCCAAAGCCCAGAAGACTTATTTCAGTGATGGCGGAGTGTTTGATCTGCTCTACAAGCCGCGCAGCTAAATATCGATGGCGTCCTTCCTTCCGCGCCTGCGTGAGCCAAGCGTCATACCAGGTTTTGGTATGACGCTTGGCATTACGATGACTGCACTCTGTTTGATTGTTTTGATCCCGCTATCGGCTCTTGTTCTGCGCGCTTTGAGCGTCGGGCCTGAAGCCTTTTGGGATATTACGTCTGATCCAAGAACTTTGGCTGCGCTTAAACTATCGTTTGGAGCAGCCTTCATTGCTGCCGCGATCAATATGGTTTTTGGTACGTTGTTGGCTTGGGTCATCGTGCGCTACCGTTTTGCGGGCAGAAAGTTGATTGATGCCGCAATCGATCTGCCATTTGCGTTACCGACCGCAGTTGCAGGCATTGCACTTGCCACTATTTATGCGCCCAATGGCTGGATTGGTGCAGTTGCAAAAGAGCTCGGATTTAAAATCGCCTTCACACCTTTGGGCGTTGTGCTGGCCTTGATCTTTATCGGCCTGCCCTTTGTCGTGCGCACAGTACAACCCGTTTTAGAAGAAACCGAACTTGATATTGAAGAAGCGTCAGCTCTCTTAGGTGCCAGTCGCATTCGCACTATTTTCCAAGTCGTCCTTCCACAGATCTATCCCGCGTTTTTAACTGGCACGGCCTTGGCCTTTGCACGCGGTGTTGGCGAATATGGGTCGATCATTTTCATTGCTGGCAATATTCCAATGGTCTCAGAAATAGCGCCCCTGTTGATCGTCATCAAACTTGAAGAATTTGACTATGCCGGCGCCACAGTTGTCGCCACGATTATGTTGGCCACATCCTTCATTTTGTTACTCGCAATCAACCGCTTTCAAGCCTGGGGTCAAAATAAAATTGGCAATGTCTAGCGTCAGCACTCAAATCGAATTTGTAACCAGTGAACCAATGCGCATTAGGGTCACATTGATCCTTGTTGCTGTAGTGTTTCTCTGCGCATTTCTATTTTTGCCATTGGCAATTGTTTTCATAGAGGCTTTTCGCAAAGGCCTATTTGTTTTTATGAGCGCATTTTCCGATCCAGATGCATTGGCAGCAATCAGGTTGACACTCTTGGTCGCGGCTATTGCCGTGCCGTTTAATGCTATCTTTGGCGTTGCTGCAGCTTGGACGATTGCGAAATTTAATTTCCGTGGTAAGAATTTTCTCCTTACACTAATTGACCTGCCATTTTCAATTTCGCCAGTCATTTCAGGCCTGGTTTATGTGCTGTTGTTTGGCGCTCAAGGGTGGTTTGGACATTGGCTGAAAGCGCATAATGTCGAAATCATCTTCGCCGTGCCAGGGATTGTTTTAGCAACGATATTCGTCACGTTCCCATTCGTCGCCCGCGAAATTATTCCATTGATGCAAGCGCAGGGTACGTCTGAAGAAGAAGCCGCTCTTACTCTGGGGGCCTCAGGCTGGCACACATTTTTGCACGTCACTCTGCCAAATATCAAATGGGCGTTGCTCTATGGTGTGTTGCTGTGCAACGCCCGCGCCATGGGTGAGTTTGGTGCCGTGTCAGTAGTATCAGGCCACATCAGAGGCAAGACTGACACTGTGCCCCTTCATATTGAAGTTCTTTACAATGATTACAATTTCACGGCGGCATTCGCCGTGGCCACTCTGCTGGCCAGTTTGGGGCTGGTCACATTGCTTTTGAAATCTATTCTTGAATGGAAATTTGCAGATAATTTGGCCGCAACTCACCACCGATAACGAACGAGGAATTTTAAATGTCAGTATCAGTTACAGTGCGCAATCTCGAAAAAACTTTTAATCAGTTTTCTGCATTGCGAGGCATTTCACTTGAGGTCAACTCTGGCGAACTTGTGGCCCTTCTAGGGCCCTCAGGCTCAGGCAAAACCACCTTGCTGCGCTGCATCGCGGGTCTCGAATATCAAAATAACGGAAGTGTTTTTTTTGGTGATATAAATGCCGATCAACTTTCGTTGCGCGAACGCCGGATCGGATTTGTGTTCCAACAATATGCATTGTTCAAACATATGAATGTTGCCGATAACATTGCCTTTGGCTTACGCGCCAAGCGCCGTGCAATTAGGCCTACAGAATCTGCAATTCGTTTGCGCGTCGAAGAGCTGCTCAACCTCATACAGCTGAGCGGATTAGAATTGCGTTATCCATCACAGCTCTCAGGCGGCCAGCGCCAACGCGTTGCTTTGGCAAGGGCGTTGGCCATCGAACCACGCGTATTGTTGCTAGACGAACCATTTGGAGCGCTTGACGCTAAAGTGCGTAAAGATCTCAGGCGTTGGCTGCGCGAACTCCACGCTCGCACTGGCCACACAACTCTATTCGTCACCCATGACCAAGACGAAGCTTTCGAATTGGCCGATCGTGTTGCAATTTTGAACAATGGACTAATCGAACAGATCGGCACACCGTCACAAATCCTAGGCTACCCCAAAACAAAATTCATCGCCGATTTTGTGGACGGCATAAACTTAAAGCCACTCAAAGCCGAAAACATCCGCAACAATGTTATAGAACTCAGAGCCACATCTAGTCCGCAGGGGTGAGACTTTAAAACAACATGACCCGCCGCACAATCTGGGCACGGCAAGTTACTGGGACGCGTTTTTATACGCCTTTCAAAAGGCAACCAAGCGCCAGGACAATAAAGGCTACCGCCATGATCCAAACAGAAGCAACCGGGATCATTGCAACCACGCCCGTTGCGGCAAGTGTAGCGATAATGGCAATAGCCACCGCGACGATGAAGACAATATTTGTTGGTGCACTCAGTTTCATTCTCGTGATTCTCCTGTTGGTCTCACACAACCAATAACATGCGCAGCGCGTGGCGTATGGTTAAATTATCCGAGTTTTTCAGCAGGCGTTAGCGCGGTCAATCCGACATATATCGTAAAAATGACAAAACCCGCCGCGCATTTCCGCGTCGGCGGGTTTGTGTATCTGTTATCGTGAATGAAGGAATATCTGTCTTTCGCAGGCCTGGCGGCGACCTACTCTTCCGCGTCTTAAGACGAAGTACCATTGGCGCTGGGGTGATTTACGGCCGAGTTCGGGATGGGGCGAGGCGCGACGGTGCAAGGCACCGGCAAATCATGCCAGTAGCATGATTTGAGCGCCGAACGCGCTGAGCTACCTTGCGAAGCGCCGGGAGGTATGGATCCGCTACACGCATTTACACGCATTACTGCGCTTCCACACCTGGCCTATCAACGAGGTCGTCTTCCTCGGCTCTCAAGGGAGAAATTGTTTCGAGGTGGGTTTCCCGCTTAGATGCCTTCAGCGGTTATCCCGTCCACACATAGCTACCTTGCACTGCGACTGGCGTCACAACAGGTCCACCGGAGGTGTGTTCATCCCGGTCCTCTCGTACTAAGGACAAATCCTCTCAATTCTCCTACAATCACGGCAGATAGGGACCAAACTGTCTCACGACGTTTTGAACCCAGCTCCCATTCTTGAGTATCTTGGCCACTTTAATCGGCGAACAGCCGAACCACGCGGGCTTTGCCCGCCACAAAAAAATGCGCGGAACGCGCCGGACCTTCTCCAGCCCCAGGATGTGATGAGCCGACATCGAGGTGCCAAACGATTCCGTCGATATGGACTCTTGGGAATCATCAGCCTGTTATCCCCGGCGTACCATTTATCCGCCCCGCGATGGCCCTCCTCACGTGGGACCACCGGATCACTATGACCGTCTTTCGACTCTGCTCGACTTGTCAGTCTCGCAGTCAGGCAGGCTTATGCCATTGCACTCGATAGCTGATTTCCGACCAGCTTGAGCCTACCATCGCGCGCCTCCGTTACTCTTTGGGAGGCGACCGCCCCAGTATCGCCATATTTTCTTGTTCCAAATTGTCCAATTGATAGTTTAGAATGGAATGATATTGACTTTTCATTCCGAACTTTCTATTTTGGTTACAGGAGATGAGACATGAGCGAAGGTTTGAGCCGTTTTGATTTGGTGCAGTTCATTGGTTTTCTTGGCGAAAAGGGACTCATGAACCCTAATAGTGCGGCGGGAAGGAAAGCCGCCGTAACGAAACTTCTGAGCATCCTTGGTGATGAAGAGGCTGCGGACGTGACCAAACTAGATTTGGAGGACATTACTCGTCGCTTTATCAACTTGAAGGGTGGGGAATTTAAGCCCGACAGTCTGCGAGTTTACAAATCGCGCACTGAAGCCTCGATTAGGGACCTAGTCGCCTATCGAAAAAACCCGTTGGGTTTTAAGCCAATTTCAGATCAACGCGCGCCACGTCAGGCTGATGCAAAACAGCGCTCAGGACCTGAAGAAACAAGTGAGCGGTTAGAGCCCGCAAAAACAGCACCCGCAGTTTCAATTGGCGATAACATCATACCAATCCCACTTCGAGCTGACTTGGTCGTTCGCATCGCAGGCATCCCACCTGATATGTCACAATCGGAGGCCAAAAAATTAGCAAATGTGATTATGGCGTATGCCGCCGTTGAGTAACGTATTGAGGTCCCTTCCACAAGGACCTAATGCAGTGGGCCAGCTTTCGCTGGCCCAGTTCGTCGAGCAACGGATCGCGGAATTCCAACTCCCGCGATCCGACTTGCTTAACAAATCCTAATGTTATTAGGGAACAACGTGAGTAATTACGCCCACGACCTCATTTGCCAACCTAGCACGGTGAGAATGTCCTTCGGCGTCATTTTCAAATTCAACTTTTCCTTGATTAAGACCTCGAAAAACTCGAAGTCTTCTGCCCGTATTGGACCAGTCCGCCATTGCATTCACAACTACGGTCGCCCCTTTGGAAACCTTTGGCAGCATATCTGGGTTTATTCGGCGCGCAAGAAGGCGTGCTCCATTTTTTATACCTCTCCCGGCCAGAGAGCTTCCTTCGGCAATAACCATGAAATAATCATCAGGCTCCAGATAAACACCATTTGATGTGCGAATTGTTGTAAACAATGAGACAGGACTCTGTGCACTGAGATCAACATTTTTGCGAGCCCTTGCTGCGTGTGCAACATAAACTTCGAGAGGCCGCCCTAACAATGATTGGAGAATTTTCATCAATTTTCTCAATACGTTACCACAATCTTCTATATAGGGAGGAGTAGGCAAAATTCAAGTAGGATGTGGCTATGGTCATATTTCAGCCACTCAGGGTCGGGCCTTGGATCGGCTCGACGGTGATTGTTGTATGGTAGGTCCAATACCTTAATGACACAAGAACAAATGCGGCCAGCGCCCCGGCGAGCAGTATGTTGTCCCAGAACCAAATGTGGTCAGCCTGATAAGTTGCCGCCATTATCAAACTGGGTATGCCAATCACTGCAATTATTTTCAGAGAGTTCTGCTTTGCCGCTCCGACTACACGTGTATCGCCCAGCATTGCGGTCGCAATTAGTACGTCCACTGCGATCAAGCACGCAATAAAAATGACATGTAGATCTTGAAGCAGCTGTTTGGAAGCGACCATCCAATGCAGCTTCAGCATTTCCGCCGGCATTGCAAATGTGAATAGCCCCGAGTTTCCTAGACACCTTGCGGGTTCAGTTTTTGCCGTGTCTCAAACTCTATCGGTGACAACATACCATTCCTAACATGTTTGCGTTGTGGGTTATAGAACATCTCGATGTAGTCGAAAATGTCTTGTC
>JANYHN010000046.1 GCA_025359045.1 Hyphomicrobiales bacterium | reverse complement strand
TATGTTTCGGTTGTTCTCGATGTTACCATCAAGAACCGCCAGGACACGCGCCGTCTACGCTTCTCTTTCTTTCTTTAACAATGTCAAACAGCGGGGAGTTTTGAGGCTCCGATAGGCGACAGACATTCCTTTTACCGATCTTCCTTTGCAGGAAGGCCGGTATTAGAAGCGCCGTTCGCTCTTGAATTTCCATGAGGCAGTGAGCGCTAACCGTGCGCCCCAGGCCCTCAGTGAGCGGTGTATAGGTCGGAGTCCCGCAAAGTGTCAAGCACCGTGTTTAAAAAAAATCATTTATTTTATAACATATTGTTTTTAAACAGTAATAACCAATTGCCGCAGTTGAAAACAAACGCCCAGTGGAGTGGCTGTCACAAAAACTTTGCAAAAATCAGCTGTGCACCGTTCACCTCAACTGAATTTGCACCCAAAATACAACATTTGGCGCCCTCAAAAATTCAGTCTTCTTGTTTTGACTCACTTTTTCCGATTTCCATGGTTAACGAACGGGAAACAAATTCGTGCAAAGTTCATAGGTCAAGCCGAGCGCTTGGGGTAACCGAAACGGTTGACACCAAGTATATCGGGAGGCATTGTCCGACAAAATCCGGTCTGGCCTGAATTGCGTCATATTTGTGGTGTCTCAGCTAGTCGTCATAGCACTGTTATCTGTCTGAGATATAATCCGAGGGGTCGTTACTGTTGCAAAGTCAGCGCAAAAGCAGACAAGTTATTCCTCGAGCGGAAATTTATCTTCCAGCGCCGAAAAATAACAATGTCGCTTCATTCGATCTCGAAACTTCGTTTCTTGAAGAAGGCACCAATCAACGCTGGCTATTGACGAGTTGCATTGCAGGTATTGCAGGCACATTAATTGTGGGTGGCACGATGTTGGGCCTTTTTGGGCACAACGCGAGGCCAACAGATGCATCAGCAGCTGTTCAAGCGAAAGCCGAAATTAAAGCTTCTATCAGTCCATTGGCACCGCCCATTCCAAATTCTGAGGTTCTAGCCGAACGTGATTTGACAGGCGGATTTGCCTATCCAAAGATTACATCGGACGAGTTGCCTTATGGCACTGATAAAACCACCGTTCTCGATGCAGAAATTCAATCTGTTTCTAATGAACGCGAAAACATAACCACAATCACTAAAACACCACCACCCGAACCAGTCGATGAAACCTTCCAACTTTCCCAAGACAGTACGCTTATCGACGAGTTGTCTAATCGCGGTGTTCCAGAGGCAACCGCCCAGGCATTGGCCGCAGCAATCGATCCGGTCTACCCAACTAAACGCATCAAACCGGGCACAAAATTCGAAGTCACTTTTGATCGTCAGATTGACTTCTATGGTCGCGAAGTAACCTTCCCCGTTGAAGTCACTTTCAAAACAGATTCGAACGAAACCGTAACCGTCGACAGCGACGAAGACGGACAATTCAACGCGCAGATTGATGGAGCACCTGCCCCAGATGCGCCAAAAGTTGCTGAGAAACCCGCAATCACCCAATTCCGAAATGTTGCTCAAATTGGCGCGGGCCTTTACTCAACAGCCAAAGACAACAAAATTCCAGATTACATCGTGAGCGAATTTACCCGCGTATTCTCCTATGACGTGGATTTTCAACGCCAGGTCAAAGCCAACGATACGTTTGAAGTATTCTATGGCAATCCGTTTACTGGAACATCAAACAAGCGCAAAGTTCTGCACTTTGCCAAACTTGTCAGCGATGGTGAAACCAGAGTCTATTATCGCTTCACCACAACGGACGGTCAAACAGCTTACTTTGACGAAAACGGTCGAAGTGCTGCGCGTTCATTGCTGAAAACACCGGTGTCTGGCGCAAGATTGACGTCAGGCTTCGGGATGCGCATTCATCCCTTACTGGCTTACTCCAAAATGCATACAGGTGTTGACTTTGGTGCATCATCTGGCACCCCAATCCATGCCGCTGGTGATGGCGTTATTGCGCAGGCTGGTCGCGAAAGCGGTTATGGCAACGTAATCACCATCAAACATAATGAAAAATACAAAACCATGTATGCCCATATGCGCAATTTCGCTGCAGGTATCCGTGCGGGCGTGCATGTGAACCAGGGCCAAGTGATCGGCTATGTCGGCACAACGGGCCGTTCAACAGGCCCGCATTTGCATTATGAAGTGCGCATCAATGATCGCCCGGTCAATCCAACCAGCATTCGAACGGCTGGCGGGAGTCAACTTGCAGGAAAAGATTTGCTGAACTTCAAACTTAATAAGCAGCATATTCTAGCGATGATGCAAAACGCACCATCAGCAGCACAAGTGGCCCAAGCTAATCAATAAACCCTAATTCACGCTGCAATTTTTTGGACAAATTCTGTGAGGCGAGGCGGTGGCTTTCGCGCAGATAATCTTTCAGAGCCGCGTCATCCATGCTTTCAGCGCTGACATATTGAATCCAGGGCATGCCCCGCGAAGCGAGATAGGGCGCAGGCCGCAAACCTTTTTGGGTTTTCAATAATTCGAAACTGAACCGCGAACATTTAAACGAAACTTGAAACCCATCATCTTCGCGGGCAATGGCAAATACTTTAGTCGCCACCTTCCAAACATGAGCATCACCCCATTGCACTACGGTGTTTGTGTGCGGCAGTGATTTGCAGAGTTTATCATAGTCAGAAAGCCTCATGGCTTCATCAGCTCTGCCACACGAGATTGAACAAGCGCGTCTGCTTCATTCTCCAACTCTCGAAAAAAATGGATAACCCGCAGGCCAAAATCCGTCACATGCGCCCCGCCGCCACCGCTGCCACCAGCCGCGGTCTCAATCACATCCCGCCCAAACATATGATTAAGCTCATCCATCAAAAGCCAAGCCCGCCGATAAGACATATTCATCTTGCGCGCCGCAGCAGAAATTGATCCCGTCTCGCCCACCAGTTCAAGCAACCGAACTTTGCCCCGACCAAGCTTTAGGTCATTGGCAAATTCAATTTTGATGGCGGCTTTTGGATTTTGAGCGTCAGTCATGGCAGCACTTTAATTCATGCTGCCACAACCGCAATCGCTTTCTAGTGAACCGTCATAGGGCCTGCTGGCTTTGGCAAATCACCAACAATTACTCCGTTAAACGTGAACACGCCATCCTTGGTGCCCACTTCAACAGCGTCACCATCTTTGACGTGACCGCTGAGAATTTCCTGTGCTAACGGATCTTGAATAGACTTCTGAATGACGCGCTTCAAAGGCCGTGCCCCGTATGCCGGATCATAGCCTTTGGCCCCCAACAAATCACGAGCAGCCTCAGTCAGCGTCACATCAATCTTTCGTTCACTGAGCAATTTTTTCAAACGTAACAACTGAATGTCAACAATCGAGCCCATATGAGCCCGTTTCAAGCGGTGGAACAGAATGATCTCATCCAAGCGATTGAGGAACTCTGGCCTGAATGAAGCTTTCACCACGCCCATCACTTGCTCGCGCACTTCTTCGACATCCTGGTTTTCACCAAGCGCCACAAGATATTCTGAACCAAGATTCGAAGTCATAATGATCAAGGTGTTTTTAAAATCCACAGTGCGGCCTTGCCCATCCGTCAAGCGGCCATCATCCAGAACTTGAAGCAACACATTGAAAACATCAGGATGTGCCTTTTCAACTTCATCAAACAGCACAACCTGATAAGGCCTGCGCCGCACAGCTTCTGTCAAAGCTCCACCTTCATCATAGCCAACATAGCCGGGAGGTGCGCCAATCAGCCGAGATACAGAATGCTTCTCCATGTATTCCGACATATCCACCCGCACCATCGCATGCTCGTCATCAAATAGATAAGCGGCAAGCGCTTTGGTGAGTTCCGTCTTGCCCACACCTGTTGGGCCCAAAAACATGAACGAACCAATCGGCCGGTTGGGGTCTTGCAAACCCGCGCGCGCGCGGCGCACAGCCGTGGCCACAGCTTCTACAGCTTCGGCTTGGCCAACGACGCGTTTGCCCAGCTCTTGCTCCATTTGCAATAAGCGGTCTTTTTCTCCCGCCAACATTTTATCAATCGGAATGCCAGTCCAGCGTGAAACCACTTGAGCGATGTGGGCTTCAGTCACCGCTTCTTCGAGCATTTTGGAGCCGCCCTGCTCTTCCGCAGCGGCAAGTTTTTTCTCCAAACCCGGAATCGTGGCATAGGCCAATTCACCCGCCTTGGCGAAATCGCCTTTGCGTTGGGCAAGTTCCAAATCGCGTCGCGCTGTTTCCAACTCTTCCTTCACTTTAGAGGCTGAAGCGATCTTGTCTTTCTCGGCCTGCCAGTTGCGGGTCATGACGGCAGATTTTTCTTCCGTCTCAGCCAATTCCTTTTCCAATTTGCCTAAACGGTCTTTGGAAGCAGTATCAGTTTCTTTTTTCAAAGCCACGCGTTCGATCTGCAATTGCATAATGCGCCGATCGAGTTCGTCTAACTCTTCAGGCTTTGAATCAACTTGCATGCGCAGTCGAGAACCCGCCTCATCCATCAAGTCGATGGCTTTATCAGGCAAAAAGCGATCAGAAATATAGCGATTGGAAAGTTGGGCCGCAGCAACGATAGCCGAATCCGTAATCCGCACACCATGATGCAGCTCATATTTTTCTTTAATGCCGCGCAAGATCGATATCGTATCTTCCACCGATGGCTCGTTGACAAAGATTGGCTGGAACCGTCTTGCTAATGCGGCATCCTTTTCAACATATTTGCGGTATTCATTGAGCGTGGTTGCACCCACGCAATGCAGCTCACCACGCGCTAAGGCGGGCTTCAGCAAATTCGAAGCATCCATCGCCCCATCGGCTTTGCCTGCCCCCACAAGCGTATGCATTTCGTCAATGAACAAGATAATGCCACCAGCCGCAGCCGTGACCTCTGAAAGAACGGCCTTTAGCCGCTCTTCAAACTCACCACGGAATTTTGCACCCGCGATCAGCGAGCCCATATCAAGAGCCAGAAGTTTCTTATCTTTTAAAGATTCCGGAACGTCGCCCTTGATAATGCGCAGGGCCAAACCTTCGGCAATGGCGGTTTTGCCAACACCCGGTTCACCAATCAAAACGGGATTATTTTTCGTGCGCCGAGAGAGAACCTGAATCGTACGCCTGATTTCCTCATCGCGGCCGATAACGGGATCAAGCTTGCCCTCGCGCGCAGCTTCCGTCAGGTCACGCGCATATTTTTTGAGCGCATCATAACCCTGTTCTGCCGAAGCCGAATCGGCCGTGCGACCTTTGCGGATGGCGTTAATCGCCGTGTTTAAACCTTGAGCCGTTACACCCGCAGCCTTCAAAGCTTTCTGCGCTTCGGATGTCTCCACAGCTAGCGCCTGCAACAAACGTTCTGCCGAAACATAAGAATCGCCAGCTTTGTCTGCAATCTTCTGTGCCGATTCAAAAACCCGCGCCATTTCAGGAGACAAATAAACTTGGCCAGCACCACCGCCTGAAACTTTAGGCGTTTTGGCCAACACAGCTTCAACTGTGCGCAATGCGGCACGCGAGTCCCCGCCCGCTGCATTGATCAGTCCAGCCGCTAGCCCTTCTTCATCATCAAGAAGAACTTTCAACACATGTTCGGGGGCAAAACGTTGATGACCCTCGCGGAGAGCCAATGATTGCGCAGATTGAATAAACCCGCGCGAACGCTCGGTATATTTCTCAAATTCCATGAATAACTCCCATCAGCAAACCCAACCAAACCCCGAAGGCAGAAGGTCAGGCTCCTATACAGAACTGATGTGGGAAGCCATTTGATCCAACGCAAGACGTAGGATCATAAATCATTCGGCCGTGTTTGAACTTTCATCTGCAGGTGTCATCGCCGTTTCTGCTTCAACCCGAGGCTTGCGCGGTGCACGGGCCTTACGCGGGGCCGGGGCTTCGGCTTCGGGAGTAGTCTCAGAATCAACCGACTCACTCACCACAGGCGTTGGGCGCTGCAGGAATGACGGGGCCTCCCATTGGCCAGAATGTTCGTCGTGGGCAACAACAGCGGGGACTACAACAGCTTCTGGAGTTTGCGTTGCACCCTCGGTGGGTGGTGCAAATCCCGCTGCATCTTGTGTTACAGTGCCAACATTGTCGTGGCGTTCATTGCGGTTCTGCCACCGAGGTCGATTACCATTATTGCGGTTGTTGTTGCGGCTGTTATTGTAATTACTATTGCGATTATTGCGCTGTTGGCCTTCAGCCAGTGGCAAACTTACATTTGGATCGCCGTTGCCAGCTTCAAAAGGCTCGGCACCCTCAACCTGCTGTGGAGATTCAGAATTGCCATTTTCAGCGCCAGAATCTTCTTCGTTGTTAATTTGCTCGCCGTCCTCGTCATATTCCTCTTCGCCAAGCTTACGCGGCATAACCAAAGATTGACCAACTGGCTGGCTGGCTGCCCATAAGCGATAATAATGTTCAGCGTGCTGATAATAGCTCTCGGCCGCAACGCTGTCGCCAGAGCTTTGAGCATCGCGGCCCATTTGCATATATTTTTCGGCAATGGTCTGTGTGGTACCGCGCAGCTTTACGTCTGGGCCGTTGGAATCAAACACTTTATTGTTTGGACTGCCGCCGCCACCCGTGTTGCGCCGATTGTTATTGTTATTATTGTTGCGATTGCGGTTACGATTATTATTATTTTTGTGTTGGCCGGGGCGCATAAAATTATTATTCACGTGAACAATCCATCCTCATGGAAAGGCGCTAGCACGAGAATTCTGAACTCGCACTTCATCGCCGATTTCTAAAACAAAAGCCAAAAAAGCCGTGATAGTCTAAACACCTTGGTTGAATTTTATCCCTGCCAGCAAACGAATTTCCACTATGGAACCGTAAGTCACCACTTGCGCTATCAACGACATGTCTGATTTGAGCGAAAAGCTTCAAATCCACATTGCGCGCGATTCTTCGCAAAAGGCACCGGGAATTGTAATTAGGCTTTTAGCTGAGGTTTCGCCAAACGCAAAAGCTTTTTTTGGACGTGGATAATTACAAATTAGCGAACTGAAATGCCAAAGCCCGAATATGGCCACCAAGGTCAGATTTTTGGCCGGTGAGTTGAAATCCTTGGGCGAAAAAGATTTGTCTGACATCGGCACTTTGCCCTGCCCCAATTTCCAGGACGACAAAGCCACCAGGCTTCAAATAATTCACTGCACCAACGGCAATTGCCCGGTAAGCTTCGAGACCATCGTCTCCACCGCTCAGTGCGATATGGGGATCATAGTTTTGCACTTCAAGCGACAATTCAAATACCTCAAGATGCGGAATATAAGGTGGGTTGGAAACAATGAGATCAAATTTTTCGGCGATATCATTAAACCAAACAGCATTGTGAAACTCTAGCTGGTCAGCAATGCCCAGCGCTTGGGCATTTGCCTTAGCTATTTCTAATGCCTCTGCTGAAATATCAACTGCGACGCCGGACCATTTTGGCCTTTCTGCCAAAAGTGTCACAACAATTGCTCCACTGCCTGTGCCAAGATCAAGAATGCGTTTTGGTTCCACGTTCATCAATTGAAGCGTCAGTTCGATAATGGTTTCCGTGTCAGCTCTGGGATCCAGCACTGCGGGCGAGACTTGAAATGGACGACCATAAAATTCCCGCTCGCCAAGTATCCTTGTCACGGGTTCATGATTCATCCTGCGATCAATAAAGGTTTTAAACTTGGAAATTTTATCAACGGCCACAACCATATCTGGTTCTGAAATGAGTTGCTCATGCGTCAATCCACTGGCGGCTTGCAAAAGCAATCTTGCATCAAGGGCCGAAAGCTCAATGTCAGCGTTAAAAAGAGACTTGCGCGCCTCCTGCAGCAAAGCTGCAATGGTCTCAGCTTTCTTCATCCATCTGCGCCAGTAGATTGGCTTGATGTTCGGTGATCAAAGCGCGAATCACATCTTCAAGCGCTGGCCCCTCAACAATTTCAGGAAGTTTATAGAGCGTTAGATTGATCCGGTGATCGGTCAATCGCCCTTGCGGAAAATTATAGGTTCGGATTCGTTCGGAACGATCGCCTGAGCCCACTTGTCCTTTGCGCGTTGCTGACCGCTCAGAGTCTATCCGCTCGCGTTCACGCTCAAAAAGCCGCGCCCGCAAAACCTTCATGGCCTTGGCTTTATTTTTGATTTGCGATTTTTCGTCCTGCTGGGAAACCACAACACCCGTCGGAAGATGGGTGATACGCACCGCGCTATCGGTTGTGTTTACCGATTGCCCGCCTGGGCCTGATGATCTGAACACATCAATGCGCAAATCCTTATCTTCAATCTTGATATCCACTTCTTCGGCTTCCGGCAGAACCGCCACAGTTGCCGCAGAAGTGTGAATGCGTCCCTGTGTTTCCGTGGCTGGCACGCGCTGTACGCGGTGTACGCCTGATTCAAATTTCAAATTCGCGTAAGCGCCAGCGCCAAAAATATTAGCAATGATTTCTTTATATCCGCCATGTTCGCCATCTGAAGCTGAAATGATTTCAACCTTCCAACCTTTCGACTGAGCATAGCGCTGATACATGCGAAACAAATCACCTGCAAAAATAGCTGCTTCATCGCCGCCAGTTCCGCCGCGCACTTCAAGGATGACGTTACGCTCATCCGCTGAGTCTTTCGGCAACAACAAAATGCGCATATCTTGTTCAAGTTGATTGATGCGCTCATCGAGTAACGGCTTTTCAGTTTCGGCCATCTGCGCCAGCTCGCCGCCAACACTCAGCATTTCGGCCAAACCATCACGCTCTTCATAAGCAGATTTCAAGGCCTTGGCCCCCTTGGCCGTGGGCTCTATTTCGGCATAGTCTTTAGAAAGTTTAACAAAAGCTTCGCCCGTGGCACCGCTGGATAGCGCATGCTCAACAGAGGCGAAGCGTTCGATGAGGCGGTCGAGTTTTTGAACTTGAATGGCAGACATGAAGGCGCTTCTAGCTCACAGGCCCCTTATTCGCCAAGCAATCAAATCAAGCAATCAAATTCAGCCTTTTTGCTTGGCTTGCAAAGCAGCGATGTCCAAGTTTTCGCCAACCAGAATTTTACCGGGTGCGCCAAGCGGCCCCATTTCCTTGCCGTCAATCAAATAGCTGATCCGACCACCGTCGCGTGAAAGCGCAATCAGACCATCCTTATTGGGAACGCGGTAAGTATCACCCGCATTGAGCATCTGCGTGATGAGCACATTGCCTTTTGCATCTTCGATGCGCAGCCAGACCGATGATTTGGCTTTGAGTACAACACGCGCATCAGCGTTATCTGCGCCGTAAACCCGACCTCCGGTTTCAGCGGTATCAATGCTCGCGACCTGAACAGGCTTCTTCAGTTTGGCTTTTCCATTTGGTTCTGGAATCTGCTCTTGAATAAACGCGCCCATCGCATCTGGGTCTTCAGATGCCATTGGGGCTTCGCTCGTTGGAATGGGCGGAACGTCATCTGCATTTGCAACTTGCGGCGAACCGATAATCGGCTCTTGCGTGACGCTGACCGCAGCCGATTCTGGCCCAGTTGAAGCAGTTGGCATATTATCAACGGCGGGTGCCGTAGGGGGTGCTTCGGCAATTTGCTGCGTGGGTTCAGCTTGGGGGCTTGGCGAAGACATCATCCAATTGCTGGCCGAATATACCATGAAGAGGGCAAAGGCTGACGCGATCATACCACCTGGGCCACCAGGGAAATTTGAAAGCTTAATATTGAGAGATGGAATTTTTGGCATTTTCCCGAAGTGTAAAATTTTCGCACTGGACAAAACGGGAGGGTTTGCCGGATGGAAATTTTTACGCGCCACAGGTGGTGGTGGCATAAAAACTGCCAAATGCTGCACCAATGGATCAGGATCAAAACCCAATAATTGCGCATAAGCTGCAATCATTTCCAAAGCCTCCAAACGTGGCGGCATGCAGGTCAGATCGCCAAGCTCAATGGCCTCAAGATGATAAGGATGAATGCCCGTCGCATCGCCAGCTTCCTCAAGCGTCAAACCGCGCGTTTCGCGCTCACGCTGCAAAAACCAGCCCGCCTCGCCCGCCGGATCCATTCTGCCATCTGGCTTTTTCCGCACCGCTGAAGCAAACATTTGCGGCTCTGCGCGCGTTTGGGGTGGTTCCAGAGTTTCGATGTCCATGGGCTTTTACTCTCTACGCAACTGTTACACCCGCAAACGGGCTTATGATGATGCAAGCATGAACAAAAATGGTGAACGCCTCCCTAACGAAAAATAGTTCTTGACTTGTTCTTAAATTAGGCTTATATGCCTTAAATAGAACTATGGCTGTTTGACATTGTGAATAGTATTTCCCCGAAGCGAATGGGACCGACGCTTCAGAAGAGAGGCAAACCCGCGCCCGGCTGGACGCAGCTGGGTGGGAGGTTAAATTTCAGCTATGGGTGAGTTTGAATTTTGGACTGATATAAACTTGGAGGATTATCATGGCTCTTAAAATGCACCCCTCGATCTCAGTCCATGCAGGGCGTTGGCTCATGAGCGAAATTGTGGAACCGAGTGGCCGCAGCATTACCGATGTGGCCGCAGAAATGGGCGTGTCGCGGCAAGCACTGAGCACAGTGCTGAACGGCCACGCCAGCCTGAGCGCAGATATGGCGCTGCGCTTTGAACGGCAGTTCAAAATTAGCGCCGATACCTTGATGAGAATGCAGACCTCTTACGACCTTGCGCAAGCGCGTCTGCAATTGGTAGGCTGATGTGATCCGTCTAAGTTTCAAGTGCGGGCCATTGCCGCTGGACGAGCAGTATCCGCTTTGGATGTGTGGCAGTCTGGCACTGCATCCGTCTTACGATATGGCAACAGCCCGTAAAGATGCCTTAAGCTCATCCAATTCCTGTTGAAGAGCAGTCAAATCTCCACTTACCGATTCCATGACCTTTGCGGCGAGACCTGCTTCCATTGAAGGCACATCATTTTGAAATTGGAGCGAGTATGACTTAAGCCGACCATAAAAACTCGAAACTTTAAAGGAAAGATCAAGAGACAACAGGCCAATTCGTGAGACGTGGCTGTCAAATACAGGAGTAGCGAAAAGAAAAATGATACGCGGTTGAATCTTCTTGTCGGCACCCATTTTAGCCATTTGTTGAGTCATATTGATATGTGCAACAAGCAGACTTAATGAATTTGATAAGCTTAACTGTAGCGCCGAGAGTTCACCCACCATTGCATTTTGAAAAGACCTCAGTTCCCGTTGACTATGGGCGTCGGCCTCTTGGCGTGCTCTACGAGCCTCCGATCTTTGGGAATATATGACACTACTAAATCCTATAAATGCAGCCAGTAATGTGACCAATACACTAACCAAGTCCTTGAGATCACCCCACATGTTAACGCCTGCTCCATCGGTTGGAAATTACGAATACACTCGGGTCGCGCAACCAAAAATAGATCGGCATTGACGTTTCCCTTAAGTACCTTAGAGTTAACCTAGCATTCAAATAGGTCTCTCCGCCATGCCCGAAGAAAAACTAACGCAACCGCTGCCGAAGACCGGAATAGACCCATTCCTACTTAATGCATTCAATGAGATGCTAGATGCTTCGTTTTCACAAAATAGCTCAAAATCCATTGCGGAAGAAACGAGAGATAATTCTGGACACCTTAAGACTTCTATCGCAGTTTTGCCATTCGCCAATATATCGAACGACCCAGAACAAGATTACTTCGTCGATGGCATAACTGAGGACATTATTTCAGAATTGGCGCGCAATCGTGGGCTGTTTGTGATCGCAAGGAACTCGTCCTTCATGTTCAAGGGGACAGCCGTGGACGTCACCGAAGTAGGCCGAAAACTCGGCGTACGCTATGTAGTAGAAGGCAGCGTGCGCAAAGCTGGCAAGCGCGTTCGTATCACCACCCAGTTGGTCGAGGCGACAACTAGGAGTCATGTATGGGCGGAACGATACGACCGCGACCTAGAGGACATATTCGCGGTCCAAGACGAGGTTACCCGCAGCATCGCCGCCGCCGTGCCGGGACATGTTGAATCTGACATCGTAAAGTCATCACGCCGCAAGCCGACCGACAGTCTCGGCGCCTATGACCATTATCTGCGCGGCATCGAGATCGTCAATCGCTGGCGAAATGACGAAATTCCGCAAGCCATGGCGGAATTCGAAAGTGCGGTAAAGCTTGATCCAAACTTTGCCCGGGCTCATGCGGCGTTGGGCCATATGCACGTTCGCGTCTTTTGGCAAACGCTGGACCCTAAAGTGTTGGAAAAAGCAAACACAGAATCAGAACTCGCCGTGCGACTAGACGGCGACGACAGCAGGTGCTTGGGCGTCCGTGGGATGTGCCTTAATGCCAGCGGGGACTTCGACGCCGCATTGGCCACCTTCCAGCACGCGCTCCAGCTGGCTCCTGATGACACAGTTGTCAATGACAATATGGCCTACTATCTGGTTTGCACGGGACAGGCGAACCAGGCAATTGAGATATTGCTCAAGACTATCCGCGCTAATCCGCTGTTTCTCCCGGTCTCTGTCCGTGAGACCATCGGCATGGCATTCATGATGGCGGGACGGTACGAGGAGGCGCTCAAGTCTTTCGCCGCAATCAGTAACCCCTACTACTACATCCACATTTATTCGGCCGGATGCCTCATCAAGCTCGGACGTTTTGAAGAAGCGCTAGCCCAAAGTCGCTTAGCGTCCCAACTGAGGGCAGACTGGCCTAGCATTGACTGGGGCTATCAGTACACAAAGGAAGAGGATAGGCAACAAGAGCGTGAACTGATACGTCTGGTGATGGACACTTCAACGAACGCATTTTGAGCGGCGCTCTGACTTCCGCTTTGGGTCAAACTGAGCTTGAGTTTCAAATACAAAATGTTCTGCTCTTGGGGCAAAGAACGGAAGTCGAACTCTCCCTCCCCCTAAATCTCCACACCATTCCTCTGGGCAAACTCCATCAGGTCGCCGCGCAATGAATGCACGGGGCTGGACAAAAGGGGTTCCATGAATTTCCACAGCTTGGCTTGGTCGAGGCTGCGGATCATGGCTTTGACGGGGCCTAGGCCTGAGGGCACCATGCTCATCGAGGTGAGACCAACGCCCACCAAGCCCATGGCTTCCAATGGGCGACCGCCGAGCTCGCCGCACAGCGTGACGACTTTATTGTGCTGCTTGGCCTTCACCACGATTTGGCGCATGGCACCCAATGCGGCGGGGCTCAGCGGATCATAGCGGCCTGCCAGTTTTGGATTGCCCCGGTCTGAGGCAAACAAGAACTGCACCAAATCATTTGAACCTATCGAAGCAAAATCCACCATTGGCAAAAGTTGGTCGAGTTGCCAGAGCAGCGAAGGAATTTCGATCATCACGCCAATCTTCAAGTTGCTGGGCATTGTATGGCCATGCTTGGCAAGGAACATGTGCTCATACATCACAGCATCTCGCGCCATTTCATATTCCTGTACGTCAGCAATCATCGGGAACATAATTTTGAGATCTTGGCCTGAGCCAGCAATGAGCATGGCGCGGGCTTGCAAGCGCAGGAGTGCGGGGCGATCCATCGACATGCGGATAGAGCGCCAACCCAAGGCTGGATTTTCTTCGCGCGGTTGGCGGAGATAAGGCAGGGTTTTATCAGCGCCAATATCTAATGTGCGGAATGTTACGGGCTTACCTTGTGCTTGATTCAAGATGCTTTGATAATGATGCACCTGAGCAGAAAGGCGTGGAAAACGCTGGGCCATCATGAAATGGAGCTCAGTGCGGTAAAGCCCAACACCATCAGCACCGGACTCATGCAGATGTGGCATATCAACGGTCAGGCCCGCGTTGATATTAAGGCTGATGATCTGGCCATCTTTGGTGAGGGCTGGTTGACCAACGAGGGCTGTAAAGCGCTCTTGTTTCTTGGCATAAAAGCGTACTTTCTCGGCGTATGATTTTTGCAGCTCTGAGGTGGGGCGCACAAAAATTTCACCCGTGCTACCATCGACGATAATCTCATCACCGGTATCAACCAGGTTGAGAATGCCCGCAGCAAGCCCAATGGCGGGAATGCCAAGCGCGCGGGCCACAATAGCCACGTGACTGGTTTTGCCGCCCTCTTCCAAAATGACACCGCTAATTTTTGTGCGGTCATAATCAAGAAGTTCGGCTGGCCCCATATTGCGCGAAACCACGATTGAATTTTGCGGCAAATCCGTGCGTGATGCTGTGGCCACGGCTCCAGTTAAAATGCGCAGCAAGCGGTTCGATAGATCATCAAGATCATGCATGCGTTCACGCAAATATTCATCTTGCATACGTTGCATGCGCGCCCGGTTATCATTCTGCACGCGCTCAACGGCAGCCTCAGCGGTAAGCCCAGTTTCGACCGCTTCCTTGAGGCGGTTCAACCAGCCTTTGTCATGGGCAAACATGCGAATGGTTTCGAGCACATCAGAATAATCGGTGGCGCGATCAGTGTCGTGACCATCCAGCAATTCATCAACTTGAGCGCGGAGTTGCTCTACACCTTCATCCAGTCGAATGATTTCAGCTGGAATGCTTTCTGCAATCATATTTTGAATGCGAACGCGCGGCTCATGCAATACGACATGACCCAGAGCAATGCCGTCTGCCAAAGCTTCAACGCGCAAATGATGGCTGCGCACTTGGGCCACATCAATGGCGGTTTCACGCGCCATTTCTTTAAGTTCGCCAGAAGCCATCACTTCGGCCAACACCATGGCTGTGGTTTGAAGCGCTTCTTCTTCCTCGTCAGTATAATGGCGTTGCGTGCGGTTTTGCACGACGAGAACACCAATCACCGTGCCACCGCGCATGACGGGAACGCCCAAAAATGAATGGTAAATTTCTTCGCCTGTTTCGGGCAGATATTTGAAGGACGGATGATCCTGGGCTTCAGACAGGCTGAGGCCAATGGCCTGTTCGCCAATCAAACCAACAAGGCCTTCACCCACCTTGAGTTTGGATTTGTGAACGGCTTCGCGCTTCAAACCTTCTGAGGCATAGAGCTCTAGAATATTGCCGGGCCGCATGACATAGATGGAACACACCTCGGCCACCATATTGGCCGCGATCAGTGTGACTATTTTATCGAGCCGTTGTTGCGCCGCCTCTGGCTCCGCCATAACCTCGCGGAGTCTTCGGAGAAGGACACGCGGGCCAAGTGCAGAGCTTGCCATGTGCGGGTGTCCTTAAGCCTTTTGGGCCTTTTGCCAGAGCAGGAGTGGGCGGTTGCAAATCAACATAGTTTAAGCCTTATCTAATCCGTAAGCCGTGTGCAATGCACGCACTGCAAGTTCGGTGTAGGCTTCATCAATCAAAACACTGACTTTGATTTCAGAGGTCGTAATCGCTTGAATATTGATGCCCTTATCAGCCAGTGACTTAAACATTTTGGCGGCCACGCCCGCATGGCTGCGCATGCCAATGCCAACAACGGAGACTTTGGCCACATCAGCAGAATGGGTAATATCTTGAAAGCCAATTTGTTCTTTTAACTTTTCGAGGACATCAATTGCTTTGCGCAAATCTTTGCGTGGCAAAGTGAAGGTAATGTCAGCCACCGCGCCATCTGCCGACACGTTCTGAACGATCATATCAACGCTGATATCAGCTTCGGCCAGTGGCCCAAAGACGCCGGCTGAAACACCGGGTTTATCTTTGACTTTGCGCAGCGAAATTTTTGCTTCATCGCGCGAATAGGCAATTCCACTGACAACATGCTGTTCCATCGATTTTTCCTCTTGGCATACAATCGTTCCAGGCCCGGTGCCATCGAGCTTATTTTGGTTGGGCGAATCAGGGGCTTCAAAACTCGAGCGCACTTGCAATGGCACATTATAGACCATGGCGAGTTCTACAGAGCGCAGATGTAAAACTTTGGCACCCAGAGATGCTTGTTCAAGCATTTCTTCATAAGAAATTTTATCGAGCTTTCTGGCCCCCGTCACGATACGCGGATCAGCGGTGTAAACGCCGTCGACATCTGTATAAATATCACAAGATGCTTTGAGGGCTGCGGCCACGGCAACAGCCGATGTGTCAGAACCGCCACGGCCTAATGTCGTTACACGTCTATCAGGGCCAATGCCTTGGAAGCCAGCGATCACCGCCACTTGGCCCTGCTCCATGCGCTTTAAAATCTCTGCGCCATTAATATTAGTCATCCGCGCGGCACTGTGCACACCATCGGTTTCGATGGGGATCTGCCAGCCCATCCACGAGCGCGCAGGAATGCCAATTTCTTGCAACACGATGGCCAAAAGCCCAGCCGTGATTTGCTCGCCTGTAGCGACCACGGCATCATATTCGCGGGCATCATGCATGGGCGCTGCTTGTTTGCACCATTCAACCAATTGATTGGTGGTACCCGCCATCGCGGAAACGACCACTGCCACTTGGTTGCCAGCTTTCACTTCACGCTCAACATGGAGCGCCACATTTCGGATGCGGTCAACGCTGGCCACCGACGTGCCGCCAAATTTCATAACCAAACGGCCCATATGGCCCCGTCCCCTTAAAAATGATTGCCGCAATGGTGCGGCGCGGCGTACTCTTAGTGGAGGGGCATTTTATATGCAATAATGACTGTCATAAATTCAGGTAACAAAATATAATGACAATGGATACAAGCCCAAACCTTTCCAGCCTCGACCCTGCGGAAGTGGAAAAATTCTCTAAAATGGCCGCTGAATGGTGGAATCCACGCGGCAAATTTGGGGTTTTGCACGTCTTTAACCCGGTGCGGCTGACTTATATCAAAGAGCAGGTTTGCGCACGGTTTGGACGTGATCCGCTTGAGGAGCGACCATTTGAGGGTTTAAGGTTTTTGGACATTGGCTGTGGTGGTGGGCTTTTATGCGAGCCAATGGCCAGATTAGGCGCTTTGGTGGTTGGCGTTGACCCATCGGAGAAGAACATCAAAACGGCTTCGGTTCATGCGGCTGAGCAAGGGCTGGCAATTGATTACCGCGTTGGCGTGGCCGAGGATTTAAACGAGTCGGGCGAAAAGTTTGATGTGATCCTGAATATGGAGGTGATCGAACATGTGGCAACACCACAGAATTTCACCAAGAACTGTGTTGAGATGATGAATCCGAGCGGCCTGATGTTTGTGGCCACATTAAACCGCACTTTAAAGTCATTCGCACTGGCGATTGTGGGTGCAGAATATGTGCTGCGCTGGCTTCCCAAGGGCACGCATGAATGGGAGAAGTTCATTAAGCCGGAGGAGTTGCGCGGCTGGTTGGCGAGTAATGGCGCATCGGTAAAAGCCGAAACTGGCGTTGTGTATCATCCGATTGGCCGAGAATGGAAACGCGCCAAGGATATGGATGTGAATTATATGCTGGTGGCGCAGAAGTGAAATTTGAGATTGCCAATCTCAACTATTTTCCCGATCTAAAACACATATCTGCCGACCGAGTCTGGAATGCTTGGTGGCGACCGCATGGACACTTGTTTCAGGCAGTCATGGATTTTTTTGATGAGCTGCCTGAAATGCCTGGGCTTCCGTTTTGTTTTGTAGCGCATGATGATGGCAAATATGTTGGCAGCGTCTTAGGGCTGGTTACTGATCTGGACGAACGCCCCGAACTATCGCCGTGGGTTGGTGCACTTTGGGTGGAGCCAGAATTTCGACGGCAAGGTGTTGCAACAGCTTTAGTGAAAGCGGCGCTCGTGGAAATTTTTGCGATGGAGCATGAGGTAGCTTTTCTATGTGCGACCGCAGAGAAGCGCGACATGTATCAAAATCAAGGCTGGCACTTGATTGAAGAAAATGTTGGCGATGGCGCGTTGGATGTGTTTGAGGTTAATAGTCCCTGATTAATTCCCATCCTCCGGCAAAACCGGAATGGGGTGGATTTCGATGCCCTCTTCAACAAGAGCGGCGGCTTCTTCTGTCGAGGTGTTGCCATAAATCCCGCGTTCTTTGGTTTCTTTATAATGAATCTTGCGGGCCTCTTCGGCGAAGTTGTTGCCAACGTTTTCGGCGTTGTTCTCAACATGTTTGCGGTAGTCGCGCATCATTTGCATCATCACGGCAGCGCGGGGGTCAACGGGGCCAGCTGTCATGCGCACCGCGTTTTCAGACTTTTTATTAGACTTGGACGGGATGCCCGGAGCCATGATTTGTTTTTGGATTTTGGCTGTGCCGCAATGCGTGCAGGACACAAGGCCGCGTTTGGCTTGCTTGTCGTAGGTATCACTATCGCGAAACCAGCCATCAAACTCATGGCCTTTCTCGCAAACGAGATCGTAGCGGATCATAAGGCGCTCACATGACTCATTGTGAATTCGCGGGCGTGCCGAAGGTTTGGAATTTTGGCGCGGGCTTCTGCTGATTGCTGTGGATCGATTTCAAATACTTTAAAATCCGGATCGGTATTGGCCTCGCAAATGACTTCGCCCCAAGGATTGATTACCTTGGAGTGACCAAAGGTTTCGCGGCCTGAATCATGCTTGCCGCCTTGAGCCGCTGCAATCACAAAGCTGCCGGTTTCAATAGCGCGGGCGCGGAGCAACACATGCCAATGGGCTTTGCCAGTCGGAACAGTGAAGGCTGCGGGCACCAGCAACACATTTGCACCGGCCATGGCAAGTGCGCAGTGCAAAGCTGGAAAGCGCACATCATAGCAAATGGTGAGGCCCAATTTTGCGAAAGGTGTTTCGACGACGACTGCTTCTTTGCCGCCTGTGTAAGACGCCGACTCGCGGTAAGTTTCGCCATTGGCCAAATCAACATCGAATAGATGAATCTTATCATATCGCGCGATGATCTTGCCATCTGGGCCAAACAGGATCGTGCGGTTAACAAGTTTATCGTCATCACCTTTGAGCGCCATAGAACCGATATGAAGATGAATGCCGAGCTTGGCGGCGAGTTCTGAAAAACCTTTGACCGAGATATCTTCTGTTTCAGGACGCGCAATGGCCTTCAAGCGATCACGATCGGGCTCAAATACGTTTGTAACCTCCGGCGTGGAAACAAATTTAGCACCTTGAGAGGCGGCAGCTTTAATGAGGGCGGAAGCATCTTTTAAATTGCGCGGCACATCAGTTGACGAGCGCAACTGAACCATCCCAGATTTAAAACTCATGCGGTGGCCAGCAACGGATCAAGCCCGCCTTTTGCGTCAAGGGCGTGGAGATCATCACAACCGCCAACATGGGTTTTGCCAATAAAAATTTGCGGCACTGAGCGCCTTCCTCCTGAAAGTTTGGTCATGCGTTGACGCTCGCCTGCATCATAGCTCACATCTATTTCCTGAAATTTCGCACCTTTTTTATTGAGAAGGTTTTTTGCCATCGTGCAATAAGGGCAGGCTGAAGTTGTATATATTGTAATTTGTGTCATCGCGTCGTCTTTCCGTCACACATCAATATGGAACCTGCGCGGCTCTAAAACAAGCGCAAAGCTTAAGCTATTCACTTGGGTTGCTCCAGCCTTTTTCAGAACTTCAGCGCAGGCAGCAACAGTGGCACCTGTGGTTCTCACATCGTCGATAAGTAAAACGTTGCGGCCTTTCAATTCACTTAATTTTGACTGTGGAACTTGAAATGCTTTTTTAACATTCTTTTGCCGCGCTTTCTGGTCGAGGCCCACTTGCTGACGCGTTGCCACGTTGCGCACTAACACATCCGGCGCATATTTTTTGGCCGCTATCTGTGCCAAAGGCTTGGCCAGCAAAGCCGCTTGATTAAAGCGGCGTTTCCATAGTCTTGTGGGGTGTAGTGGCACTGGCACAATTAAATCTGCTTCCGCTAATAATTCGCGTCCGGAACGCGCCATCATCCGCACCATCATTAATGCAGCCTCGTGATGATCTTTATATTTTAAGGCGTGAATGAGATTTTTAGAATGCTGATCAAACACAATGGCCGCCCTTGCCCTATCCCAAGGCGGGGGATCAGCCAGTGCGGCGGCACTCAAAGCCCCAGCTCCTTGGTCATAGGCAAAAGGTGTGCCCATAACATCGCAGACGGGAGATTCTAAAAATTGCAAATTCTGCCAGCAGGAAATGCAGAGAGATGAACCCTGAGTGACGGCCATCCGGCATGAGAGGCATTTGGGAGGAACAATAATATCGATCAGGGATCGACCAAAATTTCTTGCTAACTGCGTCAAATTTGCAAACTGGAATTTTGAGCCAGCTTCGGCTACCTCATCTTCCATGACTGAACTAAGCCCCCAGATTTTTGATCGCAAACTTTATCTTGCACGCCAATCAAAGGCGAATGCAACCCATGACTTGCAAAATATGGTGGCGGCGGAATTGGGTGACCGGCTTTCGATGATATTAAAGCATTTTCCGAAAGCTTTAGTGATCGCCCAAAACCCTCAGGTGGCTGCCGAAACACTGAGGCTTGTCGGAGGTTTTGAAATACTCGACGTGATGGCGCCCAACGATGGCGACGAGGTTAAATTGCCGGATTCTGATTATGACGCAATATTCAGCTTGCTTGATTTGCATTGCGTGAATGATGTGCCGGGTCATTTGGCGCAACTGGCGCGCGGATTAAAGCCCGATGGATTACTGCTCGTGGCTTGCTTTGCAGGCGATACGCTTTTTGAGTTGCGCGAGAGTTGGTTACAATCCGAAATCGAAATAACTGGTGGTGTTTCGCCTCGTGTTGCACCGATGATTGGGGTTCGCGAATTGGGTGGGCTGATGCAGCGGGCTGGCTTGGCTTTGCCCGTCGCAGATTTAGACCGGACGATCGTGCGCTATGCTGATGCATTTACTTTGATGGGCGAAGTTAAAAGTTTTGGATATTCCAACCCACTGCAGGGGCGCAGTGCAAAACTGGTTTCGAAGAAATTCATCAGCAAAGTTGCCGAACACTATCAGTCTCATTTTTCAGATGAGGATGGCCGCGTTCGTGCAACACTCGAAATTGCCTGGGCGATGGCGTGGAAGCCTCATGAAAGCCAGCCCAAGCCGCTAAAGCCCGGGAGCGCATCACATCGTCTAGCAGACATTCTTAAAGATCAAGCATAGGCCCCGTGGCAATGTTTGTATTTCTTGCCAGACCCACATGGACAATCATCATTGCGACCGACTTTGCCCCATGTTTCGGGATTTTTTGGATCGATAGATAGCGCTGCACCAATTGTTTCAGCGCCTGCAAATGAGCCAAATATTGATGCGCCCTCACCGACATCATCCAAGCCCGTAGTTGCGTCAATGTGATGAGCTTGCATGGCAGGCAGTTGGCTCTCATCTGGCAGCAGACCGTCATCGCCTTGCATGCGAATTTCGATGCGCATCAACTGACTGGTCACGGCCTCTTTCATGTGAGTGACCATCTCAGAAAACAATGTGAAGCCTTCCGTCTTATATTCATTGAGTGGATCGCGCTGGCCATAACTGCGCAAGCCAATCACTTGGCGCAGATATTCCACACTTACAATATGTTCGCGCCACAGACGGTCCATGGTTTGCAACAAAACCGATTTTTCAACTTGCTGCATAATATCTGGCGTAAATTTTTCGCGCTTGGATTGATAATATTCATCGGTCGTCTTCAACACGCGCTCGCGAATTTCTTCGTCCGCAATGCCTTCTTCCTTGGCCCAATCCTCCATGGGAAAATCGACAGCAACAACGTCACGCAAACGTTCGCGAAGCCCTGCGGCATCCCACTGCTCGGCATAAGCGTTTTGAGGAATGTGTTTTGAGATCAGATCTTCAATGATGTCATGACGTAAATCATCAACAGTTTCCGAAATCTCTTCACCCTTCATGATGCCGATGCGCTGATCGAAGATGACCTTGCGCTGATCATTCATGACGTTATCGAACTTCAGCAAATTCTTACGAATATCAAAATTCCGCGCTTCAACCTTCTGTTGGGCCTTTTCCAACGCCTTGTTGATCCACGGATGAATGATCGCTTCACCATCCTTAAGACCCAGCTTTTGCAGCATGCCGTCCAAACGATCTGAACCAAAAATACGCATCAGATCATCTTGCAGTGAGAGGTAAAAGCGCGATAAACCGGGATCGCCTTGACGGCCAGAACGCCCACGCAACTGATTATCAATTCGGCGGCTTTCATGGCGCTCTGTGCCGATCACGAATAATCCGCCAGCATCGATAACAACGCGTTTCTTGCTTTCAATATCGTCTTTGATTTTCGTGATCTGGCGTTCGCGTTCTGAACCTTCAGGCACATCAGCCAGCTCATTGGCCACGCGCATATCAAGGTTGCCGCCAAGCTTAATATCCGTGCCACGACCCGCCATGTTGGTAGCGATCGTGACAGCACCGGGCGCACCAGCTTGCGCAATAATCAAAGCTTCTTGTTCGTGATAACGGGCATTCAAAACACTATGTTTGATCTGCGCTGATTGCAGCAGTGCAGAAAGTTCTTCTGATTTTTCAATTGAGGTGGTGCCGACCAAAACAGGTTGGCCGCGAGCAACGGCATCACGCAGTGTATCAGTGATTGCTGCATATTTTTCTTTGGCGGTGCGGAAGACTTGGTCATCTTCATCCAAACGTGCGACAGCAACGTTGGTTGGAATTTCAATAACTTCGAGATTGTAGATGTCTTGGAATTCATCTGCTTCAGTCAAAGCCGTGCCAGTCATTCCTGCAAGCTTGCTATACATGCGGAAGTAATTTTGGAAGGTAACAGAAGAAAGCGTTACATTTTCCGGTTGAACAGTCACATGTTCCTTGGCTTCGATGGCTTGGTGCAAGCCTTCGGAATAACGACGACCTTCCATCATGCGGCCCGTAAACTCGTCGATAATGATCACTTGATCATCTTTGACGATATAGTCTTTGTCGCGTTGAAAGAGCGTGTGGGCGCGTAAAGCTTGGGTAATGTGGTGGATGACGGGAACGTTAGCAGCGTCATAAAGTGTGCCTTTCATGGCACCAGCAGCGACCAGCAATTGCTCTAAATGTTCGTTGCCCGCTTCCGTCAGGGAAACTGAACGCTGTTTTTCATCAAGATCATAATCAGCGGCAACCAGCTGCGGAATAAAACCATCGAGCGTATTATAAAGGCTCGACTGATCATCGACCGGGCCAGAAATGATGAGTGGGGTGCGGGCTTCATCGACAAGGATCGAATCAACTTCGTCAACGATTGCATAATTATGACCGCGCTGAACCATCTCATCGAGATGATATTTCATATTGTCGCGCAAATAATCAAAGCCCAACTCATTATTGGTGCCGTAAGTGACGTCACAGGCGTAAGCCGCACGGCGCTCATTATCATCAAGACCATGAACGATAACACCAGTGGTAAGGCCCAACGTACCATAAACTTTCGCCATCCACGCCGAATCGCGTTTGGCCAGATAATCGTTTACTGTCACCACATGAACGCCCTTACCTTCAAGTGCATTCAAATAGACCGGAAGTGTGGCCACCAACGTCTTGCCTTCGCCCGTCTTCATTTCTGAAATCATGCCAGCGTGAAGGACCATGCCGCCCACCATCTGCACGTCAAAATGCCTGAGGCCCAGGGAACGCTTGGCGGCTTCGCGAACCGCTGCAAAGGCGTTGGGCAGCAAATCATCAATAGTTTTGCCGTCGGCCAATTCCGTGCGGAAACCCGCAGTAACATCCTTAAGCTCTGAATCACTCAAAGCCGCATAGTGATCTTCCAAGGCGTTAATTTGAGGGACGCGCTTCTGAAAGCTAACCAATTTGCGGTCATTCGTCGTTCCAAAAACTTTCGCGGCAGCATTCCGCAATATTCCGAGCATCTGATTCGTTCCTTTAACTGGCCTTTAAACTTAGATTTGGCGGTCTCATAGCGCAGAGTTTGGTTCAGAGGAAACATTCAAATGCGGAATATTTAGGCCGTCTAAGGTGTCATCGTGGGAAATAGGGGCCAAACCTCATAATTTCAACCTGTTGCATAGCAGCAACAGGAGAGCAAAAGGCTTATTATTGCCTTGTTTCAAACCCATTGGCTGCATATACGAAGCCTTCAGGGGCGCAACTTAGCCGATGGATCACATGCCACGTAATCACAATATTTTGAAAATTTCTTTACTCGCGGGTGTCATTAGCCTTGGCTTGACAGGCTTTGGTTTTGCGCAAGCCGATAATACAGCAGCGCCTTTGACAGGCCAAGATTCAACTGTTGCCATTGTGAACGGCTATGAAATCAAAACATCTGAAGTGCGCATGGCATTTGATGATGTGATTGGCCAATTGCCAAACATGCCAGCCAAACTGCGCTTCCCATTCGTGGTCGAATTTTTGATCGAGCGCCATTTGATTGCCCAAGTGGCTGCCAAGGAAGGTACGGCAGAATCTGACGATTATAAGCGCCGCCTTGCTGCCTATCAGGCCAAGGCATTGCGCGATTCCTATTTGGCGCAGAAAATCAGCCCTTCGATTACTGATGATGAAATTAAAAAAGCTTATGATGCTGAAACCGCCAAGGTTACGCAGACTGAGCGCGTGCGGGCACGTCATATTCTTGTAGCCACAGAAAAAGAAGCCAATGATATTGAAGGCAAGCTTCAAGGCGGCGCCAAGTTTGAAGATTTGGCCAAGCAATATAGCTTGGATGGCTCCAAAGATTATGGCGGTGATTTAGGATATTTTACAGCGCCGGAAATGGTGGCTGAGTTTTCAAAAGCTACTTTTGCTTTAAAGCAAGGGGAAATTTCCAAGCCAATTAAGACCGAATACGGTTGGCATGTCATTCGCCTTGATGACCGCAAGATGGGCGCTGCCCAACCTTTTGATCAAGTGAAAAGCGCCATCCGCAATGTGTTGGTGCGCAATAAAGTACAGGATATGCTGGCAGGTCTTCAAGGCACTGCGAAGGTTGAGATTCTAGACCCCGAGCTTAAAAAAGCTCAGGAAGATGCTGCGGCCCAGCACAAGCTTAAGGGTGGACAAGTGGCTCCTTCGGTTGGGGCTGATGCAGGCGCTCAAGGTGGCGGCGGCGCACCGGCAGCCGACACAACTGGCAAGGGCGATTTGACATTGCCGGGCGACGCACCCCAACAATAATTTATCACAAAACGAGGCAGGCGACAGATGGCTTTAACAATTTCCCCTCTGGCACCTGCCAGCTTTCCACATTTGCCCATGATTAAGGGCGTGCGGTTGGCAGCGGCAGCAACTGGAATCCGTTACAAAAATCGCCCTGATGTTTTGTTGGCCTTGATGGATGAAGGCACGACAGTTGCGGGTTGTTTGACTTTGTCAAAATCACGCTCGGCTCCGGTTGATTGGTGTGCGGATAATTTGAAGGCCGGCAAAGGCCGCGTGCTAGTGTGCAATGCGGGCAATGCCAATGCGTTTACAGGTAAAGCGGGTGTAACCACTGTGAAGGCGGTTGCTTCTGCCGCCTCAAAACAATTCAAATGCAAAATGGGCGAAGTTTTTCAGGCCTCAACAGGCGTGATCGGCGAACCACTAAATCCTGCGCCAATTGTGAGTGCTTTATCCGAACTGGGCAGTTCTGCATCGGGAGATGCTTGGGATATGGCGGCTCGCTCTATCATGACCACAGATACTTTTCAGAAAGTGGCCACTGCACAAGTGAAGTTCGGCGGCAAGACCGTTACGATTAATGGCATTGCCAAGGGCTCGGGCATGATTGCGCCGGACATGGCGACAATGCTGGTTTTCATTTTTACGGACGCGGCGATCCCTGCAAAGGTTTTGCAAAAACTT
>JANYHN010000040.1 GCA_025359045.1 Hyphomicrobiales bacterium | reverse complement strand
AATCCCTCTGCTATAGCCCGCTCGATTGAAATGCCCCGGGGCCTAAGGCCGGACATGATGCGGGCGTGGTGAAATTGGCAGACACGCAGGATTTAGGTTCCTGTGGGGTAACTCGTGGGGGTTCAAGTCCCTCCGCCCGCACCATGACCGGCCTTATATCCATCTCGTCCCGTATGGCCCTAACCGAAAGCAGAGAACATATTATGCAAGTGACTGAAACATTGAATTCCGGCCTGAAGCGCGAGTTTAAAGTGGTTGTGAACGCCGCTGAACTTTCCAAGGAAATGGATGCCAAACTGAAGGATATGGCTGGCAAAGCCCAAATCAAAGGCTTCCGCCCCGGCAAAGTTCCTGTTGCTCACTTGAAGAACATGTATGGCAAATCGGTGATGGCCGAAGTGATCCAGACAACCGTTGATGATCATGCACGCAAAGTTTTTGCTGAGCGCAATTTGAAGCCTGCTTATCAGCCAGAAGTGAAGCTTCCGGAAGACGAGAAAGAAGTAAATGAAGTGATGGACGGCAGGGCTGACTTGTCATTCACTCTTGCTGCTGAAGTAATCCCTGATTTTGAAGTTGAGGACTTTTCAGGCATTGAATTGCACAAACATTTGGTTGGTCATTCCGATGATCATATTAACGAAGCGCTGAACCGTTTGGGCGATCAATACAAAACATTCACTGACGCCCGCGAAGGTGCCAAAGCGATTAAGGGTGATAAGGTTTCGATCGATTTCGTTGGCTCGATTGATGGTGTTGAATTTGAAGGCGGCAAAGGCGACGATATTCCGCTTGAAATTGGTTCGAACCAGTTCATTCCTGGATTTGAAGAACAACTGATCAATGCCAAAGTTGGCGATGATGTGACAGTTAAGGTTTCATTCCCAGCTGATTACGGCGCTGCCAATCTTGCTGGCAAAGCTGCTGTGTTTGCCGTCAAGGTGAAGGGCATTCAACAGCCTGCAGAAAACAAGATCGACGAAGATTTTGCCAAGCGTTTGGGCTTTGAAGATTTGGCCAAATTGAAAGATATGGTGAAGTCTGGTTTAGACCGCGAATTCTCACAAATGACCGCAATGAAATTGAAGCGCGATGTTCTCGATGCCATGGACAAGCAATATTCATTCGCCCTGCCAGAAAAATTAGTGGAAGCGGAATTCAATTCAATCTGGGCTGCTTTGACAAATGAAATGCAAAAGGCTGGCAAGTCTTTCGCAGACGAAGATACCACCGAAGAAAAGGCGCGTGACGAATATAAGAAAATTTCTGAGCGCCGCGTGCGTCTGGGCCTTGTGCTCGGCACCATCGGCGAGAAGGAAGGTGTTCAAATCGCTGACCAAGAATTGCAGCAGGCCTTGATCAGCCGCGCCCGCCAATTCCCTGGCCAGGAAAAGCAGGTGTTTGACTATTACCGCAAAAATTCTGGAGCATTAATGGAACTCCGTGGCCCGCTGTTTGAGCAGAAGGTTGTCGACGTTATCGTTTCGAGGGCCAAGGTTTCGGACAAATCAGTAACCCGCGAAGAGCTCAAGGCTCTGGTCGAAGACGAAGAAACCAACGACGCCGCATAAGCTGAGATGTTTTAAGTTGCAACTTGGCGGCCAACAATTCAACTTGGTGGCCGTTAAGGAACGCGCTAGAAAGGGTGCTTGGAAAGAATCTCATGAGCATTACACCTCCACAGGATACCTCTGCATTGCACCGCATGCGCGAATGGCGTCGGCGCACCATTTATACGGCCGGTGAAAAATTCACCCGCCGTGTGACGCGGTTTTTCGGCGGCCAGTCCCTGGTGCCGACCACGCCCTATATTGACAATAGTGAGTTCCCATTCTTGCAAATGTTCACCGATAATTGGGAGAAGATTTGCGAAGAAGCCCGTGAGATTTTGAAGAATCGCGAGGCCATTCCGGCGTTCCAGGAAGTGTCTCCAGATCAAGGTGCGATCGCCACAGGCAAAAACTGGCGCACATTTTTTCTTTATGGATTTGGTGAAAAGCTTCCAAAAAATTGCGCGCAGGCGCCCTTTACGACATCGCTTTTGGACAAAGTGCCCAACATTGAAATTTCGTGGTTTTCAATTTTGTCACCGGGCTATCACATTCCGCCGCATCAAGGCGTGACCAAAGGAATCTTGCGCGCTCATTTGGGATTGATCATTCCCAAAGAACAGGAAAAATGCCGCATCCGTGTTGACCAACAAATCCGACATTGGAAGCCGGGTGAAATTTTCGTGCTGGATGATACGTATGAGCATGAGGTGTGGAACGACACCACGGATGAGCGCGTAATTCTGATTTTTGATTTTGACCGACCCATGAAATGGCGGGGCAGGGCGCTGCTTAAATTTTTTATCGGCGCAATGAAGTTTACCGCTTTCTATCAAGAGCCCAAAAAGAATCTTGCGTCGTTTGAAGATCGTTTTGAGGCTGCAACGCGGCGCAACAATGAGAATATGGAAAAGCTGGCCGATGCGGCTGAGGCTGCAAGAAAGAAGCTGAATTAGGGGTGAGGCGTTTTTGCTTTTGTTAACGTTTCGCTAACCACGAAAGTGGGACAATGCGAAAATGAAAATGGCGCTTGCGATTTTGATATTGACTGCTCTGCAGATCCTTGGTGCTTTTGCGCAAGAGGTGACGTCTCCGCCACCCCCGCCACCATCCTGCAATTCACCGAAGTACAATCCGTCGTTGAATTTTCTATCAGCACCCGAGGCAGCTTATGATGATAATTTAACAACTGGCAGTATTGCGGCGGCACCTCTTATTGCCAATGTAGCGAAGGTGTTGCCCCGTCCAAAACCTTCGGACTTAATTAAGGCCACACATGCGCGCAAAAAACATAAGAAACGCATGAAGACATTGGCTTAAAAACCAGATTACACACGGTTGTGCTGGATGTGAAAACGGTTATTCCGTTTCTTTGGGAGGAAGAAGTGAAGGGTTGCGCGGGCGCAAACAAACACGAATATGCCGGTAGAGTGGTCCGGCTATGAGAGTGCTTATAAACACCCACGCTTTTGCGGCGATTTTTGCTGTT
>JANYHN010000067.1 GCA_025359045.1 Hyphomicrobiales bacterium | reverse complement strand
ACTTGTGTGAGGAGACGTTTTGCGCCAAAGGCGCGTTGAATTTAGGCGAATCTGGTTCCCTGGGATGGGGCGGGCTTTAGCCATCGAAGGAGTGGGATTGATGATGACGCGTGTTGCTGGTTTAAAATTTGCTGCCATTTGTTGCTGCTTTATGGCGCTGGCCGCTTGTGCAAAGAAGCCTTCTCTTGATCCTTCGGGGGATGGCGGCGGCGGTCTTGTTGGTGGCGACGGTGCCGGGACAGCAGCTCCTGGATCAAAAGGTGATTTTACGACCAATGTTGGCGACCGCATTTATTTCTTAAATGATCAGACTTCGCTTTCGCAAGAAGCTCAAGATACGTTGGCCAAGCAAGCGGAATGGTTGAAGCAATATTCAAATGTTACCGTGCAGGTTGAAGGCCACGCCGATGAACGCGGCACACGTGAATATAATATTTCGCTTTCTGCACGCCGTGCCACGGCTGCTCGCGGCTTCCTGATCAAGAACGGCGTTGCCGCCAATCGCATTTCGTCGATTGCTTACGGCAAGGAACGCCCCGTGGCTTTGTGTGACGCGGAACAATGCTGGTCTCAGAATCGTCGCGCTGTGACTGTGATCACGGGCGGAGCGAAATAACCTGTTGCAAATTCGCTACAGTTTGAGGCTTTTTAATATAACCTTTGAAAGGCCTCAATTCTTCCGCGATTGGGTTGCAATTAGACAGGCAACAGAGATTTTGGATTTACTCACATGATCAAGCGTAAGCTTTTTGTTGTCGCCCTTTTGATGGGTGCAGCTTTTACTCCAGCCAAGGCAGATGATGTTTCGAACCGTGTTGACCAGTTGCAACAGCAGCTGCAACAATTGGTTGGGCAGGTTGAAGAGCTCAATTACACTGTTAAGCAGCTGCAAGCACAGTTGTCTGCTGCCCCGAAACAACAGTTGGGTGCTGCTGAACAGCCGCAAGTTTTGCCAGCTAAAAAGAAGATTGCTCTGGCACCTTCATTGGCGCCTCAACCAAAGATTACAGGTTCGGCAAATGGCGTTGAAACCATCGAGCAGGCACCTCTGCAACAAGATGCGACGGCTCAAGGTGAGCCAGCACCAGGCGAGACAATTTATGGAAACAATAGCGAGCAAGTGGCTGCTGCAGCACCTGGAGCAAAGATTTTAGGCTCTATGGATAATGGCGCTGCAAAGTCTGGCGATGGTGGTTTTCAAGGTAAGTTAATTGTTCCGCCAGATGGCACCGATCAAGCAGCTTTGAATGATAATGGCTCTGCCACCGTTGAAACAGTTTCTGTTCAACCTGAAACGCCAGATGATCTTTTCCTGCGTTCAGAAAAGTCACTTTTACAATTGCAGTATGGTGATGCCGAAAGTGGCTTCAAAGAATTTTTGGCAAAATATCCTGATCATAATTTAGCTGGTAGTGCGCAATTTAAATTGGGTGAAACCTTTTATGCCCAACAGCAATATCAAGATGCAGCGCAAAATTATCTAACCGGTTACAAGCAATACCCAAAGAGTAGGCGCGCACCCGATAGTATGTTGAAGTTGGGTTTGGCGATGAACAAGATGGGGCAAAGCCAACAGGGCTGCGCAGTGCTCGGTTCAGTTGGTGATGAGTTCCCGAACGCGGTGGAAGTGAAGAAACGCGCGCAGGCGGAATTTAAGCGTGCTGGCTGTTAAGCCCGCAGCTTTTTCTCAATTTGATAGTTGTTTTTCTGGGCTAGAAGGGTTCGAGCGTATTGCGTTGGCCGTCTCGGGAGGATCTGATTCCACAGCGATGCTGCACTTGGTGCAGCAATGGAATGCGCAACGAAATTTCAAGACTGCTCTTACTGTTTTGTCAGTTGACCATGGGTTGCGTGCTGAAGCGGCCGAAGAGTGCCTGCAGGTAGCCGCTTGGTGCCACGCGCTGGGGCTGGCTCATGTGACTTTGAAATGGTTGGGTGAAAAACCTGATTCCGGTTTGCAGGCCAAAGCGCGGCACGCGCGCTATGATCTTATGGCTGCATGGTGTTTGGCGAACGATGTTCCGGTTCTTTTGACGGCGCATACGGCCGATGATCAGGCTGAAACAGTTGTGATGCGGAGAACGCGAACATCGAGTTTGAAAAGTTTAGCTGGCATCTGGCCTTCGCGTGATTGGAACGGCGTTTGCGTTATGAGGCCTCTCCTTTCCGCACGCAGAGAAGAATTGCGGCAGTTTCTTTTGGTGCAAGGTCTGACATGGATTAATGATCCAAGTAATTTGGACCCAAGCTTTGAGCGGGTGCGAGTGCGAGCCCAGCTCGATGGCAATGCGAGTGCCGCGAACTTTGCGAAAGATGCGCAGCAACAGGTCACAGCTGTTCGGCACAGGGCTTCGCTTTGGGTTAAGGCTCATGTGACTATTTCGGAATTGGGTTTACTTTGTTTTCCGCGAGCTGCATTTGCCTCGATTGAGGCAGATTTGGCGGACGAGGTATTGGTGGCGCTTTTTCAAATCAGCGGCACGAGCCATTTTCCGGAACTAAAGCAGCGCCAAAGCCTTTTAAGTTGGCTACAAGATGAAAAAGGTGCGCGGCGCACTTTGGGTGGATTGATTTTTGCTAAACGCAGGGATGAAATCTGGGTCGCGCGCGAACCGGGCCGAATTTGTGCAGTGCCCGTGACAATTCCACTCTCGGGCGAAGTGATCTGGGATGGTCGATTTCTAGTAAAAGGGCCTGTAGGAACAGAGATTAAAGCTGCCTGCGAGTTTGGGGAAATGCCACGCAGGCGTGACGTGCTGGCCTTTGTTGACGGTGGATTACCTGTTGTTTGCCGTGGAAAGGCTATTTTAGCAGCCCCATTTCACTCGGTTGGCAGCGGGGTTACAGCCGAATTTATTGGTCTTAAGCATATGTTGCGGACTTGGAATTACAAACTCTAACCCTTATGTTAAGAGACTAGCCATTCAGGATGCCTAAAACCCAATTTGGGGGCGGGCAGAAATCGAGGATTAAATTGAACCAGTTTCGTAATTTTGCAGTTTGGATTGTGATTGCCATTTTGTTGGTGGCTCTGTTCAGTCTTTTCCAAAATCAGGCCATGCACATCGGTAATAAAGAAATCTCTTATTCCGAACTTTTCACAAAAGTGAATGATGGTTCTATAAAATCCATTACCTATACTGGTAGTGCTGGCGGGACCCCGATTATCGCGAAAGATGGTAGTAATAATACTTTCGAATCTCAAGGCGTGATCACAGAAGGTGACATGGCGTTACTTCGTTCGAAGGGTGTTGAGGTGAGTTTCAAGCCTGCATCGGGCGAATCCATTTTTACAAATGTGCTGATGTTCTGGTTGCCATTGATATTGATGGCAGGCGTTTGGATTTTCTTCATGCGTCAAATGCAATCTGGCTCAGGCAAGGCGATGGGGTTCGGCAAATCCAAGGCGAAACTTTTGACTGAAAAGCATGGCCGCATCACGTTTGAAGATGTGGCAGGTGTTGATGAAGCCAAAGATGATTTGCAGGAAGTTGTGGAGTTCCTCAAAGATCCACAGAAGTTCCAACGCCTCGGCGGCAAAATTCCAAAGGGTGCATTGCTCGTTGGCCCTCCGGGTACAGGTAAAACTTTGTTGGCGCGCGCCATTGCTGGTGAAGCTGGTGTGCCGTTCTTTACAATTTCTGGCTCTGACTTTGTTGAAATGTTTGTGGGCGTTGGTGCAAGCCGCGTGCGTGACATGTTTGAGCAGGGCAAGAAGAACGCTCCATGCATCATCTTCATCGACGAAATTGACGCTGTGGGTCGGCACCGTGGTGCGGGCTTAGGTGGCGGCAATGATGAGCGTGAGCAAACCTTGAACCAGCTGCTGGTTGAGATGGATGGTTTTGAAGCCAATGAAGGCGTGATCATTGTTGCGGCTACAAACCGCCCTGACGTGCTTGATCCTGCACTGTTGCGTCCTGGTCGTTTTGATCGTCAAATCACGGTTGGCAATCCTGACGTGAAGGGCCGTGAGCAAATTTTGTTGGTGCATATGAAGAATGTGCCGCTGGCTCCAGATATTGATGCGAAAGTTATTGCAAAGGGCACGCCCGGATTTTCTGGTGCTGATCTTGCTAATCTCGTGAACGAGGCTGCATTGCTTGCTGCACGCCGCAATAAGCGCATGGTCACTCAGTCTGAGTTTGAAGATGCCAAGGACAAGGTGATGATGGGTGCTGAGCGTCGCTCATTGGTCATGAACCCCGCCGAGCTCAAGAATACGGCATATCATGAAGCGGGCCACGCGATTGTTGGTTTGCAGGTTCCTTATGATCCACTGCACAAGGTCACGATTATACCACGCGGACGCGCTTTAGGTGTGACAATGAACTTGCCTGACGGTGATCGCCATTCTTATTCGAAGGAATGGTGTGAGTCTCGCCTTGCTGTATTATTTGGTGGCCGGGAAGCCGAGCTTATTCTCGGCGGTGAGAAAAATGTAACCAATGGTGCTGTTGGAGACATTCAGATGGCGACATCACTCGCGCGCGCCATGGTTATGGAATGGGGCATGAGCGACAAGCTGGGCCGTGTTCGTTATGGTGCCAATGAGCAGGAAGTGTTTTTGGGTCACAGTGTTACTCAGAGTAAGAATCTCTCGGAAGACACCGCCAAATTAATCGATCTTGAAACTCGTAATCTGATCCAAGCTGGCGAAGTGAAGGCCAAAAAGATCTTGGCTAAATATCGCGATGGGCTTCATAATGTGGCCAAGGCGCTTCTTGAATATGAAACTTTGTCAGGTGAAGATGTTAAGCTGGTATTGGCTGGTGGAAAGATCAATCGTGACGAGCCGCCTAAGACACGACCAACTGCAAATACGCCAACTGTTCCACGCGCTGGCAAACGTGCGGGCGGATTGGAACCGCAAACTCAGGCCTGAGTTTTCAGGTGGTGCAAATCTACCTTAGACCTTTGGGTCTGTTATTTGGCCAAGACGCACGCGAGATGATCGCTGGTGGCTTGGCCTTTTCGTTGGGCGGATTACCAAATATCGCATTTGTGACCGCAGAGGAAATTGTACGCGATGGCAAAGTGGTTACACGGCGGAATCTCGATGTTCGTCAACTCCGTAAACATGCCCTAATTGACAATATTGTTCGTGAGCGGGCTGACTTTGCCGGTTTAAGCCTTGATCACACTCGCATCATGGGCATTGTGAATGTGACGCCGGATAGTTTTTCGGATGGCGGGAAATTTGATATTGCCGAAGTTGCAATCGCTCATGGTCGGTTAATGGCAGAACAGGGTGCTGATATTCTTGATGTTGGCGGTGAGTCGACGCGGCCTGGGTCAGAAGAAGTGTCGATTGAGCAGGAGCGGTCACGGATCATGCCAGTCATTGCGGCGTTGGCGCAGGATCATGTTGTTTCGGTTGATACACGCAAATCGGTTTTAATGGCTGAAGCGGGCCGTGCTGGAGCCAAGATTATCAATGATGTTTCGGCCTTGGGTTTTGATCCGCTGAGTGCGGGTGTTGTGGCCAAGGCGTTTTTGCCGGTTGTTTTGATGCATGCACAAGGCAACCCGCGGAACATGCAGCTTGCTCCCAAATATGACGACGTGGCGCTCGATGTTTATGATGGTCTGGCTGCACAAATTGAGAAAGCCGTGGCTTCAGGGATCCCGCTTTCGCATATTTGCATTGACCCTGGCATTGGATTTGGAAAATCTTTTCGGCATAATCTTGAATTGATGCGCCAACTTACACTGTTTCACGGACTTGGCGTTGCCGTGCTGGTTGGCTTATCTCGTAAAGGTGTAGTGGGTGCTGTGACAGGTGAGAAAACGGCTTCCAAACGTGTTGCGGGGTCAGTCGGTGGCGCATTACAGGCTGCCATGCTTGGCGCACATTTACTACGCGTCCATGATGTAGTGGAAACTGTGCAAAGTTTAGCTATGTTCAATGCAGGATTGAATCCGGATTCGGCTGATATTTAAGACTATTTACTAAAGCGGCTTTCGGGGCATTGAATGGGATAAATCATGACGCGGAAATATTTTGGAACTGATGGTGTTCGGGGCAGGGCCAACACTGGTGCGATGACCCCTGATGTTGTGATGAAAATTGGCATGGCTGCTGGCCAATTGCACCGCCGGGGTGGTCACAGACACCGTGTGGTGATCGGTAAGGATACGCGGCTTTCAGGTTATATGATTGAGCAAGCACTAACTGCCGGTCTGTTGGCGGCAGGTATGGATGTGTTTTTGTTTGGACCAGCACCCACTCCGGCTGTGGCAATGTTAACGCGTTCAATGCGTGCCGATTTGGGCGTTATGATTTCGGCTTCGCATAATCCTTACTATGACAACGGCATCAAGTTTTTTGGGCCAGACGGCTATAAACTTTCCGACGAACAAGAGTTGAAGATTGAGGACTTGGTCGATAACTCTTCTAAAATCACGCTTGCTGGTTCTGATCATATTGGCCGCGCCAAGCGAGTAGAAGATGCAGGTGCCCGCTATATTGAATTCGCCAAACGCACTTATGCTGGTGAGAGTGGATTGGATGGCTTGCGGATTGTGATCGACACAGCCAACGGCGCTTCATATCGTACAGCACCTCCTGCCCTTTGGGAATTGGGTGCCGAGATCATTCAAATCGGTGATGAACCAAATGGCATGAACATCAATGCGGATTGTGGTTCAACGCACCCTGAAGCGATGTGTCAACGGGTGCGCGACACTCGCGCCGATATCGGAATTGCGCTTGATGGCGATGCAGACCGGGTGATCATATGCGATGAAAATGGCATTGTGATTGACGGTGATCAAATTATGGCATTGGTTGCCACTTCATTTGCAGCGCGGGGTGCTCTGCGTGGTGGTGGCTTGGTTGCAACCATTATGTCTAACCTTGGGTTAGAGCGCTTTATGGAATCGAAGGGCATGACGCTGGCTCGCACTAAAGTGGGCGATCGGTATGTGGTCGAGCATATGCGGGCCAATGGTTTTAATGTGGGTGGTGAGCAGTCTGGCCATATTGTGATGTCGGATTTTGCAACGACGGGCGATGGTCTGATTGCTGCATTGCAAGTGCTTGGTGAAGTGGTTCGGCAAGGCAAGCGCGTGAGTGAAGTTTGCAATATGTTTGATCCGTTGCCGCAAATTTTGAAGAATGTAAAATTTTCAGGCGGTGCGCCGCTTGAAAATGTGCATGTGAAGGCTGCCATTAAAGATGCTGAAGCAAGGCTCGGAAAATCGGGCCGCCTTGTTATTCGTCCGTCTGGCACTGAGCCGTTAATCCGCGTGATGGCCGAGGGCGAAGATGCTGGTTTGGTGCGAAAATTGGTTGATGATCTCTGTGGTATGATTGCAAAGTCAGCGGCGTGAAAAACTGGTTATTGCTATGCCCGCTAGAATGCAGAGCAAAGCCAGCGCGATGTTCCATGATAGTGTTTCGTTAAACGCCACTGCGCCAAGCAACAACGCAAAGATGGGCACAAGATAGTTTGTAAACGACACAGCACTCGGGCCAATGTGTTCCATTAAGTAATATACAATGACCATGGATATGCCGGTAGGAAACAAGCCTAACCCCAGGATTGCCAGTGATGAATTGAATGTTAGCGTTTCGAGTCCATGCGGGTTTTTAATGATGGCAAAGAGCAGCGCGGCAAATGCGGCAGCCAACAAAATTCCGGACGTTTGTTGAAATGGTTTGTCAAAGCCCAAGCGCTTTGCCGTCACACTGTGAATGCCGTAACACAAGCAAGCGAGAATGATTGCAAGCTCGCCCCATAGCTCATTTCCATGAAATGATGCACCGAGTAATTGTTGTGGATTCATTAATATGACGACGCCGATAAAACCCAACACGAAACCACAGGTTTTTCGGACATTAAGTTTTTCGTCGGGCAGCAAGAAATGCGCCAGCACAATTACAAAAAGTGGAATTGTCCCCATTAACAATCCTGTTACGCCCGAACTTGTATATTGAATGCCCCAACTGATGAGAATGAATGGCAGGGCATTGCCTATCACACCCAACCACACATATTTTGGCCAACTCTTGCGCACTTGTAATGGCGACTGATTGTACCAGTGGGCAATTGCAAAAATAATAGAACTGCCGATGATCAAGCGCAATGCAGCGACCCAGTTTGGATCAACATCCTGAATGGCAATTTTGCTGAGCGCGAATGAAGACCCCCAAATGACAACAAGAGCGGCCAAAAGCAGAAGGTGGGGACGACTGATTCTGTTGGATGATGACATAGTTAATTTATAAAGGGCGTTCGTGAATGAACTGTTCCAAATTGACACAAAAAGCGTTGTATTACGGCAACAGTCGAGATCGTTCACATTTTAGCCATTTTGTCGCCTGTCTCCAAACACAAGCGGACACCATATTCTATTCATCGACCGGGATGGTTTGTAAACGAGGTGTATGATGAAAAATTTTAAAATTGTTTTGCTGGTGGGCGTTGTTTCTTTGCCGTTTATGGCTTCAGCACAGGCTGCTGATAATAATGCTTATATTCCACCCGAAACGTCTACGATGACTGGGTTCTATCTTCGCGGTGACGTTGGCGCCAGCTATTTAACTTCCCCAGGTCCAGCTGACGTTGGCGCTTTCACTGGCGGCGGCGGTGTTGGTTATCAATTTAACGATAACTTCCGTGCAGATGTTACGGGTAACTGGACGAGCAATTACAGTGTGGCACCTGGTGCAACAATAAGCACGACAGCTGTGATGGGCAATATTTATTATGATTGGAAAAACGAGTCGCCAATTACGCCATATGTTGGTGTAGGTGCTGGTTATGGTTGGGTTAATCGTGCTGGTTTGGGCCTAAGCGATCAAGGCGTTGCGCTTGGCGCAACTGTAGGTGCTTCGCTTGATATGACAAGCAATTTGGCACTTGATGTTGGTTATCATTTCCGTGACACGATGATTTCGGGTGATGATGCCATAGAACATTCTGTGACAGCAGGTTTACGCTTCAAGTTCTGATCCGCGATCGAGCGTGATCATCTAAAAAGGCGCGCTGCGGGCTTATGTCCGTAGCGCGTTTTTTATTGTTCGCTATGGTGTACCCTTTAAGGAGTGATCGCCATGGGTACACGCATTTCATTTTCGCGCGTTGACGGAAAAAAGACCGAAGGATATTTGGCCAAGGCTGGGCACGACCATGCTCCGGGCGTATTAGTGATTCAAGAATGGTGGGGCCTTCAAGATCAAATTAAAGGGATTTGTGATCGATTGGCATTGGCTGGGTATGACGCACTGGCCCCGGATCTATATGAGGGGACGGTAGTGCCTTATCACGATCACGCAGCTGCCAATCTCGAAATGAGCTCTCTGGATTTTCAGGATGCGGTTTCGCAGAATGTTCGCGGTGCTGCGCAATATTTAGCAAAGTCTAATGCTAAAGTTGGTATCGTTGGGTTTTGCATGGGCGGAGCAGTTTCGCTTCTCGCCGCGGCTCATGTTCCAGAAATCACGGCTTCAATATCGTTTTACGGCATGCCGCCCGCGGGTGCTCTTGATGTAAGCAAATTGAACGTGCCGTTTGAAGGACATTATTCCAACAGCGATGATTACATTACGCCCAAGATGGTTGATGATTTTGAGACCGAGTTGAAACATGCAAAAAAACATGCTGCATTTTTTCGCTATGAGGCCGATCATGCATTCATGAATGAACAGCGCGACGTGCATGACCGCGCGGCTGCAGAATTGGGCTGGCAGCGGATGTTAGGTTTTTGGAAGGCACATTTGTCATAAATGAAATTTAAAGCTTGATCGCCGACTCATTTTGTTGCAAGCGCGTCCTCGGGCGAGCTCTCCCCACCGAGGGCCTTCCCATCTGTAAGGATGGAGATCAAAATGACAGATATGAAGCCGGCTACTAAGCCGAATTGCGCTAACTTTTCTTCTGGCCCCTGCGCGAAATTTCCGGGCTGGACACCTCAACTCCTGAGCAATGCTGTTTTAGGCCGTTCGCACCGCTCGTCTTTGGGCAAGAAGCGCTTGAAGAAAGCCATTGATTTAACGCGAGAAGTGCTCGGCGTTCCTGCCGACTACAAGATTGGCATTGTGCCCGCGTCTGACACAGGCGCAGTTGAAATGGCTATGTGGTCGCTGCTGGGTGCACGCGGCGTGGATATGGTGGCTTGGGAAAGCTTTGGCGAGGGCTGGGTTTCGGATGTTGTAAAACAGTTGAAGCTGAAAGATGCGCGAAAAATTATTGCTTCCTATGGCGAGCTGCCTGATTTGGCGCAGATCAATTTTGCCAATGACGTGGTGTTTACGTGGAATGGTACGACTTCTGGCGTGCGGGTTCCGAATGCCGATTGGATTCCGGCGTCGCGCGAAGGCTTGACGATTTGCGATGCCACATCGGCCGCCTTTGCACAGGACATGGATTTTTCTAAACTTGATGTGGTGACGTTCTCTTGGCAGAAAGTATTGGGCGGTGAAGGTGCGCATGGCGTTTTAATTTTATCACCGCGTGCAGTCGCTCGTTTGGAATCATATGTTCCTGCTTGGCCGATGCCGAAAATTTTTCGCCTCACGTCGGGTGGCAAATTGATTGATGGCATCTTTGAAGGCGAAACGATCAATACACCATCTATGCTGTGCGTTGAAGATTATGTGTTGGCGTTAAAATGGGCAAAATCAATAGGTGGCCTAACAGCATTGCGCAAACGAGCAGATGATAATGCAGCTCTGATTGATGGTTGGATTTCTAAAAATGCTTATGCTCATCATTTGGCGAAAATGCCTGCCACACGTTCGAACACATCGGTTTGCCTGACGCTTGACGGAAATGAAGATGTGCCAAAGAAAATGGTAAAGCTTCTCGATGCCGAAGGCGTTGCGTTTGACATCGGTGCATACCGTGATGCGCCACCTGGTCTTCGCATTTGGTGTGGTGCAACTGTTGAGACAGCAGACGTGGAAGCACTAATTCCTTGGCTTAATTGGGCTTATGCCCAAGCCACCGCCTAATTCATTTCAAATTCATTCTAGCAGGAGAAGCCCAATGGCACCTCGCGTATTAGTATCTGACAAACTTTCTGAAACTGCTGTTCAAATTTTTCGTGATCGAGGAGTTGATGTCGATTATCTACCCGATCTTGGTAAGGATAAAGATGCCTTGTTGGCAAAGATTGGCGAGTATGATGGACTGGCCATCCGTTCGGCTACCAAAGTTTCACCGAAGATTCTTGAGGCTGCGACGCGTCTTAAAGTGATTGGCCGTGCGGGTATTGGTGTGGACAATGTTGATATTCCAGCGGCTAGTGCGCGGGGGATAGTGGTGATGAATACGCCATTTGGTAATGCCATCACCACCGCAGAACATGCACTCTCAATGATGATGGCATTGGCGCGACAAATTCCAGAAGCTTCTGCTTCGACATTGGCTGGAAAGTGGGAGAAAAACCGCTTTATGGGTGTGGAGCTTTTCAACAAGACGTTAGGTGTTATTGGCTGCGGCAATATCGGTTCTATCGTTGCCGATCGTGCACTTGGCTTGAAGATGAAAGTCATTGCCTATGATCCCTTCCTCTCACCCGAACGCGCGCTTGAAATTGGTGTCGAAAAGGTTGAGCTCCTTGAACTCATTACCCGTTCCGACTTCATCACACTTCACACGCCGCTGACAGACAAAACCCGCAATATCATCGGCGAAGCCGCTATCTCTCGGATGAAGAAAGGTGTTCGCATCATCAATTGTGCACGCGGTGGATTGGTGAACGAAGACGCGCTTTATGATGCTTTGGTTTCCAAACACGTGGCGGGTGCAGCACTTGACGTGTTTGAAGTGGAACCGGCAACTGATCACAAGCTTTTCAAGTTGGAAAATGTGATTGCCACGCCCCATCTTGGTGCGTCTACAGGTGAGGCACAGGAAAATGTGGCTTTGCAAGTGGCCGAACAGATGTCTGATTATCTCATAAAGGGTGCAGTGACGAACGCCCTCAACATGCCGTCTATTTCTGCTGAAGAAGCGCCACGCCTGAAGCCATTTGTTGCGCTTGCCGAGAAGCTCGGCAGTTTTGCTGGGCAGCTTACTGATGGGGTGATTTCGAATATTATTATTGAATACGCGGGTGATGTGGGTGAGATGAACACGCGTGCACTCACCTCTGCAGCGCTGGCCGGCATATTGGCGCCGCAAATGGGGCAGGTGAATATGGTATCTGCACCTGTTGTGGCTAAAGAGCGCGGCATTAAAGTTGATGAGGTGAAACAATCTAAACGTGGCGCTTACGAAACTTATATCCGCATCACTGTGAAGACTGAGAAATATGAGCGTGCAGTTGCGGGCACCGTGTTCTCAGACGGCAAGCCACGCATTATTCAAATCAAGGGTATTGAGCTTGAATGTAATTTTGGGCAGCACATGCTTTATATCACCAACAAGGACAAGCCTGGCTTTATTGGAGCTGTTGGTATGGTGTTAGGCAATGCCAAGATCAATATGGCAACGTTTCATCTTGGCCGTTTAAGCGAAGGCGGCGATGCTATTTGTGTCGTTGAAACCGATGGCGGCGTTCCTGAGCATGTGATGGAAGATGTGCGGAAGTTGGCCAATGTGCAGCAAGTGAAAGCACTTCAGTTTTAGGTTGAAAGTCGGGGATGGTTGTTGATCATCCCCGATCATTTCTTCATTTCAACTTAGTGGGATCAATGCCGTTGACGAGGACTTTTCCATCTGGCGAGGATTCGACGTTCCACGTCAAGCTTCCATCTGCTTCAGCTTTCGCCAAGCCTTTGGCGACGAGGACAACGGCCGCGCCCTGTTGCAAGCCTGCTTCAGGTGGTGCCTCTTGAATAACCTTCATGATTTCATCGAGACCTTTGGCAGATATTTTAGCCTTACCGGTTGGCAACGCTGCGGGGCCAGCCGCTAAGCTGCCTTCCATTTTCACGCTATACGTTTCGTTGTCGATGCTTGTTGGGTTGAGTGTAACATCAACTGTGCCTTTGGGCATGAAAGCAGGCATTAGCACTTGTTCAAAACCATCCGGGAGCGGTGGTTCTTTTGCAACATCAAGTTGGTCCAAAATCAACTGTGCCGGAGATGCAAGATCAAATCCCGAAACGGTAAAATCGAAGGAAATATTTTTTGGCACAAGTTTTGAAGCCCATGGAGGTACCAACGCTGCTGGAATGCTAAGTCCATTAAAGGCTAATTTTTCACGGAATTTTCCGTCTTTCGCAATTCCGTTGGCATCGCCAACAATTTCGATTGAATCGACGCCAAATTGGCCAAATTGGCTGGCGACAGTAACGGTATTGAACTTCGCATTCGCTAACAATTTGTCCCAGACGGGAACTCCATCTTTCAATATTGCTTTTAATGTCGCCTGATCTTTAACGATCAATTCTTTGGTTTGACGGGCGATAAAGAATGCCAATACATCTAAGAAGGGTTTTGACTTAAAGCCCTTGGCATTGAAATCGTAATTGCCACTTGCAGCATTGATGACGAGATTCATCGGAGGCACGCCGCTTTCTGGCTTTCCGGCAGTATTGATGTTTTCAACCAAATTCCCAATTGTATATTTTGAAACCACATCGACGCCACCATTGGCAGCAGGCGTTCCAGTTTGGTCAATCTGAACACTGTTTACATTCGCACTAATATCAATTGGGCCAGAGTTCGGATCAGTCATTTTTTGACTGACGCTTATGCCTGTTGCTTCACCGGCTAATTTGGAAAAGTAATTTAGTTTTTCGTCAAAAATGCCAGATAGTTTGAGAGAAGCAATTTTTTCGTCAACTGCTCCTTGATCCTTCAAGTCCATCTTTAGTGCAAGGGCTTGATCTTGAACAAATTGCCATTTCCCATCACCTTGGCTGGCCATTTTGAATGCGAGCGGAGTTATATTAACTGCGCCACCTGATTGTGAAGCCAGCGGGGCTAGGTTCAACTGAACCACATAACCGTCGCCATCGGTCTTAACGTCCACCACACCTTTGGTATCAGTAAGATAACTTGAGAATAGTTTTTGTAAGCGCGCTGCTTCTTCGTCGCTCGCGAATGCATGTGATAGCGTACTTACGAACAGTAAAACTGAAGTTGAAAGGATAAGGCCAGTTCTTGATTTCATTTTGGTTTCTTCCATTTATTACCCTGTGTTAGACAGGTTGCCATAGTTCTGTGACGATTAAAACCAAAACTGGTCTCACAATAACCACGCCTTAATAACTGTCCATCTCTGCCGTTATCCCGCCGCAGAATTGACGCGAGATAAGCTTTTGTTTCCCTCCCAATGGCCGTTCTGGCCGTCGGGAGGAAATCATGAAAATTAAATTAGCCACGCTGCTTTTGGTAGGCAGCACTTTTACGCCTGCTTTTGCGGACGACATTAAAACACTTTCTCACATTGATTCTGTAACAGTTTATCCACAAGGTGCCGATATTATTCGCGTCGGTTCTGTTGATCTAAAGCCCGGAGAGCACACGCTGTTGCTTGAGGATTTTCCGGGTTCAATTGACCCGCAATCAATCCGCGTGGATGGTGCGGGCAATGCGGGATTGGACATTACTTCGGTCGACTCGAAGATCATTGAACTTTCCTCAGTAGATATTGATGCCAAACGCAAAGTCATTAATGATCAGATTGAGACTTTGACGGATGAGCGTTCGGGGCTTGATCAAACGGTTGTCGACGCGCAGGCGCAGCAGAGATTGCTTATGTCACTCGCGGATAAGCAGCTGCAGCCAGGCTCTACGACTGAAACGGTAAAGACGGTTGATCCAACCGCACTTGGCAATTTGGTTGATTTAGTTGGCGCGCGGCTGACGACGATTTCAAAATCGATCCATGATGCACAATTGCGCCAGAAGGCCATCGATAAGTTGGTGGTGGATCTCAATATTAAAACTGAGAATTTGGCGCCAGATGAGGCAGCCCATATGCAGGTGGCGGTGCATGTTTTGGCTTCTGCCGCATTGACGGGCACAGTTAAGGTTAGCTACCGGATTGGTGGTGCTGGTTGGCAGCCATTTTATGATGCGAAGCTGGCGATACCTTCCAAGGGCGAGAAGGCCAAGCTGGAAATTATCCGCCGCGCTGAGGTGATGCAAAACACAGGCGAGGCATGGGATAATGTTGCGATGACATTATCGACGGCACGTCCCACGGGTTCGACGGCGGCGCCAGATTTGGGCGAGGACCCTATTCAAATTGCGATGGCTGAAGCTTTAGGACGTGTTGATATGGCTGCGCCAGCGGCACCGATGGTTGCTGATGATAAAATGAAAAGCGAGCTGGATTCAGGCTTAGTGGCACAAAACGCTTTGAAGAAAGCTGACGTGTTGGCAATTCAGCGCCAAGCCGTTGTTGAGATGGCAGGGTTCAACGCTAATTATATCATTCAGGGTCGCGTAAGCGTCGACAATACCGGCACTGCGAAAAAAGTACGGATTGCGACTGACGAGTTTGATGCTGATTTGCAGGCGATCACTGTGCCTCGGCTTGATCCTAATGCATATCTCACAGCTGCTTTCACGATGAAGGGTGATGCGCCTTATTTACCTGGTGTGGTCAATTTGTTTCGGGACGGCATGTTTATGGGGCAGGGCAGCTTGCCACAACTGAGCGCTGGCGAAGACACAAAGCTTGGCTTTGGTGCTGATGATTTGATCAAGGTGAAGCGCGCAGAGGTGAAGCGCAATTCTGGCACGGAGGGGATTATTACGTCTTCCAATGTGCAGGAATTGGCGTGGGAAATGTCGGTCACCAATTTGCACGATGTGACCATTCCAGTGACTGTAATTGACCGTAAGCCCTTCTCCACTCAGTCTGATGTTACAGTTGAGACACTGGCTGGGATGACGGCTCCGACAGTTACGGATTTAGACAAGAAACGCGGTGTTTTGGCTTGGAATTTCGATTTGGAGCCGAAGGCGAAAAAAGAGATCAAAACGGGTTATAAGGTGACAGCACCGGAGGCTGTGCATATCAGTATGAACCCCTAAAGTTTGTTGCGCCAAACTCGGTTTGGTGTATGCATCTGCAACGGCTCCGCCAGAATCTTGGCAGGAGCCGTTGTCATGTCTGAGAAGGAATACACCATGGCCAATGTGGCAGTTGTCGGCGCGCAATGGGGCGATGAAGGCAAGGGTAAGATTGTGGATTGGCTTTCGGAACGCGCTGATGTGGTGGTGCGGTTTCAAGGTGGACACAATGCGGGGCATACGCTGGTGATCAATGGTGTGACTTATAAATTGTCGCTTTTGCCATCAGGCATTTTACGGCCGGGCAAGCTTTCTGTCATCGGCAATGGTGTGGTGATTGACCCTTGGGCGTTGATCGCTGAAATTGACAAACTGACCAAACAAGGTGTTCACATTTCGCGCGATAATCTGCGCATCGCTGGCAATGCCACATTGATTTTGCCACTTCACAGCGAACTTGATAAATTGCGCGAAGCCGCAGCTGGTGACGGCAAGATTGGAACAACTGGGCGCGGAATTGGCCCTGCCTATGAAGATAAGGTTGGCAGGCGGGCTATACGCGTAAACGATCTTGCGGATTTGGCAACGATCGGCCCCAAGATTGACCGGATGCTTAACCATCATAATGCTCTGCGTCGTGGTATGGGGCAGCCCGAACATACAGCGGCATCAATCATGGCGCAGCTGACAGAAATTGCACCAAAGATTTTGCCATTCTCTGATGCTGTGTGGGCCAAGCTTGATGATATGCGCCGCGAAGGAAAGCGGATTTTGTTTGAAGGTGCGCAAGGCATATTGCTCGATATTGATCACGGCACTTACCCTTATGTAACATCGTCAAATACTGTGGCGGGACAAGCGGCAGCGGGTTCAGGGCTTGGTCCATCGGCGGTGAGCTATGTGTTGGGCATTTGCAAGGCGTACACAACGCGCGTTGGCTCTGGGCCTTTTCCAACTGAACAAGCCAATGATGTAGGTGAATGGATTGGGGCTCGCGGCCATGAGTTTGGCACAGTCACGGGACGCAAGCGCCGTGTGGGTTGGTTTGACGCCGTGTTGGTGCGCCAAGCAATCAAGACTTCAGGCATTCAGGGCATTGCGCTGACCAAGCTTGATGTTCTGGATGGGCTTGACGAGATTAAAGTGAGTGTTGGTTACAAGCTTGATGGTAAGCGGATAGATTTGTTCCCGGCGGCTGAAGATCAACAGGCGCGTGTTGAGCCGATCTATGAAAGCTTTGAGGGCTGGAAGGGAACAACGGCGGGGGCCAGATCATGGTCGGCACTTCCGGCGCAGGCTGTGAAATATGTGCGCTATCTGGAAGAGCTGATCCAATGCCCCATTGCAATGCTTTCAACGTCGCCAGAGCGTGAAGATACGATTCTGATGAAGGATCCGTTTGCGGATTAGAAGTCACGTCTTTCAACGAAGAAACCATAAAGTGACGTCAGCAAGTTTGAAGTCAGAAGCGTGTTAAAAAACAGAATTGGAATCCCCAATATAAATACGACAAGCTCTGCTGCCATTGGGTGAATGATCTTGACTATTCCTACAATTGTTAGGAGTGCCATGAACCCAGCCAGTATCGTCACGATGATGATTGCAAGTAGCGCTAAAATCTTGAGATTGTTGCCGCGCGTGACCTCGAGGGCTTCACGCATACCAAATGTTGTGTTGTTGACAGCCGTTGCGGGGAGAGTGAGTGACATGCGATAACCGAAAATTGCGAGTTGGATAAACAATGCCAATATTATTGGCATCAGCAGCAACGGCGCAAATTCAACTGCTGTCACAAGCGCCAATAGTGGAACAAAGCATATTGCAATAATTGCCATGATGCGTCCTAAATAACGCCAGACAGTGCGATCAAGTCGAAATATTTGCACTGTTTCCATTGGCACATCGCGTAAAATAAATTGGTGCCAAGTTACGGCTATTGAAGAACCCGCAATTAAACCAACTGCTGCTCCTACCAAATCTAGCCAATTAAAGTTTAACTGTTCTTGCGAAGATGAAGATGAAATTTGCGACTTCAAAACGAAAGCATTGAGTAATGCAATCATTACCAGCCACGGTAAAGCAGGCTTTAGGGCGCGCCTCCAATGGGCGGAAACGCCACTCAATATATGCGTAAAGGCCTTGAAAACAGGCAGGTCTCGGTGTGAAGTTGGTGGGGAAGACGTCATAAATTATACAAATTATGTGGATTGCTTGTTGCTGCGAAATTTCGGATCTGCAACAGCTGGGTATGGTTGTTCGCGCAATTGGCTGGCATAGTTTTTGAGAATGATGGCAGCGATATCGGTGGCACTCGCGGGCCTGCCTGTTAAATAGCCTTGCAGATAATCGCAGGAATATTCGCGCAGCAGTGCTACGTGCTCTGGTTTCTCAATTCCTTCTGCAGTGATTTTTAATCCAAGATTGCGTGACAAATCGATAATGGATCGCAACATTCCGCGTACCAAATGTGTGTCATCTAAGGCCAGAATAAATGAGCGATCAATTTTCAATTTTGAAAACGGGAACTTCCACATATAACTCAGGCTGGAATAGCCCGTGCCGAAGTCATCGAGCACAATGGCGCAGCCCATATCGCGCAGGGCATTTAATTGCGACATCACCATTTCAGAATCTTTGAGCATGGTGCTTTCGGTGATCTCGAGCTCGAGCCTATATGCAGGGAAACTTGAAAGTTCGAGCGCGTTATGAACATCGGTCAGCAATGTCCCGCTGTAGAATTGCTCAGGTGAAATGTTGACAGCAACAATGAGATGATTGGGCCAATTTGCAGCTTCGCGGCAGGCTTCAGCCAAGGCCCAAGCACCCAGCCTCGTAATATCACCTGATTCCTCTGCCACTGGAATGAACTCAGCAGGCGATATTGAACCAAGCTCTGTGTGATCCATGCGCATGAGCGCCTCGAAGCCAACCAGATCGCCAGATTTGGCGTTGAAAAAGGGTTGGTAATGTAATTTAAAAAGCTGCTTGTCACTGGGATCATGCAAAGCTTGCATCACGTCGGATTTGCGCTTGGAGATTTGGGCTAGGGCAGGGTTGAAGAAGCTATAGCCAGGGCCATTTTTTTCAGTCGCGGATTTGAGCGCAAGGCTGACATTTTCCAAAAGCTCTAATGCATCTTTTTGGCCTTCAGTCGTGAGTGCTACACCTGCGCCCAATTCAACTTTCAAATGACGATCGACCCAGTCAACGGGTTTATTCAAAGTTTCGATAAATGATTTTGCTGTCGTCAGTGCTTCAAGTGGATCATTGATCTTCGGAATGAAGATTGCAAAACTCCAATAGTCGAGGCGGCAACAGAGCGTTTCGGGTTCGCGCATTCTGTTGAGGCGAGCGGCCAGTGCTGAGATCACGTAGTCTGCAACATGCCTGCCCAATGAACCGGAGATGCGGGGAATGCCACGAATGCCGATTTCAATCATTGCACCTTTGGTCTGCGAATAGTCAGTGGCGCTAATAATACGATCAACATCGGAGACAAAAGCACTACGATTCATCAATCCCGTGAGTTGATCATGACGGACCAAATGGGCAATATCTTTCTCGAGTTGCGCCGCGTGTTTGCGCAATTGTTCGATGTCTGTCGTTTCCATTTGGTTCATAACGGATTTAAAGATAGCTGATGTGAAAGTGATTCGTATTGAGGTTTTGGGTTGGTCATAAAACTTAATTGTCTAGTTGTATTATCGGTTTGTGCACTGGTCGTTTTGGGTCTGCCTGCCGAAGCGCGCGAGACTTATCGCCAATTGATGTCGCGCATGGTTGCCGCAGGTCTTAACGTTGAACGGCCAGACTTGGAAAGCCAACTGTTTCAATTGGCTAATCAATATCGCAAATCCAAGGGCTTGCGTGGTTTGGTGCTCAATCAACCCTTACATGATGCCAGCTTGGCCCATGCCATGGATATGATGCAGCATAATTTTATGGGACATGTGGCCAGCACTGGCCATGATTTTGACAGCCGAATGCGGGCGTTGCGTGATGGGGCGATGAATTTGCCGAGCTTGGGGGAGAATGCAGCGCGGCTGAGCCATGCTGATTTGGGCGATGCAAACGCCGCGCAGAAGATTTTTCAACAGTGGCTCAACAGCCCGCCGCACCGCCATGCACTGGCGAGCCGTGATTATGTGAGTGTGGCTACGGGCGTGGTAGCGCAGGGCGAAAGAATTTATGCTGATCAGATTTTTGTGGGGCCTGAGGTTGTAACCGATGTAGGGCGGGCACGGCCAGAGCAGGCGGATGGCAGCTTGTATTAACGGTAGTTAGACAACACACATAATTTTTTACAGTTGGGAACAGAACAGCGTTTTAAAGCGTTAATTCTCGACGGCTGAAAACAAAATCTCATGGAGTTAATATTATGAATAATACTAAAATTGCTTTGGCAGTTATGGGTCTTACCTTTGGTTTGGCAGGAGCAATGTCTGCTGCGCATGCTGAAATGATGAAGTATCATGCTGATATGACTGCTGCAGAAGAAACACCAGCCACAGAGAGCAAAGGCATGGGTACTGCTGAGGTCACAGTGGATACCGATACCAAGAAGGTTTCATGGACTGTTAAAGTTGACGGGCTGACGGGCGATGCAACTGCAGCCCACATCCACGGCCCAGCGGCTGTTGGCGAGAAAGCCGGCCCTGAAATTGATATGTCCAAGGCCATTATGGAAGGAAGCGCAGACATTACTGATGCGCAGCTCGCTGATATCAAGGCTGGCAAAACTTATGTCAACGTTCACACCGCCAAGTTTCCTGACGGCGAAATTCGTGGACAGTTGGTCGTGGCAAAGTAATATATTGAAATAGACGATATCCGCGCCGCCTCAAAGTGCGGATATCGCTTTCCAAGATTTTAGTTTGTGGAGAATATGGTGATTATTTGAGAATTTGTTGCCTCATAAATCCGCGTTCGGGTCCGAAAGATAGACCTTCCATTGAACAAATTGAGAAGCTGTTTCAGAGCCATGGCGTTACGCCGCATATTATCCGACTTCAAAAGGGAGATGATATCAATGCCCTGACAAAATCTGCCGTTCAGCAAAAATATACTATTATCGTTGCTGGTGGTGGTGACGGCACAATAAACGCGGTGGCATCTGCTTTGATAGGCCTGAGCAAAGTTAAATTTGGTGTGCTTCCTTTGGGAACGCTCAACCACTTTGCCAAGGATATGAAAATTCCGATGGATGTTGAAAAAGCAATCGAGATTATTGTAGCGGGGCATATTCAATCTATTGATGTAGGCGAGGTGAACGGTCACATATTCGTCAACAATTCAAGTGTTGGTCTTTACCCTTCAATTGTAAAATTGCGAGAAAGCTTGCAGAAAACGGGCCTCAGCAAATGGCCGGCGGCTACGCGTGCTTCGCTTAAAGTTCTGTTGAGGTTCCGCCTTTTGCGATTAAGGTTAGATGCAGCTGAGCTGGAAAAAGCCGACCACAGATCAGCGCTGCTTTTTGTCGGAAATAATGTTTATGATATGAGCTTCCCAACACTAGGAACGCGTTCGTCGCTTCAACGTGGCGTTATGGGGGTTATGATGCCTCGCGCTTCAACCAGACTAGGACTCTTGTATAATTTTTTCTCTCTGGTTTTTAAGGCTCAACCCAAATCAGATGTTTTGACTTTCGATACGACATCACTTTCGATCAAGACCAAACGCAACTTTGTTAAAGTTGCGGTAGATGGGGAGGTGATCATGCTAAAATCACCACTGAACTATCGGATAAAGCCGAAATCCTTGAGGGTCATCGTGCCCTTGGTTGATATTCCAAAAAGCAAAAGCGGATGACGCGGCAGCAGCGGATTTCATTAGCGCTGGCTTGTTTAGTATCACTCACTGTGCTGACGGCATGTGTTTGGTCTGGATATACCAATGGCTTTGACGTTCAGTTTCACGGTTGGGCATTGGGCATGTTTCCAGCAGGTAACGAACGCATATGGGAGGGCATCACTTTTTTCGGATCGGGATTAGCAATCAGCACGCTGACCGTGCTTGCTGTCATTAAACTAGGTCTTCGACAAAAATGGGATGATCAGAAATATCTTATCTTTGTAATGGTCGCAGCGGCGGCAACCGAAGTCACAATGAAATGGCTCATCCACCGCCCAAGACCTGTGGAGGTGTTTGCCAATACTCTGCCCAATTCCTTTAGCTTCCCCAGTGGCCACACAATTTATGGCACCAGTTTTTATCTGGCAATTGCATTGATCGTAACGCCTCACATCAAAGGCTCAAGTCGAATTATGGTTTGGTTGGCTGCTATCGCAATCGCCTCGCTCATCGGCGCATCGCGTATTTTCCTCGGTGTGCACTATTTTTCTGATGTGGTGGGTGGGTATCTTGTTGCTGGTTTTTGGTTGACACAGCCTTGGAATTTCTCAACAAAAAATTTGACTCATCGATAGTCTTGTCCGTTCATAACTGTCAATTCGCGCAATGACCTGTAGCTATGAAGTCATGCCTTGCGGTTTAGTCTATGGTTTGATTTAACATGCATTCCCCGCAGCATAAAACGAGGCACTTTATGACAACTCATTTCGACGCCATCATCATTGGTTCTGGCCAAGCGGGGCCATCGCTCGCCGCGCGGCTTTCGAAAGCGGGGCGCAAAGTTGCAATTATTGAACGTGAGAATTTCGGCGGCACTTGCGTGAACAATGGCTGCGTGCCGACCAAGACCATGGTGGCTTCGGCTTATGCTGCCCATTTGGCGCGGCGGGCTTCGGAATACGGCGTCGATATCTCAGGCGCAATCAAAGTTGATATGGCCCGTGTGATGGCGCGTAAAGATGCAATCGTCGAGAAATCACGCAACGGAGTTGAAACCTGGATGATGGGATTAGAGGGTGCCAAAGTCTATCGTGGGCATGCGCGGTTCACGGCTCCCAAAACTGTGAGCATCAACGGCGAGATTATTTCTGCCGATCAGATTTTTATCAATACTGGTGGACGCGCATTTGTGCCCGCAATTCCTGGCGTCGAAAAAATTCCTTATCTGACCAACGCCTCGATGATGAGCGTTAACTTTCTTCCAGAGCATCTTGTGGTGATCGGGGGCAGTTATATTGGGCTTGAATTTGCCCAAGCTTTCCGCCGCTTTGGTTCGCGTGTGACGGTCATTGAAATGGCAGACCGTTTGATTGCACGTGAGGATGATGATGTCTGTTTGGCCGTGCAAGACATCCTCGAAAAGGAGGGCATTGATGTGCGGCTCAGCGCCAAAAATATGTCTTTCGATAAGTCTGGTGATGTCATTCATGTGAGCATTGAAGACAAATCTGGTGCATCGCGGATTGATTGCAGCCATGTTTTGATGGCCGTTGGGCGCCAACCCAATACGGATGATCTGGGGCTTGATAAAGCGGGCATTGCCACTGATGCAAAGGGTTTCATCATCGTTGATGATCAATGCCGCACCAATATTGAAGGCCTATGGGCCATGGGCGATGTGAATGGTCGTGGTGCTTTCACGCACACATCATATAATGATTATGAAATTGTTGCGGCCAATCTGCTCGACAATGACCCGCGCGGGATATCAGACCGTATTTCCTGCTACGGCCTTTTTGTTGATCCGCCTTTGGGACGTGTGGGATTAAGCGAAAAAGAAGTGCGCGCCAAAGGCATCAAAGCGCTGGCGGCCAAACGCATGATGACATCAATCGGTCGTGCCCGCGAGCGTGGTGAGACGCAAGGGTTCATGAAAGTTATCGTGGATGCCGAGAGCAAAAAAATTCTTGGCGCCGCCATTCTGGGGATTGGTGGCGATGAAGTGGTGCACGCGTTTCTTGATATCATGGCAGTGGGTGCGCCCTACACAGCAATTTCCCGCACGATGCATATCCACCCCACTGTGTCGGAATATCTGCCAACCATTTTGCAGGATTTGAAGCCGCTGGAATAACGTCCTCAACTGCAAAGCAGGAGAGGAAAGGGGCCCGTTGCAAAGCAACGGGATAGATGAGGGGCCTGACCGCAGCTGCAGTCGTTTAAAATTAAGTGGGGTGGTACTGTAATCCCCGTAATCCAAAGCCTGTTTGTGGCCAGAAAATAGTACGGCGCGTGGGATAAAAAATTTTCTCACTTCGCAGCGCACGCCGCTATAACTTTTGCTATGATTTCTGGTTCCGGCGGGCTGAATGACCACGCCGCGTTATCGTATCCAAATTTTATTTCGTGCTTGGCTTCGGTAAGTGCCATGAAGTCTGAAACGACATAATCGCGCAACGTAAATACTACCGTGTCGCCGACACCTTCGCCAATAATTGTCGGATTGTGCTTCGTTTCGCCGGAATCAATGCTTGAGCGCATGTCGATATAAATGAACTGTGGCTGGCTATTGTGAAATCCAGAGACAATGATATTGAATGTTAAGTGCTTATCCTTACACCGTGCGTATGCAAGAGCTTTATCGTTGCTGGATCCTGACATAGCGCCAACCGATTTTATGGTGCCGTCAAAAGCATCTGTTTCGTTATCATAGACCATTGTGCCGAAGCCGTCACAGACATTGCAGCCAGAATTGTGGTTGCTATTAAATGTTTTTTCATCTTAGCGCCCATTCAATTTATTCGATTTCCATCATGCCTTCTTCGCAAACAAAAATCCACCACTGGCGGATATTGCTACTGCGTCCCGCGCGCCATGCAAGACTCTGACATTACCAATTCGGACTCGGTTGGCATATAATAGATCGCGTAGTTTCCGGAAAAACCAATCCGCAATCCTTTGCCGATTTGATCGCGAGCAGGGCCGGACGATGGGAAGTGGCAAAAAATTTGAGCATCTTCCTCGATCTTCTTGATGAAACGCGTGGCAATCGCTTCTGATGCTTCTGCTGCGAAATAAGACCAAATTTCTGCTAAATCGCGTTCAGCAGTTTCAGTTAAACGGAGGATGAGCGGCTGGCTAATAGCTTCCTCCCGCGCTCCACGATGAGTTCAATTTCGAAATTTTGAACTCGTCCTGCAGCGATATCCGCTAGGCCCACATCGATATCGGCTTTGAGCGTTGCGAGTTCTTCGAGTTGAAGCGAGCGTTTGAGTTTCCAATCACGCAATGCAGCTCTTACAACTTCGCTTGAGGATGCATAATCGCCTGTATCGACAGCGTCTTTTACGATGGCCGCCATTTCGGTCGGCATTGTGATTGTCATGCGTTCAATTTCAGCCATTAGCTACTCCGATATAAGTGAACTTACTTTATCATACTATATATGATTGTGCAATTTCCCAACCCCAACGTCGTCTTCCTGATGGGCTCAAGACTGTTGTTGAGAATGGGGGAGCTCCAAAAGTGGTGACCCAGTTGTGGAGTATGAGCAGATATAGCAGCCTCACCGTACGCTGTCAAGCTAAAAATCCTACGTAACGCTAAAAAATCATAACATATTGAAATTCCGCCAAAACTTCGAACGCGCTAAAAAAGCAAAAGGCCGGATGTTTCAATCCGGCCTTAACTACGCAAACTCACTTAAACTAATTGCTCAACCTTAAGCCACAGCGCCCGCCAGCAGCGGCGTGCCCTTGGGCAGCATGGCTTTCTGGGCGGCGTTCTTCACGGCTTTTTGCAGTTTTTCAAAGGCGCGCACTTCGATTTGGCGGATGCGTTCGCGGCTTACGTTGAATTCCTTTGACAGGTCATCAAGCGTTGATGGTTCATCTTGAAGTTTGCGGGCTTCAATCACGCGGCGTTCGCGGTCGTTGAGTTTGCTCAAAGCTTCACCCAACAGGCCATGACGCATTTCGGATTCTTGGCTTTCAACAAGCACAGTTTCCTGTGTATCGCTGTGATCAACCAGAAAATCCTGCCACTCGCCTTCGCCGTCGGCATCATTGCGCAAGGGCGCGTTGAGCGATGTGTCGCCGCCCATGCGGCGGTTCATCGAGATCACGTCTTTTTCGTCCACGCCAAGGGTCTTGGCGATGTATTTGACTTGATCTGGCTTCAGATCGCCTTCTTCGAGAGCTTGGATTTTGCTTTTGATGCGGCGCAAATTGAAGAACAGTTTTTTCTGGCTAGCCGTTGTGCCGATTTTCACCAGTGACCACGAGCGAAGCACATATTCTTGGATCGAAGCTTTGATCCACCACATGGCATAGGTTGCGAGTTTGAAGCCTTTGTCGGGCTCAAATTTCTTCACAGCTTGCATTAGGCCAATATTGCCTTCCTGGATCACTTCGCCCACAGGCAGGCCGTAACCGCGGTAACCCATGGCAATTTTGGCTACGAGGCGCAGATGGCTGGTGATGAGTTTGTGAGCAGCCTGAGTGTCCCCATGCTCTTTCCAGCTCTTTCCGAGCATATATTCTTCCTCAGGCGCCAACATCGGGAATTTGCGAATTTCTTGCAAATACCGATTGAGGCTGCCATCAGCACCAGAAATCATAGGTAAATTCATTGACTTAGCCAATTTTTCCATCCTTTTCGGCCGTCTTTGGCGGCCCCGCTGCGACAGATATGGGGTGTGCTTTCAAAATTAAAAGACACTTTTGTTGTTGCAGATTAGTAAATGTTGTTACGACGCTTTGGTTCCAGCGGATTGCAGCTTTAAATCATGGAGAAGTTGTGACAGGGGTTTTGGCAGTTCTGCCTCAAAACGCAGGTGTTTTCCAGTCACCGGGTGGTCAAAACCAAGTACGGCAGCGTGTAAAGCCTGTCCTCTCAGATAGTTAAGGCTGTTTCTTGCAGCTTCTGCCAGTTTAACTTTAGAGGTTGAAAAGCCTGCCCCATAGGTTCCGTCGCCCAAAAGTGGATGACCGATATGCGCCATATGCACGCGAATTTGATGAGTCCGGCCGGTTTCGAGGTTGCAGCGCACCAAACTGACGATTGTTGGGTGGCCGAACTCTTCGATTGTTTCATAATGCGTGATGGCTTCGCGGGCCATGGCAGAGTTTGAAACCGCCATTTTCTGACGGTTGCTCGGCGATCGGTCGAGGCCAGTGGTAATTGTTCCCTGGCGGCGCTCGGGTTTGCCCCAGACGAAAGCCAGATATTCGCGTTCCATGCGCCCGTCGCGGCCATGACTGGCGAATTGGTCGGAAAGGCCTGTATGGGCTTTATCGTTTTTGGCGACAACGAGCAGGCCAGATGTGTCCTTGTCCAGGCGGTGGACAATGCCTGGGCGTTTGACTCCGCCGATGCCAGACAGACTGGCGCCGCAATGGGCAATCAGCGCGTTCACCAATGTGCCATCTTCATTGCCAGCACCGGGGTGCACCACAAGGCCTGCTGGCTTATTGATGACGATCAAATGTTTGTCTTCGAACACGATATCGAGTTCGATGGCTTCGCCTTGCGGTGCGGCGGGTGCGGCTTCGGGGATGGTGACTTCAATGAGTTGACCCGGCTTTAATTTCACGCCGCCATCATCGGCTACTTTGCCATCCACGTGCACACGACCCTCTGCGATCAGCTTTTGAAAGCGAGCGCGGCTGATATCGGTAAATGCACTGGCCAGAGTTTTATCAAGGCGAGCGGATTCTGTGGCGTTGGTTTTAAGGGCTTGTTCGGTATCGGACATGGGCGGGCTATAACATAGCTCTTCGTGCTGTGCTTTGGTTAATTGCGATCACTCACATTGCTGCCCGTGAGCAAGCACATCGGCAATTTTACCTTGAGCAAACAATGCGGCCTTTGTCTGCGTAACGCCAAGATATTTCATGTAATAATTTGTCATTTCCAGCTTGGCTGCGGTAATGACCTTGGGAGACACGCCAATCAAAGAATGCTCCTCTTCCTTGATTAGCGGAGCCGTTGCCTTGAAATCTTCAATGGCGCGGGCTGAAGGAGAGAGCACGCGATCAACCGCCACCGCAAATTCGCGGTAAGCGGCAAAGCGAATAGTGCCATCGCATTGTGGCCATTTATCATTAATCTGTTTAATCAACGCGCTAAACTTGGGCGCTGTTGGAGCAGTCACATCACAGTCGGTTTGGACGATAAAATTATCGGAAGTTGCGCCGAAATAGGAGTTGGTTGCATCAAGTAAGCCTTGATGAGAAACCACATAGCCACAAGGCAACGGCGTTTGGGCATCATATGTCACTGCGCGGAAGAAACCAGCAAAGTTTCGGCTAGATTTTAATATGTCATCAGGCGTTGCAACACTGGCATCCTCAAAGAGCAAAGAATTAAAATGGCCATCGGATTCTTCGTCCTTATTTTTGTCTTTCGCGGCAAAGGCAGGAGCCACCAGTTTTTCAATTTTCTCGCGCTTAGTCGAAAGGGCAGGGGCCAGCCAATCCGTACCATCCGGTTCTGAGGTGAAGATTGTGAGCGCCTCATAATAGGGTTCGGTGTCGATGTTCTGGTCTCGCAGTACTTGCAGTGCGGCATCAGGTGCCTTGGGCATGGCGGAAAATGCGAGTTCGAGGTTGCGAGATTTATACTCTTCAATTATGCATCCGGCGCGCTTGTCGGCCGCCATCGCCATGCATTGAGCTTGCTGCGCTGCCGTGTGCAACCATTTCTTCTGAGTCGCAATTTCACCGGATGGGCCTTTGCCATACATGTTTACGCGCGCAACGGCATATAGTCTGGCCATCACATCGTCTTGCGCTTTCAAGTCAGCATTAGTGCATTTAAATTTATCTACAGAGGTGGAGGCTTTGCTACAATCAATGCCTTTGGCTTTCGCGGGGTGGCAGAGTGCGAGCGGTGCGAGGAGGGCGAGAACGGTGAGAAGATGTTTGGCTTTTTTCATAATAGGCATGGATTAAGATATTTATGGCGGAATTAGTACTGGCATTTTCTTCAAAGATTGTCACCGAGCGTCACATGAAGCGGAAATTTTTGCAAAAAGCCTTACTAGTTCAAGTAGCCAAACTTAAAGCCTGTGTTTCAATGGATAAGATGGTGCATGGCGCGCAAATCATGCTAAAGCATGATTTCGCTCAGAGATACTAATTGTGCTGACGCAGAATTACGTTTAGGTTCGCGCCAATTGTGCTAAGGCACGATTGCGCTTTGGTCCCTTCGTCTATCGGTTAGGACGGCAGCCTCTCACGTTGCAAAGGCGGGTTCGACTCCCGCAGGGATCACCATTTCCGGAAATTAAACTATTGAAATTGTTATTTTATTTTGAAAGTGGGACACTTTTAGCGGGAAAGTGGGACACTTTAATTTCATTTTACGTTCGCGGGACCATCAGCGGCATCGCATCTTGCGAAAGCTTTCGACGGTTTGCTCGCCTTGTGTAGAGTGTTGCCATTTCAGCGCGTGTCCACCCAAAAATCGCCATGAGTTGAAGATCGCTCGCACCGTTTTCAGCAGCGATTGTTGCACCAGCTTTGCGAAGGCCGTGACTAGAACAATGCGGCAATCCAGCTTGATCGCACCATTGTCGCATCGCATTTCCGAAACCATTGGCGGTGAAAGGTTTTCCAAAACTGGTGACGAGAAATGTCATGTGCCCGAGATTTGTTGCATCTAGAACGATTTGCAATTGAGGTAAGATTGGCAGGTCCACTTCCGCTCGGGTCTTCCCGTGGCGAAATTCCAACCACCCTTCTCTGATATGTTGACGACCAACAGGACGACGTCGCCTCGCCTCGATCCCGTGTAAAGCAAAAGTGCCATCGCTAGTCGTGCAACTGACCCCAAAGGGTGACGGTCTTCAAATTTATGCACTTCAGAAATGGTCCAAGTATGGTGCCCATCTGTTTTTGTTTTAATCTTGGAAATTTCAGCAACTGGGTTGCGCTTTGCTATTCCACGGCCAACTGCAAACTTGAATAATGTTCTGAGGGCTTTCAAAAGTCCGTTGGCGGCTTCCTGCCTGTCACCACGATCATCAAGCTAAACCCGCACATGTCTTGTTTCAATTTTTGCGAACGGTTTATCGCCAATTGCTGGATGTAGGTTCACGAGCATGCGGCGTCGTGTGGCCTGCGAGAGAGGTGCCAATTCAACTTTGAACGTCGTTGAGTTGAAGTAAGTATGACAAAGCCAAGCGAACGAACCTTTACTAACACGCTGAAGGCCACCTGCTTTGAAGGTAAGCTTCTTGAGAGCGTCTTGGTATGTCTCCATGAATTCGTCTGAACCTGGAATTCCTAGCAATCTCACTTTCTCTTAATCTTTGACATGGAAATAGAATCTGTCTTTGCCGTGTCGGTATATATCTCTGACAACGTGTTTCAAATCGATCTTGACCACAGTGCCCTCGTTCATGCGCGGACACCATCGAAGGGGTTGGCTTCATCATCCGGCTGTTCCCCATTGGGCAACTTGTTAAATGCGATGTCAAGCTCTTGTCTGTCCCATACTTTGCGGCTGTTGATAAATTTTGGCTTGGGCATCCTACCTTCAGCGACTAATGTATCAAATAAAGTTGTGCCGATCCCGATATAACAGGCAGCAGCTTCACGACTTAAGCCGCGAGGATCAATCAGAGATATCCTCTTATCCAAGTTACTCTTCTCTCCTGTCTCAAATCAAAATGACGCGCAGCTGACAAGTTAGTTTTGAAGTCAGCTGAGGTCTATGTTTTGAATTTCGGTGTGCTGACGCGCATTCTATTTTTCAATTAAAGGCACTCCAAACTCAATTGGAAAATGAAGGTAAAAGAAAGAAGTTCGGGGCATCACCGAGCAACTTAATTGCTTACAAGTTATGTGTAAAAGTAAAATTTGGAAATTTGGCAATTGAAATACGAAGGAATTTGCGGGAGAGCCGCTGAACATCTAGGAGCAATGACGAGGTCGCTAACCCAAAACTGCTTTTACAAGTTTCGCTGGCGGTGGCATGTGCCAGATGACTTGGTAGGACTCGATTATGTTTTCCCGAGAGATGGCAAGACCTGGCAGTGCCAGCCACGGTGGAGGTTGACGGTCGATGAGCGACAATAATGTTGCTTGCGCGGCCGCAACACCTTGATCATAAGGGCGCTGAGAGCCGACGCCTTTCATGATTGTTCCTTCTGCCAGGGCCTGTGCAGCCTCCTCGCCAAGGTCGATTGTTGTCATCGGCAAAGATTTTCCACTGGCCTGCATCACCTCCAACGCAGGGATTGCCGCCTCATCCCACACAGCAAAAACACCCGATAGATTGGGGTGTGACGCGAGAAGTTGATTGAGAGTTTCTCCCGCGAGTGAGGGTTCATCAAATTCGCCTTGCCTGACAATGATGTCGGGGCGCTTTGTTTCAATCCATCGCCGAAACGCAATTTCCCGTTCATTGGTCGCATAAAAGTCCTTGCGATAAGTCAAAATGCCGACCTCACCCCGAAGGGCAACATGCGGCGACAGCATTTCCGCGCCGATTTGCCCCAGCCCGAAATTGTCTGCTGAAATCAGACTGACATAGTCCGTGCCTGGCAAAAGCCCAGTCGGCACGTTATCCAGCAGAATGAGCTTGATACCAGCCTTTGCAGCTTTGCGGTAAACATCCGCCATGACGGTATTGCCAACCGGTAAACTGATGATCGCGTCTGGCCTTGACTGAATGAGGCGTTCGAAGCTTGAGTTTTGCGTTGCTGCGCTAAAATTACAATCGACGACCTCGATGATTGCAGCACCATGATCACCCAGTGTCTTGGCAATACCGACGAGATGCTGCTTGGCCCAGTCGCTTTTGGTGGTGTGAAGAACAACGGCAACTCGGAATTTTCGCTGGCGTGCGCGTTCAGCGTCTTCCGCAGAAATGCGTAAACGATCAGGAGACTGGGCAATTTCACCGTGGGGACCAAGTCCAGAAATTGGCATTATTGCTTCCCTTTCATGCCGCTGCCGGAGGAATGAGGCGGGCCATGTTACCAACAACAGTCGTGTCTGCTCTGGCGATCTGGAGTAACACGGCATGTGACAAGTTGGGCGCACCGGAACTGATCCAGTTTACGACTGAACCAGGAGCGAATATTGAATCGGTGACAACCAACGCAGCACCAGCCAGGCCTGCGGAATTATTTAGTGCTGAGCGTTGAATGCGCAAGTCTCGCGTGACCAAGGGATGTGAACTGCGATAGACTGACTCGCGAATAGCAGCCAGTAAAATGTCATCGAGTTGACCAACTTCGCCGCCCAAAGAAATAAGAGAAGGATTCATGGCATTGACCAACGAAGCCAGCGCCGTACCGATCAGGCGGCCACTGCGCGCAAGAATTTCGGCAGCCGCCGAATCTCCGGATTGGGCTGCCAAACTAACATCAGTCGCTGCAATGCTTCCTTCTGCTGCCAGAGTTTCGGCAAGCAAACGGCTATTACCTGAAGTCGCCAGCGCCAAGCCATCGCGGGCGATAGCGTCGGCACCTGCTTCGGTATCAAGACATCCAATGTTACCACAGCTGCAACGA
>JANYHN010000044.1 GCA_025359045.1 Hyphomicrobiales bacterium | reverse complement strand
CTCAATTGAAGCAAATATGCTTCTGAATCCAAAGCCTTCGTGGTCAGGCCCGCCGCATCTCCTGATTTCGTTGGCTCGCCGGCTCGGGCCGTAACTGAGTGGCCTCCTCGTTTACAATAAACCCGGGCCGGCACCTCAATTCTCGCATTTAAACAACAAAAAAGCGCCCATTTCTGAGCGCTTTCTAAACCGTCAAAACCTGACCAATTACTTGATCTTGGTTTCCTTGAATTCAACATGTTTGCGCACGACGGGATCGTACTTCATGAACGAGAATTTCTCGGTCTTGGTGCGCGAATTTTTCTTGGTCACATAGAAAAAGCCTGTGTCGGCAGTGGATGCCAGCTTAATCTTGATCACGTTACCTTTAGCCATAATAGTCTCCGAATGTCTGTTGGGGCGGATAGACAGGAATTGTCCTGAAAAGTCAAGCGCGGCCTATTGATCCGAATGAAACGCGCCCGATAACCCAAAGCCATGCATGCGAAGCGCCCACTGCAGGCCCACGACCGCACCTTTGAACATCGGCAGCAGAGCCAGGGTGAGGATTAGGGTGAGTGGTAACCAGATTGCCATATGAACCCAGACAGCGGGTTTCCACAGGCGTTCAACGATGAAGAGAGCAGGCACAATAATATGACCCACGGCCATGATGGTCAAATAGGGCGGAGCATCATCGGCGCGCTGATAATGCAAATCCTCGCCACAATTTGGGCATTGGTCAACGACCTTGAGATATTTGTAGAATATCTGACCTTGGCCACAAGCCGGACACTTGCAGCGAAAACCGCGCCAAATCGCTTGAGGCCATGATCTGATTTCTAGCATGCATTTGATTTGGGCTTGGCGCAGGATGATTTCAAACCCACCAACCGCCGCAGCGGCAAGGCGTCGCAAGGCTGCCTAGCGAAAGGTTACCGCCGCCCGCGCTGTGGCTTTCGCGATTTGCCGCGAATCTTCGGTCTCTCGCCCTTGCGGCCTTCGCCGACGATTTCAAATTTCAGGCCGCCTTTGACAGGGGCCGCTTCGACGAGTTTTACTTTTACGATGTCGCCCATCTGGAAAGTCTCGCCGGTGCGCTCGCCAATCAACGCGTGGCGCACTTCGTCATAGACATAATAATCACGGCCAAGTGTGGCGGCGGGAACGAAGCCGTCTGCACCGGTTTCTTCCAAATTCACAAACAGCCCAGCACCTACAACGCCGCCGATGCGACCGTTGAACACCGCACCCACTTGCGGGGCCAGATAGGACGCTATCAAGCGGTCATTGGTTTCGCGTTCGGCCACCATAGCGCGGCGTTCGGCGGTGCTGATCATTTCGGCGGTTTCATCGAGATTGGCAACGTCATTTTCAGATAGCCCATCAGCCCCCATATTCAGTGCACTGATCAATGCGCGGTGCACAATCAAATCAGCATAGCGCCTGATGGGTGAAGTGAAATGCGCATAGCGGCGCAAGGTGAGGCCGAAGTGCCCAGCATTTTCGGAACGGTAAACGGCTTGAGCTTGGGTCCGCAAAACAATCTGGTGCACAAGTTGTTCAAAATCTTCGCCTTTCACAGAGGCAAGCAGCTTATTGAAATGTGATGGCTTGATGATTTGGCCGAGTGGCAATTCGCGGTTTACAGTTTTGAGGAATGTTGCGAGCGCTTTGATCTTTTCTTGCGAAGGCTGTTCATGCACGCGGTAGAGCAGGGGTGTTTTTTTGTTTTCTAATTCTTCTGCTGCGGCCACATTGGCTTGAATCATAAACTCTTCAATCAACTTATGCGCATCCAAACGCATCGGCACCGTCACCCGCGCCACAGCGCCTTTTTCATCAAGAATGATTTTGCGTTCAGGCAAATCTAAATTCAACGGGCTGCGTGCGTCTTGTGCTTTTTTTAGAGCTGCATAAGCGGCATAGAGCGGTTTCAAGACAGGCTCCACCAAGCTTTCAGCTTTGGGCGAAGGACGGCCATCAATTGCAGCTTGCGCTTCTTCGTATGAAAATTTTGCGGCAGAGCGCATTGTGACGCGTTTGAAATGGTGCGATTTTTTACGGCCTGATTTATCAAAGGTCATAAAGCAAGCAAGTGCTGGCCGCAGTTCCTTTTCGCGCAATGAACACAAATCATTGGAAATGCGTTCTGGCAACATCGGCACGACGCGGTCTGGAAAATAAACTGAGTTGCCGCGAATGCGCGCTTCCTTATCCAGTGCCGAACCGGGGCGCACATAAGCCGAAACGTCTGCAATCGCTACGATCACTTTAAAACCACCGGGGTTGGCGGCACTATCGTCATGCTCGGCCCACACGGCATCGTCATGATCACGCGCATCTGGTGGATCAATTGTGACCAGCGGCACATCGCGCAAATCCATGCGGCCTGCCTCACTGAAGGTTTTAAGTGCCTCAGATTCGCCCAAAACTTTTTCAGGAAATGCATTTGGAATGCCGTGTTGGTGAATAGCGATTAGAGAAATATTGCGCGGGTCGGCCATGTCGCCCAAACGCTCGCGCACGCGGGCAATTGGCATGCCGCGCCCTTGATCTTTTATAATCTCAGCGGCAACAAGCTCGCCATTGAGTGCGCCTCCTTCATCACCTTGCAAAACTTGCAAATCGTAACGGGCTTTTTTATCGACAGGCACAAGCCGCGCGCCTTCGCCTTTGACGATGCGGGAAATGGCGAGCACGCGGCCTGAGCGATCCGACAATACGCGCATGACTTTGGCTTTATGTGCATAAGGGCCTTTGCCAGACAAAGCCTCGATTTTAGCTAGCACACGGTCACCCACGGCGGGGGCTTTTCCGGAGGCCAGTTCGATCAAAAGCTTTGGCGGTTTGCCTGCGGCTTCTTCCCATTCAACAGGAATGCCCCAGGCTTCGCCATCATGATCGAGGCCTTCGACTTGAATGATGGTAACAGGTGGCAGATGGCCTTTTGCGGTCATGCGGCCTTTCTTGCCACCTAATGATCCGTTGTCTTGCATGTCTTTTAGAACTTGCTTTAGTTTGATCTTGTCATTGCCTTTGATACCAAAGGCGCGGCCAATCTCTCGCTTGCCGACCACGCCCGGTGAACTCGCCACAAATTTCAAGATGTCATCAGACGAAGGAACGCCGGGATGTTTGGGTGGTTTTGGAGGCTCTTTAGGCGGCTTTGACAACGGGTTTTTTCACGGCTTTCTCGGCCGCCTTTTTTGCGGGTTTCTTTTTCGCAGCGGCTTTTTTAGCTGATGCTTTTTTAGCAGTTTTTTTCTTGCCGCCGCCCTTGGTTTCGCGTTCTGCGATGACACCCAGCGCTTGCTCTAAAGTGATCGTCTCTGTCGTCATCTCTGGCGGGATGGTGGCGTTGGTTTTGCCATGCTTCACATAAGCGCCATAGCGCCCGCCAAACACTTCAACCTTTTCATTATCATCAGGGTGAAGACCCAGATTACGAAGCGCGCCTGGACGAGCGCGAGTTGATGGGCCTTTTAAGCGCTTCTCTGCTAAGCGATCAACTGCATGATTCAAGCCGATGGTGAACACATCGTCTTCTGCTTCTAAATTTGCATAAACGCCATCATGCAAAATATAGGGGCCGAAGCGGCCAAAGTTGGCGGTAATCGGTGTTTTGGTTTCGGGGTGAATACCCACTTCGCGCGGCAATGACAGCAGTTTTAATGCTTGTTCCAAATCGAGCGTGTTTACATCCACACGCTTTGGTATCGACGCACGCTGTGGCTTTTCACCTTCCACTGCTTCGCCCAATTGCACGTAAGGCCCAAAGCGACCCATGCGGCGGGTTACTGGCATTTGTGTTTCAGGATCATTACCCAGTAAAATTCCACCAGCGGGAATAGCTGCTGCTGCATCCGTTGCGTTCGTTGAAAGCGCACGTGTGTAATTGCAAGTCGGATAATTTGTGCAGCCAATAAACGAACCAAAGCGGCCTAGCTTAATGGACATTTTTCCATCGGCACAAGACGGACAGGCGCGTGGATCGCTGCCGTCAGCTTTGGCCGGAAATATATGTGGCTCAAGCATATCATTGAGCGAGTCAATCACTTGGGTGATGCGCAAGTCTTTGACTTCGGCCAAAGCAGCGGTGAAATCTTTCCAGAAATCGCGCAGCACTTGTTTGTAATCAATCTCGCCAGCCGAAATCCGGTCGAGCTGTTCTTCGAGATTCGCAGTGAAATCAAATTCGACGTAGCGCTTGAAAAAGCTCTCCAAGAACGCTGTAACAATGCGGCCTTTGTCATCAGGAATCAGACGCTTTTTTTCGATACGCATATATCCGCGATCGCTCAGTGTCTTCATGATGCTGACGTAAGTTGAAGGGCGACCAATGCCGAGCTCTTCCATTTTCTTGATCAGCGACGCTTCTGAATAACGTGGCGGTGGCTCAGTGAAATGTTGCACGCCTTCGATCTTCTTAACGCCAGATGTGTCGCCTCGTGCCATGGCGGGCAAACGTTTGGCATCTTCGTCCTCTTCGTCATCCAAACCTTCAGTATAGGCGCGAAGGAAGCCATCAAACTTTACAACCGAGCCATTGGCGCGAAATGAATAATGTTTGCCGTCATAACCTGTAGTGCCAATGTCAGCTGTGGTGCGCTCCATCTCGGCGCTTTCCATTTGGCTGGCGATGGTGCGCTTCCAGATCAAATCATAAAGTGCTAGTTGCTCGCCATCGAGAACGCCTTTCACTTGCTCGGGAAGACGGGCCGGATCTGTGGGGCGAATGGCTTCATGTGCTTCCTGCGCGTTCTTAGCTTTTGATGTGTAAATGCGCGGTGCGGATGGCAAATATGGCTCGCCGAATGATTTCAAAATTGCATTGCGTGTGGCGGCTATGGCTTCTGGTGCCATGTCGATGCCGTCGGTACGCATGTAAGTGATAAGACCCACAGTCTCGCCACCAATGTCCATGCCTTCATAGAGCCGTTGGGCGATTTGCATCGTCTTGGCCGATGAGAAGCCAAGTTTGCGTGATGCCTCCTGTTGTAAGGTGGACGTGCGGAATGGCGCATAGGGGTGGCGCTTGGCAGGTTTGCTCTCTAAGCTTTCAACTTTGAAGCGTTGGCCTTTGACCGCAACTTCAATGGCTTGTGCCGATGCTTGATCTTTCAGCTCTAGTTTTTCAAGCCGCTTGCCATTGATGCTGGCAAGGCCTGCTGAAAATTCTTGGCCTTTGGACGTGACAAAAGTGCCATCAATTGTCCAATATTCCTGGCTCTTGAAGGCTTCAATTTCCAATTCGCGATCACACAATAATCGCAAGGCTACCGACTGCACGCGGCCCGCAGAACGCGAACCCGGCAATTTGCGCCAGAGCACGGGTGAAAGCGTGAACCCTACAAGATAATCCAATGCACGCCGGGCCAGATAGGCATCCACCAGCGCTCCATCTACCTCGCGCGGATGGGCCATGGCCTCAAGAACCGAAGTTTTTGTAATAGCGTTGAACGCAACACGCTGAACCGTTTTGCCTTTTAGTGCGCCCTTCTTCTTCAGAACTTCAAACACATGCCAAGAAATGGCCTCGCCTTCGCGGTCAGGGTCGGTCGCCAGAACTAGGCGGTCGCTCCCTTTGAGCGCAGTGGCAATGTCGGATAGGCGTTTGGCCGATTTGCTATCGACCTCCCAATCCATGGCAAAGTCTTCATCCGGTTTCACTGAGCCATCTTTAGCCGGCAAATCGCGCACATGGCCGAAGGATGCCAGTACCGTAAAATCTCGGCCTAGATATTTATTGATGGTTTTGGCCTTGGAAGGCGATTCGACGACAACAACAGTCATTCATTAATCCGGGTTCAAGTTGGGCGATGCTCTTAGGCGTATATGGGGTTTGAGGCAAGAAAACCTATTTTTTTGAAAATAAAGCCAATTTACAACCCAAAGGCAACCTATAATGTGTATAATGCAACCATAACGATGTTATATATAAAACCAGAAGTGAATCACATGACGGGCGCGATATGGAACAAAATATTAGCTTAAATAGCAACTTTAACACCATTAAGCATTATTCAAACAACTTTAAGTTGAAAATAGAGATTAGAGAAACAGCCCAATATATAGCTGATATGATGCTTGAGCTGCGCAATATGGCGAAGTGTGCTGAGTTGAAAACCTTACAAGGACTTCTGGAGGTCAGCTTCTATGAAGCGTTTTCAGTGGCCAACAAAGTGGAAATTCCGGAGGGCGAGATTGAAAAGCTACGTGAGTTGAGTACGGCGTCAAACGGTTAGCCGCGTTGTCAATGCTTGTGCCGGGTCTCCCTCAGCGGCTCGGCATGAGCTATGACGCGTTTTACGTTTTTGAGCTTTGCGCTGAAAGCAATTTCAATACGGTCAACAGCGGCATGCACAGCGTCGATTGTTTCGGTGGCCTTAAATCGACAGTGATAATGCACATAAAGGCCACCGTCAGCGTGGCGCACGCGAACATTGTGCAGATCACTAAGGGACTTTTCAGGTTTTGCCAGTTGCTGCAAAAGCTTTTCAATCTTCTGGGTTTCGGCGGGCGACGCGGGTTCACCCAAAAGAAGCCTTGCAGGCTGAGGTTCGATATGGCTTTCAACTTCAATATCTCCACCCAAACCTTCGCGAATTGCATCTTCCAAATTTGTAGCTTGGTCATGCGCCGCCTCGAGCTGCGTTGCACCATCAACCTCAAGATCGAAGCTCACAGCCATGCGCCCTTGGAGTTGTTGAACAGTGATGTGGTGGATCGAAGCATTATAGTGAGCGGCAATCAGACCGATTTTGTCAAATGCGGTCTCATCATCAAGCGCTACGGGATTGGTGGTTATTGAGATATCGGCATGAGGCAATTTTTTCTGAATGGCTGCAACCAGACTGGTTTTCAAATCTGCTATTGAAACCAAATTTAAAAGGCGAGGGACGTTCACATCAAGATTTACAAACAAAGTCGAACCAGCCGGGCGCACGCGCAAGCTGTTGACACTCAGAATGCCATTTTGCTGATCTGCAATATCATTGATTTGCGCTGAAACGCCTGCAGGTGCAGCATCGAGCAAGGTGTTGAGAGTTGTGCTGGTTAAATCCCAAGCGATTTTACCAATGTAAACTGAAACTAAAAGAGCAGCCAATGAGTCCGCCCACTGAAACCCAATCCAAACGCCGCCGAGCCCGATTAACACGGCAAGCGAACTCCACATATCGGATTCAAAATGCGTGGCGTCGGCCTTGAGGGCTTCGCTGGATGTTGCTTCAGCAGTTTTGCGCAAGGCTTTTGACCTGTTAAAATCGACAGCTATTGAAACGACCATGATGGCAAAAGCCCACCAAGCGATCGTGAGCTGTTCATGCGGCGTCGTTAATCGTAATATAGCTTCATAGGCGATGTATAATGCCGTGCCGAACAACAATACGGTTTCGAGAAGGGCAGCAACACTTTCTATCTTGGCGTGGCCGAACTGATGATCGTCATCAGCTGGTTGGCTCGACCAGCGTATTGCAAAGACAGTCACAATCGTTGCGCCAAAGTCGATCAGCCCGTGGATAGCCTCTGATAAAACGCCAAGCGAACCAGAAAAAACAGCTGCAATTAGTTTAACGCCCGCCAGTGCGGCGCTCGAAATCATCGAGATTATTGCGACGCGCTGTTTTTCGCTGTGGTTAGAATTATTGTCCATAACTGGCTTTAAGCAAGATAAGCTAGGACTTGTAAACAAGTCATTGACCACGCTTAGGTGATGTAATGAGTGCACAATCGGATCAATTGATTCCAGAGAGCAATTTTCGAAGGGCAGGCGCCGGAACTTTTGGCCTTCTGTTTCTGCTGGAATCTTTGGTGCGGTCGTTCAACTCGGGTGTGCTTTCCATTCAAGCCTATGATCTTTTGGGTTCAAGTCGCGCGGTCAGTATTCTTGGCACATGCGTATCATTCACAGTTCTTCTAATCACCCTGTGCATGCCATTTCTTTTTGGACGTGTGCGGCGGCGTTGGGCTTATACAATTGGCGGAATAATGTTGATCGGTGGCAGCTTGGCACTCGCAAGCTTTACACTAACCGGACAGGTGACTGGTGTTATTCTACGCAACTCTGGCGCGTCGATTATGAATGTGACACTGCAGCTTTATATTATGGATCATATACGCAAGGCGGAACTCACGCGATCTGAGCCGCTGCGCCTTGCGATTTCCACTTTCGCTTGGGTTGCCGGGCCAGTTGCGGGTGTTTGGCTTTACACAAATTACGGCTCGTTTGCGCCGCAACTAGCGGCCATGTCTGTCGGCGTTTTGGTACTCTGCGTCTTTTGGTATTTGCGTCTGCATGAACATACCGGCATGCCATCAGGCACACTCGCGCCGTTCAACCCACTGGCCAACGCTGCTCGTTTTGTGGCCCAGCCAAGACTGCGTTTGGCCTGGGCTATTGCGTTTGGACGGTCATGCTTCTGGGGTACGTTTTTCACCTATGGGCCATTACTTATGATTGAAGGTGGCATGAGCAAATTTTCAGGCGGATTGATCATTTCGATCAGTCAGTTTTTTTTACTTTCTGCATTTGGTTTTGGTGCCTTGTCGAACTGGATCGGAGTGCGCGGGGTGATAACACTGTGTTTTTCTGTCATCTCGGTCAGCACCATTGTTGCAGGGGTGTTTGGCGTGCACGCTCCAGTTATAGCGGCGGCACTTCTATTGCTGGCCGCATTGTTTGCGTCGGGCATTGATAGTGTGGGTGGAATTCCTTATTTGCGTGCTGTACGGCCATCTGAGCGTCAGCGTATGACAGCTGTTTATCGGACTTTTATTGATTTTTCAGAACTGATCCCCGGCTTTATCTTTGCCATTGCACTTTCTTATTTTGATGTATCGATTGTGTTTGTTATTTTAGGCGTGTGTGTGGCCGGACTTGCTGTTTTGGTCTGGCGGTACTTACCGAAATCAATGTAAGCGCAAGCGGCGGAGAAATTAAAATGGCAAAACCTTTACTTGTTATCGGCAATAAGAATTATTCGTCGTGGTCGCTTAGGCCCTATATGGCATTGGCAATGGCTGGGATTTCGTTTGAAGAAAAGGTGCTTGTTTTTGGCGAACCTGAATTTGGTAAAGCTGTAAGGAAATTTTCCAAAGCTGGTCTTGTTCCAATATTGGTGCACGGCAAAAACACGGTCTGGGATTCACTCGCGATCATGGAATATGTTGCTGAAACATGGCCAGATCGCAATTTATGGCCAAAAAACAAAGCCGCCCGTGCCATGGCCCGTTCAGTATCCGCAGAAATTCATTCGGGCTTTCGCAATTTGCGGAGTGCGTGTCCGATGAATTTGCGCAGGCCCATAAAGCCCGTTCCGATGAATGAAGGTGTCCATGCAGACATTGCTCGGCTCGAGGCCCTTTGGAAAGAATGTCGCAAAGCGCATGGGCGTGGCGGGCCATTTTTGTTTGGTCAGTTCTCAATAGCCGATGCGATGTTTGCACCTGTAATTACTCGCCTGGAAACTTACGAAATCAAAGTTTCAAAAGACACCCAACACTATATGAATGCTATGTTAGCTACGCCAGCGTTCCATGATTGGAAAGCGGGCGCGCTAAAAGAGAAGTGGGTATTTGCAGAAGACGAAGTGGACTAACTATCCCCGGCACATAATTCTGCCAGTGGCATAGTTTATCTCCGGCGAATGATATCCAGCGCCGCCATACTGTTTATTGCATTCTTTAAGCGCCCATTCGAAAAGCTTTTTTCTTTGTTCTGGATTATATGATTTGATTTTATTAACTTGCGACTTGGCTTTCGCTTGAGAAATTTCAGACGTAAACATCGCCACTGATACAAAAAACGATACAATTAGAGCTAATGATAGAAATTTTTTCAAGTGAATTGCCCCCTTTATTAGCGACTTCAATACCTTCTCGGTATAGCTAAGATTGCACATAGATTCTGAAATCTGTCAATATTCATAACCCAGACGATATGCGCCCGCCTGTGTGACGAATGGCCCGGCCAGCAAGTTCGAGCTCTAAAAGTATTGTTACAATTTGCCCAGCGGGCATTCCTGATTCACGGATTAGATCATCGGTTTCGATGGGGGAAGGCGATAAAAGCTGCGCCACATGTTCGCGTTCAACATTGCTGATCAGATTTGTTGCAACACGACCGGGCGTTTCAGTTTCGAATAATTGTCCGCTTCCCACATAACGCGGGGTGTTCAATGCCTGCAAAACATCATCAATCGATGTCAAAATATTGGCACCGTCTTTGATTAATTTGTTGGTACCTTCACATCGGGGGTCGAGTGGCGAACCTGGCACTGCAAAAACTTCACGGCCTTGTTCTGCAGCAAAACGCGCAGTGATGAGCGAGCCAGACCTCATGGCGGCTTCAACGATGATGACCGCTTTTGCCATGCCAGAAATGATACGGTTGCGGCGTGGAAAATGTTCGGCCTTGGGGGCTGTGCCCGGTGGCATTTCGCTTACTAACAATCCTCGCTCTGCTATGGCGCGCTGAAGTTTTTCGTTTTCAGGTGGGTAGTAATGATCGAGACCACCGGCCAACACCGCTGCGGTCTGTGCGTTGACGCATGCTTCATGTGCTGCTGTATCGATGCCGCGCGCGAGGCCAGACACAACAAGAAACCCTGCCTCGCATAATCCATGCGCTAACTGCCGCGCATACTTCATCCCCAACGCTGAAGCATTGCGCGCGCCAACGATGGCGACACACTTCATTTCAGCTAAGTCCAAATTGCCGCTCACGCAAAGCATGGGCGGGGGCGATGGCACGTGTCTCAAATCTGGAGGATAACCAAGTTCGCCGATTGCGACAAACGTTGCACCGATTTTTTCGGCACGCGCCATGTCTTGTTTTGCCGCTTCTGCTGAGTAAACTTTAAGAGCTTTCCGCCTTCCGCCGCGGTTCGAAAGTTCGGGCAGGGCTTCAATGGCAGCGGTTGCGGTTTTGTATGCGCCAATTAATTGTTGAAACGTAACTGGCCCAACATTTTCAGTCTGACTGAGGCGCAACCAGTTCAATCGCTCTTGATCTGAAAGCTGGCGGGGACCATTCATTTTTTTGAAATCAGCGATATTTTAGTTTCGGAGCCATTCAACAACCGACTGATGTTTGCGCGGTGCATGATCCACACGACAATGGCCAAAACTGTTAGCGGCAAAGCTAATTCCAAATGCCCCAGAAGCAAGGTCCAAATTGGCAAAAGCATTGAAGAGGCAAGTGCGGCCAGCGATGAGAACTTAAATGCAAATGCGAAGGCTAGCCACACGGCTAGAAAAATTATTGCAATGGGCCAATAGAGTCCAAACAAAATTCCGATCAAGGTGGCAACACCCTTGCCGCCCTTGAAACCTAACCAAACCGGAAAAATATGCCCGGCGATTGCGCCAAAGGCAGCCATAAGAGAGGAATTGAAATCAAAATAATGCGCGGCGATGAGCACGGGGATCGTGCCCTTGAGAACATCACAGAGCAATGTGGCAATCGCAATTGGTTTGTTGCCCGTGCGCAAAACATTGGTTGCACCAATATTGCCCGAGCCAATGTTGCGCACATCGCCAAGCCCAGCGGCTTTGGTTAGGAGTAGGCCAAAAGGCACTGAGCCAAAAATATATCCCAAAATTACTGATAGAAAATATTGCATCGTCACGCTCCCCAATTACGAAGCGTAATTGTAAACGCTGTTTCCTGCAACCACAGTTTCAACGGCGCGGCCTTCCAGAGTGCGATCTTCAAATGTTGTATTTTTTGAACGGGAACAAAGCTTTGCGGCTTCAACCTTCCAGTTGAGGTGAGGATCGACAATCACAAAATCTGCTGGCGCACCCGCTGCCAGACGACCCGTTTCCAAACCTAGAAGTGAAGCCGGAACATGAGACATTGCTTCCACCAAGCGTTCTAACGGCATGTTTTCGCTATGGTAAAGTTGCAAAGCCGCACTTAGCAAAGTTTCAAGGCCGATTGCGCCAAAGGCTGCTTCTGCAAAGGGAAGTCGCTTAGTATCGTCGCTTTGCGGATTATGCCCTGAAACGATCACATCAATTGTGCCGTCGATCACTGCCGCCACCAAAGCTCGTCTGTGGTTTTCATCACGCAGGGGGGGCGAAAGCTTGAAGAAAGTTCGGTAAGCACCGATGTCATTTTCGTTCAGAACGAGGTGATTGATCGATACGCCGCAGGTTACTGGCAACCCTTTGGCCTTTGCCGCGCGCATGACTTCGACCGATTGTGCGCAAGAGATTTGAGCCGCGTGATAGCGTGCGCCTGTCATTTCAACGAGGCGTAGATCACGCTCTAACATAATCACTTCTGCCATGGCCGAATTGCCTGCAAGCCCTAAACGAGAAGCGGCCTCACCGGAATTCATAAAGCCGGAGGAGAGCGTCGGCTCTTCCACGTGCTGCACCACCAGCATATCAAAATCGCGTGCATACATCAGCGCACGGCGGAACATGTTGGCGTTGGCCACGGCCTTGGTGGCATCTGTTACAGCCACAGCGCCAGCCGATTTCACCAGCCCAATCTCGCTCATCAGTTCGCCATTGAGGCCCTTGGTGATGGCAGCCATTGGAACCACGCGTACCAAAGCTGTGTCTCTTGCACGGCGCAAAACATAATCCACAATCGCGGCATCATCAATCACCGGTTGGGTGTTGGGCATAACAATCATAGTCGTCACGCCACCTGCGGCTGCCGCTTCAGACGCTGACGCCAAAGTCTCGCGGTATTCGGTTCCGGGTTCGCCAGTTGACACATGCATATCAATCAAGCCAGGGATGAGCAGCTTGCCCTTGCAATCGGTAATCTCGGTTCCAGAACCCACCATTTCACGTGTGACCTGTGCTCCCACGGCCAAGATCCAGCCATCATCAACCAAAATGCCGCCTTTGCCGTTGAGGCCTTGAGCAGGGGCAATAATCTGCGCGTTGATCCAAGCGCGGCGTTTATGGGCGTTGCGGTTGATCATTTAGGGCCTCTGTTATGGCCATGACGCGACAGCGCGTCCAACACGGCCATGCGCACGGCCACACCCATTTCAACCTGCTCGCGGATCACTGATTGCGCGCCATCGGCAACATTCGAGTCAATCTCAATGCCCCGGTTCATGGGGCCGGGGTGCATCACCAAAGCGCCGGGCTTTGCGTAAGCCAGCTTCTCTTCCGTCAAACCATAGAAATGATAATATTCACGTTGCGATGGCACAAACGCCCCGCTCATGCGTTCCAGTTGCAAGCGCAACATCATCACAACATCAGCGCCATCAAGCCCGCGCTTCATGTCGTTAAAAACCTCAACGCCAAAATTGGCGATGCCTGAAGGCAGCAGTGTGGAAGGCGCCACAACGCGCACCGACACGCCCATTTTTCCAAGCAGGTGAATATTCGAACGCGCCACGCGTGAATGTAGCACGTCACCGCAAATGGCAACTGTCAGACCTTGCAGCTTGCCGAAATGCCTGCGGATGGTCAGCGCATCGAGCAGCGCTTGCGTGGGGTGCTCATGCTGCCCGTCACCCGCATTGATCACCGCGCAAGACACCTTCTGCGCCAACAATTCAACTGAGCCTGATGATTGATGCCGCACAACCAGAAAATCCGGGTGCATGGCATTGATGGTCATGGCCGTATCAAGAACGGTTTCACCCTTGGAAATGGCCGAAGTTGAAACCGCCATATTCATCACATCAGCCCCCAACCGCTTGCCCGCAATTTCAAACGAACTCTGTGTGCGGGTGGAGGCTTCGAAGAACAGGTTCACTTGGGTGAGCCCCGCGAGGATCGGCTGGCGCTTATCAGCCCCACGGTTCACGTCCACATAAGTATCGGCCAGATCAAGCAAGGCCGGAATTTCAAGAGGAGAAAGATCGCTGATCCCCAGAAGATGAGGGGACTTGAAGAGCAGAGGGCGGGCGGTGCGCGATGTCATTAAAGGGGCGTGATAGGGGGAAGTGGGGCGGGGTGCAAGGCCTGTGGATAAAGTTTGGCTAGTGCTGAGTACAGTTTGCAATAGCATAGCAATTGTTCTATTTCTGTTCCAGATTACAATCGCTTAACAATATTTACAATTGGAAACTGAAATGAGCACTCATCAAATTCAAGTTTTTATAAGTCACGCTTGGGCATATTCCAACAATTACGAAACTCTGAGAAGCTGGATATTCGACCAACCTGCTTCTAGCGGGCAGGCGTCTTTTGATCTTCGAAACTATTCAGTTCCAAAAGATGATCCAATACATAACGCGGCGAATGACGAACAGCTACGTTCAGCAATTTATGAACAGATTCGATTAAGCCATATCGTCTTAATTCCAGCAGGCATGTATGCAAATCATAGTAAGTGGATTAAGAAAGAAATTGAAGCTGCTAAATATTATGGCAAGCCGATACTTGGTGTTAATTTATGGGGTGCTGAAAGAAAGTCCTCGGTTGTATTAAGTAATGCAAATGAAGTTGTGGGTTGGAATCGACAACCCGTGCTGGATAAGATTTGGCAGCTGTATTTAAAATGAACGTTAAGGAAATTGCTGTTTCTACGTCGTTGGAAATTGAAAGCATTTCAGTGCAAGAATTTCCAAATTTGTATCGAAACGCGAGCTTGGCTTCGAGCAATGCGCAAAAGTCATTTTTTAGAGCGCTTGGCTTCAGCTTGGGTCTACTAGTATTTGCTTCAATACTTTCTGTCCTTAACTTGGCATCAGCAGGCTTCGCTTATCTACAAGCCGCAGTTTTGCTGGCTAGTTTGGCGTTAACAGTTTATTTATCTTTCAACCAACCTCAGAAAACTTGGTACGGTGCAAGAGCGCTTGCCGAGTCAGTAAAAACAGTGACTTGGCGTTTCATCATGCGAGCGGAGCCATACGACGAAACGCAGGAACAATCGACAAAACACTTTGTTGCTAATTTGAAAAAGATTTTGAACGACAATACTGTTTTGAACAAAATAATCGCATTCAACACTGGTGATGAAATAACTGAAAAAATGAATCTCGTAAGGAATATGCCAATAGCAAAGCGTCGCCAATTTTATGCATTGCATAGAGTTGATAATCAACTTGATTGGTATCGTTCCAAAGCGAGACTAAACGATGCGAATTCTTCTAAGTGGTACAAATCACTTTTTATAATTCAAGCATTGGCAATCGGTTTAGCTATCCTACGAATTCTATATCCAACTTCTGAATACTGGCCGACGGATATTTTTGTTACGGCTTCGGGTTGCTGTTTAGCGTGGTTGCAAACAAAAAGATTTCAGGAATTGGCTGCATCATACAGCCTTACAGCACATGATATTAGTTTGCTTAAAGAAAAACTCGGCGCAGCAAAAACTGAATTGAAATTTTCTGCTTTCGTTGGTGATGCAGAAAACGCCTTCTCTAGAGAACACACGCAATGGAGAGCGAGACGTGATGTTGATTAAAATGAATTTGAAAATTAGCGAAACTATATCCAGCCTATGAAAGTGCTTGCCGCTAGGAACCACATCAGTCGCGTTGCGACAGCTTCTCCAGAGGAGAAGCGTGGGGGTTTAGCGGTGAGTCTAACTTCATGCTTTAGTGGAGCAGGAAGGAGAGGGTTCGCGCGGTGTTGCACTTCACGCTTCTCCTCTGGAGAAGCTGTCACGAAGTGACTGATGAGGTTCCTTGGCCAGGGGCTCGATTTCTAATATCGTAAACGCATGGATTCATCCCCACTCACCTATGCCCGCGCTAAGCGGATGCGGCGCGAACCCACCGCCGCAGAGCGGAAGCTTTGGGGTGTTTTGCGCAACCGGAGTTTGGGTGGATTTAAGTTTTATCGGCAGGTGCCTGTTGGGCCTTACATTGTGGATTTTATCAATCATGAATGGGGTTTTGTGGTTGAGGTAGATGGGGCCACGCATGGCGACGTCGATGAGGTGGCGCGGGATGAAAAGCGGACGGCGTTTTTGCAGACTAAGGGGTTGCGCATTTATCGCGTTTGGAATGCGGATGTTTTTGAGAATATGGTTGGGGTTTGTGATGGTATTTTGATTGTGCTGCAGGAGCTTGCGGCTAGGGACCTCATCCGCCCCTCCGGGGCACCTTCCCCAGAGGGGAAGGGTGAAGGTTAGCGCTTCACTTTACCTCAACGCATCCAGCAAACTCTGCAATATAATTGCAGCTGCTAACTTGTCGATATTGGCTTGGCGCTTGTCGCGGCGCAGTCCGGCTTCGATCATGTGTTGTTCAGCTTCGAAACTTGAGAGGCGTTCGTCCCAGAGTATGATTGGCAGGGGCGAGAGTTTGCTGAAGTTTCTTGCGAAGGTTCTGGTGGATTGGCAGCGTGGGCCTTCGGTGCCGTCCATATTCAAGGGTAAGCCCAGCACGATGAGGCCGATGTTTTCTGCCGCGGCGAACTTGATCAACGACTGCGCATCGGGGGTGAATTTGGTGCGCTCAATGGTGTGGCGCGGGGTGGCGAACGCTCTCGTGTAATCGGCCGTGGCCACGCCGATGGTTTTGGTGCCAAGATCTAGGGCCATCATGCGTTGGTTCATGGGCAAGGCCGCAATGGCGGGCAGGGCGGCATCGAGAAGGATGGACATCATCTGGTCTTAGCGTTTTTTCTTGGCC
>JANYHN010000037.1 GCA_025359045.1 Hyphomicrobiales bacterium | reverse complement strand
TGCGGGCGGAGGGACTTGAACCCCCACGAGTTACCCCACAGGAACCTAAATCCTGCGTGTCTGCCAATTTCACCACGCCCGCATCATGTCCGGCCTTAGGCCCCGGGGCATTTCAATCGAGCGGGCTATAGCAGAGGGATTTCACAGATGAAAGCAGAGATTTGTAGCAAACTTAGCCGCAGGAGGCTGCCCCCAAGATTGGCCCATTGGTGCCGCGCTGGAGAATAACAGCACAACCGCCACCGCCATGGGGAACACTAACGCTCACCGGGCTGCCGTTCCAGCTGCCAATGCTGCGTAGTCCTGAAACAACATGACGATAAGTGACGCTTTTACCCCGATTTTCACCGCGTTGGATGGCCACCGTCGAACTATTGGAGTAAGTTACCAGATAAAGATTTGCTGACCCGCTGCCTGAACCAGTGCTCACTGAAATTGATCCACCATTGTTTTTGATATTTACAGCAACAGGTAAGCCACCATTCTGGCCGCCTAATCCGCTGCTTTTACCATTGACCACAAATTGCGGCGTGAACACCCCTGCCCCAATTGTGCGATTATAGGCTTCTTGGCGATTGGTTGCGGACTTGCTGGAGAACGTATCGCGCCATCCCAGATAATCCCAATAGTCAACATGCCAAGCCAATGTTATCACGCCGCCATTATTTGTAAGTTCTCCCAGCGTGCGATCAGCTGGCGGACAATCTGAACAGCCTTGGCTGGTGAACAACTCAACAACACCTTTGGCCGGGCCGCCAGCAAGGGCATGAACTGACATCAATGTCGTGAGTGCGAGAAATGATAAAGCTAGCGATTTGCGCATGGTGGGCTCCTGATTTGATTACGCGTACTTTAGCCTCAAGCCGTCAACAACTCGAAGTCACATTATGTTGAGGCGTTCGTGCGCTGAGATGTGTAAATATCAAATTATGACACTCGATAAGCTTCTCGGCGAAATTCGGTCTTGCATAGTATGTGCCGCGCATTTGCCTTTAGGCCCACGCCCAATTCTTCGTGGGAAAGTATCGGCGAAAATTTTGATCATAGGCCAAGCGCCGGGTACAAAGGTTCATGCATCAGGCATTCCTTGGGACGATGAATCAGGCAAGCGCTTACGCAATTGGCTCGGAGTAACGCGCGAAGTATTTTATGATGAGAGCAAGATTGCTATTGTTCCGATGGGCTTTTGTTATCCCGGCAAAGGCAAATCGGGCGATATGCCGCCGCGTCCGGAATGCGCGCCATTATGGCATGAAAGAGTTTTGAAGCTTATGCCGAATATCGAACTCACATTGCTGATTGGGCAATACGCACAAAAGACTTATCTGGGTGAAAAGCGAAATGAAAACTTGACTGAAACTGTTCGAAACTGGCGGGATTATGTTGCATTGGGATATTTCCCATTGGTGCATCCATCACCCCGCAATGGCATATGGCTGCGAAAAAATGCTTGGTTTGAAGATCAAGTCGTGCCGCATTTGAAACAAAAGGTCGAGTTAATCATTTAAGTTTATCCGGCAAAGGAATATTGAAGTGTACAAATCTTGGATGAACATGATGATGTTAGCAGGCGAAGCGCAGCAAGTTATATGGCTTCGCACAATGAAGCTCGCGCTGGGAGGCGCTAAAGCCGAACGCGAGGCTAATTTAATGGTGAGCGAAAAAATCAGCAGTGCTCAAGTCGAAACGCTGAAACTCATGATGGGAGGCTCGCTTGATGCTACGACCAAAAATGTACGCCGCAAGGTGAGAGCCAATAGAAAAAGATTGAGCAAGTAATTCTGAATTGACGAAGTCAAACAGGTGATAAGGCCTGACTTGGGACATGCTTTCGGTGCCTACCAAGGTAGCGAGTTAAAGGCCTCTCAACCAGAGCGTATAGCGTTAAGCCTCCACCTAACGCCACAAAGATGCCTATCATTGTAAACGACCAGACCGGCAAATGGGTGCCAATTACTTTTCCCCAAATCTTCGCTAATGGTCGCAAAATGAATGGGTGGATCAGGTATAAACTGTATGAAGCATCGCCGACCAACAGGCCAGCGCGCCATACTGCTTTGGAAGCATCCAATTGTGGGCCCATCGTTGCCGCAACAACGAGGCACAACATGGGGATCATCGCAGTAACGCGGTTGATGATGTGATTTTCCGGCAAGGCATTAAGGAAGTCGCTGAAATTGCCAACAAGCAAAATGCCAACAACCGAAATCGCAATTAACAACGAGGTTTCAATTAGATTTATTCGAAAGCCTCTGCGAAAAAATATAGCTAAAACCATTCCCATAATGAAATTGAGTATAATCGGATCAGCCCAGAAATTCAGCGGCGTAGACTGTAGTGCGCCAGCCTTGCCAAAAAGTCCAAATACTTGAAGCAGTGACAAGCCCGCCAGAAAGCTGATCGCCAAAATCAACCCCCAGGCACGGCTGAAAAATAGTGCCAGAGAAAAAACTGCATAGAACATCATTTCAAGATTGAGCGTCCAGCCTAGATTGGCAATTGGTCTGACAAGACCGTTAACGCGAGTAACTGGCCAAAACAGATATGACGCGGCAATGTAAAGCGGATCAAGCACCGGCACATTAAGCATGGCCGGCGAAATGATTATGCCGACGACAGCGAGAGATGTGACCAGCCAGTAAAGCGGCACGATACGAATAATTCGACGTTTGATAAAATCAAGCGGTGCGCCAATTTGACCAAAAGACTTCCAACTGGTCATGACCATTATGAACCCGCTGATGATGAAAAACAGGGGTACGCCAAATCCGCCAACCCAGAAATCATAAGTGCAGGGAGTGCCATTACTCGTGCAAATATTGGTTGTTTCAATGCCGTCATGATAAAAAACGACTGCTAGGGCCGCGACAGCGCGCAATATCTGGATATTTGGCAGTTTCATCATGGGACAGTCTCATCGATTCAAAGGCAGGAACTGCAATATGCAGGCCTTATGCTCTTAGCATTAAGACTTACCGCGTTAACTTAACTGGGTGCATCGGCAGATATGTTTCGACCTTGCTGAGACTTGGGATTGGTCTTAGACAGGGTCAAACGCATTGGTTGAATTTGGAAAAATAATGACGAAAAACGCTTTAATCGTTTGGGGTGGGTGGGATGGCCATACACCAGATCGTTCCGCTGCCGTTGTGCGGGAAATTTTAGAGGCGGATAACTTTCAAGTACGTGTCGAGAGTTCGACCACAGCATATCTTGATCCGGCAATTCATAGCCTGAATTTGATAGTGCCTATGGTTACAATGTCGACGATAGCCAAAGATGAAGTCGAAAACCTGTGCGCGGCGGTGAAAGGCGGCGTAGGTCTTGGTGGGTTTCACGGATTGATGTGTGACTCGTTTCGTAACGAAGTTGAGTATCAATTCATGACAGGCGGCCAATGGGTTTCCCACCCCGGCAACATCATTGACTACCGTGTAAACATATCAAAGCCCACTGATCCAATAGTAGAAGGTATTGGTGATTTTGATTATAGATCTGAGCAATATTACATGCATGTAGATCCCGCCAATGAGGTTTTGGCGACCACCATATTCGATGGCACACACTGCGATTTTATCAAAGGTGTGGTGATGCCCGTGGTTTGGAAAAAGGGTTATGGCAAGGCGCGGGTTTTCTATTCCGCACTTGGTCATACGGCTGATGAATTTGCAGTGCCACAAATGAAGGAAATCGTGCGGCGCGGTTTGCTTTGGGCTGCTCGATAACCCTAAGCTGTTTGTGGCCCAATTTCGCGAAGCAATTTCTGCTCCATGGCTTCGCCAAAGTCTTGTGAGTTCCTAGCGGGCACCAAAAATGAACCAGCCCCGCCAATAACTCGATAGCGATAATAGGCTTCTATTGTTCTCGAGCCATCGAGTATTGGTAGACCATTTATGGTTATACCTTTAGCAATTGCAGCTTTACGCGAGTAAACAACATCGCCATCGTCATTCTCTTGGCCGTCGCCCGAAATATCAATGACTTTTCGCACAGCATCAATCGGTAATTTTTCAATCAGCGCCACGCTGAAATCAATTGCAGCAGCCAAGCCAGTTCCACCAATTTGCCACTGCCTATCGGCCAGCTCAATTTCATGTGCCGTGTTAAAAAGGTCGTTGTGGGTGGCAAGTTGGCGCCATTTGATAATTATGCGCTGGCTTTTACGTGTCGACCAATGCACGAGCGAAAATGCTATATTCTGGTTTTCACCCGACTGAATGGCGTCCAAAACTTTTGGACTGCGCAGCGCCTCGGAAATGCCAAACATTTGCAAATGAAAATCGCCTGCATCAACACTTGACGAGCAATCCACAGCTAAGACCAATGCAAGATCAACGCTCATTGCAGAATATGCCTTATGTTTTCTTCAATCCGCTCCATGTTGACACAGTAATGCCAAGAGCCACAACCCCTGCTCCAATCCAAACCAGTGTGGAATAGATTTCACCCAAAAAGGTTGCGCCAATAAACAGTCCGACAGCCGCTGCGACATAGCCAATTTGACTGAGATAAGTTGGGCCACCGATTTGTTGAAGTTGAAAGAACATGAGAAACATGATTGTTGAAACCAAAATCTGCAGCGCGATTAGCCCGCCTAACGAAGCAAGCGGTGCAAGATTGAATCCCATCAAAATAGACATCGTTGCCAAAAAAGGAACGGCTGCCAAATTTGTATATGCAGCCAGCCCATGTGGGGAAGCGCCCTCTGGCCAAGCTAAGGTGCGATAGACATTGCCGAAGCCTAGAAAGACGGGGATAAGTAACGCAACGACTATCCAGCCAGATCCATCAGTCTCTAAATTTGTGTTTCTTCCCAATGTAATTATCAGCGCTCCAATCAATCCTAAAATGATCCCCAAAATTCCGATCAAATTGGGCGGACGCACACGAAGGAAAATTGAAATCAGTGCGGTCGCAACCGGCGAAAGAGCAAACATTACCGCAGTCAAACCGCTGCCAATTTTGGGGATGACCATAAACGTCAAAAGATTTGGCATCACATAAGACAAACAACCCGAAACCAGCGAAAATTTCAATGTGCTATCAGAGTTTGATTTTGCAGTTTTTTGCAAGTTTGCTACGAGCAGCATAGAAAGTCCCGCCCCCAATGAGATAATTGCAGCCCAAAGCGCTGGATCAACTCCGTGCGCTAGCGCTAATTTACCAATTGGAAAATTTAATCCAAGCATTGTTCCTGTACCAAGCAAAAGCAACAACGGCCGGTTCATTGCGTTTGCCCAATTTTTGTCAGCAAATCTTCTGCTGTGAAAGTTGAGCCTTCAAATTTTTGAGCCGCGTCGCCATGCAGCCATACGGCGGCGCAGGCAGCTTCAAATCCGTTCATGCCTTGCGCCAATAGTCCAGTCACTATGCCTGATAAAACATCGCCACTTCCGGCTGTTGCCAGGCCCGGTGGCGCATTGGTGTTTATCTTTGCCCTGCCATCTGGGTGAGCAATCACAGTGTCGGCTCCTTTTAGGATGATGATAGCACCCGACAGTTTTGCTGCAGCACGCGCCCGTTCAAGTTTAGAAACTGGCGTGTTGTCAAATATCCTAGCGAACTCTCCTTCATGAGGTGTCAAAATCACAGTCCTGTTCGGAAGACTTCTAATCCAACTAAAAAGTAGTTTTGCATTGGTAGAGCAAGATGTGATGGCATCCGCGTCCAAGACCGCTGCCGCACCGCTCTGCAGAATAGCCATCACATTTTTTGCTGTCTTTGGTCCAACGCCAGCGGCGGGGCCAACGCACACTGCGTTAATACGCTTATCTTCCAAGAGATTAACCAATTGATCTGTGGTTTTGATTTCAGCCATCATGACAGCTGTCAAATGCGAGGCGTGAACTAATAGCGCGTCTGCCGTTCCCGTAATTGTCACCAGCCCTGCCCCGATTTTCAACGCAGCAGAAGCTGCTAGCCGTGACGCCCCAGTTTGAAACTTGCCCCCAGAAATAATAAGAGCATGGCCTCTGCGATATTTATGTCCTTCGACGACCAAAGTTGGAAGTTCTGGTTTTGCGTTTTCCCAGACTGTTATATCTTTGTGATCAAGCACCCAAGCCTGAATTCCGATATCACGTACCACCACTTCACCACACAGTGTTCTGCCCGGTAGCAAAACATGACCCGGTTTCTTGCGGAAAAATGTAACCGTTAGATCAGCCTTTACGCTAGCGCCTCGGGGTTGGCCAGTTAACCCATTCAGCCCGGAAGGCACATCGATGGAAATGACAGGGACGCCAGCGCAGTAAATTTCATCTGCTAGGTTTTGTGGAAACTCACGGTTCAAGCCCGAGCCATAAAGCGCATCGATTATCAACTCTGCATCACTAATGTCATCGCTTTTCGACACCGTCCAACCCCAAGTTTGGAGATGCCGAGCTGCCACTGCCCCGTCGCGGCCCTTGTTGCCCGGTCCACAAAGCACCACAGTTTTGCAAGCACCGTAACGGCGCACGATTTCTTCGGCCACCGCTTGGCCCGCGCGCTCGATCAAAGTGATTAATGGGATACCGCAGGTGTCATCCACCTGCTGCAATTGTTGGGGTGTTAAGAGTTCAGTGCCCGCCGTCATGAACCACGGCTTTGCCCTTGGGCTGTCCGATATCTTTCAAGAGCTTTTCAAACCATTTGGTTTTGGTATCGAATTCCTTGCCACCTTTAATGCGCGGAAATTCTATTGTGCGGAGAGTGTTTTTCTTGTCATCATCATGGCCCACAACACCGCTCTCGCCTTTGAGGCCTGATTTGACAGCGTGCTTTACCATGATCTTGATCAATGCCAAATCTTCTTTGTTGGCTCTGGCTGATCTGGCGAAATAGCCTGACTTTTGCACCAAGGTTTTCTCGGCATTGAGCATGCCCGCAAAGCGGTTTGCGAACCAGGCACCGGGGTTGATCTTATCTATCTTCACGTGGCCGAAAGCATCGCGCTCTGCCTCTTCGCCCCGGGCTTTCATTTCAGCGACGATATCGTTAACGCCAGCACCTTCAGACAAAAAGATGGTGACGCAGTCTTTCTTGTCCATAATTGCTTTTAAGCGCTTTGCTTCAGACTCAAGATCGATTGCAATTTCAGGCACATAAATCGCGTCAATGTCTTTATGCGCCATGGATAGATTGAGGTCAGGTACGAATTTTAATTTCTTCAGTCGCCTTCGGTAAGTCTCGGCCGTAGCAGCAGTCAACCAACCACAGTTACGGCCCATAACTTCATGGATCAAGAGCATGCGCGGATTTGTGCTTTGCTCATTGATCACGTTTTCAAAGAAAATTGCACCCTGCTCTGCCGCAGTAACTGCGCCAAGAGTTTGTTGAATTGGGATTACGTCATTATCAACGGTTTTGGGCAGGCCAACAACGGTAAGATCGTAATTGTTGGTAGCTAGATATGCAGCCAAATCCGCAGCCGTTGTATTTGTATCATCGCCACCAATTGTATGCAGAATTGTAATACCATCTTTCACCAATTGCTCAGCGGCTACATGCAATGGGTTCTGGCCTTCTTTCACCAGTCCGCGCTTCACACAGTCTTTCACGTTTGTAAGTTTCACTCGGCTGTTGCCGATTGGCGAACCGCCATGTTCGAGCAACGCCAAAGCTTGACGACGGGCCGCTGGCGTTACTTTAACCGACCAGCCTTTTAGTAAGCCCATATAGCCATTACGATAACCGATAATTTCCGCCTTCGGCAGTTTCTTGGTATATTCATTGATCAGCCCACCCACCGCAGCTGAAAGGCATGGAGCAAGGCCACCTGCTGTCAGCAATGCGATCTTGTGTTTTTTTGTGGCGGCTTTAGCCATGTGGGCGCTCCTCAGAGTTTGATTTGTGCGCTTAGTAGACGACATTGGGCCACATGAAAAGATCATGGCAGTCGAATAATGGTTTCGGGTATCTCAAGAATTATTTTAATAACGTCACCGATCTTGATATCGCCACCGCTGATCACGCGGCAGCAAACACCACCGCGCCAATTGCCCGACAAGGCCTTACGCAAACCTGGCTGAGCATTCTCCATTTGTTGGCATGGCGAAGTCTGATCTCTCACTTCGACGATGACATTGCCAATTGCGATCTGCGATCCCCTGCCTCTTGGCAATTTGAGGTCACTCACCAAAAGGTTGGCGCGGCGAACGCTCCAATCCAATTCAATGCCACCAAGTAATGCAAGTGCGGCTTTCCAATCTTCATTCGCCAGTATCGTTATCTGCCGCTCAGGGAATTTGCTTCCTTTGCAGTCGCCCACCAACCCCAGTTCAGTCGAAATGGTCGCCTCGTGCAATTTCTCCATCGGAGCGCGCGATTTGCCTCGTCTTGCAATGCCGATAATTCTGCTCATTTTTTAATCATTTCGCCTAAATTATAAACATAACATTTCAAAACACCACCAAGTAGTAGTATAAGTCATTGATTTTGTTCATAGTGCAATTGGCATACCCCGTGCAAAGGCGCAAAGACAGCAGCAGAGGTCAAACGCTCCATGAAAAAAATCGAGGCCATAGTCAAGCCGTTCAAGCTTGATGAAGTGAAGGAAGCCCTTCAAGAAGTGGGCATCCAAGGTATTACTGTAACCGAAGCCAAAGGTTTTGGCCGACAAAAGGGCCATACAGAGCTTTATCGCGGCGCAGAATACGTCGTCGACTTTTTACCAAAAGTGAAGCTTGAAATTGTGGTTGCAGATGATCTGGTTGAAAAAGCCATTGAGGCGATTAAAAAAGCTGCTTACACAGGCCGCATTGGCGACGGGAAAATCTTTATTTCCACGATTGATCAGGCTATCCGCATCCGCACGGGCGAGTCTGGCAACGACGCGCTTTAAGAATTCTAACATAACCGACGCCAACCAGAGGAAATAATCCATGGCAAAAGAAGCTAACCCAATCGCCGCCGCATTGAAGATGATCAAAGACAAGGATGTCAAATATGTTGACCTTCGCTTCACTGATCCGCGCGGTAAGATGCAACATCTCACCATGGATGTGAGCCAGATGCATGAAGATGCCTGGATCGAAGGATTGATGTTTGACGGCTCGTCGATTGCTGGCTGGAAGGCCATCAACGAATCCGACATGATTTTGATGCCTGATGCAACGTCAGTGCACATGGATCCCTTCTATGCGCAAACCACGATGGCCGTGTTCTGCGACATTATCGATCCAGGTACTGGCCAAGGCTATGACCGCGATCCTCGCGGCATTGCCAAGCGATTGGAATCCTACTTGAAGTCAACAAATTTGGGCGACACGATTTTCGTTGGCCCTGAAGCTGAATTCTTTATTTTTGACGACGTGAAGTTTGCAACATCGCCGTACAACACAGGCTTCAAGCTTGACGGCATCGAACTTCCAACCAACTCGGACCGTGATTATGAAGGCGGCAATATGGGTCACCGCATGCGCACCAAGGGCGGTTATTTCCCGATGAACCCGATGGATTCAGCGCAAGATATGCGGGGAGAAATGCTTTCAGTCATGGGCGAAATGGGCCTTGCTGTAGAAAAGCATCACCATGAAGTGGCCTCATCGCAGCACGAGCTTGGCACAAAGTTCCAACCGCTCACCATGGCGGCCGACCACATGCAGATTTATAAATATGTGATCCACAATGTGGCCCATGCTTACGGCAAAACCGCAACCTTCATGCCTAAGCCCATCATGGGCGATAACGGCTCGGGCATGCATTGCCATTTCTCGATCTGGAAAGATGGCAAGCCACAGATGGCGGGCAATCAATATGCTGATCTCTCTGAACTCTGCCTTTATTTCATCGGCGGCGTGATCAAGCATGCGAAGGCTTTGAACGCATTCACCAACCCATCGACAAACTCTTACAAGCGTTTGGTGCCGGGTTATGAAGCGCCCGTATTGCTGGCTTATTCGTCGCGCAATCGCTCAGCCTCTTGCCGTATTCCGTTCACATCTAACCCGAAGGCTAAGCGCGTTGAAGTGCGCTTCCCTGATCCTACAGCCAATCCATATCTCTGCTTCTCCTCTGTGGTGATGGCAGGTCTTGATGGCATCTTGAACAAGATCCACCCCGGCCCTGCCATGGACAAGAACCTGTATGATCTGCCACCCGCAGAACTGGCCAAGGTTCCAACCGTGTGCGGTTCATTGCAAGAAGCCATTGACTCCCTCAAAGCCGATCATGACTTCCTGCTTAAAGGTGGTGTGTTCACTAAGGATCAAATCGAAAGCTATCTCGATCTCAAACAAGAAGAACAAGACCGCTACCGCATGACACCGCATCCGGTTGAGTTTGATATGTATTATAGCTGCTAAGAGCGGCGAAGTTTACGAATTTGAAAGGCCAGAGGAGACTCTGGTCTTTTTTTTAATGCAAAATCTGCTCAAGAAACAATCTGGTACGCGGACTTTTTGGATTTTTAAAGAATTCTTCTGGTTCATTCTCTTCAACAATCTGGCCCTGATCCATGAATATGACGCGGTCAGCCACCTGTCTTGCAAACGCCATTTCGTGGGTGACGCAGAGCATGGTCATGCCCCCTTCAGCCAGGTCAACCATAACGTCGAGCACCTCTTTGATCATCTCTGGATCGAGGGCGGAAGTGGGTTCATCGAACAGCATGACCTTGGGGTTCATGCAGAGTGCGCGGGCAATGGCCACACGTTGTTGTTGGCCACCAGATAGCTGGCCTGGATATTTCAAAGCCTGCTCGGGAATTTTTACACGCTTCAAGAATGACATGGCGTTTTCTTCGGCCTGCGCTTTGGGTTGTTTCCTGACCCAGATCGGCGCCAATGTGCAATTTTCCAGAACTGTTAAATGCGGAAAGAGATTGAAATGTTGAAACACCATGCCAACTTCACGGCGCACGTCATCAATGTTCTTGAGATTGGCTGTGAGCGGAATTCCATCAACGACGATGTCGCCCTGCTGATGTTCCTCAAGACGATTGATGCAGCGGATCAATGTTGATTTGCCTGATCCTGATGGCCCGCAGATAACGATGCGCTCGCCTGCTTTCACGTCCAGATTTATGTCACGCAGCACATGAAACGGGCCATACCACTTATCGACATGACTCATTGTAACAGCGGAGTGGGGCATGGTTACCTCTTATGGCTGGTGTTGAGCTTACGCTCTATGAATTGCGAATAACGCGACATGGAAAAACAGAAGGCCCAATAAATCACAGCGAGTGCGAAATAACCGGTATTGCTGGTTTGCGCTGATGCCCATTTTGGATCATTGAAACCGGTTTGCACAATACCGAGCAAATCAAACAAACCGACGACTGTAACCAGGCTTGTGTCTTTGAATAGACTGATGAAGTTATTGACGATGGAAGGAATAACCACTTTCAGCGCTTGCGGCATAATGATTAGACCCATGGATTTCCAATAGGAAAGGCCAATGGCTTGCGCGCCTTCATATTGGCCTTTGGGAATGGCCTGCAAACCACCGCGGATGATTTCAGCCATATAAGCTGAAGCAAACAGCGATGTTCCAATGACAGCTTTCAAGAGCTTATCGGGGTTAACGCCTGGCGGCATGAATAGCGGAAACATGTTTGCCGCCATAAACAGCACCAACACGAGCGGCACGCCGCGCACCGTTTCAATGAAAATTGTCGACAGCAGACTGACAATGGGCATCTCAGAGCGCCTCCCCAGCGCTAAGAGAATGCCAAGTGGTGCTGACACTACTATGGCTGTAACAGAGAGAACGAGGGTTACCAGAAGCCCGCCCCATTGCTCCGTTTCAACCAGTGTTAGGCCAAATTTTCCGCCCAACAACAGAAAGAAAGCAATGACTGGATAAAGCAAAAAGAAAAAAAGTGCGTTCCATGTCTTGAAGGGAATGGCAGGGATCATTAGGCCTGCAAGTGAGATAGCACCGATCAAATAAACTAGATTGACACGCCAGCGCTCGGCACTTGGATAGAAACCATAAACCCATTGAAGTGAGCGCGCTTTTATAAACGGCCAACAGGCCCCTGCCCCTTCAGCGTTGCATAATTCACGGTCTGGTGCTGTCCAAACGCCACGGAAAAAAGCCCAGTCAATTATTGTCCAAGCTGTCCAAAATAACAACGCCGCAATGGCGATGGCCAATACGCCACCTATTGCAGAATTGAAAACACGGTGGCGAAGTGTGTGGATCAATCCAACTTCGCCCTTGGGCGGCGACAACTTCGGTGCATCAATGGTGCGAACAAATCCGGTCATTTCAGCGCTCCACCAGTTTCACGCGGGCGTTAAACCAGTTCATCAGCAGCGATGTGACAAGGCTTGTCGTGAGATAAACCACAAGCGCTATTGAATAGACTTCAATGGCCTTGCCGGATTGGTTGTTGACGGTGCCAGCGGTATACATGAGATCAGGGTAACCAACGGCAACAGCAAGGGACGAGTTTTTGGTTAGGTTCAGATACTGGCTGGTGAGCGGCGGTATGATAATGCGCATGGCTTGCGGGATAACAACCAAGCGTAATGTTTTACCATTGTCGAGACCCAGCGCATGAGACGCTTCGGATTGGCCGTGGCTGACGGCGATTATTCCAGAGCGGACGATTTCAGCAATGAACGTTGCAGTGTAGATGACGAGAGCCAGAAACAGCGCAATGAATTCTGGCACCAATGTTACGCCACCTTTGAAATTGAATCCGGAGAGTACTGGATAATCCCATATCAGTGGCCAGCCCGCAATCAGCAGCCCTAAAATGGGTGCGGCAATGATAATGGGAATCGATATCCACCAGGCCGGCAATATCTGCCCCGTCGCCTCCTGCCGCTTCCTAGACCATCGCCTGAAAACCCAAGTACCAATTAAGGCTGAAATGAGCAGCGTCACAGAAATCCAGCTGCCTTCGCCAAAGATTACATGTGGCGCAATAATGCCACGATTGCTGATGAAAACCGTGTCAAAAAAGTTAATGGCCTGCTTTGTCCCGGGCAGCGGTTTCAACACCAGCGCATACCAGATGAAAATCTGTAGTAGCAGGGGAATATTTCTGATGATTTCAATGTAAATCGTCGCGGCTGATGAGACCACTAAGTTTTTCGAAAGGCGCATTACGCCGACAATGAAACCTATGATAGTAGCGAAAATGATGCCGAGAATTGAAACCAGCGCGGTGTTATAAAAGCCGGCCAATAGGGCGCGGGAAAATGTTGAGTCTGAACTATATTGTATGAGCGATGTTGAAAGATCAAAGCCCGAGGCCTTATTCAGAAAATCAAATCCAAAGTTCTGATTGAGCTTTACGAGATTGGCTTGGGTGTTGGTGACGATCCAATAGATGCCCCCTGCCAAAAGCAGGAGAACAATAAGCTGACTTACTATCCCCCGAAGTTTCGGGCTGTAAAGCAAATCCACGCCACCGCGGACAGGCGCGGAAGAATTGCGTTGGTCATCGGATTGCTGCGTCATTAAAATGGAAGGGCCCGATCCTTTGCGACACCGGGCCCTACTTCAATTCATCAGCGGATCGGTGCAGCGTATTGCAGGCCACCTTGACTCCAAAGGGCGTTCTTGCCCCTGGCGATCTTGAGCTGGGCGAGATTCTTGTCAAAGACTTCGCCGTAATTGCCAACCATTTTGACGATGTTATAAGCCCAGTCTGGCCCAAGGCCCAAACCTTTGCCGAAATCATTGTCGGCATCGGTGCCGTCAGGGTTCTTCACCTTAACAGACAGCAGACGCTGAATTTCTGGATTGGTCGATGCTTTCATTTCGTCGACATTCTTTGAAGTCACCCCCAGTTCTTCGGCATTCAGCATGGCGCCATGAACCCACTTCACGATGTTGAACCATTGTGCATCACCTTGACGAACTACTGGACCTAATGGCTCTTTCGAAATGATTTCAGGCAACACCATGTGATCGCCTGGGTTAGTAAATTTCAGAACTTCTGCGTAAAGGCCGGACTGATCAGTTGAATACACATCACAGCGGCCTTCTTGATAGGCTTTCAACACTTCTTCGTTCTTTTCGAAAGCGACGACTTTGTATTCCATCTTGTTCGCCTTAAAATAATCGGCAAGGTTCAATTCGGTCGTTGTTCCGGTTTGCACACAGACCGACGCGCCATTCAATTCTTTTGCAGACTTCACGTTAAGCTTGTTTGGCACCATAAAGCCTTGGCCATCATAATAGGTGACAGCCGCAAAGGTGAGACCCAGCGTGGTATCACGGCTCATCGTCCAGGTTGAATTCCGCGACAGCACATCAATGGCCCCAGATTGAAGGGCTGTGAAACGCTCCTTGGCATTAAGCGGCGAGAATTTAACTTTGGTCGCATCGCCAAAAACAGCAGCAGCAATTGCGCGGCAGAAATCCACGTCAAAGCCAGTCCAGTTGCCCTGGTCATCAGGGACGCCGAAGCCCGTAAGACCGGGATTCGAACCACATTGTATAAAGCCTTTGGTTTTAACGTCATCAAGTGTTGCTGCATTGGCTGCGACGGCCGAAAGGCCAAATAGGCTGGCAATAATAAGTGATTTCAAAAATTTCATTGGTTAAACTCCCTAAGCACCCTGAGGTGGCAATGTACAAAAATGTTTGCTGACATATTACAGCTTATTCATAGTTGAGCCCCAAATCTGTTAGCGGTCAAGCCACAATTTCTGAGAAAACATAATCGAAAGGTGAACCGACAAGATTTCTTTAGGCGTTGTCCGTTTTAATAAATCGGAATTTGCGCAAAATAATTACACCCGCCCTGCCGATCGGCGCAATCATACTGCCCACAACTGTTTCGAGCGCGCTATCTTTGTGCCCCAGACCATATGAAAACTTCTCGCCCTTTTTTGGTACATAGAGCGTTCCAAAAGCCCAATCCCAAATCGATAGGCAATAGCCCAGGTTCTTGTCGAAATGTTCGGGATTGGTTGAATGATGCACTTGATGATGGGCAGGTGCTTGAATGATTTTGCCTAGAGTGCCCGTTGCATAAAATGGCAATTCAGAATGGCGCAAATGCAGAATGGTGTACCAAAAGACCATAGACAGAAGATTGGCCGAAACCGGATTGATAATTTGGCTTGAAGCCCCGAAATACCAGATGATCGGGCCTTGGACCGAACAAACAGCCAAACCAACCAAAACAGGAAAGAGTGCCAACTCTAAAGGATGTTGCCGCCATTCGGTCAGCGGCGTTAGCACTTCAGCAGAATGATGAACCTTATGGAATTCCCATAGCGCTGGAACCTTGTGCATCAATAGATGCGAAAACCAATATCCAAATTCGACCGCAAGGAAAACCAATAACATGCTAGCGCTTGTTACGACAAAACTTGGGCCTATCGCGGAAGGCGGTTGGCCCATTAAGGTTGTGAGTGTGTGACCTACAGTTTCGACGCTAATCCACGTCAATCCACCCACCAAAAGTCCTTGGATCATGATATAGTAAATGCCCAAGACCATAAGCTTCAAATCGAGCTTCGTAGAATTGTGCGACAAAAGCTTTGCGGGCAAGATCAAGTTTAGCGCTTTTTTTAAACTAACTCTACGGCGCTTGATTACAAAGTAGATTAGCAGAGCACACATCGCCGCTGCACAATAAGTCGGCCAATAGTATTGTGAATGCGGTTGTTCCATAAAAAAAATCGGAAAGAGCAAATAGCTGAACGCTTCCGTCAAAAAATGCATAATGGCCCTTCACTGCAGAGGTGAAAGGCCATTAAATTCTCTATCGATTAAGACCGCGTTAAGCAGGCCTTGTTGACTTAGTAGTTATCCATGCAATCTGCATAAGCTGCACGGTAAACGCGGGCTCTTTTGCTGTTGCCAGAAATACCGCCAACCACTGCACCGCCCACACCACCAGCAATAACGCCTGTGATGATGTTGCTACCAGCACCGCCGCCAGTTACACCACCGAAAAGGCCGCCTAAACCAGCACCAACCAAAGCGCCTTCACCAACACTTCTGTCACCAAAATTCGCTGCTTCGCGGCGCGCATAAGCGCGGCATTGCGATGCGCGGCTACGGGCAAAGCTTTCATCGACAGCAATTGCCATAAAGCTAGCTGCAAGGCCAAGGCTCATCAAAACTTTAATTGAACGATTCATAATAATTTCCTTTCTGTAATGCAAATCTATGTGTCTCGGTATTGGGGCATTTATAAGACAGCGAACCTGAACGCAGGATGAACTACTCTAGCCTAGCCGGAAAACCCTCTGCTCGCAAATTTGTTCCAAGATTATCTTCCAATAATTTGGCGATCTGGGTTGATTGCGCAGCCCCGCCGTAAGCAGCCTTACCCTTCATGAAGGTCTGATTTGTCAGGCTTGCAAGGTCAAGCGGCACACCGAATTCTCTGCCAAAATTCATTGCGAAACCTAGGTCTTTCAAGGCCAAATCCATAGTAAAAGCAATATCATAACTGCCATTCAGGATAAGCTGGCCCTCGGTTTCATGAACAAAACTAGTTCCCGAACTCGCGGTGATTGCCTGCCAGGCTTGGGCCAAATCGAGGCCCCCACGTTTAGCGAGCATGAGCGCTTCAGCGTCAGCTACGAGATGTATGAATGCTAACATATTCGTGATTACTTTGATGACAGCGGCAGAACCAATAGGCCCCATGTGAAAAATTTTGTTGCCAATAGATTCAAGCGCTTTGTAATGGAGATCGAACAAGTCTTTGTCGCCCGCCGCTAAAACTGTGATTTCTCCACGTGCCGCCAAGTGCACGCCCCCAGTCACTGGTGCCTCAAGTGTTCGGATCTTTTTGCCTTTTGCCATTTCGGACAGGCGAATGATTTCATCGCGACCGTTTGTGGAGTTTTCAATCCAAGTCGCGCCAGGTTTTAATCCCTCGAGAAGTTGGATGAGAACCTTTTCCGAAACGACTGGCGAAGGCAGACACGTGAAGACATGATCAACCCCCTCGGCAAGTTCTCTTGGCGTCGCTGCCCATTTTGCACCGGCTTTAATATGTCGATCTGAAAGCGACTTGTCTAAGTCAAAGACGGTGACATCAAAACCTTTGCGGATCAGGCTGGCCGCAAGATGGCCACCCAAATTTCCTAAACCTACATATCCATATTTCATTAGCGCACCACTGTGTTAGTCATTTCAAGGTGGAGTTTGTCGCCCGTATAGGGGTGGGCCAATGCCACTTCTTCATTCAGCTCAACACCAAGTCCCGGCTCGTTAGAGGGGATTACATAGCCCTGCTCCCAGCGGATAGGTTTCTTCAACAGCTTAGCGTGAAAGCCACCAAATTGTTCGATGCTTTCAAGGATCAAGAAATTCGGCAGCGATGCGCCATACTGAATGTTTGCCGCCGCTTCGATAGGGCCTGCATAGAGATGAGGTGCGATCTGGGCATAATTAACTTCGGCCATAGCCGCGATCTTCTTGGCCTCCCAAATGCCCCCAACCCGACCTAAAGCCATTTGCAGGATGGAGGCTGCGCGATTTTCAAGCACGCGACCAAACTCATATTTCGTTGTCAACCGTTCGCCTGTCGCAATTGGAATTGACGTGCCACGCGCCACTAACGCCATTTCTTCCGGCCTGTCAGGCGGTGTAGGCTCTTCGAACCACAATGGATCATATTGTTCGATTTTCTTCGCAAATCTAATTGCACCAGACGCCGTGAATTGGCCGTGCGTACCGAAAAGCAAATCAGCTTTTGTGCCAACCGCCTCTCGCAACAACCTGCAGAATTTTGTGCATAGCTCAATCGACTCCAGTGAAGGCTGGCGCGGATCAAACGCGGAATATGGCGCAGCAGGATCAAATTTTAACGCAGTGAATCCTTGTTTAACATAATCGACAGCGCGTTCGGCCGACTGTTCTGCGTTCCAATAGATCGAGTCGTCTTGGCCCTTAGCGAGATTGGGATAGATGTACGTATACGAGCGCAACTTGTCTTGAACCTTGCCTCCGATCAATTCATAGATTGGTTTGTTCAATGATTTACCAATGATATCCCACAACGCAATTTCGATACCAGACAACACACCCATTAAAGAGACGTCGGGGCGCTGCGTGAAGCCAGAGCCATAAACTTTGCGCCACAAATTTTCGATGTGGAAAGGATCCATTCCTTCGACATAGCGGCCGAAAGTGTCCTCAATCATAGCTGTCATGGCCTTCGGTCCGAACGTGGCGCAATAACATTCGCCATAGCCCACGATACCGTTATCAGTGGTGAGTTTCACAAATATGAAATAGCGCCCGCCCCAACCAGGTGGTGGGTTGCCGACAATAAATACTTTGAGATCTTTTATCTTCATTTTGGAATCTCCCATGAGTTTGGTAACTATCGCAGAACTCTCTTACTTTCGAAAGCACTGGCAAATAATTTTCACCCATCTGGCGACTTGTCAAAACGTTCCTTGTTGCTAGAGAGAAGTCCTCATGAATTTTGATTACATTATTGTCGGAGCTGGTGCGGCTGGCTGCGTGTTGGCCGAGCGCTTAACAGCCAACGGCAGACACAGAGTTTTACTGTTGGAGGCTGGTGGAAGCGACAGACGTTTTTACATCCAAATGCCTCTGGGATATGGCAAAACTTTTTACGACCCAAAAGTTAATTGGGGCTATGAAACCGAGATAGACCCTGGCCTAGCTGGTCAAAAAGATTATTGGCCGCGTGGAAAAGTTTTGGGTGGTTCTAGTTCGATTAATGCCATGGTCTATATTCGTGGAGATGCTTCAGACTTTGAAGATTGGAAGGCCGCAGGAAATACGGGATGGGGATGGAATGATGTTCTTCCCGCATTCAAGCAGCTCGAAGATTTTGAGGGTGGCGCAAATGAGTATCGCGGCGCGGGTGGACCTTTTTACATTTCAGCGAATCTGAAGGATCGACATTGGTTGGGCAAACATTACGAAGCAGCGGCGCAAGCGGCAGGTTTGCCATACAATCCAGATTTCAATGGTGCAAAGCAGGAAGGCGTTGGGCACCTTCAGCTTTCAGTTAAAAATGGAAGGCGAAATTCTGCGGCGCGCGCTTTCTTGCGACCCGCAATGAAGCGAAAAAACTTGAATGTGATTACTTACGCGCATGTCACACGCGTCGTGATGGCAGGGAAACGCGCTATTGGCGTTGAGTATGTTCGCAATGGCAAAAGCGAAATTGCACAAGCCACTCGTGAAGTTATCTTGTGTGGTGGTGCAGTCAATTCACCTCAACTGCTCCAGCTTTCAGGTATTGGCCCAGCTGATGTTTTAAAATCTCATGGCATAGATGTGGTTGTGAACAACGCCAATGTTGGTCGCCATTTGCAAGACCACTTAGGCATCAACTATACTTTCCGTATGAAAGTGCCTACACTAAATGATGGCTTGAGGCCTTGGTGGGGTAAGGTTCGACATGGCATTCAATATTTATTGATGCAGCGCGGGCCGTTGAGCATGAGCATCAATCAGGGGGGTGGTTTTTTTCGTACCAACCCAACGCGCACTCGACCTAACATGCAGCTCTATTTTCAGGCATTCTCTACCTTATTGCCCAAAGCTGGCGAACGCCCTCTGCTCACGCCTGATCCATTTCCGGGTGCATCAATTGGCCTTTCTAATTGCCGTCCCACAAGCCGTGGCGAGATTATGATAAAGTCTGCTGATCCGCTGGCCAAGCCACGCATCGTTGCCAATGCTTACGGAACGGATCATGATGTGCAAGAAATGCTAGAAGCAGTTAAGTTCATCCGTATTATTGCAAAGCAGCCGCAAATTGCTGAATTCATTGCAGAAGAGTTGCGCCCTGGTATTGCAATTCAAACTGATGATGACCTGATAAAGGATATCCGCTTGCGCAGTGGAACAGTCTACCACCCGTCATGTACATGTCGCATGGGGCTTTCAGCATCTGAATCAGTCGTTGACCCGCAGCTTCGAGTGCACGGCGTTGAAGGCTTACGTGTGGTTGACGCCTCAGCGTTCCCATCAATCATCAGCGGAAATCTAAATGCACCAACCATGATGTTGGCATGGAAAGCCGCTGAATTGATTTTGAAGGTTTAAGGATAATACACAATGCATTTTCGCGCCACGCCCTTACGTGACGTGTAAGTTCCTGTTTTGGCATTGAAAGACGTGTATTTGTTGGCGCAATAGGTGTTCCAGTTTTCTGATCCTGGTTCGAGTTTGAGTTTGTTTGTTGATGCAGCGGGTGTCGTTTGTGGTTCTGCTGTCGATTTGATCTCTGGTTCTGTCTTTGGTTTTTTAGATTTTGGTTTTGCTTTGATTGTCGCAACAGTTGCTTTCGGTTCAGCCAAACATGCCTCATTTGCAATGTCGTATTTGTGTTGCCAAAGCGTTTTATCCAGCGATTGAGCGTCGGCAAAATCGCGCGCATAAGCTGCGCAATAATCGATCTTGGTTGCAAGTGCCGGACTAACATATGTCGCTAAAGCAAGAATGAATAAGCCGAGCATAGATCGTTTCATTATCTTTTCCTTCGCCGAATTTAGCAGAACTAAAAACCGTAAATGTGGCGAACCAGCGGCTGACTAGATGGCCTTATTAAGGCAGTCTTTGGCGGCTGCCACAGCAGATGAAAAGCAAGCTTGCAACAAATAACCGCCGGTAGGAGCTTCCCAATCGACCATTTCACCGACGCAATATAGGTTTTTTATCGCTTTCAATCTGAAGCTTTCATCAAGTTCGCTGAGTGCCACCCCACCAGCAGATGATATGGCACGTGCCAAACTCGCGGGGCGCAATATTTTAATTGGAACGGTTTTGATATTCTCGGCCGTGATAGCCACGCCGGATTCATGAATTAACGAAATACTGACCGGTGGAAGCCCTGCGGCTTTGCGTAAAAAGGTCGATTGGCTTTGTTTGCCGCGCGGCTTGGCCAAACGTTCGGCCAATTGCTCAACGGAAAGATCGGGACGCAAATCAACTTGCAATTCCTCGCCCGGCATTTCGCGCATGAAACGTGAGAGTGCATAGATTGCGCCGCCTTCAATACCTTCAGAGGAAATCATGATCTCTCCGCGTACTTTCTGCCCGGCGTAATTCAGCGCTACATTTTTCACTGGCGTACCCGCATATTTGTCGCGGAACTGTTTTGTCCAATTCACAAGAAAACGACTATTGGCAGGCTTAAAACCATTCACGCGGATATTGGCTGCCCGAAGTGTTGGAACCCAAGTTGCGTCAGAGCCAAGTTGTGGCCAACTTGCGCCGCCCATGGCTAAGATTGTCGGAGTTCCATCCAACCCTTGCCATTCCGTATTTGCTTTCAAAACAACGCCAAGCGATTCGAGCCTGCGCAACCAGGTGCGAAGCAAGGGCGAAGCTTTCATTTGTTTTGGAAACACGCGACCCGATGAACCAACAAATGTTTCTATGCCCAAGCCGTTCACCCACTCGATTAACGCAGCTGGCGGAAAGGCCCTGATGGAGGGAGATATAAAATCTTTTGCTTCGCCGTAACGTTCGAGCATTGCTTCCAGCGGTTCAGAGTGCGTTAAGTTCAATCCGCCCCGACCCGCCAACAAAAACTTGCGTGCAGGCTTGGCCATGTGGTCAATAATTGTAACCTTAGCCCCGCCGGTGGCCAGCACTTCAGCGGCCATGAGGCCTGCGGGGCCCGCGCCCACGATGGTAACTTCAAAATTCTGCAATGGAATAAACCTTAATAGGGCAAATCGAAATACTGATCGGCTGCCAACGTGTATATGTCAACCGGCTCGAAACGCCCCTGCCCTACGGGATAATCAACATGAGTTTTTGAATGAACCATACCGATACGTTTTGCCAACTTCTTGGAAGCCCCATTAGCCGACATGATTTTACACCACATCGTTTTCGCACGTAGTTTTTCGAAGCCAATTCCAAGCAGCCCGCGGCCTATCTCAGTGCCAAACCCCATTGACCACAAAGCCGGATGCAGGCCCCAGCCCATTTCCAAGCTATTATCTTGGTGGCTTATGAGAAATCCATCGCCGACAACTTCAGTTGAAAGACGTTCTTCGGCTGCCAAATGATAAACACGACGGTGGCTGTCATTCTGCACGGCCACTTGGCGGCGGACAAATTCTTTTACTTCATCCATGTCTTTCAGCTTATGAGCAATATGGCGCTGATAGCGGCTCTGCGTCATGAAACATGCCAAGTCTGCGCTATCTGGCGTTTCGATTTCGCGCAGGATCAAATTTGGCGTTTCAATGGAAGGGATGGTCGAGAGAGTCTTCATGATGACTAATCTAGCGACTTCGTTGTGCAAGTAAAATACTTTGCTCACGTCAAAGTTAAGATATTTGTTGGCTGTGCATAGGCCTGTGACGGTTAGGCGGTTGCAGCGTGTTTTTGTCTCGTATATTCTAAATTCAACAGCGAATTGGAGATAGATATGGATACGAAAACTGACGCAAGTGCGGGCAAATGCCCGGTCATCCACACACGTGTAAGCTTCAGGTCAAACCGTGATTGGTGGCCAGAACAACTCAATCTCAGAATTCTTCACCAGAACTCAGCTTTGGCTGACCCTATGGGTGAAGGGTTCAACTATGCGAACGAATTCAAGAAGCTTGACCTCAAAGCATTAAAGAAAGACCTCAACAAAGTGATGAAGACCTCACAAGATTGGTGGCCTGCCGATTTTGGTCATTATGGCCCCTTTTTCATCCGCTTGGCGTGGCATAGCGCTGGCACTTACCGCACCGGTGATGGTCGTGGTGGTGCTGGCTCAGGCACACAGCGTTTTGCGCCTCTCAACAGCTGGCCAGATAATGGCAATCTTGATAAGGCCCGTCGCCTCCTTTGGCCGCTTAAACAAAAATATGGCAATAAAATTTCTTGGGCTGATTTGATGGTGCTGGCAGGTAATTGTGCGCTCGAATCCATGGGTTTCAAAACATATGGTTTTGGTGGCGGTCGCCCTGACATTTGGGAAGCACCGGAAGATATTTATTGGGGTGCTGAAGGCAAGTGGCTGGAAGACAAACGCTACTCAGGTGATCGTGTTCTCGAAAATACGCTTGCTGCAGTTCAAATGGGTTTGATCTATGTCAATCCAGAAGGCCCAAATGGCAATCCAGACCCAGTCGCCTCTGCCCGCGACATTCGTGAAACTTTTTCCCGTATGGCTATGAATGATGAAGAGACTGTGGCCCTCATTGCAGGCGGACACACATTTGGCAAAACGCATGGTGCTGGCCCCGCAACGCATGTTGGTGTTGAACCGGAGGGTGGTGCCATTGAGGACCAAGGCCTCGGCTGGCTGAGCTCGTATGAAAGTGGCAAAGGCGGTCATGCCATCACCAGTGGACTTGAAGTGACGTGGACGACTAAACCCACCCAATGGAGCAATGATTATTTCAACCACCTTTTTGGTTTTGAATGGGAACTTACAAAGAGCCCGGCTGGTGCACATCAATGGACTCCGAAAAACGGCACAGGTGCTGGAACAGTGCCCGATGCGCATGATCCTACTAAGCGTATATCGCCCTCGATGCTGACATCTGATCTCGCTTTGCGTATGGATCCGGCTTACGAAAAAATATCGCGGCGCTTTCATGCCAATCCAGATCAATTCGCTGATGCCTTTGCGCGTGCTTGGTTCAAGCTCACACACAGGGATATGGGTCCGCGCGAGCGCTATCTTGGATCAGAAGTGCCTAATGAAATTCTGATCTGGCAGGACCCCGTGCCACCCTCTGATCACAAATTGATTAAAGACAAAGATATTAAGGCTCTAAAGGAAAAAATCCTTGCTTCTGGTCTATCCGTTTCAGAACTCGTTACAACGGCTTGGGCATCCGCCTCAACGTTCCGTGGTTCAGATAAACGCGGTGGCGCAAATGGTGCACGTATTGCTCTTGCTCCGCAGAAAGATTGGGAAGTTAACCAACCTGAGCAGCTTGCAAAAGTTTTGACAAAGCTTACAAAAATTCAAAAATCATTTGGCAAGAAAATATCGCTCGCCGATTTGATCGTGTTGGGCGGTGTTGCAGCTGTTGAGAAAGCCGCGAAGAAAGCGGGCCATGATGTAAAGGTTCCCTTTACGCCGGGTCGCACTGATGCAACTCAGGATCAAACAGATGCTGAATCCTTTGGCGTTCTTGAGCCAATGGTTGATGGCTTCCGCAATTATCAGAAAAAGGCATTTTCGAGTTCAACAGAAGAAATGTTAATTGATCGTGCCCAGTTGCTCACTCTGACTGCACCTGAGATGACCGTAATGGTGGGTGGCTTGCGTGTGCTGGGTGCTAATTTTGGTGACAGCCAACATGGTGTATTCACCAAAAAGGTTGGTTCGTTGACAACAGACTTCTTTAAAAATTTGCTTGATATGGCCACAGAATGGAAAGCAACTTCAGACGCTAAGGATACGTTTGAAGGTCGTGATCGTAAGTCGGGCAAGGTCAAATGCACCGCTACTCGTGCTGACTTAATTTTTGGATCAAACTCTCAGCTGCGCGCCATCGCTGAAGTTTACGCACAGGATGATTCACAAAGGAAGTTTGTGAAAGATTTTGTGTCAGCTTGGACGAAGGTCATGAACGCGGATCGTTTCGATTTGGCCTAACTTAAAGTCAAAACAATAGGGCGGCTCTTTTCAGAGTCGCCCTTTTTATTGTTAGATTTGAGCTTCGTTATTGAGCAATGATTTGTGCACCAACGCGCCCAAAATGCCTCCAACAATTGGTGCAACCCAGAACAGCCAAAGCTGCTGTATGGCCCATCCGCCCACGAAGATCGCCACAGCGGTTGACCGCGCTGGGTTGACCGAAGTGTTAGTCACGGGGATTGAGATCAAATGGATCAGCGTCAACGCCAAACCAATTGCAATTGGAGCAAAACCAGCAGGAACACCCTTGCCCGTTGCACCCAAGATGATAATCAAGAAGAATGCCGTCATCACCACTTCAGAGATCAAAGCGGCCAACATTGAATAGCCTCCCGGTGAATGCTCTCCATAACCGTTGGAAGCAAAACCGCCCGCTGTTGAGAATTCTGCTTTTCCAGAAGCAATAAGATAAAGCACAAGTGCACCAGCAATGCCGCCCAACACTTGGGCAACGATGTATTTAGGAACTTCGCTCCAGGAAAAACGCCCTGCCGTTGCCAAACCAATGGTCACAGCTGGATTAAAATGCCCGCCTGAAATACCACCCACGGCATAAGCCATCGTCAGCACCGTCAGGCCGAATGCCAGTGAAACCCCCATCAGACCAATACCAACGCCTGGAAATGCCGCAGCCAAAACGGCACTGCCGCACCCCCCTAAAACCAACCAAAAGGTGCCGAAAAATTCGGCAGAAAGTTTATTCATATTATCCCCCATCTATTGACCGCTACGATTCGCGGAATGCCTGCAGTTAATCAGCAGGTTTGGATTACGACAAGTGCAGTCCTTGCTGTTAGATTTTCTCAACCCTAAAAGTGTGTAACATTTGACTTATTACGATTAACGGCCTAATTCCGCGATTAATTGGTGTGCCCTCGGACTTGGCGAGATTGCCTCGGGTGCCCTCAGATGTTCGAATCGCCATAACGGTTTTTCAAAGTTAATGAATTTTTCTGATCTGGGCTTAAGCTCAAAAGTGCTCGAAGCCATTACAGCGGCTGGTTACACTACTCCCACTGCCATTCAGGCTGGTGCAATTCCACATGCGCTACAGCGCAAGGATGTTCTTGGCTTGGCGCAAACGGGTTCCGGCAAAACAGCCGCTTTCGTTCTTCCCATGCTTTCGATGCTCGAGAGCGGGCGAGCTCGAGCACGCATGCCTCGGACACTCATTTTGGAACCAACACGCGAACTTGCAGCGCAGGTTCAAGAGTCTTTCGAGTCACTTGGCAAGAACCACAAACTTAATGTGGCATTGCTGATTGGGGGTGTTTCGTTTGAACCACAAGCTGCAAAGATTGATCGAGGTGCAGATGTCGTAATCGCAACTCCCGGAAGGCTGCTTGATTTCTTTGAGCGTGGTCGATTGTTGATGACGGGCATCGAGATGCTAGTGATCGACGAAGCCGACCGCATGCTCGATATGGGCTTTGTTCCGGATATTGAGCGCATCTGCAAGCTATTGCCTTTCACACGTCAGACCATGTTTTTTTCGGCCACCATGCCACCAGAAATTCAACGTATCACTGCACAGTTTTTGCATAATCCCGTGCGTGTTGAAACGACGGCCAGAGGCTCAACCGTCGATACCATCATTCAGCAGCTGGTGAAAACACCACATGATGCCAAAATGAAGCGCGAAGCTTTGCGCCAACTCTTACGCACACAAACGAATGTGAAGAATGCTATCGTCTTTGCTAATCGCAAGACCACTGTCGCTCTTCTTGAAAAATCCCTCAAGACTCATGGTTTCAACGCCGGTGCTTTGCATGGTGATATGGATCAATCGGCGCGGCTGAAAATGCTTAACGCATTTCGAAACAATGAAGTGACATATCTTATTGCTTCAGATGTTGCAGCACGTGGACTAGATATTCCAGAAGTAAGCCATGTGTTTAATTTTGACGTGCCTATCCACGCCGAAGATTATGTGCACCGTATTGGACGCACCGGACGAGCGGGCCGCGAAGGCCACGCATTCACAATGGTAACCAAGGAAGAAACCAAATATTTGAAGGCCATTGAAACGTTAATTGCCAAAGAGCTTCCTTGGTTTGAAAGCGGTGGTGCTGTGGAGGACGTGCCTGCTTTGCATGAAGCAAGGCCTTCAATCTCGCGTCGCCCTAGAAAAACTGATAAGCACGCAGCAGTAGTTGGAGTGAAGTCAGTTTCGAAATCAGAAACCGCGCCACCACCCAAACATACCGAAGCAGAGCGTTCGCCAAAAAGAGAAAGGCCTGCACGTTTTGAGCAACGGAACGAAAAGCGCAACCCGAAGACCGACGATGCGCCTGATGATGACAGTTTTCACACGGGAAACATGCCCGCTTTCTTAACGCGCCGTTAAGCAGAAGTTTCAGAGTCTGCTAATCATTCGGTGCTAAACGACGCACAATGGATGTGCGCTTAACGATGAAAGAAGCTGACGAAAACAACCGGATTTCAAGACGATCGCGCGTGTTGAAGGGTGCGAAACTCGTCAACTTGAAAAATTGGTCGTTGGTTGATTGCACCATTAAGGATATTTCTCTCACGGGTGCAAAATTGGTTTGCGGCGATCAATTTTCAATACCAGATGAATTTCGTTTTTTGATCCCAAGCGACAACACAATCCAACCTGCCAAAGTTGTGTGGCGCAAAAATAATATGATTGGCATCATATTCACAGGCGAAAAAACGCGCGCACCTGTCAGAAAGCTTTAGGTTTTGGTTTGATTTTCTCGGACTTCTTGGCCCTTAAAGCGGCCTGGTATGCAAGCTTGCACCAGATCGTCATTTCATCAGGATCATCCAAGCATCGTTCCGGCGCTCGCCAATAGGACATGCCAATCTGTTTGCCACTTTTATGGCTGTATGTGAACTGCGGCAGTCCTTCAGATTCAAAACTGGATTTAGTTTGGTCATCAGCCTTCAAATAGAGTGCATCATCGATGGCCATGCCTATCATCAGGCCTTGATGGTAAAAGGCCAACGCGCCGAATATGCGCTTTTGATGAATGGAGCCAAAAGCGGAAATTCGTTCCGCAACGAAGTTTTCAAACTCCGCCTTGGGGCTCACGTGAACTCAGCGGCAGGCTTGATTTCGACACTCTCGCCACAGCCACAGGCCGATATTTGATTGGGATTGTTGAACACAAATCCTGATTTTAACGTTGTTTGTTGATAGTCCATTTCCGTGCCGATGAGGAACATAATAGCTTTGGGGTCGATCAAAATTCTCGCACCCTTATCTTCGACCACTTCATCAAACTTGCCCTGCTCTGCCGCCCATTCCATGGTGTATTCCATTCCTGCGCAGCCGCCATTTTTAACGCCGACGCGAAGCCCCACACCTTCACCACGCGCCATTAACTGAGCAATGCGCATAGCAGCAGCATCTGTCACTTTCATAACTTGTGGGCGAGGTCTTGTGGATGTACTGGCCATGTTCGAATCCTATTCTCTAAGTGTCTACCACATATTCATGGCCATGCGGGCCTCTTCTGACATGCGGCTGTGATCCCATGGCGGGTCGAAGGTAATGCGCGCCTTTGTGCTGGCCACGCCGGCCACAGTTGAAACTGCATTTTCCACCCAGCCCGGCATGTCGCCAGCAACCGGGCAGCCAGGGGCAGTTAAAGTCATGTCGATGGCCACATTGCGATCATCATCAATATCAACTTTATAGATCAGGCCCAGCTCATAAATATCAACCGGAATTTCTGGGTCGTAAACGGTCTTCAATGCCAGCACGATATCATCCGTCATCCGCGCCAGTTCATCAGCGGGAATGGCAGACATATCTGGGGCATTGGTGGTTTCAACGTCACTCATAAAAATATCCTCTGAGCAGAGATAAGTGCTTCTGCCAATTTATCAACCTCTTCAACGGTATTGTACATCGCAAATGAAGCGCGGCACGTGGCGGTCACACCGAAGCGTTGCAGCAACGGCTGGGTGCAATGGGTGCCAGCTCTCACGGCCACGCCCTGCCTATCAATCACAGTTGCCACATCATGGGCGTGGGCACCATTCATTGTAAATGAAATGATTGGGCCTTTATGCTTTGCTTGACCAAAGATACGTAAGCTATTGATTTCTTTCAATCTCTGCATGGCGTAATCATGCAGAGAATTTTCATGGGCGGCAATTTTGTCGATGCCGATAGCTGTCATATAATCCAGAGCCACGCCAAGCCCGATGGCCTCAACGATGGCAGGTGTTCCCGCTTCAAAGCGATGCGGGGGATTATTGTAAGTGACGTTTTCCATCGTCACTTCATTGATCATCTCGCCACCACCCTGGTAAGGCGGCATTTTTTTGAGGTGCTCCATCTTGGCATAAAGAACACCAATGCCCGTGGGGCCGTAGGTTTTGTGGCCGGTAAACACGAGGAAATCAGCATCAAGCTCCTGCACATCCAGATGACCATGCACAGCCTGCTGGCTGGCATCGACCAGAACGGGGATGCCATGCGCATGCGCTATTTTGATAATTTCAGCCACGGGGACAACAGTGCCCAGTGCGTTGCTCATCATGGTTATAGCTATCATCTTGGTTCGTGGGCTGATGAGTTTTGAGAACTCCTCTAAAAGAAAGTTACCTTCATCATCAATCGGTGCCCATTTGATCACGGCCCCATTGCGCTCGCGGTGAAAATGCCACGGCACAATGTTGGAGTGATGTTCGAGGATTGAAAGAATAATCTCATCACCCTGCCCGATCACAATGCCACCGAAGCTTTGAGCCACAAGATTGATTGCATCAGTGGCGTTACGCGTGAAAATAATTTGGTCTTTTGATGGTGCGTTCAGAAAACGACCCACCGATTCACGCGCATCTTCAAAACTCTGCGTGGCGGCATTGGAAAGATAATGCAGCCCCCGATGCACATTGGCATATTCCTCGGTCATTGATTTCATCATCGAATCAATCACAGCCTTCGGCTTTTGCGCTGATGAAGCGTTATCAAGATAAACCAAAGGCTTGCCATAAACCTCGCGGGAGAGGATGGGGAAGTCAGCGCGAATTTTGTTGACGTCAAACATTCTTGCGCACCTGTAACCAATTGGCTGCATAATTCACCAACGCGTCGCGAAGGCCGTCATGCACAACGTTATCAAACGCCTCGCCCACAAATGCGGCGATCAGTAGTGATTTTGCTTCCGCTTCTGGAATGCCACGTGAGCGCAAATAAAACAGATGATCCAGATTAATGTCACCCGCCGTAGCGCCATGTCCACAAACCACATCATCAGCATAGATTTCAAGTTCAGGCTTGGCGTCGAATTCTGCAAACTCGGACAGCAGCAAAGCGTGACTTGATTGTTTGCCATCAGTTTTCTGAGCGTGTTTGCGCACTATTACTTTGCCTTGAAAAATCCCCCGCGCATGATCATCCATCACGCATTTAAACGTTTCTCGGCTCGTGCAATGAGGCACGGCGTGGTCAACAACCAACCTTGTATCAGCATGTTGTTTGTTGTTGAGCAAATATGCGCCTGCAATTTTCGCATCGGCATTTTCGCCCACAAATGTGTAGGTGCCATTCTGGCGGTTCAGTGCTCCGCCAGATGTAAGCGTGAACTCATTGAGCTTGGCATCCTTGGCCAGTGATGTGACCACGTGCGAAAGATGTGTCGCCGAAGCAGACTCGTGCTCCACCTTCACGCGGTCTAACCTTGCGCCCAAGCCAATTTCAAATTCCATAACGGAGCTCAAAACATAATCACCCTCGCCCAGATAGGTTTCGATGATTGTGGCCGAAGCGCCGTCGGCCACTTCAATGCAATTTCGCAAAGCCATTGAGCGCGCCGCCCCTTTGGTTGTGATGTGCATGATTTCAACAAGCACATCCATGTTTGACTCAAAGCGCAGCGTCAGGCCCGCTGGCTCAATAGCACCGTTTAAATGAATCAAAGGATCATCTATCGCCGACGAGGTGGGCACGCCCATTTCGAAGGTTAGACCTGTGAAGTTCGAATGCGCTTGGTCCCAGCTGCCGTTTACAAATACAATGCGGTGGGTTTTGATTTTAGCAAAAGGTGATGAGGCAATAAGGCGATCCACATCAATTTTTGCCACAACCGTATTTTGGTGTGCAGGATATGGTCGATCAATGCGAGCACGTAAATCTGTCCAACGCCATTCTTCCATGCGGCGGTGCGGCAATGAAATGCCGAATGCTTCCTCCGCCGGCGTTTTGATGAGCGCTATATTCACGCCACCTTCTCCACAAACTCGGCATAGCCATTGGCTTCCAACTCATGCGCTAATTCTTTGCCGCCCGATTTTACAATCTTGCCAGCCGATAAAACATGCACAAAATCTGGCACGATGTAGTCAAGCAAACGCTGATAGTGAGTGATCACAATCATCGCGCGGTCTGGCGAACGCAGCGCGTTCACACCATCAGCCACCACTTTCAATGCATCGATGTCCAAGCCTGAATCGGTTTCATCCAAAATGCAAAGTGAAGGTTCAAGCACCGCCATTTGCAAAATCTCGGCGCGTTTCTTTTCACCACCTGAGAAGCCGACATTTACGGGGCGCTTCAACATTTCTTGCGAAATGTTCAACTTGGCGGCTCGCTCTTTCACGAAGCGCATAAAATCGGGAATTGATAATTCCTTTTCGCCGCGTGCCTTGCGTTGCGCATTCAGTGCCACTTTAAGGAACTGCATGGTGGCCACGCCGGGGATTTCGATTGGGTATTGGAAGGCGAGAAACACGCCCTTCGCTGCGCGCATGTTGGGATCCATCTCCAACAGATTTTCGCCTTTGAAACTCACAGAACCATCAGTTACCTCATAACCGGCACGGCCAGAAAGCACATAAGACAGCGTGGACTTGCCAGAGCCATTCGGCCCCATAATAGCATGCACCTCGCCTGGCTTCACAGTGAGTGAAAGCCCTTTCAAAATTTCGCGCGGTTCGTCTTCGAGTTTGACGTGGAGGTTTTGTATTTCGAGCATTTTAACCGACTGATCCTTCTAGTGATATCCCGATCAGCTTTTGCGTTTCGGCCATAAATTCCATAGGTAATTGTTGCAGCACATCGCGCACGAAACCATTGACGATTAATGCCACTGCCTCTTCCTGCGAAAGCCCACGTGACATGCAGTAGAACATTTGATCATCGCTGATTTTGCTGGTTGTGGCTTCGTGTTCAAATTGCGCTGTCGAGGTCTTTGACTCGATATAGGGCACGGTGTGTGCACCACATTGATCGCCGATCAACAGCGAGTCGCATTGCGTAAAATTCCGCGCGTATGTGGCTTTGCGATGGGCACTTACGAGTCCACGGTAGGTGTTGTCGGATCGGCCAGCAGCGATACCTTTAGACACAATGCGGCTGGATGAGTTTTTGCCCAGATGGATCATCTTGGTGCCGCTATCAACTTGTTGCTTGCCGTTGGAAATGGCGATCGAGTAAAATTCGCCGCGCGATGAATCGCCCCGCAGAATTACACTTGGATATTTCCAAGTAATCGCCGAACCGGTTTCCACTTGCGTCCATGAAATCTTGGAGCGTGCACCGCGGCAATCGCCACGCTTGGTCACAAAATTATAGACGCCGCCCTTGCCTTCGGCATCACCGGGATACCAATTTTGTACCGTAGAATATTTTATCTCAGCATCTTCATGCGCAATCAACTCAACCACAGCGGCGTGAAGCTGACTTTCTTCGCGGGTTGGTGCGGTGCAGCCTTCAAGATAGGATACGTATGCGCCTTTATCAGCGATGATCAGTGTGCGCTCAAATTGACCCGTGTTTTTGGCGTTCATGCGGAAATAAGTAGAAAGCTCCATCGGGCAACGCACGCCAGGCGGCACATAAACGAATGAGCCATCGGAGAACACGGCGCTGTTAAGGCCCGCATAGAAATTATCACCTTGCGGAACCACAGAGCCCAAATATTGCTTCACCAAATCTGGGTGTTCACGTAGCGCTTCGGAGATTGAGCAGAAAATTACATCGGCTTTTTTGAGTTCATCTTTGAACGTCGTGACGACGGACACGCTATCAAACACCGCATCAATCGCCACGCGACCTGTGATCACTTCATTGCCATCGTCATCCAGCATCGACTTCTCGCCTTGCTTGCGAACACCCGCAAGAATTTCCTGTTCCTTCAGCGGGATGCCAAGCTTGGCATAAGTTTCCAAAAGCTTCGGATCAATCTCGTCCAAGCTTTTTGGGGCAGCCATAGATTTAGGGGCAGCGTAATAATACAAATCTTGATAATCAATTTTGGGGAAAGACACTTTAGCCCAAGTGGGGTTTTCCATGTGCAACCAAGAACGGTAAGCCTCTAGTCGCCAATCCAACATCCATTGTGGCTCGCCCTTTTTATCCGAGATAAAGCGCACGATGTCTTCGTTCAAACCCTTGGGCGCATAGTCAGACTCGATATCGGTTTCAAAGCCGTATTTATATTTATCGACTTCAATCGTTTTAACGAGTTCAATAGTATCTTGGTCGGCCATAGTGCTTAAGCTGCTTTCGATTGATGACGCTTGGAAATCTTGCGCCATGCGGAAATGAAATGGTTGATGTTATCGTCTGTCGTGTTCCAACCTAAACTAATACGGATGGCAGACTTTGATAGTTCAGGCGAAACGCCCATTGCGCTGAGCACATGTGACGCAGCCACCTTGCCAGAAGAACAGGCCGAACCAGACGACAGCGCAATACCTTCAAGATCAAAATTCATCAGCAGGGTTTCGGCATTCATACCGCGCATTGCAAAGTTCGTTGTGTTACAAAGCCGTTCCACGCCGTCACTAAAAATTGTTTCCCCTTCAAGTGCGGCTTCAATCTTGTCGTTTAGATCATAAGTATCAAGCTGTGGCTCATCTGCCAGTGCAGCAAAACCCGCAATGTTAATCAAATTCTCTGTGCCTGCCCGGCGGCGCAATTCTTGGCCGCCACCATGCAGCAATGGTTCAACAACCAAACCATCACGAATGATCAAGGCGCCTATGCCCGTCGGTCCACCCACTTTATGTGCGGCCACTGTCATCAAATCTGCGCCCAACAATCCAAAATTCACTTGGCGCTTGCCCACGGCTTGCACAGCATCAACATGCACCAAAGCGCCCGCGGCATGGGCTATTTTCATCACCTGTTCCATCGGCTGCACAACGCCTGTTTCATTATTGGCAACCATAACCGACACAAGCGTATCTGGACGCACCATCTTTTCGAGTGCTTCGATCATAACCCTGCCAACACCATCAACCGGAATAATCTCAACCGATTTTCCGCTAGCTTTGGCCGCAGCTAAAACAGAATGATGTTCAATTGCTGAAACCAAAATACGATTACCCGCAAGACCACGCAGGGCCATATTGTTGGCTTCAGTGCCGCCACTCGTAAATGTCATCATTTGCGGCAGACACCCAAACCAAAATCCCAGTTTTTCGCGTGCGTCGCTTAACAGCTTCCGCGCCGCCCTGCCTTCGCCATGCACAGACGATGCATTGCCATCCACGTCCATCGCCGCAATCATCGCCACCTTCACCGAAGGGCGAAGCGGGCTGGTGGCGTTATGATCGAGGTAGGATCTCACGCAAGCGGCCTTACATGACGGTCTTTGGTTTGTTTGATTGAAGCGGCCAAAGCGAGGTTTCGTTTTGACACAACATCATCAAGCGAAATTGAATCCAAAAAACCCATCATTTGACGACCCATAGAAGACCAAAGGTCATGGGCGCAGCAGCGCTCGCCTTTCACACAGCCATCCACTGCCGAGCCGTCGCAACGGGTGATCCGAATGTCTTCATCAACAGCCAGAATAACATCGCTCATGTTGATTTCAGAGGCATCACGCGCCAACACATAGCCACCGCCGGGCCCACGCGCACTTGTCACCAGTCCCGCACGGCGCAGTTTGCCAAAAAGCTGTTCGAGATATTCTTGGCTAATGTCTTGGCGATCGGCAATCTCAGCCAAAGACACAGGTCTGCCATTGGCGTTTTCGCCAATATCGATCATTGCCATCACGGCATAACGCCCTTTGGTGCTCATTTTCATAGCTAACCACTAATCCCAATCACGAAAAGCTTGCTTTTTGCCCCCCGCCCCGTGCTAAAGCCCGTCGGAACGATGGTGGCGATTGGTTTCCGCGAAAACGGCAACCTTTCGTACTTCATATAATAAATCCGAGTAGCGGAGTCAACAAATGGCAGCCATGTGCCAGTGACGCTCGTTAACCTATAGAATTGGGAATGCTATGCCAGAAGTGATTTTTAACGGACCAGCCGGGCGCATTGAAGCGCGGTATCATCAAGGAAAGTCCGCAGCCGCCCCAATTGCCCTTATCCTGCATCCGCACCCCACATTTGGTGGCACAATGAACAACCCGATTGTTCATTCACTTTACCAGCTATATCAATCGCGCGGATTTTCGGTTCTACGTTTTAATTTCCGCGGTGTTGGCCGCAGCCAAGGATTATTTGACAATGGCGCAGGTGAATTGGCTGACGCTGCATCGGCACTTGATTGGATGCAAGCATTAAACCGCGAATCGAAAATCTGCTGGATTGCTGGCATTTCATTTGGCGCGTGGATTTCCATGCAGTTATTGATGCGCCGCCCGGAAATTTCCGGTTTCATTTCAATTGCGCCTTTGGCCAAACATTATGATTTCTCTTTCCTTGCCCCCTGCCCAGCATCGGGCCTATTTGTAAATGGTGCCAAGGATACGGTGACAGCTCCTGAGGCTGTGCACACGCTTGTGTCAAAGTTGAAGACGCAGAAAGGCATCACAATCGAACATAAAGTAATGCCAGATGCGAACCATTTCTTTGAAGGCAAGATTGATGAACTCACAAAGATTTGCGCAGATTATGTGGATCGGCGTTTGACGATGGAACGATAAGGCAAGCCCGTGGCCCTCAAAAAACAAGAACGCCGTCTCAACGTTGGTATCCTTGGTTGTGGGCCTATTGCACAATTTGCGCATTTTGAATCAGCTGTAAAAGCCCGCAATGCCGATCTTTATGCCATTTGCGATGTGGCCGAAGATTTAGTCGAACGCATGGGCAATACGTATTTACCACAAAAACGTTATCATGATTATCAGAAGATGTTGGACGATCCTGCTCTTGATGCGGTGATCATTGCGACTTCCGATGCATTTCATGTTCCGGCCTCCATCATGGCACTGAATGCGGGCAAACATGTGCTTTGCGAAAAACCAATTGGCGTTGGCGTTGAAGAAGTCGAAGGACTTGCCGATGCGGTTAATAGGTCTGGAAAGGTATTGCAGATTGGTCATATGTTGCGCTTTGATGCAGGCTTGGAAGCGGGTCGCGCATTTGCGCAAGGTGAAATGGGCCAGCAGCTAGCTTTCAAAGCTTGGTATTGTGATTCAACGCATCGCTATCCGATGACAGACGCAGTTCAACCGCTTCCCATTCTCAGTGCCTCGACTCGTAAACCCACGATAAATCCAAAGGCTGATTTGAAGCGCTATTACATGCTGGCCCATGGTTGCCATCTTCTTGATTTAGCTCGATATTATTGCGGTGAAATAACCGAGGTCAATGCGAAGCTCAATGAAAAATTTGGCGCATATAGTTGGTTCATAGATATAGATTTTGCGAATGGCTGTATGGGCCATTTAGACCTGACTGTTGCAATCCGCGCGGACTGGAGCGAAGGGCTGACGCTCTATGGCGAACATGGCAGTGTGGCCGCGAAAACTTACAATCCGTGGTACTACAAATCATCTGACGTTGAAATTTTTCACGAGAAAGATGCGACCTATCGCAGGCCGCTTGGTGCTGACGGCCATTTTTATCGTCGCCAACTCGAAGGCTTTGCGGATGTGATTTTAGATGGTGCTCCAATGCGTGGCGCGGATATTCATGACGGCATTGCTTCGGTTCGAGGCATGGCAGCTGTCGTACAATCTGTGCAGACGGGAAAATCAATCCGCCTTGCTGATGTGAGCGGCTTGGTCTGATGCAGCTTGGCATTTTCGCCAAGACGTTTGCAACGCAGGGTGCATTGCCTGTACTGAGCGCTGTACGCGCTGCGGGATATGAAGCAGCACAGTTCAACATGGCCTGCGTTGGGTTACCTGCCATGCCTGAAGAAATTTCCTCCATTACAATTTCCGAAATCGACGCAGCCGCAAAATCAACTGGTATTTCCATTGCCGCGATTTCGGGCACATACAATATGGCGCACCCCGATCCAGCAATTCGCGCCGATGGCTTGCGCCGTCTTGATGTTATCATTTCAAATGCCAAAGCAATTGGAACAAGCTTGGTCACGCTTTGCACAGGCTCGCGCGATCCGATTGATCAATGGTGCTATCACAAAGATAACAGCACGCAAGAAGCTTGGCGTGATATGGCCATAGAAATGGCCAAGGCTTTGCAACTCGCAGAAGCGCATGGCGTTGATTTGGGGATTGAACCTGAGCTTGCGAATATAGTTTCATCGGCACAACACGCAAAACAGTTGATTGATGAAATGAAGTCGCCACGGCTGAAAATCGTCTTTGATCCGGCGAACTTGTTCGAAATCGAAACCAAAAGAATCTGCCGCGAAATCATAGCTGGCGCAGTCGACCTTCTCGGTGATCATATCACTATGGCCCATGCAAAGGATCGTAATCCGATGGGTGAGTTTGTTGCAGCGGGAAGAGGCGTCGTTGATTTTTCACACTTTATTGGTTGTTTGAAACAATCGGGCTTTAACGGCTCTCTCGTCACGCATGGATTAACTGAGGCAGAAGCGCCAGCAGTTGCGATTTTTCTCAAAAGAATTCTCGAGCTATAGTAAATTTTTTAAAGAGGTTTTATCTTGAACACGCTCCACCGCCCCGCTGCTGATTGGTTAGACACTTTACCTAAAGACCGACTGATGGCCGAGATTTCACTCTGGTCGGCTGATCTTGGGCGGTTGGTTGATGACACAAAGCGCATTGAACCTTTCACTGATATTTTTCATGTCGATGTTTCAGATGGGCATTTTTCGCCCGCGATGTTGTTCTTTCCCGATTTGTTGGCAAGTGTTCGCAAGGTAACGTCCAAGCCCATTCACGTGCATCTGATGGTGGCGGATCGAATTTTGATGGATCAAGTTACGCAATTTGCAGACGCGGGTGCTGATCTCATAAGTGTACATGCCGAAAATGCCAATGCATTGGAAGCTCTTGCATCTGTCAAATCAGCCGGCCTCAAAACTGGTATCGTGTTGCAGCTTCACACACCAGTAACCGACGCTGCTCAATTTGTGCCGTATATTGATATGTTCACATTGCTGGGCACGCGGATGGGAGTTAAAGGTGTAGGCCTTGATGGTGAAGCCCCTGCTCGGCTTCGCGCGGCGCGGTCTTTGGTGGCCAGTGCGGGTCGTCGGGTTATCGTTGCGGCGGATGGTGGAATTCGTGAAAACACAGTTCCGGTGTTGCGAGCGGCAGGTGCTGAAACAATTGTGATGGGATCACTGGCCTTTGGGGCTGCTGATTTGGCCGAGCGCTTCACATGGGTGCATGCGCAAAAATGACAAAAGACTTAACCCTTGGGATTGATTTGGGCGGCACGCAGTTGCGTTTAGCTGTGATAGACAGGCAAGGCCAACTGCTGCACCGAACAGCGGTGGCAACAGACGTAGCAGGTGGGCCGCATGCGGTTATTGGCCAAATGGCGCAAATGGCTAGTGAAATCGCCGAAGGTTTTAAAGAGCGTATAAGCGCCGCAGGTGTTTCTTCCCCCGGCCCGCTTGATCTAGATAATGGTCGAACTTCTGATTTGCCAACATTGCCCGGGTGGCTCAATTTTCCTTTGCGCGATACTTTGTCGAAACAATTGTCACTTCCTGTAGTGCTCGAAAATGATGGCGTTGCCGCTGCTAATGGCGAATGGAAATTCGGCGCGGGACGCGGGTTGAATAATATTGTTTACGTCACAGTCAGTACCGGGATTGGCGGGGGTGTTGTTGTTGACGGCCATCTTATGCACGGGCGACGCGGAATGGCCGCTCATGTTGGCCATATGATGATTGATCCCACTGGTCCTATTTGCGGCTGCGGTGGTCGTGGATGTTTTGAAGCAATTGCTTCGGCCACAAATTTTTCTATTGCTGCACAGAATCTAGGTTTCTCTGATGGCAAACAAGCTGTGCAGTTAGCGCGCGAAGGAAACGAAAAAGCAAAATTATTGGTTGCAAAAGAAGCCGAATGGTTAGGCTATGGATTTGCCAGTTTGCTGCATCTTTATAGCCCCGAAATTCTGATCGTTGGCGGGGGTTTATCGTCAGCTCTGGATTTAATGATGCCCAGCATTCGCGATCAGATTGACCGCAATGCCATGCCAGCATTTCGTGAAATTCAGGTTGTGCCAGCAGAGCTTGGCGATAATTCGGGTTTGATTGGTGCGGCGGCTATGGCAATGAAATTTGTCTAAGTAGGCTTAGCTAAAACACCACCTGTCATTTCGTGTCCCACGCCTGTTGTGCCTGGGAATGTTATTGGTAAACCACGCAATGATCTCACCGCAAGATATCCCCAAGCTTCAGCTTCAATGCTATCACCATTCATTCCTTGGTCTTCAGCACTTTGCACATTTGGCAAAATCTCACGAAGCATTTGCATCAGTGTCGCATTGTGGCGTCCGCCTCCACAAATAATCCAAAGATTTGGTGGTTCATGAAACCATTTTGCAGAGCGTGAAATCGAATGAGCGGTAAATGCGGTGAGTGTTGCTGCACCATCTTCCAAATTCAGTCCGTTGAAATCAAGATCAACGAAGCTGTTGCGGTCGAGAGACTTTGGCGGTCGTTTGATGAAATAGTTGCTAGCAAGAGCCATCTTTAGATGGGGTACGGAAATCTTACCGCTTGCGGCGGTTTTTCCGGAATCATCAAAATCAATACCGGTATGTTTCTTCATCCAATCATTTATTAGGGCATTGCCCGGCCCCGTATCAAATGCGTTGAGAAACCCATCTGCACTCACATGGGTCACGTTGCCAACGCCGCCGATGTTGACGAAAGCAACAGGTGTAACCTTGGCCAGCGCACGATGGTAAACTGGAACGAGAGGTGCGCCCTGTCCTCCTGCCGCTACATCGGCGGCACGCATATCGTAAATGATTGGAATTTTTGTAGCATTGGAGAGCGCTTGTCCATCGCCCAATTGAACAGTTAAGCGCTTATCAGGTTTATGAATTACAGTCTGTCCGTGAAAGCCGATTATATCTACATTTGAATGGTTTAACTCATTTTCATAAAGAAAGCGTAGAACTGCATCAACATGCAATTTGGTCGAAAGCGCCTCAACCTCGTTCAGATTGGCAGGCCTCTGGGTGCGCACAGTAATCTCGTTTGCGTCTACAAGCGCCTGGCGCAATATATCTTGCTGCTCTTGATCATATGGATAAGTTGCCGATGGCCCGCGTTCGACTATGTTTTCGCCATCTGTCTTAATCAACGCAACATCAATGCCATCCAGAGACGTGCCCGACATCAATCCAATACTTGTGAAGATTTTTGACATGAATCACACTTGTGTTAAGAGGCGGCCATCATGACCCATTATAAATCAGAATTTCTTAATACTTTAACAGAGCGCGGGTATATCCACCAATGTTCCGATTTTGGCGGGCTTGATGCCTTGGCAGCGGCCAATAATGCCGTGGCCTATATTGGGTTTGATTGCACCGCTTCTTCATTGCATGTGGGATCGCTTGTGCAGATCATGTTGCTGCACTGGCTGCAAAAGACTGGCAATAAGCCAATCGTCCTTATGGGTGGCGGCACAACGCGCGTTGGCGATCCATCGGGGCGTGATGAAAGCCGAAAGATTTTAACGCTTGATGATATTGAAGCAAACAAGCGCGGCATTCAGACTGTGTTTGATAAATTTCTAAAATTTGGCAATGCCAGCACCGATGCATTCATGTCCGATAACGCCGAATGGCTGACCACGCTCAACTATATTGAAATGTTGCGCGATGTGGGAAAGCATTTCAGTGTTAACCGCATGCTTGCCATGGATAGTGTGAAGATGCGCTTGGAGCGCGAACACGAACTGTCGTTCATCGAATTCAACTATATGGTTTTGCAGGCCTATGACTTTGTGGAACTGGCCCGCCGCTACGGCTGCAATTTGCAAATGGGTGGCTCTGATCAATGGGGCAATATTGTTAACGGCATCGACCTTGGCCGCCGCATGGGCACGCACCAACTTTATGCTTTAACCTCGCCGCTGATCACCCTTTCCTCTGGCGCAAAGATGGGTAAAACGGCTTCGGGCGCGGTGTGGCTGAATGCAGATATGCGCAGCCCATATGAATATTGGCAGTTCTGGCGCAATACGGAAGACGCAGATGTTGGCCGTTTCCTCAAACTATTTACGATTTTACCATTGTCTGAAATTGCCAAACTTGAGGCTTTAGGTGGAGCCGAGATCAATGAAGCAAAAAAGATTTTGGCCAATGCGGCAACAGCTATGTTACATGGCGAAGCAGCAGCTCACGATGCAGCGGAAACCGCCCGCAAAACCTTTGAAGAAGGAATGAGTGCCACTGGTCTTCCGACGGTAATAATTGATCTTTCTCAACCTGTTGGAATTTTGCCCGCTTTGGTTCATGCAGGACTAGCCACATCGAACGGTGAAGCTAAGCGTTCAATCCAAGGCGGGGCAATCAAGGTAAATGATATTGCGGTTCGCGACGAAAAATTGACAATTTCAAAAACTGACCTGAACTCAGACGGCGCAATTAAGCTTTCGATGGGTAAAAAGAAACACGTATTGATCAAGATAGCCTGATCAATTGGTTCCTTGGGCAGGTGCCCGCTTTGGCGAGAAGTCGAAGAACCGACGAAAAATTCCTGGCGCAATAGCAGAAATCGGGTTCACTTTGAATTCGGGTTTTGTAAATGTGCCACCAACCAAATAGGTTACGCCAAACAGTCCTTCATTACTGTTGCCACCGCTCAAAATATCGCCCAACAAAGGCACATTATTGAACACGCCGGAAAGCCCGCATGCGGGAATAACCGTGCCTGTCACATCGATTGTATTATCGGATTTGCGAATCACACCATCGGCCGTTGCACAGATGTCACTTCCCTTCAGCACCACATCACCCAAACGGATGAATTTTTCATCAGTTGTAAATGGCAGATGCAGCCTTTCGAAGTTAATTCCCTCTTTGCGCGGGCCAGATTTCTTAGGTTTGCCGCGCTGGTCAAGTTCCGCCAGAGCGGCTTCATTCCGCACATCAAAGTTCACAATATCCAACCTGCCATTATGAACGGGTGACCCCTCTTCGTTTCCAAGCAGCGCATAAAAACGCAGTTGTCCTCCGGCAATTTTTGAATAGAAATTCGCCGCCCGCAACACCGATCCACCATCATTTGTGCTGACGCGAAATTCCCGACCCGTCGCCAAAGGAACAACAGTCACATTGAGCGGCTGTCCGCTCAAAAATGTTCCTGTAATATCTGCTTCGGCAATCTTGCTTGCTCTGGCACGCAACACAGCGTCAACATTGCTGATGATCTCGCCACGATTGGCGGTCACGCGGTCGAAATGTGCATGCATTGTGAAATCTTGGCCTTCAGCCGTTGAAGGAGCAGTTTTCCCTTGAACAGGAGCGGCCGGAGCAACCAACGTTTTAATATATGGCCTTGCATCAAAATTTTTGCCCGACAGTGTAAGATCAACCGTGCCTTCACCCGGAACGATCTTGGCCGTAAAAACATTGTCTTCGTCCAGCTTTATTTGGTCCATCACAACAGATTGCAACTTCCCTTTCAAAGATGTTTTGACACTTCCGCGCAAATGCAGGCCTTCGCCGTCCAGCACAAAATTATCGATGCTTCTGCCTTCTGCCGTCGTGCGCACGATGAAAGAGGCTTTTGTTCCCGGAACCGCATCGCGCTTCCAACTGATTGCTGCGAGTTTCATTTTAATTTGCGATAGGTCTGCATCAATGGAAACTTCCGCATCGCCCGCCTCATTTTTATCAATTGTTGCATGAACTGGCAGCGGGCCGGAAATATAGTCTGAAACTTTCAGTCCGATTTTTTCACGGGTTTTTTCATCAAGTATGGCACTCACGATGGCTTTTGATTGCCCACCAATGCGTGGCTTTTGCCATTGGATTTTGGCTGGTAATCCGTTGACCTTGGCGGGGCCAGAAATTGCAATCGAATCTGGGAAAATATCGACATTAAATTGGCCGTCCGTTAGGTCAATGCCGGGAACAATGTTTGGCAATGACACATCAGACAATTTCACATCTGTACTAAAGTCAATTCGATCCTTGGGAACATCATCAATTAGGGGAAGTTTCAGACCTATTGTGGCTTGTGCGTTGCCTTGTAAATTTCCAAATTCATTGATCTTAGTTTTAATCACGTTCAGGTCAGGTTGGCTGGCAAATGCCAACATCGCGTCAATAGAAGCAGATAGATCAAATGCGAATATACCAGGCACTTCATCCAACATAACGTCTTTGGCGATAAAGCTGCCGCTATTTAGCTTCACGGTCTGACCAGAGTCTAAACTCGTTTGGCCAGCCTTAATGTTAAGTTCAAAGTTATTGTCGTGTTGGCCGCCTTCGCCTTCGCCCTTTGTGAGTATTGGCATTTTTTTGAGATACCGCGTGCTCACATCTTGAATCTTGAACGAAAAATCAACGGAATTATCGGGCAATCTTTTTTCCAGTTTTGCTTTTGCCAATGCGTTTGCGTTTAAGTTAACTTGAAAAGTCCCTTCCGACACACGCCCCTCGATAACATTTTCAGCAATCCATTTTCTCGAATTTGGCGCGATGATTGGCGGCCAAATTGTTTTTAAAAATTCCGCTGAGATATCGCGAACCCGCCCTGCCAAATGAATGGCAGGTGACTGTTCGCCACTGCTTATAGAGCCGCGCATTCGAACCCCGGTATTTCCAGACATCACAACAAAGTCTTCAATTTCGAGACTTGCATCAGTCACACCTGCTTGTCCGATAAATTCCACACGATCAACGACAATTGGATCAGTCTTTGTTCCCGTCGCATCCAAACTCACATTGTGGGCTTTTAGCTGGATTTTAACGGCGGTAAGTTTCCCGTCAGCGGTTCGTACGGGCGCAATATTTCCCGAAATGTCAGCGCGGGTTCCGCCCACCACAAGTGATGAATCGACAATATCAAAACTTGATTGATCAGGCCGATATTTAACGTTCAGCGTGCCATTATCAATATCGATGGGCTGAGCTACAAAGTCCGGCAAGCTCAATCGGCCTTTTCCCGCCGTAAACTCCGCGGAAGCCGCAGTCACAATGCCGCCGTCGGTCGCCTCAAGTTCAATGTGCCCTGCAAGTGGAATGCGCACTTGAGCAAATTGTGAAAGCGCAAATACTTTGTCTGCGACATCTGCAGGAACAACATTATCGACGGTTGCGCTGATTGAAAAATTTTTCTGCTCGTGGCGATAAGTAGCTGAAAACTCGGTATGCCAGGGGTCTTTAGCAGTGTTAACATCGGCTTTCGCAAGAATGACGAAACCATATGGCATTTTTCTAAATGTCAGATCGGCATTTGGCGCAAACCAATTTGCAGAATTGGCATCGTCATAAACGTTGATCGATGCTGAGGTAATGCGTATGTCTTCAAGCGAAGCAAGTGAACTTCCATCACTGTGATCATCCAATAGTGCAATCAGTTTTGCGCCTGATGTCTGATTGGTAATTTCAGAATTAGCTATGGCGCCGCGATCAGACTTGCCGCTTTTGGTCGCATCAGTTCCAGTAGATTGGCTCGTTTGCACTTCTCCGGATGATGCTTCTTGCCCACCTACACCAAGTTCTACAGTGCCATCGATATTGCGCTTTGCACTTATTTTTGGGCCGATAAGTTCTAAACTGCGAGCGGCAATTTTCCCGCTCCACATTGCGGAGCTGTCAAGGCTTACACCCGCACGCGGGGCGCTTGCTATAATGGAACCCGAACGATCCGAAAGGATCAAGTTTCGAAATCTGATATGCGGAACATTTGATTGTGAATCGAGTTCGAGAACAGCCGTGCCCAGTTGCACTTTCATGTCTTTAAGCTGACTATTGATGGCTTCCTCAATGCGGCTGTTCAAAAAAGAAATCGCTATTGGCCCCTGCGACAGCTTCCAAGCAAAAATGCCCGCACTAAGAAGGACAACAACAAGAATGGCCAGAATAGTCCAAGCCGCTATTTTTGCTATTCTCCGCTTCAACCTGCTTGACCTGTCACTTTAGCTGCCCGTCCGTTAGATCGCAGGCCCGAAGGGATTCGGCCTACGCAGTATCAACTATATTTATACGCATATTTGGTTCTTATGGCCACCAAAGCTTGGCCAAACAATGGCAAGCTTACCCCCATGACAAGCTGCTCCAGAGCCTTTATGATTGTGTTCCGGATGGCACTTAAAGAGTCGGTAAGATAATATGATTTTCAAACGTTCAAAGCCTGCTCCCCCCCGCCCTTCTGCAATCGTGGCGGAACCTTCATATATTGCGCGCGACACCACTGTAGAGGGCGATGTGATCAGCGAAGGCGAAATTCACATTGATGGGTCCGTGCACGGAATGGTGCGCGCCCACACGTGTTTGGTTGACAGGCGAGGCGAAGTGCGCGGCGAAATATCTGCCGATATTGTCTATGTGCGTGGACGCGTGATTGGCCCCATTAACAGTGGTCATGTGCAGATTGAAGCTGGCGCACATGTTGAAGGCGACGTTACAAATGAAACGATCAGCATTGAAAATGGGGCGTATGTTTTAGGCTCGATCCGACATGCAGTCCCTGCCCCTGGGCAATCCCCTGAGTTGTTCAAGAAGCTTGAAATGTCCGAAAACCTAAAGCTTGATCAAATTGCCGAAAATGTGCGCCCGTTTAAGACGCCCAAACAAAATTAATCGATATCTTCCACCTGTCCCGGCGCGTTGCCGTGGATTTTTTGCGCCAATGAGGCTTGAATAAAATCATCCAACTCTCCGCCCAAAACAGCCGTTGGATTGGTACTGGTAAATCCAGTGCGCAAATCTTTCACAAGTTGATAAGGTTGCAAAACATATGAGCGAATTTGGTGGCCCCAGCCAATATCGGTTTTCTTGGCGTTGGCAGCGTCTACTTTATCCTGCTTCATCTGCAACTCGCGTTCGTAAAGACGCGCCTTCAACATCTTCATCGCTGTTGCGCGGTTTTTATGTTGTGAGCGTTCGGCTTGGCAGGCCACAATAATGTTCGTGGGAACGTGAGTAATGCGCACGGCAGAGTCTGTTGTATTAATATGCTGACCACCTGCACCCGAGGCGCGGTAAGTATCAACTTTTAGATCACTTTCCAAAATCTCGATATTGATGTTGTCATCAATCACCGGATAGGCCCAAGCGGACGAGAATGAAGTATGGCGGCGGGCATTCGAATCATATGGCGAAATGCGCACCAATCGGTGCACGCCAGATTCGGTTTTTAGTTTACCGTAAGCGTTCCTACCTTTAATTTGCAGCGTGCAAGATTTAATGCCCGCTTCTTCGCCGTCATGCTGGTCAAGCACTTCAACTTTAAATTTGTTAAGGTTGGCCCAGCGTACATACATGCGCATGAGCATCGAGGCCCAGTCTTGGCTTTCGGTGCCCCCTGCTCCGGCGTTGATTTGCAGATAGCTATCATTACCATCTGCTTCGCCGGATAAAAGTGCATCGAGTTCTGCTGCGGCCACATCTTTTTGCAATGCCGATAATGCCCTTTCAGCATCATTCACGATTGACTGATCGCCCTCGGCTTCGCCCATACCGATGAGTTCAATATTGTCGGCCATTGATGTTTGGATTTTGAGAATGCCGCTGATGCGATTATCCAGATCTTGGCGCTTTTTCATAACCTCTTGGGCTTTTTGCGCGTCATTCCAAAGCGAGGAGTCTTCTGCTCTGGCATTGAGTTCGGCCAATTCACGGATTGAATTATCCCAGTCAAAGATGCCTCCGGAGCAACCCTAGGGATTGCTCAATTTCTTCGACAAGTTTGATTATTTCAGCACGCATAACTGTTTTTACCTCGTTGAAGTGAATTATTGATTGTTCAATAGAGGCCGTTGCCTGCTTGCGTCAACCCACCATCCGCAGCAGCAGCTGGAGGCACTAACACGACACCAGCGCCGGGTTGCTTAGGCGCGTTCGAAGCAACGTTGCCGATGAAAACAGTGTTTGAAGGAGGTTCATCGCCGGGTTTGAAAGCCTCCAAAATAACGCCATCTTCGCCGAATATTCCACGTTTGCCTGTGTTGACATGAATTGGAATGAGCTCAATGGCGCGTGGTACGCGGAACGGCACTGCCGCCTTATCTTTCAAGGCGAGTTTCATGAAGTCAGCAACAATTGGCGCCGCTAATTCGCCACCAGTGCGCCCCTTACCCATCGGTTTGGGATTATCATAACCGACATAAACACCGACTGTTAAATCAGGCGTAAATCCAACAAACCACGCATCGCGCTCGTCATTGGTTGTTCCAGTCTTACCAGCCACAGGTTTGCCGAGGACTTGCATCTTCTTACCCGTCCCGCGCTCAACAACACCTTCCATCATCGACGTGATTTGATAAGCAGTGTAAGGGCTCATCACCTGCTCGCGATTGTCAATCAGCTCAGGCTCGGGTGCGCTTGGATCATATTTTTCTTGTTTGCAACCTGTACATTCGCGGTCGTCATGACGATAAATTGTATGTCCATAGCGATCTTGAATGCGGTCAATCAGCGTTGCATCAAGTTTCCTGCCGCCATTGGCGATCATGCTGTAGGCTGTCGTCATCTTTAGCAGGGTCGTTTCGCCTGCACCTAAGGCCATGGCCAGTTGGTGGGGCATCTTATCATAGATACCAAGGCGCTGGGCCAAATCGGCGATTTTAGTCAGGCCCAAACTATCAGCAAGGCGCACCGTCATTGTGTTGCGCGATTGTTCAATTCCACGCCGTAACGTGGATGGTCCAAAGAAATTCTTTTCATAATTCTTAGGTTTCCAAACATCGCCATTTTGCAATTTATATTCAACGGGAGCGTCGAGTAATACGGATGCGGGAGAATATCCATTTTCCAAAGCAGCGGCATAGACGATAGGTTTAAACGACGAACCGGGTTGACGAGTGGCCTGCACAGCGCGGTTGAATTGGCTGCTGCCATAAGAGAAACCACCAACCATGGCTAACACACGGCCCGTATGCGGATCCATGGCAACCATGGCGCCTTCAACATCAGGCAATTGTACCAGATGCCAGGTTTGTGGCTGTCCTGATGGTGCCACATAGATAATATCGCCTATTTTTAAAACTTGATCGGCTGATTTGATTTCCTTGCCAAGCTCTGTGCCGTCAACATATTTGCGAGCCCATGCCATCAGGCTTACAGGTATCGTGCCTGTTTCACGTTCCCCGCCCAATTGACCGTTGCTCAAAAATTTTGGTTGTAACCCGATGGTGGCTGCATCGGCCGTCACTTCGGTCACAATCGCCGCACGCCATGGGGCTGCGTCAGCCGCCAAATGAACAGTGCCGAGATATTTTGCCCAATCGCCGCCCTGTAGGTCAACATGTTCGATCGCCCCGCGGAAACCTCGTTTGCGATCAAACCCAATTAGTCCACGCGCTAAGGCCTGTCTGGCAAAAACTTGCATCTTGGGTTCGAGTGTTGTGTGGACTGAATAACCGCCTTTGTTCAAAGCGTCCTTGCCATACATCTGCACAAGGTCGCGCCGTGCCTCTTCGGCGAATCCTTCGGCCGAAAACAATTGAACGCCAAAGGGGCGCGGGTTGACTTTGAATGGCTTGGCTTGAGAGTCAGTCAGTTCCTGCTGGGTGATATATCCATTCTGGAACATCTGTTGCAAAACCCAATTGCGCCGAACCAATGCGCGCTCTGGATATTTAAAAGGGTTATAATTATTTGGCCCTTTTGGTAAAGCGGCCATATAAGCCATTTCCTCAAGGCTGAGTTGATCAAGTGGCTTACCAAAATAATTCAGTGAAGCTGCGGCAATACCATAAGAGTTCAGACCAAGGAAAATATCATTCAGATAAAGTTCGAGAATCTGATCCTTGGTAAACGATCCTTCGATGCGCTGCACAATCAATGCTTCTTTCAATTTGCGCGTCATCGTCTGTTCATTGCCGAGCAAAAAGTTCTTGGCAACCTGTTGGGTAATGGTTGATGCACCCACTATCTGACCATGGCCCGTTAATTTTACTTGCGCATAACGGATTACAGCGCTGGTGATGCCTTTCCAATCGAGACCATTATGCTGATAGAAATTTTTGTCCTCAGCTGACATGTAAGCTTGAATTAAACGTTTCGGGACAGAATCGATGGGAACGAAGAGACGACGCTCTTCAGCAAATTCTGCGAGCAGAGAACCGTCAGCGGCATGCATGCGCGTCATGACCGGCGGTTCCCATGATGCGAGTTGTTTGTAGTCAGGCAAATCTTTAGACACATCAAAGATCACGTACATGCCAGCCCCTGCGAGACCGACAAAGATCATGAACAATGCGCCAAACAACCAACCGAAAAATCTAAGCATGCCACCCTATCATATTTAACAAATGCCGGAAATTCCAGCTTTGAAGCTTGGCGTTAGCATGATTCAAGCCTGTGCCAAACCCTCAAAAGAGCGCACCAATTAGGCCGGGATTGTGGCGAAGGCGCGGCTGCTAATTCGATGTTAGTTTTGCAATTGCTGGGCCAAAATAATCATCCACGGAATGCGCCATTGCTGTTGCCATATTGCTGCGCCATTCAGTAGAGTTTAGTAAAGCCTCATCTCCTTTGTTGCTGAGATAGCCAAGCTCGACAAGAACCGATGGAACATCGGGTGCCTTCAAAACGACAAATGCGGCGGAACGTACAGGTTTGCCAGTAAAGCGCACGAAAGATTTGAGTTGGGTCACCGCTTTTTTCGTAAAGTAAAGCGCCTGATTTTTTGACTCCCGCTGTGCTAGGTTTATCAAAATATCGGACACCGTTTTAGTTTGGTTGCCAAGATCCATGCCACCGATAACGTCGGCGCGATTTTCCTTTTGCGCGAGTGCTTCGGCTACCGCATCAGTCGCTTTATCTGAAACTGTATAAAGTGTTGTGCCGCGCACGTCCTTTTCGTCAACAGTATCGGCATGGATAGCAATGAACAGATCAGCTTTATTGTCACGGGCAATTTTCACGCGCTCATTGAGACTGATAAACATATCGCTTTCCCTGGTCATGACAACTTTATAGTTCGGCGAATTTTGCAACACGTCACGCAGCGCCAAGCCGTAGGCCAGAACAACGTCCTTTTCTTTCGTCTTATTATAACTGACGGCGCCGGGGTCAATGCCGCCATGGCCGGGATCAATCACAATGACTTTGCGTTGATCAGCCTGTGCAGTTTGGGCAGGAGGTGCTGCAGCAGGTGTTATGGCTGCAGTTTGCGCGACCGAGCTATCTTGAGGATGTTCCAACTCATATGTTAATTTGAAATTTTCGGGCGTTGTCGGTAAAATTTCAACCATGATATGGGCTGGCTTTTTGCCCTTCGCTGGAACGATTTGGGATTTTCCAATCAAAACCGGGCCAGACACATCTAAAACGATGCGTGATTTGCGCTCTTCAACCAAACCGTAACGGAATGAACTGACCAATCCCCCAGCCTTGCGACCAGCACCTGCTGGCAAATCGAAGCTCACATCGGCAATGTCGATGATCACGCGGTAAGGGCTTTTTACCGCCGTGGCGCTGAAACCTACAGATGAACTAATGTCAGCCTCAAACATTGTGGATTGCATTGTACCGCTGACCCGTGTGGCTGATACAATTACATCTTGGGCCTGCGATGACGCGCAAAAAACGCCGATAAGCGCCGCCACAACAAACAAACGAAGTGTTTTGAGTCTTATGTTACGCATTGAAATAAATATGTTTTCCGACTTATTGATAGGATAAATTTGAGTTTCAAATGGACGCTAAGGCGGCGTGGTTAACCTAAGGTTAGGATCGATCAATTTGCGTTATCCTGGACGGTCTAAGTCGGTTGCCCTTGCAAAGTGCACTTATGACACCTACAAAGGGAGTGTCTTAATTGCAGACTCAAATTTCAACTTGAGGCTGCATAAGCAAAAGTTTCGTGTTGGTAAGGTGTCCGAGCTAGTTAGCTAGCCTGCCAGATGCGTTGATGAGAGAATCTTCCGTAAGGTTCAAAAAGTCCGGTTCGGTGAAGGCACCTGTCGGCAAAGCGTTTAAACCGTTCGGCATTTGCCGGATAAAAGGTCAACTAGGATATGTTCCACCCTGTCGCGCAATCTACCCAAACTACAAACCAATACGGTTTGTTGGCGGATTTCGCATGTTTACAGGGCGTGAATTGCATATCCGTTTATGCAGGTAGCCTTTTGGCCTCACCTGGTTTCTCAAATTCGGACAGAAACCTAGGTCGAGCCCAGCTGTTGCTTGCCAAAAGGAATAAGAACCATGGGTTCGAAAATGTTAATCGATGCCAGCCAACCGGAAGAAACCCGGGTGGTGGTAACGCGCGGCAATCGTCTTGAAGAATTTGATTTTGAAAGCGCATCCCGCACACCTCTAAAAGGCAATATCTATCTCGCCAAGGTCACACGCGTAGAGCCATCTCTCCAAGCAGCCTTTGTGGATTATGGCGGTAACCGACATGGCTTTTTGGCTTTTGCCGAAATCCATCCGGATTATTACCAGATTCCGATTGCCGACCGCATGGCACTTATTGCCGAGCAGGAAGCCGAAGAAGCTGAACACGACGAAGATGACGATGAAGAGAATCTGCCTCCCATTGCCGATAATCAACCTGATGCCCATTCAGAAGAAGGTCAGGATAATCATAATGCGACTGACGATCATCACGACGTAGAACCAATGGCGCTGGAGCAAGCTCCGGAGCCAGTACATGTTTCTGAGACAATTTTTGAAATTGAAGACCATGTTGCCGTCGAAATGATTGCTGAAGAGCACGGCGAGCACGAACACCATGATGATGTAGCTCCAGCTGCTGCAGTTCAAGGTGGTGAGCTTGAAGTCGTTGAGGGTGATGCCGACAGCCAGAAAATCGAAACCATTGGCGAAGAAGATGCGATGGAAGAAGTTCCACAGCGTTCGCGTAGGCAACCCCGTCGTCGTTATAAGATCCAAGAAGTCATCAAGCGGCGCCAAATTCTGTTGGTTCAAGTGGTCAAGGAAGAGCGCGGAAATAAGGGCGCGGCTTTGACAACATATATGTCACTTGCTGGTCGTTACTGCGTATTGATGCCAAACACGGCCAAAGGTGGCGGCATATCACGAAAGATTACAGACGCGGGTGATCGTCGCCGTTTGAAGGAAGTTGCCAAAGACGTTGAAGTGCCAAAAGGCATGGGCGTCATCGTACGAACCGCTGGCGCACAACGCACCCGCCCTGAAATCAAACGTGACTTTGATTATTTAATGCGGCTCTGGGAATCAGTGCGTGAGCTCACGCTAAAGTCCACTGCTCCATGCGTCGTTTATGAAGAGGGCAACATTATTAAGCGTTCGATCCGCGATCTTTATACCAAAGATGTGGAAGAAGTGATTGTCGAAGGCGATGCCGCTTACCGCGATGCCAAAGATTTTATGAAGATGTTGATGCCGTCACATGCCAAAAATGTGAAGCCCTATAAAGAGGCGCGGCCTCTTTTTCAACGTTTCCAAGTTGAAAGCATTCTAGACGGATTGTTTTCGCCTTCGGTTACTCTGCCATCAGGCGGCTATATCGTTATCAACCAGACCGAAGCTTTGGTTGCCATCGATATCAACTCCGGCAAAGCGACCCGCGAACATAATATTGAAGACACCGCTACCAAGACAAACCTGGAAGCTTGCGATGAAATTGCCCGTCAACTTCGCTTGCGCGATTTGGCCGGCCTTGTGGTCATCGATTTCATCGATATGGAAGAAAACCGCAATAACCGTGCGGTTGAACGGCGCATGAAAGATGCGTTGAAGAATGACCGCGCCCGCATTCAGGTGGGCCGCATTTCACATTTCGGTCTGCTCGAAATGTCACGTCAACGTTTGCGCCCTGGTCTTCTTGAAGGCACTTTCCGCCCTTGCCCACATTGCGAGGGCCGCGGTATTACGCGTTCTGTGCCATCTTGTGGTTTGGGTGTTTTGCGCAACATTGAAGAATTCCTGCAAAAGGGTCGCCCGGAAAACTTAACAGTTAAGTGTGCGCGGGAAGTGGCTTTCTATCTGCTGAATGAGAAGCGCGACAGTTTGCTCATCATCGAGCAGGCGTATGGTATTTCAATCTTCGTTCAACCGAGCGATGATGTGAAGGGTCCACAAGCGATCATTGAACGCGCGCAGGAACGCGAAAATATCAAGCGCCGCATCCCAACTGCAACTCCTGTGCAGATGGATTCGGCTTTTTCGACCGAGCCTGAAATCGAAGATGAAATCGTCGAAGACGAAATCTTCGAAGACGTCGAAACTTCCGACGCTGTCGAAACCTCAACCCGCAATGTTGAAACATCTGAGGATGGTGACAAACGCGATAATGGTCGCAAGCGTCGTCGTCGCGGTCGTCGGGGTGGCAAGCGTGATGAACGCGGCGAAGTAAATGGTAATGTCTCGGCTTTGGCTGATGGCGAAGAAAATTCGCCCGATCAAAATGGGTCAGAAGAAATTGATGACAGGCCTTATGCAGAAGCACCTGAAGAAGCTGGTGCCAATGCTGATGAAAATGTTGCCGTCGAGCCTAAAGAACGAGGCGAGCAGAATGGCCGCAGCAGAGAACGTGGAGGCCGTAAGCGCGGAAAATTTGGTCGTGACCGGGGCGGACGGGAACGCGGTGAGCGCGTCGAACGGCCAGCAATCGTTGAAGGTGAGGCACCTGTTGAACGTGCACCGCGTTTTGAAATGGCCCCTACTCCACCTCCAGTAGTCATCAATATCCCGGATTTTATTCCAGAGCCAGAAGTTCGCAAATGGCAGCCGCCTGCCTCCACTGTAACGACGGAAGCAGTGCCTCGCAAAGGCGGCTGGTGGAGCAAGCGGAGTTAACTCATGAAGCGGCGAGCCTCAAACTCGCCGTATTTTAACTGGAATAACTAGGCTGTTCACGCGGCAGGGTTTAATGCGCAGTTTCAGAAAAATTTTGAGTACAAGTGTTTCGGCAGCCTTGTTGTTGCTGAGTGTAAACTTGCAAGCAAATGCTGCTGATGGTCCGAACCTGATCCGTGATGCTGAAATCGAAGGTCTGATGCGGCTTTACTCAAGGCCCATTTTTAAGGCTGCGGGTATCAACCCTGATGCGGTAAAAGTATATCTGATCGCCGATCCGCGCATCAATGCATTTGTAGCTGGTGGGCAGAGAATTTTTATTAACACGGGGTTGATCACGAGGTCGGAAACACCCAACCAAGTGATTGGGGTGCTAGCCCACGAAAGTGGGCATATTGCTGGCGGGCATCTGGCCAAGATGAATAGTGCAATGGCTCAAGCCAGCACTGAGCAATTGGTGGGTATGTTGGTGGGTGTTGCAGCCATGGTTGGTGGTGTTGCTGCTGGCAATGGTGATGCTGCAAAGGCGGGCCAAGGTGTTATCATGGGCGCTCAAGGTTTGGGCCAACGCAGCTTTCTCTCTTATCAGCGCGGCATGGAGTCAACGGCTGACGAATCTGCTTTGAAATATTTAGCTGCATCAGGCCAAAGCGCAAAGGGCATGCTCACACTCTTCAACACATTGGCTAATGAATCTCTAGCGTCGACCAGCAGGGCTGACCCCTATCTTTTTTCTCATCCCATGCCGCTTGACCGCATTCGAACTTTGGAAGCAAAGGTTAAAGCATCTCCCTATGTCGACAAGTTGGATGACCCTGCGTTGGTTCTGCGCCATAAGCTTGCGCAAGCAAAATTGTCAGGTTTCTTGGATTCTGCGCAGACCGTTTTTCAGCGCTACCCTAGTTCAGATAAGTCCTTGCCGGCCCGGTATGCGCGAGGCATTGCTATGTTTCGGCGTGGCGACATTAAAAACGCCATTCCGGTCATCGACACCTTAACGGCGGAGCTGCCGCAAGACCCCTATTTTTGGGAACTCAAAGCGCAGGCTTATCTTGAAAACAGTCGCGCTGAGCAAGGTCTTCCCGCCATTCGTAAAGCTCGCGCATTGTTGCCTAACAATGCTTTGTTGATGGTTTTGGAGGCGCAAATCTTGTTGGGAACCGAGAACTCCTCGCATGCCGATGAAGCGCTGAGCGTTCTCAGATTGGCCAAAAAGACAGAACGCGATATGCCTTCAATTTATAAATATCAGGGTCAGGCTTATGCGTTAAAAAAAGATTTGCCGCGCGCGGAATTGTCGACTGCAAAATTCGCCTGGTTAACGGGCGATAAGAAGTTGGCGATTGAAAAAGCAACCGCTGTGCAAAATTACTTTAAACATGGGACACCAGAGTGGCTTGAGGCCAACGATATTTTGACATTCACGAGCAAGAAGTAATCAAATTGTCACACTGCTCGTTCTTTGGTATTGATTTGAGAAGTTAAAGAGGAAATATTATGCGTCGAATTATCGCTTTTATTGCTGCTATCGGTTTTATGATTGGAACTGTTTCTCCTGTTTTTGCCGAGGGCATTTCACCTGCGCAAAAAATTGAATTTGAAAAACTGGTGCATGACTATTTGCTCGAGCACCCTGAGATCTTGCGCGACATGTCTAATAAGCTTGAAATTAATGACAAGCTTGCAGCCGATACAGCGCGCAACACAACCCTTACCTCACAAGCTAAAGATATTTTCCACAACCCCATTGATGCAGTCGTTGGAAATCCAAACGGAGACGTAACGATTGTTGAGTTTATGGATTACAACTGCGGTTGGTGCAAGAAAAGCGTTACGGAAATGCAGTCCCTCATTGCAAAAGATAAAAATGTGCGTGTAGTGATGAAGGAGTTTCCAATTTTTGGTGACGGCTCTGAATATGCGGCCCGCGCAGCTTTGGCCTCTGTAAAGCAAGGCAAGTATTGGGAGTTGCACCAAGCCATGTTTGCCTCTGAGGGTAAGATCACTGCTGAAGTGGTCGACCAGATTGCCAAAGAGCACGGTTTGGATGTGGCCAAGATGAAGATTGACATGAAGGCTGCTGATATTGACGTGGCGATTAAGAAAAACCAAGCCATGGCCCAAAGCTTGGCGTTGACTGGCACGCCGGCTTTTATCGTCGATGACAAATTAATCCCGGGCTACACTGAACTTGCCAATTTGCAATCCATGTTGGCCACGACGCGGGCTGCTGGCGGTTGTAAAGTCTGTTAGATAACCAGCAATCCACAGCCATCAGCACCACCTTTGAGAATCTAAGTGGGTCGCGTATACAGGCTACATGGAAAACGTTTATATTTTGAACGGCCCAAATCTCAACCTCCTTGGGGTACGTGAGCCTGAGATTTATGGTGCTGATACATTGGACGATGTTGAAATACGCTGCGCTGCCAAAGCCCGCGCACTGGGTTTCAGTATAGAATTTCGCCAGACCAATTTGGAAGGCGAATTGGTGACTTGGATACATGAGGCCCGAGAAAAGGCCTCTGGTATTATTATCAATGCTGGCGCCTACACACATACTTCTGTAGCTTTGCATGACGCGATTAAAGCTGTTGGCCTTCCTGCCATTGAAGTTCACCTCAGCAATGTCTACAAGCGCGAAAGTTTTAGACACCACAGCTATATTTCACCTGTTGCGCACGGCGTGATTTGTGGTTTTGGGGTGCAGAGTTATGAATTGGCGCTAGACGGCATGTCTGGCATTTTGAAGACAAAGCGAAAGGGATAAAAATGCCCGCGAAGAAAAAAACTGCGGCTCCTGTCGCAAAACCAAAATCTGAATCCGGTGAACTCAGTTTGATTCGCAAGTTGGCTGAGATTTTAAATGAAACGGGCCTGACTGAAATTGAGCTCGATCATAAGGGTGCTCGCGTTCGCGTGGCCAAATCTGTGCAGCAGACGATGATGGTTGGAAGTGCCGCCCCTCAAGCCCTCGCCCATCATGCTCCTGCCCCAATGGCAAGCGCCGCTATTTTACCTGTGGCTGCCGAAAATTCTGGAACGCCGCTCAAATCTCCGATGGTTGGCACAGCTTATCTTTCATCAGCCCCCGGCGCTCCCGAATTTGCTCCGCTAGGTTCAACAGTCAAAGAAGGTCAAACAGTTTTGATCATCGAGGCCATGAAGACGATGAACCAAATCGTTGCGCCAAAATCTGGCAAGGTTGTGAAAGTGAATATCGAGAACGCTCAGCCCGTCGAGTTTGGCGAAGTGTTGATGGTGATTGAATAGGCGATGTTTGATAAAATTCTCATTGCTAATCGTGGCGAAATTGCTCTTCGCGTACTGCGCGCTTGCAGGGAGTTAGGCATTCAGACTGTAGCCGTTCATTCAACAGCTGATGCTGATGCGATGCATGTGAAACTGGCTGATGAAAGCGTTTGCATTGGGCCACCCGCTGCAAAAGACAGTTACTTGAATATTGCATCTATAGTCGCGGCCTGCGAAATTACCGGTGCTGAAGCCGTGCATCCGGGCTACGGATTTCTATCTGAGAACGCCAAATTCGCTGACATTCTAACAGAACACAAAATCAAATTCATCGGCCCATCGGCTGCAAACATCCGCACCATGGGCGATAAGATTGAAGCAAAGCGCACGGCCAAAGCGCTTGGTATTCCTGTTGTGCCCGGATCTGAAGGTGGCGTTTCGGAATTGAGTGAAGCCAAGAAGGTTGGAAAGTCGATTGGCTATCCTGTGATTATTAAGGCCACGGCAGGTGGTGGTGGCCGTGGCATGAAGGTTGCAAATAACGAATCTGAATTGGAACTCGCGGTATCGACTGCCCAATCTGAGGCCAAGGCCGCTTTTGGCAATGGCGAAGTTTACATTGAGAAATATTTGCAAAAGCCGCGTCATATTGAAGTGCAAGTTTTAGGCGATGGCCAAGGCCGCGCCATTCATTTGGGTGAGCGCGATTGTTCGTTACAGCGCCGCCATCAGAAGGTTTGGGAAGAAGCACATTCCCCTGCTCTTAATTCCGCACAGCGTGATTCAATCGGCAACCGCGTGGCCAAGGCTATGGCCGATCTCAATTATGAAGGCGTTGGCACAATTGAATTTCTATATGAGGATGGCGAATTTTATTTCATTGAAATGAACACACGTCTGCAAGTCGAGCACCCGGTCACAGAAATGATCACCGGGCTTGATCTGGTGCAAGAGCAAATCCGCATCGCCTCTGGTTCGTCGCTGCAATATAAGCAGAGTGATATCACATTCTCCGGCCATGCCATTGAGTGCCGCATCAATGCTGAAAATGCAGCCACTTTTACGCCGTCTCCCGGACGGGTTGATGCCGTGCATTTTCCGGGTGGGCTTGGAGTGCGTATCGATTCCGCTTTGTATTCGGGCTACCGCATTCCACCCTATTATGATTCATTGATCGGTAAATTGATTGTGTTTGGTAAAACCCGAACGGAATGCATGATGCGCCTCAAACGTTCGCTTTCTGAATTTGTGATTGAGGGCGTGGAAACCACGATCCCCTTGTTCCAGCGGTTGTTGAATGAGCCTGATATTATTGACGGCAATTATGACATTCATTGGCTGGAAAAATTCCTCGCCCGCACAGCCAAATGACGACGATTACGCCACAGGTTTTGCTCAAAGCCTATACAGCTGGCATTTTTCCAATGGCAGAAAGTGCTGATGATCCTTCGCTTTACTGGATTGAACCTGATGAGCGCGGTGTCATTCCGCTTGATAAATTTCACATTTCAACTTCGTTGCGCAAGGCGGTGCGGCGCAAGAATTTTGAAATTCGCGTTGATACGGCATTCGACCAAGTGATTAAAGCTTGTGCCGAAAAAACGGATACGCGCGATGTGACGTGGATCAATCACCGGATTTTGAAACTTTACACTCAGCTTCACAAGATGGGCTGCTGTCACAGTGTTGAGAGCTGGCAGGACGGGCAACTGGTTGGCGGGCTCTATGGTGTTCGCATTGGTGCTGTGTTTTTTGGTGAAAGCATGTTTTCGCGTGCGACCGATGCCAGTAAAGTTGCTTTGGTTCACCTGGTGGCGCGATTGAATGCAGGCGGGTTCAAATTGTTGGACGCTCAGTTTCTGAATTCACATCTGGCGCAGTTTGGAACTTACACAATTCCAAAAAAACAGTATCGCCCGATTTTAGAAGAGGCGCTCGATGGCAACGGTGATTTTAGTGCGTTTAAATTGGATGGAGATGCGGAAGCAGTTTTAGGTTGGGCACAGTTGTCTTCGCACAAGTAGATCAATCAGGTGCTGGTGTATCAGCGGGCTTATCTTGAGTTTGAAGCGGATCAACTTCTGTTTCGACAGGCGGTGGCGGCGCGTTGGGATCTTTGCAGCCAACAAGCCAGACATCAAGAACGGGATGTTCTAAACCGTTGAGGCCTGGGCTTTCCGCAAACATCCAGCCGGAAAAGATACGTTTCTTAGTATCGTCTTTGCGAATCTCATCAATCTCGACAAAAGCAGCTGTCTTGGGGTCTTCGGTGATTGGAGTGGTGTTGCACACCTCAGCTTTGATCACCAGATTGCTGAATTTTACGTCTTGGCCCACTTTCTCTTCAAAATTTTTGGTGATGCCCAAAATTTTATCGAGACCAGCAAAAACCGCCACAGGATTTTTAATATCTTCGGCCACTGCTGACGTGGCCCCGATTAAAAGTACCAACAAACACCAACTAAGTCGGCTCATTGTTTCGGCACATCCGGCGTCACAGGTGGAGAGCCATCTGCAGCGGCTGGTTTTGACGTCTTCGAGAACATAGCTTGACTGATCAGCGACCAAATATCGACTGCACCTTGAGTATAACTGATAATGCTACCCTCTTTCAGTCTTTCGTCTGCGCCACCGGGTTCCAGCGATACAAAATTTGCCCCAAGCAATCCTTCACTGGCGATTTTTGCCGATGTATCGTCCGCTAAACTTATGCTTGGACTTATCACCATTTCAACGCGAGCTTGAAATGATTTTGGATTGAGGCTTTGGCCCGTCACCGTGCCGATTTTTATTCCGGCGATGCGGACGTCACTACCAATGGCAACGCCGCTTGCATTATCAAACTCTGCAGAGACATGATAGCCAGCCGCGTTCGTGGCACTGAGACCTGCTGTCTTATAAGCGTAGGTGAAAAAGCCAAGAGCCAAAGCAATTATGATTGCACCGACCAGAGTTTCAACTGCAGATGATTTCATCATCAAAACCTATTCGGGCTTCCAAGCTTGGTAATCAGGTGTTGCAACCAACGGCTTTCCACCCATCGCGATCGAGCCGGGCGGATGATAGGCGGCTGCCGTTCCTGTTAAATTTTCCTGGTGTGGCATTTGCCATTCGCGCACCACATAGCTTTCCTTGGTCGGCGGCGTGGCAATACGGTGGTGCATCCAACCATGCCAACCAGGTGGAATCTGCGATGCCTCCGAATAGCCTGCGTAAATCACCCAACGACGTTCTGGAATGGAATCCGGCAAAGCTGATTTGGCACGATAATATTTGTTGCCCAGATCATCTTGACCAACGAACTCGCCCTTGCGCCACGTGTAAAAACGCGTGCCCCAAGTTTCACCATTCCACCACGTAAAAAACTGTTTTAAGATTTTCATTAGAACCTAAAGACTCTTAATTTCAGGCCAGAATATGACGGAACTCGCAGCACACGTCCAGCGCCAAAAGTGCCGCGCTGGTTATGATTTTGGCTTCATAATAACTAAGGAGGAGCCGCCCACTTGCTTTTCGCCCAACACCTCAATCGAGGGGTCTGATTTTAAAGCAGTCTCGAATTGTTTGGCTTCGTCGACACTGGCCTGTTCGCCCATTGGCAACGCAAACATATTAAATTGAGAGTGTAAGGTTTCATGGGTTAGGCTGACAAGGTAGACTCTTTGTGCACCCGGATCCTTAGCCACAACATTGGATTGAAAGGCGCGCAAAGTCAGGCGCGCTGGCACTTTGTCTGAAATTGGCAAAACGGCCGTAAGTTTTGCTTTGAGGCCTTCATGGGTAGCTGGCCGTGGTGCCAAGGTATCAAGAGGCGCATGTGGATCGAGATAAAGCAAACTGTCGCGCAAGGTCCACATTCCAAAGCTTTTATAGTTCTGTTTCTCCACTGCAGCTTTCAAAGAATCAATTGAACCAATCCATTGAACGATAAAAAGCTCTTTGGTCTTCCCCGCGATGTCGATGCGTCGCGCAGGTAATTTGGACCAGTTGGTGTTTGACCAATCAGCCAAAGGATAGGTGATCATCTTGTCTTGAGGAGCATAGGCAAGTTCGCTGGCGGCAAAGTTTGTATTGATGTGTAATCCGCCTGCAAACAGGAAAGCGATTGACGAAACGGCAAGCATTCCCAATGGCTTAATTCGCAAATGATGCATGGTGGCAAGTGCCACGCCGAAAATGCTGGTAAGAATCAGGGCTATTAGCAAACCGCCGCCAACGTCGCTGAACCAGTTTACGCCGAGATAAAGTCTCGTATAGGAAATGGCAATGACGATGATTGCTGCAGTGGCTGCAACAAGCGCTTGCGTCCAGCGCGCCATCGTGTGGCTGCATAAAACTGCAATGACGCCGAAAACAACGCCAGCAAGCAAAGCGTGTTCACTTGGAAAACGGAATGCTGATGGCATCACAAGAGTGCCTGGTGCGGAGAATGAAAATGAGGCCAGAAGAACGATCAATCTTGCCACGATAAATGTTACGACCACAGCAATGGCAGGTCGCCAAGCCTTTTGGTAAGCGAGCCAAGCAACAACAGCCGCGACCGTCGCCCAGAGTACAATTTCGTCACCGAACATGGTGAGGCGTTCCATTAACTCATCGCCGGGAGGTGAACGGAGTTCACTAAAAAGATTGTTCAGTGTGAGATCAAAATTACCGACGGCGTGGCGCAGGAAGAGACCTGAGAGAATGTCGATCAACGCTATCACTGCCAATACAAATCCGATGATCAACATAACGATCAACATCGATTTCGGATTTTCAGGCGCAATGGCAGATGCAAAGCGATGCATGATGGGACTGTTGCGGCCATTGGCCCAATGTGCAACGTGTCCTTGAACCGCCAATCGGTATGGCGTGACGCTGGCTGCAAGAACGCGGATCAACCAACCTGCTACCGCTAGAACCACGAGCAAAATCAGCAGAACGAAAAGCAGGCGACCGCTGAGCTCGCCCGCCAAACTTAGCGCTTGACCAAGTAATACACCCGGCAAAACATGTGCAAAGCCCCATACTATTCCTGAAGACACATTAACTGCGAGGAAGAAGAACTGATTCATACCGAACATGCCTGCAATGCCCGGCACAACAGCTTTCACACCCGGAACAAACCTGCCCAAGGCAATGCTTTTGCCACCATTTTTTTTGAAAAACTCTTCGCCCTTGGCAACGAGATGGGGATAGCGACTGAGAGGCCAAAAGGTCTTGAGACGCTCGCCAAACAACCTGCCTGCCCAATAAGACACTTGGTCACCAATAATGCAGCCGAGAATCGTCGCGACAATTACAGGCCAGAAAGGCAGTTTACCTGCACCCACCAAAGTGCCAGCCCCTACCAGGACAGCCGTGGAAGGAACAAATAGGCCGATCACCAACAAGGCCTCGCCAAAAGCGATCAAGAAAATGATGATCAAAGCCCAATCGGGATGCTGTGCGAAATAATCGAGATAAGGCTGGATTTGATCCATAGGGCTCGTTTCGGTTTTTTAGTCCACCTTATTTAGGTGGTATTGTTTGAAATAGAATAGAACGATAGCTGAATAGTTGTTAAGTCATATATAAATCAATCGTCGAAGAAAAAAATGGCAAAGGCATGACTTTTTACAGTTTGACAATTTTGTTGACGGCGGGTTTTTTTGGCGGTCTGGCCAATTCGATCGCCGGCGGCGCCTCGCTTGTTACCTTTCCAGCATTATTGGCGATTGGTCTGCCTCCGATCATCGCAAATGCTTCAAATACTTTTGCTCTGCTGCCAGCCAACTTGTTGGGCGCTTATGGCGACCGCGCGAAGCTGCCGAAGCGCGATGGATGGTTTTGGGGTGGATTGGTGATTGCTCTCATCGGAGGGACTATTGGTGCTGTCTTGCTTTTGGTTTCAAGTGATCGATTTTTTTCGATGATTGTTCCAGCATTGATTGGGTTAGCAACTTTGATATTTGCTTTTGGCAAAAATATCCAAAGATGGTTGGCTGGTCTATTGGGTGGTGCGGACAATCCGCTGCTGAGAAATATTCTACTCGTTCCAACTTCTATTTATGGCGGTTATTTTGGTGCTGGTGTGGGTGTTATGTTTATGGCGCTGTTTGGGGCGACCAGTTCACTTGATGTGCGGCAGGCCAATGCCAATAAAAATGTTCTTGGGTTTTTGACAAATATTGCTGCTGTCTTAATTTTTGTTTGGCAGGGTGTGATTGATTGGCCCGTGGCAATGACGATGTTTCCCGCCACAGCCATCGGTGGGATTGCCGGGGTTCAATTGATAAAAATCGTCCCTGCATTTTTTGTACGGGCAATGATTATTACGATTGGGTGTGTAATGACCGCAATTTATGCCTATCGCTATTGGCTATAAGCGATTGATATTTGTGCAGCTAGTTTTGCATTATTTTTTACGAGTGCAATATTTGCGGTCAGCGAACGTCCTTGGGTGATTTCGGCGAGGCGCTTGAGCAGGAATGGTGTTACGTTTTTGCCTATGATGTTTTGAGCTTTGGCTTCTGCAATAGCCGCTTCAATTGTTGGGGCGATTTCGTCCGACGGGATTTCAGCTTCGAACGGAATAGGGTTGGCGACAACAATACCGCCTTTTAAATCCATCGCCCACTTGGCTTTCATCATCGTGGCAATTTCATTTGGCGTGTCGCAACGCATCGGAACGTTGTGACCACTGCTACGCGAATAGAAAGCGGGGAAATCATCAGTGCCATAACCGACTACTGGAACGCCGAAGGTTTCGAGTGTTTCAAGTGTGAGCGATAAATCGAGGATAGCTTTTGCGCCTGCTGTGACAACGGCGACATTGGATTGGGAAAATTCAATGAGGTCGGCTGAGATGTCGAAATTTTTTTCGGCACCTCTATGAGCGCCACCGATGCCACCTGTGGCAAAGGTGTGGATTCCAGCCATTGCAGCAATCCGCATTGTTGATGCCACTGTTGTGGCTCCAGTGATCTTGCGGGCGACGACGAAGGGAAGATCACGGGTTGAAACTTTGATGATTGAAGGGCCCGTTTTGGCGAAGTGTTCGAGCTCCGCTGCTGACATGCCCGCACGAAGTTCGCCATCAATCACGGCGATGGTTGCTGGGATTGCACCATTGTCTCGAATGATCTGTTCGACTTCTTGCGCCATTTCCAAGTTTTGT
>JANYHN010000003.1 GCA_025359045.1 Hyphomicrobiales bacterium | reverse complement strand
CTTTTGACTTTTCAAAGAAAAGTCAAAAGCGCCCTTAGCACTATTTTCGATCAATTTATCTGACTTTTGACGATGCCGTTAAAAGTCAGGTTGATCTAGCCCGCCGCCGTGGCGGAACCACGGTAATCAAGGAATATGAATGATGAACACCGATATGATTGGCGGCGTGATCCGCGCTGTCTTGCCTCCTGTAATTGCATATATGATCGGCAAAGGCGTTTTGCCCTCCGGTGACTATGGCAGTGTGGTCACGGGACTTGTAGCATTGGTAACGGCTGTATGGTCTGTGCGAACCAATACAACGGGCAAGGTGATTAAGTGACCGATGCCGTGTTGCTTGTTGCGACACTGATCGGGGTATGCGCTGCGGCCTTCATGGTGGCGCGTTCACCCTTTTTCTGGGTTGGGCTGGTTAAGATTGTTTTGGATCAATTGATACCCCATATCTGGAAGATCGTGAGGCCCAAGAACTTTACGAAAGAGCAATTGGATAAAATTGCCAAGGGCCAAGATCCTTTTCGGAATAGACCGAAGGGCGAGTGATGTTTGTTCATCTTGCATTCAGCTTGCTGCGACTATAGCTGCAGTCTGAACTTTTTGGGGGTGATCGACGTGAACAAGATGATGTTGGTTTTTGGTGTTTTGATCAGTGGCATTTTGGCCTGTGGCATAGGCCCTGTGAGCGCCAGATCTTTGCCACTGCCATTCATCCAACTTGTTGAAGATGCTAGTCAATTTCCGATCGCACCGTCTGAAGCAGCAGTCATCGCCAAAGACTCGGTGCCTGGTTCCAAGGTTTTGAATGTGAAGCTCTTGCCCTCCGGCGTTTATGCTGTCACTCTTAAGGTGGGGGGCAGCGTGACACGAGTCATGGTTGACGCAACATCGGGTGCCGTCACCTAATTCCAGTCCGCGCTGCCACAATGCAGAAGGACCGGATTATGCGCATTCTTGTGGTGGAAGACGATGTTGACCTAAACCGCCAACTGGTGACGGCCCTGACTGATGCGGGCTATGTGGCAGACAAAGCCTTTGATGGCGAAGAAGGCCACTTCCTTGGTGATACAGAACCCTATGATGCCATTGTGCTCGATATTGGCTTGCCCGTGATGGACGGCGTGAGCGTTCTAGAAAAATGGCGACGTTCTGGCAAGAAAACGCCGGTGTTGATTTTAACGGCGCGGGATCGTTGGAGCGACAAGGTGGCGGGCTTTGATGCTGGTGCCGATGATTATGTGACCAAGCCATTTCATATGGAAGAAGTGTTGGCGCGGGTTCGTGCGCTGTTGCGGCGCAGTGCTGGCCATGCCACGAGCGAATTGACCTGCGGACCTGTGGCGCTTGATACAGCCAATGCAAAGGTCACAGTCAACGGCAATGCCATCAAACTCACTTCGCTTGAATTTCGTCTTCTGTCTTATCTGATGCACCATAATGGCAAAGTGGTTTCGCGCACGGAGTTGGTTGAACATCTTTATGATCAAGATTTTGATCGCGATTCAAACACGGTGGAAGTTTTTGTTGGCCGCTTGCGCAAGAAACTTGGCGTTGATGTTTTGCAAACCATTCGCGGCATGGGCTATTGCATGAGCGAGCAAGGGAATGCGGGTTAATTCACTTTCGTTTCGGCTGCTTGCGTCATCGGCTTTAATTGCCATCGTTCTGTTGGCTGTGGCTGCGTTTTTGTTGAACGCGCTTTTTCAGCAGGCGTTGGAAAGAAACTTTGACCAGCGCTTGAAGGCGGCGTTGGACGGCATTCTCGCCAATGTCGAGCTTAGTGCAGATGGCACGCCCAAGCTCCAAGGGCCGATTGCTGACACGCGTTTTTCTTTGCCGTTGTCGGGTTGGTATTGGCAGGTGAGTTCAACTGACAAGCATGAGAGACTTTTAGCTTCAGATTCTCTTTTAGAGCAACATTTGGCTGTGCCAGATGCAGCATTGAGTAAACGTGATGCGGAAGGCGTTGCCAGCTTTTCTGCTTTCGATAAAGAAGGCAAACAGCTGCGGGTGATTGAGCAGCGATTGAAATTGTTTGGCAGCCCACAAGATTTTTCATTTCTTGTTGCCGGTAATTTTGATGAATTGAAAGCTGAAGTTGCTTCATTTCGGCAGACGCTTTTAACGGTGCTAGGACTGCTCGGTGCTGGCCTGTTGTTAGCGCTGATGGCCCAAGTGCGATTTGGATTGCGACCGCTTGCTGAAATGCAACATGCTTTGAATGATATTCGCGGTGGCAAAATTGAAATGCTGCACGATAACTTTCCGGGTGAAATTCAACCTGTGGCCGATGAACTTAATCTTTTGGTGCAAGCAAATTTTGAAGTGATTGAGCGCGCGCGCATGCAGGTCGGAAATCTGGCGCATGCGCTCAAAACACCCATCAGTGTTCTGACAAACGAGGCCCGCGACAACAAAGGCCCACTTGCTGAAAAGGTGAAGGAACAGATCGATGTGATGCGCGATCAAGTGAACCTTTATCTTGACCGCGCGCGGCGAGCCGCGAGGGCACAAACCATTGGGTCGGCCACTGATGTTGAGCCGGTGCTTCAATCGCTGGCGCGAACATTGATGAGGATCAACCGTGATCGCGATTTAAAAATTACTGTTGATGCGCCAGCAAATTTGCGATTTCGCGGCGAGCGGCAAGACTTGGAAGAGATGGTTGGCAATGTGATGGATAATGCCTGCAAATGGGCAAAATCGCAGATTCTCGTAAAGGCCGTTCAACTCTTACCCAGTGGTGATGATGGCAGGTCTTGGCTGATGCTGACTGTCAACGATGACGGCCCGGGAATTCCAGCAGGAAATAGAGCGGCAGCATTGAAGCGTGGAGAGCGTTTGGATGAAAGCAAACCTGGTTCTGGCCTTGGCATGTCCATCATTTCGGAAACAGCTTCGATGTATGGTGGAACAATCGAACTTTCTGATTCCGAGTGGCGTGGATTAAGTTTCAATCTTAAGTTGCCGTCTATCGCTTAAACTTTTGAATGCAACGATGTCATTATTTGAAACCCGCGTTATTACAGTTTCTTGTTGCAGACGATTATTATTCAACTCATGCGAACACTTTAGGCATAACTTAACAATTTAGATGAATACTATTGACCAGAGTTATAACAATGTGCTTTGTATTCTTTAACAATGTCCGCAATCTTTAATTGCAAGAGATCGGCGGGCACATCTTGTTTACTGCCCCCAGTCGCAATTTGTGCTAGCCGGGGGAGCGAGCTGTAAGGCTTGCTCCCCGTTTTTATGCTGCTTCAGAAACTGGAACGCCGCGCTCACGGTAAGGTGTTCTGCCATAAAAAGCCCGGTAGCATTTTGAAAAATGTGAAGGCGAAGAAAAACCGCATGCCAGCGCCACATTGATGACCGACATATCAGTCTGCAAGAGAAGCGAACGTGCTTTCTTCAATCGCAACTCCAAATAGTAGCGCTTTGGCGAACGATCGAGATAACGCCGAAACAGGCGTTCGAGTTGCCGTGTCGAAAGGCCAGCCTGCTTTGCCAATAAACTGGGCGACAATGGATCCTCGAGATTCTCTTCCATCTTTTCAATAATAGAAACCAATTTCGGATGGCGCGCGCCAATACGGGCGGGCAACGACATGCGCTGATTTTCGCTGTGGTGGCGAATTGGCGAGTGTAAAATTGCTTCTGCAACAGAGGCTGCCAAATCGGGTCCATGTTGACTGGCAATAATTGTGAGCATCATATCAATGGCAGTGGTACCGCCCGCGCTGGTAAAGCGTTCTCCGTCGATTTCAAATAATCCACCTGTTGCTTTGATCTCGGGGAATGCTTCTGAAAAGCCTGGCAAATTTTCCCAATGGATGGTGCAGCGATAGCCATCAAGCAAGCCCGCTTCAGCAAGGATATGCGCACCTGTGCATACAGCGCCGATCACGGCACCTCGTCGCGCGGTCTTGCGTAACCAACTCAGCATGCGCTTATCGGTGTGGCGCTGCACGCTGAGCCCAGCACAAATGACGACGGTAGCATCTTGATGGATCGTCTCAAGGTCGCCATTCACCATGGTGAGAATTTGGCTAGAAGCCAAGACGGGCTGGCCGTCGAGGGAGTGCAAAGTCCATTTATAGAGATTCTTTTCTGAAAGCCGATTTGCAATTCGCAATGGCTCAATAACTGAAGTCACTGGCATCATCGTAAATTCAGGTATAAGGACCAATGCCACAATTTGTGGCAATTCTTTCGCTTTGTCGCCAAACATTGAAAAATCTCCCTTAAGATCATTCTGCGCCAATGGCACGCAATTGTCCACTAACGCCATTCGATTGTTTAAAAACGACTTATGACAGTGTTAACAGTCGTATTCCGGCAAAGGCTGTCGCTAATGACTGTGCGATTTTAAGGGCTTGAGGCAATATTTGATTTATCAATTCGGAATTTAGAACGATGAACGCCCCTCATTTGCACAGTAAAGCCACCTCGGCGACAGTAGAAAATCCGGGCAAGGCATTTCTTGAAAAACTATCAATTGAAATTACTCCAAAGCAAATTGAAAAACTGCCACTGTTGAGCGCCAATCTGGCCAAGGGAACCAATGTTTTTATCGCGCTGATTGATCCGGCAGAAGTTGATGCTCAAATCAACGCCTGTGTCGTTTTGCGTGACGCAGGGTTTGAACCGGTTCCACATGTGCCAGCTCGCTTTTTGCGTGACAAAGAGGATTTGAAATCACGCATCGGGGCTTTTGCTGACAAAGCGAAAGTGACAACAATATTGTGCTTGGGAGGTGGTGCGCCTGAGCCAATTGGAAAATACGATGCCGCGATTCAATTGATGGATTCAGGGGTGTTTGAATCCAACGGATTAAAGCGAATTGGCATAGCGGGCCACCCTGAAGGTAACCCCGACATCACTAAAATTCACGGCGAGGCAGCACTTCTGGCGGCGCTCAAAAACAAGCAGGCGTGGTTGAAAGAAAAAAATATCGATGGCTTTATAGCCACGCAGTTTTTGTTTGATGCTGGGCCGCTGGCTCTGTGGGCTACGAACTTGCGCGAACAGGGCATTGATCTGCCACTGCATGTGGGCGTGCCTGGACCTGCCACGATTAAGACATTGGTGCGCTATGCTGCAATGTGTGGTGTTGGTAATTCAGCACGCTTTATTCGCAAGCAAGCGTTGAACATTACCAAGCTACTATCAGTCTCCGAGCCGACAGAGTTTGTAGATCAATTGGCGCTGTTGCATTTTGATAAGCCGGAGATTGGAATTGCCGCTCCGCATCTTTATCCATTTGGGGGCTTTGATAAATTGTTCGACTGGATGAACAGTCGCAAAAAATAAGCCGACCGGAAATTTCCGGTCGGCTATTTTACAAACTTTCACGGGTAAATTAGTAGCTGGAACCCATGTCGTTATTCTTTTCAAACAGGCGGTTAATTTCTTTTTTTGTCAACACGCCTCTGTAGTTCAAATGGCCGATGTCGGAATTAGTCGCGACGGATGCATTGTTATCCAATAACGTAAACATTCCGAGTGAGTCAGTGTAGCCACGGCTATCGCGATTATCACTAGCAAAAGTGGCTGTTGAAAGCGCGGCCAATGCCAATACTGTGATTGCAAATTTGTTCATAATATTTCTCCAATTAAAAGTTACTTGTTTTTTCATGAGCTGATTTATTTCTGCCCGCTGATGTAGTCTAAACGTAGAGATGTGGGGGTTGGTTTTGATTTTCCCGCCACGATGTCGTGAACTTCAATCACACACGCGTGTATGAAAAGTTGAACGGTTTTTTTGGGCTAAGGAAGTCAGTTACATTAGGGTGGGGTCTTCGCAAAAATTTTGCCGGCCAAGTTGTCCTTGGCCGGCGAAAAAAAATAGTTAATTGCTCATATGAAACGGCTGATTAACACTTGTGGTCATTTACTAGAAAAAAATACAGCTTGGATTAGAGCAGATGCTGACAATTACTTATGCGTGCGCATCATCATCTTTGGCATAGCTTTGTCGAACACAGTCGCACCACCTGTTGGTGATGTAAATTGACCGAGACTATCCGTAGAGCCACGGCCATCGCGGTTGTCGTTTGCTAATGCAGCCGTTGAAAGTGCGGCCAAAGCCAAAAGTGTAATTGAGAACTTTTTCATGATAATTTCCTTTGTTTAATTACTCAGTATGGGATTTGTTCATTCCGTCCCGATGGACTAGATATAGTCCTCAATTCAGCAAAGGCCAGTAAACTGTAACCACAAATATAGCATTTATTAATATAATTAAATCAACGGGTTATAAATATGATTTGCTGGGAAAAACAAAATATTTCACACTTGGGTACAATAACGCACGACTTCGTGACCTAGGCTTGAAATCATTCCGCAAGCCGCCCAGCTTTCGACTGACTGCCTAACGAGAAGTCGAATTCAATTGAATTTCTAATGCTTTAGCTGTTGGGAAACAGCTTCACTTCGCTGCCCTTGCGCGCCGCCTTCATTAAAAACTCCCAAGCATAATCGGCGTACGACCGGAAAACATAAATATCGATCATGTTCTGCTCGACCACATGCAGCAGCGCAGCAATTTCGGCAAAGCGCATGCGGCGCACTGTGCCAGGGGCGTAGTCTTCACTGATCAAATCGAGCGTTGAACCCTTCATCAAGGTTTCACGAACGCCATCACCTTCAAGACGAATGATTGAACGCATGTCGGAAACATCTACAGCGAGGGAGAAAATTGTACCGAGGGACTTGCGCAGATCACCCAGCAATGCGGTGACGCGCGCGCGACCTGTAAGAATAAGCCACTGGTCGGTTGACAGCCATAGCACTTGCACATCGCCAAATGTTGTTGAGGTGCGCGGGGCTTTCGGAAGTTCAACACCGAGTGCTGATTTCGCTGCAGACATGAATTTTTTATCAGCGGTGTTGCCACGCAAATCAATCATGCCGCGTTCGGATATTTCGCGGATTGATATGCTGGTGGTGTCTGGCGCGATGCGATGAGCAAGCGCAGATTCAAAATGAAGATCAGCCATTTATGCGCGCTCCTTCTTTATCGTAAAACACAGTGCCTGTGATGGTTGCTTTCATCACCTTGCCGCCCTCTAGCGGGAAGGACAAAACTTCACCCATCCGGTCGCGGCCATTCTCAATCAGTGCCATGGCAATGGAGCGGCCTAAAGTTGGCGACATATAAGTTGAGGTCACTTGCCCAATCATTTCCATGGGCGGCTTGTCTTTCAACACGCGCACAGCATAAGCGCCGTCAGGCAACACATCATTTGGTTCTTCGGTGAGAAGACCCACGAGTTGCTTGCGGTTTGGTCCTTTGAGGAAAGACTGTTCGAGCGAACGCTTGCCGATGAAATCAGGTTTCTTTTTTGAAACCATGCCGTCCATCCCAACGTCAATTGGCGTGGTGGTGCCATCGGTTTCATCACCAATAACGATGTACCCCTTCTCGGCACGAAGCACATGCAGGGCTTCAGTGCCATAAGCTGTGAGGCCGAATTCTTCGCCTGCTTCCATAATGGCGTTCCACAAGCCTTGGCCAAAATTGGCGGGCGTGGCAACTTCATATGAAAGCTCGCCAGAAAAGCTGATGCGGTAAAGGCGGATGGGATAGCCAGCGATATTGCCTTGCTTGAAAGACATATGGGGCAGAGCTTCATTTGATATATCAAAATCAGGATCCAGCTTGGTCAACACATCGCGGGCTTTTGGACCCGCTATAGCAAATTGCGCCCATTGTTCGGTGACCGGAGTGACATATACTTTATAATTCGTCCATTCCGTTTGCAGCCACTCTTCCAGCCACGCGGCAATGCGGTCTGCTCCGCCTGATGTTGTGTGCATCAAGAAATGATCATCAGCCAGACGAACCGTCACGCCATCATCAGTGAGGAAGCCCAATTCATTCATCATGAGCCCGTAACGGCAGCGACCCACTTTGAGCGTGGAGAATGTGTTGGTGTATATGCGGTCAAGAAACTCAGCAGCATCTGGCCCTTTAATCTCGATCTTACCAAGCGTGGAAGCATCAAGCATTCCCACTTTATTCCGTACACAGAGGATTTCTCTTGTGATCGAAGCATGCTTATCTTCACCGACTTGTGAATAGGTGTAGGCTCTGCGCCATTGGCCCACGGGCTCAAATGTCGCGCCATGCGACTTATGCCAATTGAAAATCGGCGTCTGGCGGATAGGCAGAAACAATGCACCTGTGTGCGCACCCGCAATCGAACCGAATGAATAAGGTGTATAGGGTGGGCGGAAAGTCGTTGTGCCGATTTCGGGAATAGTTTTGCCCGTGGCTTCTGATAGAACTCCCAAACCATTTATATTCGATGTCTTCCCTTGATCAGTGGCCATGCCAAAGGTTGTATAACGCTTGGTGTGTTCAATTGATTCATAACCTTCGCGCTGTGCGAGTTCGAGGTCAGCGGCGGTCACGTCATTTTGGAAATCGATGAAGTGCTTGTTGCCTTCATTGTAAAGACCGGTGGCAGGTGCAAACCACATGGATTCGAGCGCGCCGCGAATGGGTTCTTCGATTTTGAATTTGGTTGCTTTTACCGCCTTCGCTTTTTTGAGGACGGATTTTGCCGCTGCTTCACCAGCACCATGCGCTTCAGCTAAAGTATCAGCCACGCCCATTGTGCCGTTGGCAGCGCCGATAGCGGTGATAGCATCAGAGTGTGAAAGCGGACGGAAGCTTTGCAAAGTATCATCAAAATGAATCTTACCCCCATTGTGACACCAAAGATGCAGGGCTGGGTTCCAACCGCCGGACATTGCGATGAAATCACACTCAAAACGGCGCTCGGTAATCACGCGGCCTTGGCCTTTACGGTATGCGGCGATCTTGACCGCCTTAACTTCTAGCGTGCCCTCAACAGCAGAGATCACGGAGCCAAGTGAAACGTCAATGCCATCAGCGATAGCACGCTTCACCAAATCACCGTCCGAACGCGAACGTGAATCAACCACGCGCACATTGATGCCAGCTTTCTTGAGTGCAAAAGCCGTGAGATAAGCATCATCATTATTTGTGAACACAATACCTGTGTTGCCCGGCGTTACACCATAGCGACCTATCATGCCGCGAACCGCAGAGGCGAGCATGATGTTAGGGCGGTCGTTATTTGCAAATGCGATGGGGCGTTCGAGGGCGCCTGTTGCAACAATGACGTGATGCGCCCGAATTTTCCATAAGCGATGCTTGGGCGCGCCTGATGCCAGAATTGCAGGGTCATGATCGCCCACGCGTTCAAACGCCATCAGATAGTTTTGGTGAAAATGGCCAACGACGGTGGTGCGCGAAAGCACATGCACATTTGGCATTGCATTCAGACGCGTTGCTGCGGCCTTTGCGTAATCTTCAACACATTCACCATCGATCTTTCCAGCCGTGAGATCAGCAATGCCGCCCAAAACTGGATTCTCATCACACAGCAAAACTTTTGCCCCGCTAAGTGCTGCGGCTTCTGCAGCAGCAAGGCCAGCAATGCCAGCACCGATCACAATCAGATCAGCATGAATATGCATATGTTCGTAGGTGTCAGTGTCGCGGCCCTCTGGTGCTTTGCCGAGGCCTGCGGCTTTGCGGATGAAAGGCTCGTACACATGTTTCCAAAATGAGCGTGGCCACATGAAGGTTTTATAATAAAATCCACCCGGCAAGAATCGCGAGAATTTGGAATTGATCGCACCAATATCGTATTTGAGTGAGGGCCAGCGGTTTTGGCTTTCGGCGTTGAGACCTTCAAAAATTTCGATCTGCGTGGCGCGCAAATTTGGCTCATGCTTGTTGCCTTGGCCCACGCCGATCAGCGCGTTCATTTCTTCAGAGCCGAGACCCACAAGCCCGCGCGGACGGTGGTATTTAAATGAGCGCCCAAAAAGTTTTTGGCCCGATGCGAGCACTGCCGAAGCCAATGTATCACCAGCGTAACCAGAAACATCTTTGCCATCAAAGCTGAATGTCACCTTGCGCGAACGATCAATCAGGCTGCCGCCTTGCGCTAAACGATATGGTTTGCTGGCCATTATTTCTTCGCCTTCATGCGTTCTTTAAAATAATCTGCCCACGGACCTTTTGCTTGCGCAATGATCTCATCAGGCGGAAGTTCGGTGATACCGTAATAGGCTTTAAAATCGAGCGACACGGTATCGCGCGCCGCATGAAACCATTTTCCGCAACCTCGGTCACAGCGCCAACGCTCAAAATGCAGGCCCTTAGGATTATGGCGAATGAATAAATAATCGCGCTGCTCTTCGTCGGTTACATTTGCAGCATCAGTGGTGGCTGGCCTGCGCACATGCGCTTGTCCACCATAATGAAAATCAGTCTCATCACCTTCAGCGCCACAGACAGGGCAGTTTACGGTTATCATTTTGTAACTCCCCTAATGCGCAACGGCGGCTGCAACGGATTCATCAATCAGTCGTCCTTCTTTGAAACGGTTCAAACTGAATGGCGCTGCAATCGGGTGCGGCCTGTCATTGGCCATGGTATCGGCAAAGACCAAACCCGAACCCGGAATGGCTTTGAAACCACCCGTGCCCCAACCACAATTGACATAAAGCCCTTCAACATCAGTCTTTGACAATATCGGAGAACGATCTCCCGTCATATCCACAATACCGCCCCACTGGCGCAGCATGCGAAGGCGCGAGATGATTGGGAAGGTTTCGACAAGCGCGGTGACGGTGTGTTCAAGCGCCGTGAAAGAACCGCGCTGTGAATAATTGTTATAGGGATCAGTGCCACCGCCAATCACCAATTCTCCCTTATCAGACTGACTCATATAGCCATGCACAGTATTAGCCATCACCACGCAATCAAGAACGGGCTTAATCGGCTCAGACACCAGCGCTTGTAAACACATTGATTCAATCGGCATGCGCACGCCCGCCATATCCATAATCGTGGACACATGGCCCGCAGTGACTACGCCAATCTTCTTGGTTTTGATTTCGCCTTTGCTGGTTTGCAAACCAATAACCTTGCCACCATCGCGCAGAATTCCAGTGACTTCGCATTGTTGAATAATATCGACGCCCATGGCATCGGCACCGCGCGCATAACCCCAAGCCACAGCATCATGCCGCCCCGTGCCACCACGGGGTTGATAGTAAGCACCAAGAATAGGATAACGACATTCAGCATCCGTGTTGATAATTGGTGCGATCTCTTTCACTTCGCTTGGTGAAATCATCCGGCAATCAAGGCCAGCCAGTCGGTTGGCATGTGAGGTGCGCTTCATGGCGCGAAGCTCATGCTCGGTTTGGCACAGCATCATCAACCCGCGCGGGCTGAACATCATGTTGTAATTCAGCTCTTGGCTGAGGCCTTCATAAAGCGAACGCGCTAATTCATAAATCGCAATTGAAGCATCCTGCAAATAATTGGAGCGAATGATCGTCGTGTTGCGCCCGGTATTGCCACCACCCAGCCATCCTTTTTCGATTACGGCGATATTCGTCATGCCGTGATTCTTTGCCAGATAGTAAGCCGTGGCCAGCCCATGACCACCAGCGCCGATAATCACTGCATCATATTCGGCCTTGGGGTTTGGCGAACGCCAAGCGCGTTCCCAATCCTTGTGATAGTTCATCGCGTTGCGGGCGATTGAAAAAATGGAATAACGAGGTTTCATATGGTGTATCCCGTGAATGATCACTATCTAACAGAATGAATCTGCCCCCTCCAATCCTTTCCGACACCAACTATCCACCATGCGACAATCGAACACCCCAAGAAATTCATCCCAATTGATAGATTAATCCATGACCCGAAAACAGAGAAGAACCACAATGATTTTGGCTGCTGCAGCTGTTTTAGGCGTTGCGGCATTTATGATGTTTCAAGTTCTGGGCGATACGATGGTGTTTTTCTTTACGCCGAGTGAGATTGCAGCCAAGACCTTAAAGCCAGGCCAACGCATTCGCTTGGGCGGCATGGTCGCGGCAGGCACTTGGAACAAAGGTGACGGCATTCACCAAGACTTCGTTTTGACCGACACGATCAAAAACACCAAAGTGAATTATAGCGGCGCAGTGCCCGATCTCTTCCGCGAAGGTCAAGGTGCTGTGGCTGAAGGCGTGATGCAGGCCGATGGAACATTTTTAGCGGACTCCGTACTCGCTAAGCATGATGAAAAATATATGCCCAAGGAACTGGCTTCGAGTTTGAAGGCCAAGGGCGTGAAGTTAGGCAAGACGGCTGATCAATAAAACGTGATTAAGCCCATGAATTGCCACATTCAGGGGCTTTGGCCACCAAACCGCCGCGAGACTAACCAAAGTTTCATAACTGTGTAAGAACCGTGTAATTTGACCACGCGTATATCCTGATTATCGACTTAATGGAGATTGAATCATGCCTTCGACTTTTGCTCTGACAAAAAAAACTGTTCTTGGACTTTTTACCGCAGGCCTTCTGGGTGCAACGGTTCTGACTTCAACACTGGTCGCATTGCCGCCTTCGATTGTACATGCCGAACAAGCTGCTGTATTTGATCCCTACCAAAGCCTCGCTCCCTTGGTCGAAAAAGTAATGCCCTCCGTGGTCAGCGTTGAAGTCAAGTTTTCGAATGTAGCAATAGCTGATAGTGGTGAGGGTGCTAGCCCAGACCAACTGCCACCAGGCATGAAAGAGTTCTTCGACCAATTCCCTCAGTTCAAAAACCGTATGCCACCACAAGCCCCACATGGCGGAGGAGGCGCGTTGGGTTCTGGCTTTGTGATTTCGTCTGACGGCTATGTTGTGACCAACAATCACGTTGTCGATCATGCTGATGAAGTTAAGATTGCTTTCCAAAATGGCGATAAATTTGATGCAACAGTCATTGGTACCGATCCAAAGACCGATTTGGCCTTGCTCAAGATCAAATCAGACAAGAGCTTTCCTCACGTTGATTTTACTAAAACCGAAGCTAAGGTTGGCGATTATGTGATGGCTGTTGGCAACCCATTCGGTTTGGGCGGAACAGTAACATCTGGCATCGTTTCAGCGCGCGGTCGCGACATCGGCTCTGGCCCTTATGATGACTTCATCCAAGTTGATGCGTCCATCAACAAAGGCAACTCCGGCGGTCCAACATTTAATATGAGTGGCGAAGTTGTGGGCATTAACACCGCGATCTTTTCACCATCGGGCGGCTCTGTCGGCATCGGTTTTGCCATTCCTGCGTCAACTGCGACAGGGGTGATTGAAAGCTTGAAAACCAACCACAAAGTGACGCGTGGCTGGCTGGGTGTTCAGATTCAACCTGTAACGCCAGACATTGCAGAGAGCTTAGGCCTTGAAAATGCAAAAGGCGCTATTATCTCGGAGCTAACCGATGGATCACCCGCTTTGAAAGCGGGTCTGAAATCTGGCGATACGATTTTAAAAGTTGATGGCACAGATATTGCTGACGCTCGTGATTTGGCGAAAGTTATTTCCCATGTTGCCCCAGGCAAAGTGGTGCAGTTGTCTATCATCCGCGGCGGCAAGGCTCAGACAGTGCCTGTTACTTTGGATGCAATGCCGACTGACCCTAAAATGGCCTCGGCAAAAGTGGAGGAACCAAAAGCCGGATCGCTTTCAGCTTATGGCTTGGACGTGACCGCTGCAGATGATGGCGCAGGTGTGAAGGTAACGAAAGTTGATCCCAACTCTGCTGCTGCCGAACGTGGCTTGAAAGAGGGTGATGTGATCCTCGAAGTGGCTGGAACACAAGTGAATGATCCAGCAGCTATTGCAGCAGCGTTAAAAGGTGCGACAGGCAAGAAAGTCTTGATGTTGGTGAGAACGGCGGACGGCCAGCGTTATTTGGCCTTGCCACACGCAAAAGGTTGATTGGTCTGTGAACAGGATCGCGGCCAATCTTTTGAGAACAGGTGTTTGGCCGCCGTCCCCCGCTGGCTGGCCTACACTTGGCAGCGCGGAGATCGGTCGCCACCCCCCGGCGTTCCCCCGATGAACTGGTCTCCGCGCACATTTTTCCAAAACCGCAAAGGGCAATGACATGCAACACGCTGAATTGACAAGTGGGCCCGAGCAGGGCACAGAATCACCTATGCGCATTTTAGTAATTGAAGATGATCGAGAAGCGGCTTCTTGGCTTGTGAAAGGTCTGAGAGAAAGCGGTCATATTGTTGATCTAGCTGCTGAGGGTTTGCAAGGGCTTACTATGGCTCTTGAAGGTGTTCACGACGTGTGCATTATAGACCGAATGTTGCCTTTGATGGACGGACTGACGGTTATTCAAAACATGCGTAGTGCGGATCTAAAAACGCCTGTGCTGATTTTGAGCGCACTGAGCGATGTTGACGAACGCGTTAAGGGTCTTCGCGCAGGTGGCGATGATTATCTGGCAAAGCCCTATGCATTTGCAGAGCTTCTAGCACGTGTTGAGGGATTGGGCAGCCGCAAATTGCTTGATCCCAAGGATGCCAAACTCAAGGCGCTGGATTTAGAAATTGATTTGATGAGTCGCACAGTAACAAGAGGCGGCAAACCCATCATTCTCCAGCCACGTGAATTTAAGTTGCTCGAGTATCTTGTGCGCAACGCAGGCCATATTGTAACCCGCACCATGCTTCTTGAAAATGTGTGGGACTATCACTTTGATCCGCAAACCAACGTTATTGACGTGCATGTTTCAAGGTTGCGTGGGAAGCTTGACAAAGGCTTTGCTGAACCGTTGCTGCAAACCGTGCGCGGAGCCGGCTACATGATCCGTGCCCGCTAATAATAGTATATTTCAGACTTCGACGTTTCGGCTCGCCGCTATCTATCTTTTGGTTTTCGCGATTTCGGCAGCCGCAATTCTGGGATATGTTTATTATACGACAGTTGGTCTTCTGGAGCGCCAAACTGAAGACACAATTCATGCGGAAATCCTTGGCTTGGCAGATCAATACAGGTTACTGGGCGTTGCCGGGCTGGTAGATACAGTACAACGCCGCAGCCTCGATGCAGGTGGCGCAATCTATTTATTAGAAGGCCCAAATCGCGCCCGTATCGCTGGCAATCTGGATGCGATGCCGACAGGGATTACTGAAAATCAAACATGGATAGATTTTCCGATTACTGTGGGAAAAGAGCCTGTCGCTGTTCAACATACGGCGCGCGGTTTTCAGGTTGAACTTGCCAATGGTTATGACCTACTCGTTGGCCGCGACGTTAACGAGTTGCGCCAATTTCGCGATGTGATCCGGGAGGCAATTTTTTGGGCTGTCGGCATGTCGTTAGTTGTGGGTCTCGGCGGAGGTTATTTCATGAGCCGAAATTTCTTAACGCGCATTGATGCCATTACCGGCGCCACCCGCCTTATTATGGCTGGCGATCTTTCCGGACGTATGCCAGTGAGCGGTGGCAATGATGAACTCGACCGACTATCTGGTTCGTTGAACGACATGCTTTCGCAAATCGAGCGGTTGATGAATGGCATGAAGGAAGTCTCAAGCAATGTTGCTCATGATTTGAAAACGCCGCTGACGCGTATGCGTGCGCGCATCGAGGACGCTTTGCGCCAAGAGAACGCCTTAGAATATAGAACGGCACTCGACCAAACCATTGAAGAATGTGATAAGTTGTTGCGCACTTTTAATGCACTTCTTTCCATTGCCCAGGCCGAATCCGGCCAAATGCGGCAAGGCTTACAACCTCTTGATCTTTTCGAAACACTAAGAGATGTTGTTGAACTTTATGAACCCTTGGCCGATGAGGCAGGCGGCTCGTTAATGCTCGAAGCAAGGCCCGGTTTGCGTGTCCGAGGAGATCGTCAACTTTTAGCACAAGTGCTGAACAACTTGATCGATAACGCCATGAAATATGGTCAGACCAGCGCAGATAAACCTGCTAACATTGAAGTGATAGGTCGGGTCGATGGTCAAACCGTGATTATTGAAATGGCAGACCACGGCATTGGGATAAATTTTGAAGACCGTGAGCGCGTGTTGGGTCGGTTTGTCCGGCTTGATGAAAGCCGCTCAAAGCCGGGCAATGGCTTGGGGTTAAGCCTCGTCGCCAGCGTGATGACCTTGCACAGTGGGCAAATACAGCTTGAGGATAACAAGCCGGGGCTTCGCGTGATACTGCGTCTTCCCCTTTACACTGAAGCATCTTAAAACAATGATGTGAACAAGAATAGCTTTATTGCCCGAATGAATTTGGAGAATCTGCAAAGCGCGGAGGCAAGCGTGACAGCAAGTTTCTGGCAAGATTGCAGCATTGGTTTGGCGAATGATCTTTTTCCGATTCGTCGGTTAATTGACGCTGCGGTTTCAGGCTCCCCCTATCTTGCCAAATTGATTTTGCGGCACAGTGATTTTGTAATCAGTTTAATGAATGCCGAACCGAATGATGTTTTGGCAAAGTTGAACGCAGAAGTTCTGATACTTGAACATTCAGCGACCCGAAATGATATTTCTTCAAGTTTGCGGATTGCCAAGCAAAAGGCCGCACTTTTTATAGGCCTCGCCGATCTCGGACATGTTTGGTCAGTAATGGAAGTCACCCATGCACAAACACTGTTTGCGGACGCGTGTTTGAATGCGAGCATGAATTATTTGCTGCGCGAAAATGCAGCCAAACAAAAGCTTACGCTGCGCCAAGCTGAAAACCCGTCAAAACAATGTGGCTATGTAGTGCTTGCCATGGGCAAACATGGCGCGTTCGAACTCAATTATTCCAGTGATATCGATTTGATTGTTCTCTACGATCCTGAAACAGCGCATTTGGCTGCAGATATAGAGCCGTCAACTTTCTTCGTCCGTTTTACGCGCGATGTGGTGAGCCTGCTTCAGGATATGACAGAAGAAGGCTATGTATTTCGGGTTGATCTGCGCTTGCGCCCCGATCCGCGCGCCACCCAAATGGCCATCGCCCTCGAGGCCGCAGCGATCTATTACGAAAACCAAGGCCAGAACTGGGAACGTGCCGCAATGATAAAAGCGCGGCCCGTCGCCGGTGATATTGCACTTGGTGAGGAGTTTCTCCAACGCCTGACCAGTTATATTTGGCGCAAATATTTGGACTATGCGGCCATCGCCGATGTGCAATCCCTGAAACGCCAAATTCACGCCGTGAAAGGCCACGGCGAAATTGCGATTCAGGGTCACAATCTCAAGCTCGGTCGCGGCGGCATTCGCGAGATTGAGTTCTTCGTGCAAACTCAGCAATTGATCGCAGGTGGGCGAAACCCAAACCTCCGTGGACGCTCGACTTTGGAGATGTTGGATGCCTTGGTTGAAGCCAAGTGGATCGAACTTCAAACTGCTGTCGAACTAAAAGACGCTTATGTTTTTCTGCGTATGCTCGAACACCGGGCACAAATGGTCGATGACCAACAAACCCATCTTGTGCCAGCAGGTGCAGAAGCATTCGAAAAATTTGCGCGCTTCAGTGGCTTTCAAAGCGGCACTGATCTGTCTGTGAAGTTACGCGCAACGCTTGAAACTGTACAACGCCACTATTCAGCACTGTTTGAAGATGCGGGGGCACTTGGGTCTGAGTCAGGCAGTTTGGTTTTCACGGGTGGCGAAGACGATCCAGCCACCATCGAAACTTTGGAAGGCATGGGTTTTCGCCAAGCCTCAGAAATTTCAGCCACGATCAGAGGCTGGCATTTTGGTCGCTATGCAGCGACACGAACCGCCCGCGCGCGCGAAATACTAACTGAGTTGATGCCCACACTTCTGCAAACTCTTTCAAAGCGCGGTGACCCCGACCAAGCGTTTTTGGCTTTTGATGAGTTTATGCGGGGTCTGCCTTCCGGCGTGCAGCTCTTTTCGATGTTGAAGGCCAATCCCAATTTGCTTGAACTCATCGCTCAAATATTAGGCCAAGCTCCAAGATTAGCCGAGCAACTCAAACGCCAGCCCCGGACATTAGAAGCCGTGGTTGGCGCTGATTTCATGCGGCCACTTCCATCCTTGGCGGAACTAACCCAAGAATTCGATACCATCATCCCTAATGCAACGGCGCGCGATGAGGCAATGGACCGTATGCGGGTGTTGGTGCGCGAGCATCAGTTTCGCGTTGGAGTCAGGCTCCTCGCCGAAACCATAACTGCTGAGAAGGCAGGCTTAGGGTTTTCAAACATTGCAGAGCAAGCTATCGCCAAGTTGCTTTCCGTGTGTGATTACGAGATACGACAAAATCACGGCTCATTTGCAGGAGGGCAATGCGCTGTCATATCGATGGGAAAACTGGGCGGCAGGGAGATGACTGCGAGTTCCGATTTGGATTTGATGTTGATCTATGATCATGATCCAAGTGCCGAACTTTCGGATGGCCCAAAACCGTTAAGTGCCACACAATACTACGCAAGGCTAACGCAGCGATTGATCACGGCTTTATCAGCACCAACCGCCGAAGGCACACTCTATGAGGTTGATTTACGCTTGCGCCCGTCAGGCAGCAAGGGGCCAGTTGCGGTAAGTTTTTCAAGTTTCGTTTCTTACCAAAAAGATGAAGCTTGGACTTGGGAAAAACTCGCCTTAACCCGCGCCCGCGTTGTGGCAGGTGAACCAGAACTTCGCGTTAAGTTAGAGCACGCCATCTGGACCACACTCTGCGAACCGCGTGACCATGCAAAGACTTTGAAAGATGTGCGTGATATGCGCAATCTTATGTTGGCAGAACATGAGAAATTAGGATTGTGGGATATTAAACGCGCCAAGGGTGGCCTCGTTGAAATTGAGTTCATTGCCCAATATTTGCAACTGATTGCCAATAATCCAAAAATGTTGGATACCAACACATTGAAAGCGCTAGAAAAAATAACAGAGAGCAAAGTCTTGCCTGCTGGTGCAGCATCACAATTAACCATCGCCTGTGAGCTCTTTCAGCGCCTAACCCAAGTTTTGCGCCTCTGTGTTGCAGATCAATATAAACCTGAGACAAGCGCCAAAAGCCTGAACGAGGCGGTGGCAAGGGCGGCTAGAATGCCTGATGTCGCCGCCACAGAGGCATTGCTGGCTGAAACACAGAGCCACGTCGCGTCAATTTTTAATGATGTCATCGGCAGGCAAAATGCGGCCAGCGACGGAAATTGAAATGGCGCGCGTCCTAATAATCAAGCAACAAAAGAGGGCGCTTGGTGCCGGAAGCAGTTATGATGATTGACCGGCCAATGACGCCACAAAGCGCGAACTGGCAAACCGCGACGGATGCAGTACTCTTAGCGGCATCGGCGCAGCGCAATCAGCAAGCCTTTGCCGTGCTTGTGCAACGTTATCACGTGCCGGTTTACCGCGTCGCGTGGCGGCTTAATGGTGGTCATGCAGATACGGATGACATCGCGCAGGAGACGTTTTTGAAACTCTGGAATAACCCCGGCCAACTTCGCGAGGCCGCGGCTTTAAAGGGATGGCTGATGCGTGTGGCTTCGAATTTGGTGATGGACAGATATCGGCGCAAACCAATGTTGGAGCTTGAACATGCAGAAGATGTAGCTGATGAAGCAGTGTCCGCACCTGCAATGCTTGACCAGTCCTACGTGACAAAAATGATTGATGCAGCAATTGCTAGCCTGCCGGACAGACAAAAGCTGGCCTTGGCACTGGTGCATTTTGAACATATGACCAATATCGCAGCCGCTGCAGCTATGGAAATCAGCGTTGACGCGTTGGAGTCGCTACTGGCTCGTGCCAGGCGTGGCTTGAAAGAAAAGCTGGGGGCGGGTGGCAGGCAACTACTTGCTACGCTGGCCACACAAGGGGAATGAAGATGGCAAATTTTGAGAAAGACACAGAGCTGAGCGACATTGAACTTGACCGCTTGCTTCAACACGCATCAACCCCTTTGCCGCGCAACGATTTTGAGGAGCGCCTGCTGGCAAAACTAACCTCCACAGCAGTTCCGACCAATGTGATTACGTTTCCAAAGAGAAAGAAAATATCGCTGTGGTTAGCCAGCTTGCCTCTTGCTGCTTCATTGCTATTAGGAGTTTGGTTAGGGGCGAATGGGACAGCTGCTGAATTTTTACCCTTCACGACGGAAAGCGTTTCCCAAAACGACACCGCGTTGCTCGGAACGCAGAGCACTGATGAACTTGACTTTTTGACTGAGGATAATCTGTCATGACTGATCCAACTTTGGTAACCACGCCACCTAAAGGCCGGTTCATTCCCGAACTGCGTTCACCGTGGTGGGCCGCACTGTTGGTTTTGTCCTTGATGGCTAACCTGGTGATTGGTGGTGCAGCTATTGGAACAAGGATGAAGGGTGGCGGATGGCAGATGGGGCTTATGGAAAATCGTGCGCAGCTTCTACCGCGCAAATTCTTTGCCGAATTGCCCCGTGATCGGCGGCGTGAACTCATGGATATGTTTAAAGCAAAGAAGGATCAATTTGTACAAAGCCGCGATGCTGCAAATGCCGTGACACTCAAATTTGCTGATCTTTTAGAGCAGCCAGATTTTGACCAAATCAAAATCAAGGCCGTGATCGATGATTTCACGTCAGGTACGACAAGCTTTGCCACACAAGGTGAGTCAGTTGTATTCGATATTGTGGCAAAGTTGACTCCCGATGAACGTAAAAACCTTGCAGCCAATATCCGTGAACGGGCAGCCCGCAGAGGCAAGTGAAACTAAGCAGATAGAGCCACGGCAACCGCATTCATGGGTAGTTCGACATGTACGGTCGTGCCCTGGCCTTCTTTACTGGTTATGTTTAAATTTCCACCATGAAGATCGATCAGTGATTTTGAAATTGCTAACCCAAGGCCGGATCCGCCTTTGCTTTTTGTGAACTGGTTTTCAACCTGTTCAAATGGTCGCCCCAGTTTTTGAATATCCCGCTGCGGAATACCAATGCCCGTATCAATAATTTGAATGTTGACACCTTGTTGAGTGGCGCTGGCCTTCACAGTCACTGATCCATGCTCAGGGGTAAACTTGATGGCGTTGGAAATTAGATTAATGAAGACTTGTTTCAAGGCGCGGCGATCAGCATAAATGCGCGGCCCCTCGATCAAGTCGAGTTTCAAATTAATTTTTCCTTCAACAGCGCGCGGCCCCACCAGGCGCAACACGTCTTCCAAAACGCTGCGCAGATCAACATCTGAAAGCTCAAGTTCAACACGGCCTGCTTCAATCTTCGACATATCGAGAATGTCATTGATCACGTCGAGTAAAAACTGCCCGCTCTTGCCGATATCAAAAGCATACTCGCTATATTTTGCGGCCCCCAACGGCCCGAACAATTCCTGCGACATGATTTCGCTAAAGCCTATCACGGCATTGAGCGGGGTACGCAGTTCGTGGCTCATATTGGCTAAAAATTCGGACTTCGACCGATTGGCGGTTTCAGCGCGGGTCTTCTCACTAGCATATTTATCCGCGAGTTCCGCCAGCCTTTGCGATTGCTCTTCAGCGAGTTGACGCTCTTTCTGTAAATCACGAACCGTTATCATCAAGTTGCGCTCAGAGTGAATGAGGCGCTCTTCTTGCTGTTTCAGCGGCGTAATGTCTGTGCCTACCGAAACGAAACCGCCGTCTTTGGTGCGTCGTTCATTGATCTGCAGCCAGCGTCCATCTGCAAGCTGCACCTCCATTGAACGTGCCCCAGATGTATCATTGGCTTGCCCAGGCACAAATTGCCGAACCACCGGTTCTTTGGATGCCGCTGCTACATCACCATAAGGTGTGCCCGGTTGGCAAACGGCAGACGGCAATGAATGGAACTGTTGATATTTTGAATTGCACAAAACCAGTTTGCTTTCCGTGTCCCACAATACGAAAGCTTCTGAAATATTTTCAACCGCGTCTTTAAGCCGAACTTCCGCATCGCGGTTCATTTTGTCGAGTTTCTTCTGCCGCGAAATATCAAAAACAATGCCCACCAAATGGGGCTCGCTCTCGCTTTGCCCTGGGGCCAAGGCAGCGCGCGCCCGCAGCCAAACCCAATGGCCCTTTTGATGGCGCATGCGGAATTCTTGGTCGAATACTTTGCGTTGACCCGTGAGTAAATCTTCAATCAGGTTATCCAACTTTGCGTCGTCAGGATAAATGAGCGATGCCACTTCGCCATAGCTTAGAAAATCACCTTTCGGTGGCAATCCGAGAATTTCGAACATGGATTTAGACCAGAAAATATGTCCCTCAGCCAAATTCCAATCCCACAATCCGCACTCACCACCATCTAGCGCTTTATCAAGGCGCGTGGTTGCCACAGTCAACATTTCATCGGCGTCAGAGGCCTTTGCAGCCTGCCAGTGAAAAGCCCCAGACAGCATCATCAAAACCAAAAATGTGACAGCAAATAAAACCGCAAGCTCCATCACACCATTTCGCCAAACCGAAAGCACATCCGATTTTTTTTGAAATGCCAGCAGGCTTCCGGGGAACGGCGAAAGATCACGCGAAGCCATCAAAGCTTCATCGCCATTGGCCAATTTTGTCGGCAACATGCTTGGTGAATTCACGACCGCATCTAAAACAAAACCTGGCCCCATGACATCGTCAATGCTGCCGCCGTTGTAATTGCTGTTCGCCGGAATGCCGCCTACGATGCGCCCTTCGGATGAAAGCAAAAGATAAACCCGGTTTAAACCCATGGCGTCAACGGGCACTGCCTGTTCGAGCAGCGCTTGCGAGAGACTAGGTATCGTCTTACCCGATGCTGCATCACTCAATAACTTCACTTTCAAACTTTGCGCAACACGGTCAGTCTGTAACAGTGAGACTTCGCCTTGATCTGCAAGATGTTGTGCGCGACTGAGGAGCAATTGCGAAATTAATGCGGCCGCGAGCGTTAACAAAAATAATGCGGTGAGAACAGTAATGAGTCTGCGCATGGCGCGTTCGGAGACATTAAATCCAGCATGGCCCGGCCAAGGAATTGGCAAGTGCAAAGTCCGGTCGCGGAAAAACAATTCCTTAATATGTGCGTTGGCCAATATGCGCCCAGTTCAATATGAAGTTAAATGCCGGACTTCAAATATAACGCCGTTTACAAACGAATCAGCCCTAGCTTCTGGGAAATAGAATTACCGCCTGCGAATCTGATTTGCCAAGTAAAAGCTGAACGCTATTGGATTATGCTTTCAATGTTCTTGATATGATCTCGAATACGTCGTTTGAAAGTGCGGGCGTTGCCAAAATGCGCTGCATATTTTTCTGCGCATGATTGCGACGGTCGACATTATAGAGCTTCCAGCTGCGGAATGCCGTGGCCAACCTTGCAGCAACTTGCGGATTAATTGCATTGAGCGCGATGATCACATCAGCCACTACGCGGTAGCCTTCGCCACCGGCCGAGTGAAAGCCCGTGCTATTGCCATTGGCAAAATTTGCCACCAGAGCATAGACCTTGTTGGGCGTTGTGAGTTTGAAATCTGGATGCTTTAATAGTCTTTCAATCCGTTGCGCTGCATTAGCGCCGGGAATCGCTGCGTTCAATCCAAACCATTTATCCAAAATCAGATGATCATCTTTGTGACGCTGATAAAACTGCTCCAACATTGCTTCGCCTTCTGGGCGATGCAGTGTCCGGATGCAACCTAATGCGCCCATCTCAATGGTCATATTGTCAGGCTTTGCAAATTCCTTTTGCGTTAGCTTGATACCCAAATCGCCGTCCGCTGCCGCAATCATTCCCAGCAAAGTCAACCGAAGGGAGCGCCGTGCGGTGCCGCGCGTATCTGGTTTATAAGAAGTCGCATCATTCGTCTGTTCAAATGCCAACACCAGCCTGTTCAACAACTGCTTGGCAATATCTGAACGAACAGCTTCTCTTGCATTGTATACCAAATCGCTATCCACATCCTTGCTAAGTGCCGCAGTTACATCGGCTTCGCTCGGCAGCACTAAAATGAGCGCCTTAAAAGCATCATCTAATTTGGGATTTTCCAAACACTTGCCCAGTGCATCTGCAAATGCAGCTACGCTCGGAATTTTTTTGCCCGAAGCGAGAGCCTTGACTGACTTTACAATTAACGTTTTGCCAATTGTTTGCGCAGCCTCCCAAAGATTGAAGTTATCAGCATCATGGCCAATCAAAAACAATTGCTCAGCCGCAGTAACGTTGCTTTTCAAAACAATAGGTGCAGAAAATCCGCGATTGATTGAAACAGCTGGGGCTTCGGAAATATCTTTGAACTTGAACGTCTGTTTGCTTTCGTTGATTTCAATAACGCCAGATTTGATCCTGTTTTTACCCTTTATTATCAATGGCATATCTTTGCCCCTGGAATTTACCAACCCGATGCTCATTGGAAAATGCAACGGCAGTTTTTTCGCTTGGCTTTTCAGGCGGGGCTGTGACTGCGAAACGGTTAGTTCATAAGTTTTCTTCTTACTATTATATGTTCCACGCGTTGAAACCGTGGGCGTTCCGGACTGCTCATACCACCGGAAAAATTGCTTCAAGTCGCGGCCGGAAGCATCGGCCATACACGCAACGAAATCTTCAACTGTTGCAGCTTCGCCATCATGGCGCTTGAAATAGAGCTTCATCGCTTTTGCAAATGCCTTATTACCAATCAACGTCTTCATCATGCGACAAAGCTCTGCGCCCTTTTCATATATCGTGGGCGTGTAAAAATTATTGATCTCGATGTATGAAGAAGGGCGCACCGGATGTTGCAACGGCCCTTGATCTTCAGGAAATTGGCTGGAGCGCAACCGTTTAACATCCTCAATCCGCTTAACCGGGCGCGAGCGCATATCGGACGTGAATTCTTGATCACGAAAAACCGTCAGGCCTTCTTTCAGGCAAAGTTGAAACCAATCGCGACATGTAATGCGGTTACCCGTCCAATTGTGGAAATATTCGTGAGCGATGATGGCCTCAATCAGAATATAGTCTGTGTCCGTGGCCGTCTCGGGCAATGCTAAAATATATTTGTCGTTGAAAATATTGAGGCCCTTGTTCTCCATGGCCCCCATGTTGAAATCAGAAACCGCAACAATGTTGAAAACATCCAAATCATATTCGCGACCGAATGCTTTCTCGTCCCAGATCATGGAGGCCTTCAAGGCTTCCATGGCCCAGTCGCAGCGCCCTTCTTTTCCCTTTTCAACGTAGATGCCAAGCACGACGTCGCGGCCATTCATGGTTTTGAATTTACTTTTTACAAGAGCTAAGTCCCCACCAACCAAGGCAAACAAATAGCTGGGCTTAGGATGAGGATCATCCCAAACTGCATAATGGCGATCACCGTCAAGTTTGCCACTTTCAACTGGGTTTCCATTAGATAGTAAAACAGGCAGGGAAGATGGCCCCTCAACCCGCACTTTGAAAACGGTCATAACATCGGGACGGTCATAAAAATAAGTAATGCGCCTGAACCCTTGCGCTTCGCACTGCGTGCAATACATGCCATTCGACATGTAAAGCCCAGTCAAAGCGGTATTACCTTGTGGATCGCATTCCGTAATAATTGATAATGAAAACTCACCCTTAGGCAAGTTCGCGATGGTTAAACTTGCCGCACCTAATTCATACTCGGTAGATGACAACATGTGGCCATCAACCTCAACACTGATCAATTTAAGTTTCTCACCGTCGAAAACCAGCGGCGCATTTTTCTCAAGCGACTTCTTGCTGCGCTTTAATTTGATATGCGAAGTTACCCTTGTCGCATTTGGAGCAAGCTCAAACTTTAGCTCTACACTCTCAATTTTGAAGGGAGCAACTTTGTAATCTTTGAGACGAATGGTCGGCGGAATATCAGCGCGCATGATTTACTTTCCATAATTTCTTTGAATACTATTTTCGCACAGTCTTGAAGTAATCAATACAGAATTTTTCAAAGGTTTGCGCAACCCTCGTCTGACGCACGGTTTTCAGATGCGCAATGGCTATCACCCCACGTTCAGCTTGCCCTGCTATTTCGTGAACGCTGAGCTTCTCGCCATCATAAGACATGTCGCCCGCAGGCCGTGTGATCAAAAGCGAATAACCTAATCCTTGCGCCACCATGCCCCGAACAAGTTCGAGTGAAGCGGAAGAAAACCCAATGGTTGGTTTTACACCTTGCGCTTCTAACAGGCGCAAAAAATAGGTTCGACTGGGTTGAATGTCGAGCAAAATAAGTTTTTCATTCGCTAAATTTGAAAGAGATATTTTTTTGAAACGTGCAAGCTTATGTGACGCTGATAAAAGCACATAAGGTTTCAGAGATGCCACCTCTATCGCTTCGACATCAGCGGGCAAATCAACATCATAAATCAGCGCCACATCATGCTGCCCACTCCTCAAGCCGTTCAGCAATTCACTTTGAACACCTTCTTCGAGAATTATCTCAACATCGGGATATAACGCATTGAATTTACTGATAAGTATTGGGGCATAAGTGGGTGCCAGAGTGACAAAGCTTCCAACCTGCAAACGCCCTTTGAGCGGCCCAGTTTGCGAGTCGGATTGACGTGCCAATTCTTCGCTCTGGGTTAACAGACGTCGTGCATCTGCCAAAAATGCATTACCACGCGAAGTGGGCGTTAAACCCTGCGCATGGTGTCGAATAAAGATTTGCAAGCCAATCGTGTCTTCAAGTTTCTTTAGCGCAGCAGAAACAGAAGGCTGAGCCACGCGTAAAATTGCCGCTGCGGCAGCAACAGATCCGCTATCAGCAGTTTGAACCGCATATTCTAATTGTCTTAGCGTGAATTTTAACATAGTTTAAAGCTATACATAAGCCAATAATTATCTATTTTTTCTAATCAAAAAATTATGCCATGTAAAGCACCATGAACATGCAAATTATGCCACCTTCGTTCCCATCCGAAACAAAAGAGCGTTTTGTTGACGCTATGGCGGCCTTGGCCAATGGTGTGAGTATTGTGACCACCAATGGGCCCGCTGGAAAGTTCGGCCTCACGGTGAGCGCCGTCACCTCGGTTTCCGCCGAGCCGCCAATTTTATTAGCCTGCTTGAACCGCAAAAATGTTGCCGTCTCGGCGATCAATCGAAACCACCGCTTTGCGATCAACATCTTGAATGTGCAAAGCCAAGAGGTAGCACAAGTCTTTGCTGGGCGTGCAGTGGACGGTAAACACTATGATTTTGATCAACATGGATGGATAGAAGGCCAAGCTCTCGGATTGCCCATTTTAAAAACTGCAACCGCAAGCTTTGAATGCGAACTCGAAAGCTTTCATGATGCAGGCACCCACCGAATATTCTTGGGCCGCGTGATTTCGGCTTTGCGCGGCGAAATCGAACCTATGGTTTATTCTAACCGCAGCTATGGCCGTATGATTAAGACGTGAGGCAACAACATGATTAGAACGGGCGAACAATACCGCGATTCAATTAGAGACGACCGCGAAGTCTGGATCAACGGCGAGCGGGTGAAAGATGTGACACGCCATCCATTGTTCAAACCCGCAGTCGATATCCGCGCCCGCATCTATGACATGCAGCACGAAAAGACGATGCAACATGTGATGACCTATGAGGAAAGTGGCGAGCGCTTTGCCATCGGTAATAAACTGCCACGCGTTCAGCAAGACTGGCACGATAAACGCAATGCCGTCGACACAGTCATGAAAGATATCGGCGGTGTAGTCACCCGTATGGGCGATGAAACCATTGGCGAAATGTGGTCGCTGTGGGATGGCAAAGGTATTCTCAATGAAATCGATCCACGCTTTGCCTCCAATATCGAACGCCACATCATGAAGGCGCTGCATGATGATCCCTTCCATGTATCGGCCAACACCGATCCCAAAGGTGATCGATCCAAACCACCGCAAGACCAAGATCCAGATATGCTGGTGCATGTGGTGAAGGAAACCGATGCAGGCATTATTATTCGTGGCGCAAAATATGAAACTGCCGCAGCCTATGCCAACCAAGCATTTCTAAAACCGACCATCGCCAATTGGGGCGATAGCAAGCTTTCGAATTATGCGCTGGGCTGCATCGTGCATATGAACGCGACGGGTGTAAAACACATCTGCCGCACCGGCTTCACTAATCGTGCACCCGCGCGTGATTATCCACTCTCGAACAAGTTCGACGAAGTCGACACGATCATGATTTTGGACAATGTGCTCATCCCATGGGAAGATGTGTTATTTTATCAACACACCAAAGCCGCAGCATTCATACGTCAGACGCTGCATCGTTATTCAGCATTCCCATTTGTTCAGCGCACACTGTCCTATGCTGATCTGATTATTGGCGCGGCTATGTGGAACGCCAAACAGACCGGACTGGATAAGCAGCAAGCCGTGCAAGAAAAACTTTCTGAACTCGCCGTCTGGCGCGAAGGCATCCACGCCCATCTCACAGCTTCAATCTACACCGCCGAGAAAAGCCCGAATGGTTTGCTGATGCCGAACCAATCCCTGTTGATGACAGGCCGCGTCCATGCGTTGAACAATTTGCCAAAGATGATGCATATCGCCCGCGAACTCTGTGGCGGCCAGATTTGCATCACGCCAGATTCGGCGGTATTTGACCATCCTGAAACAAAAAAATGGATGGATAAATATTACACCATCAATGATCAGTGGCTGGCAGAAGACAGGCGAAAACTGCTGGCACTTGCGCGCGATTTGTTAAACTCAGATTACGCCGGCCACCGCCTCACCTTCCAACTCTTTGCCCAATCCGCCCCTTTCGCTCAGTCCGCGGCCGTCTATCGTAATTTCGATTGGAACCAAGCCTTGACCTTCGCACAGAAAGCAGGCGGAATGTCAGACCGCATCTGGAGCGAAACCAAGAAGGCAGCGCAATAAATCATGACAGCCCACACCCGCATCCGCCCTTTCAACACTAAAGACACTTACCCCGAACAAAAGCTCGACAATGATTTATGTCAAGCCGTCGTTGCGCGTGGCACAATGGTGTTTGTGCGTGGCCAAGTCTCCCAGGATTTAGACACGCGTGAGAGTTTACATGTCGGGGACGCAACCTCCCAAACTGCCAAAACCATGGCCAATATCAAATTGCTGATGGAGGAGTCAGGTGGCCACATGGATCACATCTGCCGCATTGTGGTTTATCTTACCGATGTGCGTTACCGCCAAGATGTCTACCGCGAAATGGGTAAATGGTTGAAGGGCGTATTTCCTGTTTCGACGGGCCTTGTGATTACAGCCCTGGCGCGGCCTGAATGGCTGGTTGAAATTGAAGCCACCGCCGTTATCCCTGATCCGAAATGACATTCTCGATTGCAGGGCGCTGCGCTAAGTCCGGAGCCTTTGGCGTTGCCATCACCACCTCATCAATCGCAGTTGGTGCGCGCTGTCCCCATGCACGGGTAGGTGTTGGTGCAGTGTCCACGCAGAATGTAACCGACCCTCGGCTTGGGCCTTTGTTGCTTGATTACATGCAAGATGGTTTGAGTGCTGGCGAAGCCATCACGGCTGTCACGCGCAACCGCAAAAACGTAAATTTCCGCCAACTCACCGCCGTTGATCAATTCGGTAATTCAGCTTCATATTCCGGTGACCAAATCCTCGGTACACATGCAGTGAGCGAACAGAAAAATTGTGTTGCTGCGGGTAATTTGTTGAAATCAGCCGCATTGCCAAAAATAATGACCGATAGTTTCGCTGCTAACGCCGATCAGCATTTGGCCGAGCGTTTGCTGCGTGCGTTGGAAGCGGGATTGGCTTCAGGCGGTGAAGAAAGTCCAGTACATTCAGCATGCCTCATCGTTTATCATGAACAGGATTTTCCCTTGGTAAATCTGCGTGTCGATTGGGAGGACAACGACCCAATCGAGAAACTCCGCAAAATTTGGGATGATTACAAACCGCAAATGGCGGCCTATCTCCAACGCGCCATCGATCCAACCCAAGCCCCAAGCTACGGCGTGCCGGGCGACCCTTAATCCGAAAGTCGCCTCACCAATTTATCTAACATCGCATCGCAAAGCGCCAGCTGCTCTTCAGAAACATATTCATCAGGTTTATGCGCCACAGCAATATTGCCCGGGCCGCACACCACCGCGGGAATACCAAGTTCTTTCTGAAACAATCCACCTTCTGTGCCAAACGTGATCTTGCCTGTTGAGTTACCACCCGTCAGTGTACGGACGAAATTGACGACTTCACTATCAACTGGCGTATCGAGTGCGGGATAAGACTGTAAATCTGCAAATACAAATCGCGCATCAGCAAAAACATGGGCATAGCGGTTGGCCACATCCTTTGCCGCCTGCTTGATCCGTGACACAATAGCGTGTTGATCATCCTGCGGAAGATAGCGAATTTCAAAATCAAAGCTGGCATGGTTCGGCACAATATTCATCACTTCGCCTCCTGACATCTTGCCCACATGCAGCGTCGTGTAAGCCACTTCATAGTCACCATCGCGCGCGCCGTTGGCCGCTAGATCATCTTGAATGCGGCGAATTTCCGCAATCAAATCGCAAGCCATATAAATTGCATTTGCGCCAATCGGGGCCAAACTTGAATGCGCCTCCAGCCCATGCGCTGTGACGCGAAACCCCAGCTTTCCTTTATGTGCGGTTACAACCTGCAACATAGTCGGTTCACCAACAATGCAAAAGCGCGGTCGGAATGGCAGTGTCTTTAACATATCAAGTAGCCGCCTCACACCAATGCAACCAATTTCTTCATCATAAGAAAATGCAAAATGAATGGGGCTCTTCAATTTTGACTGGTCAACCCGCGCCGCCATCGCCAAACAGCAAGCTATAAACCCTTTCATATCAGCCGTTCCGCGCCCAAATAGGTTGCCGCCGTGCCTCACCATCACAAATGGATCAGAGCTCCAATTCTGTCCAACCACAGGAACGACATCCGTGTGGGCCGAAAGTGCAACGCCACCCATATCGGTTGGTCCTATCGTGGCCCATAAATTTGCTTTGGTCTTTTCTTCATTAAAAACAATTGAAGATTGAATGCCCAGTTCACCAAGGAAATGTCGCACATATTCCGTCAGAGCTAAATTGCTATCTTTGCTGACAGTTGGAAATGAAATCAGTTTTTCTAAAATCGCATGAGATTGGGTCATGCCCCTCATTGTCAAAAATCCACAATCAAGTACAGTGCCAGAATGCAAAATTCTGAAAAACAAATCCAATTGATGCGGGCCATGTTTGATGCTGCCGTGGAAACCGCAATGCCATCAAATTGCATTCCTGCTCACATGCCAGCACCACCAAAGGGCCGGACAATTGTTGTTGGCGCAGGCAAGGCCTCAGCGGCCATGGCGCAAGTATTTGAGAAAAACTGGCATGCCCCGCTCGAAGGACTAGTGGTCACCCGTTACGGCCACGGGGCTGCTTGCAAAAAAATTGAGATCGTCGAAGCCGCCCATCCCGTGCCTGATGACGCCGGAACCCACGCCGCCGCTCGCTTGTTGAAAATGCTCGAAGGATTGAGTCAAGACGATTTGGTTGTGGCGCTAATTTCCGGCGGCGGTTCCGCTTTACTCAGTTTGCCGGCCATCGGCATCACTGTTGAAGAAAAACGCGCCGTGAATAAGGCGCTGCTCAAATCAGGCGCCCCCATTGGCGAAATGAATTGCTTGCGCAAACACCTCTCTGCAATCAAAGGCGGAAAGCTTGCAGCTGCAGCATATCCTGCGCGTGTCATTACATTGGTCATTTCTGATGTGCCAGGTGATAATTTAGCCGCCGTCGCATCGGGGCCAACGGTCGCCGACCCAACGACGTTCGCTGAAGCACGCCAAATTATTGCAAAATATGAAATCGACGTGCCAGCATCTGTCACGGCACATTTGGCCGCAGCCCAAGATGAAACACTCAAACCGGATGATATCAGATTGGCAAACACCAAAGCCATCTGTATCGCCTCACCGCAAAAATCGCTTGAGGCTGCAGCGGCAATCGCCAAATCTGCTGGCTATGAGCCGATCATCTTGGGTGACGCAATCGAAGGAGAAGCCCGCGAAGTTGGCATCGTTATGGCAGGCATAGCAATTCAAGCCAAGCGTTTTGGCCAGCCGAGCAAAACACCTTGTGCCATTATATCAGGCGGTGAGACGACGGTTACTGTGAGAGGCGAAGGAGCTGGTGGCCGCAATGTTGAGTTCCTATTGTCGCTTGCAATCAAACTCAATTGCGCAGAAGGAATTCACGCACTCGCTGGGGATACTGATGGTGTTGACGGCGCGCGCGAAGTGGCAGGCGCGTACATCACGCCGACCACTTTAGAAAAGGCGCGCAAGATAAAAATCGACCCGTGGGCCTCGCTCAGCAACAATGACGCCCATAACTTTTTTCAAAGCATCAATTCACAAATTATAACCGGCCCAACCCTGACAAACGTCAACGACTTTCGCGTCATACTTATCGAATAGCACAACACGATTCCCGTTCCACAATAGGGCAGGGCAGCAGAATTTTTGGCGCCCAGTTTGCGTCGTTTTGTTTGGCTTCACGCATCGTCTCCACCGCCTGTCTGCCAATTTCAAAATAGGGCAGGGCGACAGTTGTGAGGGAAGGCCTTAAATTTTCTGAAATAACTTTTTGATCGTCAAATCCGATCACCGATAGATCGCGTGGAATGTGCAGATCCAAATGTGCTGCAGCAGAATAAACTTGTAAAGCCACTTGGTCATTGCCGCAAATAATAGCACTTGGTCTATCCTTTGCGGATAGCATCTTAACGCAAGCATCAAATGCAATCATGCGCTCAAAATGTACCGGCCCAACCATGCCACGTTGTTCGAGACTCTCATCAAAACTTAACCCCGCATCGCGGAAAGCTTGGCGAATTCCCGCCCCGCGTAACGTCGTGGCTACAATGTCAGGAATAAGAGTTAAAACGCCAATGCGACGATGGCCGTGCCTCAGCAAATATTCTGCTTGCGCGTATCCGCCACCTTCATCGTCAGGAATAAGCGACGGTCTGTCACCAAGGGCAGCAAAGCAATTGGCCAGCACGATTGGGTCTTTGAAATCAGGCTGACCAACCATATGTGAACGGTGGAACATTGAGGCATAGATAACACCAGCAACGCGGTGGGCGCGAAACATACGCCAATATTCTTTTTCAAGTTTTGCGTCACCGTCCGTATTGGCAATCAAAAGCGTTTGGTTTTTTTCATTCAATGCGGCCTGTGCACCGCGCACAATATCAACCGAGTATGGTGTTGTGGCCACCGCATCCGTCATAAATCCGAATATTGACGATGATCCACCCCGCATCATACGTGCAGCATGATTTGGTACATAATTGAGAAATTCGAGATGGTGCTGAACAGCAATACGGGTTTTTGCATTAACGGCGGGATCGCCGTTTACGATTCGCGATACGGTTTTAATAGAAACGCCAGCGCGCTCTGCGACCTGCCGCAAGGTGACCATTTTTGTCCTCCCAGACACGCAACCCTGTCTGTGACAACGTCGTCATTTCTAATTGTTACATCAAAAAATGACTATGCTGTCAATCTTAGATATTTGGAATTTGCAAATCTGAAGCACGCCCTTGTCTTGAGCTCACTAAAATGCAACTTTGTGTCCTAACAGGAAACATAAGCCTGATGGGGAAATTGCTGTGATGTCGGATAAAAAGAATAAGCCAAAATTCCAAAATCCGCACCGCAGTGCTGTAAACGAAACTCGCTTCCTGGAAGAGGCCATTGGTCGCGAAGTAAAACGTTATCGCGAAAAACTAGGTCTCACAATTTCAGAACTGGCTAAAGCTGCCGATATGTCTGCGGGCATGCTCTCCAAAATCGAAAACGGGGCCACTTCGCCATCGCTATCCTCCTTGCAAGCTTTAAGCAAAACGCTAGCAGTCCCATTCACGGCGTTCTTCAAAACTTATGAGGAAATCCGCGATGCCACTTTCGTCAAATCCGGCCAAGGCCTGACAATTGAACGGCGCGGAACCAGAGCCGGGCACCAGTATCAACTGTTAGGCCACTCGACGCATGGCCCAACGATGGTCGAACCCTATTTGATCACGCTCACCGCCGAAACCGATGTGTTCCCATCCTTTCAACATCCGGGAATGGAGTTTCTGTATATGCTGGAAGGCAACGTAGTTTATCGCCATGGCGAAAAAACCTACGATATGCACGCAGGCGATGCCCTGTTTTTTGACGCAGAAGCACCACATGGCCCCGAGGAAATGCGCAAACTTCCTGCCCGCTACCTGTCCATCATCAGCTATCGCCGCGAAGAATGATCATTCCCCTTGTGAAAAAATTGTTCCTAACAGTTGAATTCTGCATAACACACTGCTAGGCTGAAAGTAACAGAGAGGTGCCACCATGTGCGGTATTGTCGGACTATATCTCAAAAACCCAAAGTTGAAGCCCAAGCTGGGTGCAATGTTCAAACCCATGCTGATTGAAATGACCAATCGCGGGCCAGATTCGGCTGGCGTTGCCATTTACCGCAACCCTACCAAAAAATCTGAAACTAAGTTCTCGCTGGCCCATGATGATGCCAATTACGATTGGAAGAAAATCGACGTGGGTTTGGAAAAAGCCTTGAAATGTGATTGTAGTGTTAAAAAAATCGGCAATCACTGTATTCTCGTCACCAACGCCAAAGAGACGTCAGTGATAAAATTGCTCAAACAGCATCACCCTGAAGTTCGCGTGGTCGGTACTGGAAACACCATCGAAATCTTCAAAGAGACTGGCCTTCCCGCCAACGTCTATGAAAAATTCCACTTGGATGATGCCTCAGGCACTCACATCATCGGCCACACCCGCATGGCCACGGAAAGCGCTGTAACAACCGCAGGCTCGCATCCATTTGCTACAGGCGCCGATCTATGCCTTGTGCACAACGGTTCACTCTCCAACCATAACCGTCTGCGCGAAACCTTGCGCAAGGAAGGCATGGAATTCCAAACTGAAAACGACACCGAAGTTGCGGCCGCTTACATGACACATAAATTGCGTACCGGTTCAACATTGAAACAAGCCCTCGAATCCAGCCTCACAGACTTAGATGGGTTCTTCACATTCCTCGTGGGCACTGGCGATGGTTTTGCCGTGGTGCGTGATCCGATCGCCTGCAAACACGCGGTGATGGCCGAGACCGATGATTGGGTAGCCATGGCCACCGAATACCGCGCCATCGCCCATTTGCCAGGCGCCGACAAAGCCAAAATCTGGGAGCCAGAACCATCCAAAGTTTATAGCTGGGGCGGAAACGCATGAACGAACTCGATCTCAAAAAAGAAGGCATTCGCGGCATTAATTCCAAGCTGCAAACCTTGCCAAAAAATACCAACGAAAAACATTGGGTGGTCACCAACCCAATGGGCCAACATTCGATCGCGGTTGGGCTCGATGGCCCGCTTCAGATCGACATCAAAGGCCATGTCGGTTTTTATTGCGGTGGTATGAACAAGGAATCTGAAATCACCATTCACGGCCATGCGGGCGTGGGCACTGCCGAGAATATGATGTCGGGGATTGTGTGGGTCAAAGGCAACTCATCCGAGTCCGCTGGTGCCACAGGCAATGGTGGATTGTTGGTTATTGACGGTGATGCATCTTCCCGCTGCGGTATTTCAATGAAGGGCATAGATATCGTCGTCGGCGGTAATGTTGGCCACATGTCGGCCTTCATGGGCCAACGCGGCAACTTAGTTGTATGCGGCGACGCTGGCGATGCATTGGGCGATTCAATTTATGAAGCCCGTCTCTATGTCAAGGGCAAAGTGGCCAGCCTCGGCGCGGACTGCATCGAAAAAGAAATGCGCGCCGAGCACATCGCAGATTTAGAGCGGTTGCTCAAAGCTGCCAAGCGCAAAGAAAAGCCATCCGAATTCAAACGCTACGGCTCAGCCCGCAAGCTTTACAATTTCAGCGTTGACCACGCAGACGCATATTGAGGTTTTAATGGATACCAACATTCCACGCACCATACCGCGCAAATCAGCCACTTTTGATGATGCAACACTAGCCGAAATCCGCCGCGCCGCATCAACTGGCATTTATGACATCCGTGGCGCTGGCGCCAAACGCAAGCTTCCACATTTCGATGATTTGCTATTCTTAGGGGCATCAATTTCGCGCTACCCTTTAGAAGGATACCGCGAAAAATGCGGAACCGATGTGGTTCTGGGAACGCGGTTTGCCAAGAAACCAATTCACCTGAAAATTCCAATCACCATTGCAGGCATGAGCTTCGGCTCACTCTCTGCTAATGCCAAAGAAGCGTTGGGTCGTGGCGCATCCGCCGCTGGCACATCAACCACCACAGGCGACGGCGGCATGACGCCAGAAGAACGAGGCCAATCCAAACACCTCGTCTATCAATATCTGCCTTCGCGCTACGGCATGAACCCTGATGACTTGCGCAAAGCCGATGCCATCGAAGTTGTGATCGGCCAAGGTGCAAAGCCCGGCGGCGGCGGCATGTTACTGGGCCAGAAAATTTCAGATCGCGTGGCCGCCATGCGTTGCTTACCAAAAGGCATTGACCAACGCTCCGCCTGCCGCCACCCTGATTGGACAGGCCCTGATGATCTTGAAATCAAAATCCAAGAACTGCGCGAAATCACAAATTGGGAAAAGCCGATCTATGTCAAAATCGGCGGTGCACGTCCTTATTATGATGTGGCGCTGGCCGTGAAAGCCGGTGCTGACGTAGTGGTGGTGGACGGCATGCAAGGTGGCACAGCGGCCACGCAAGAAGTGTTCATCGAACATGTGGGCCAACCCACTCTCGCCTGCATTCGACCAGCAGTTCGTGCGCTTCAAGAACTCAATATGCACCGCAAAGTGCAACTGATTGTGTCCGGCGGCATTCGCAACGGCGCTGACTTGGCCAAAGCTTTGGCATTAGGTGCAGATGCAGTGGCCATTGGCACCGCAGCGCTTGTGGCACTTGGTGACAATGATCCGCATTACGAAGCTGAATACAACGCGCTCGGTACGACAGCAGGTGCTTACGACGATTGGCACGAAGGCCGCGACCCCGCAGGCATCACCACGCAAGACCCGGTTTTAGCCGCGCGTCTCGACCCCGTGAAAGCTGGCCGTCGCCTTTATAATTATCTGAAGGTGCTAACCCTCGAAGCGCAAACCATCGCGCGCGCCAACGGCAAATCCCACGTGCATAATCTTGAACCAGAAGATCTCTGCGCACTCACAATCGAAGCCGCAGCCATGGCGCAAGTGCCACTGGCCGGAACCGATTGGATTCCCGGGAAGATGAGGTTTTGACAATGTGTTTGTTAAAAATACTTACATTAACCCCTTATGCCGTCATTCCCGCCTTCGCGGGGATGACGATATAGTGGTGGTGAAATAATCAAGCTGACAAAATAGTTGGCAACTAAGGAGACGAAACAGATGTCGATGGATTTGGTGGCCTATGCCAAAAAGAACAAAGTAAAATATTTCCTGTTCAACTATACAGATTTGTTCGGCACGCAGCGCGCCAAACTTGTGCCTGCTGAAGCTGGCAATAAAATGCAAAAAGCGGGCGCTGGCTTTGCAGGCTTTGCCACATGGCTCGATCAAACTCCAGCTCATCCCGACGTTTTGGTTTACCCTGATACAAGCACTTTGATCCAACTGCCATGGAAACCCGAAATCGCTTGGATGGCGGGCGACCCGCATATGAGCGGCAAACCATTAGAGCAAGCGCCGCGCCTCGCACTCAAGCGCGGTATGGAACGCGCTGCCAAACAAAACATGAAACTGATGGCAGGCTGCGAACCTGAATTTCATCTGATCAATGCCGATGGTTCAGCACCTTCAGACGACAAAGATTACCAAGAAAAACCGTGCTACGACCAGTCTGCCATCATGCGTCGCCTCGATGTGATTACCGAGATTTGCGATATCATGACCAAGCTTGGCTGGGGGCCGTATCAAAACGATCATGAAGACGCCAATGGCCAATTCGAAATCAATTGGAACTTCAGCGATGCGCTGACCACCGCTGATCAATTGGCATTTTTCAAATTCATGGTGAAGGCAATTGCTGAAAAACACGGCATGCGCGCCACCTTCATGCCCAAGCCGTTTATCAACTTGTCAGGTAACGGCTGCCATGCCCATCTTTCAGTGTGGGATAAAGTGGGCAAGAAAAATCTCTTCGAAAACGCAACGGATGAAATGGGCCTTTCACCATTGGCCTATAATTTCATCGGCGGCTTGATCGAACACGCCGATGCCTTGGTGGCCATTACAAACCCGACTGTAAACTCTTATAAGCGCATCAACGCCCCACGCACCATTTCGGGTGCCACATGGTCGCCAAACACGGTAAGCTTTGGCGGCAATAACCGCACCCACATGGTGCGCATCCCAGATGCAGGTCGTTGCGAATTCCGTTTGCCAGATCCATCGGCTAATCCCTATTTGATGCTCGCCGCGATTCTCGCCGCTGGCATGGACGGCATCGAACGTAAAACCAAACCTGGCAAACGCCTGGATATTGACATGTACACCCAAAGCCACACTGTGAAAGATCTGAAAAAACTCCCCCTCAATTTGCTGGATGCTTTGCGGAACTTCGAAAAGAACAAGCTACTTTGTGCCGCACTGGGAGAAGAGCTTTCTGCAGGTTATCTTAAATTGAAACACAATGAGTGGAACCAATATGCAAGGCACCTCACTCAATGGGAACGTGATACCACTTTGGACTGCTGATGAAAGAAGATTGGCGCATAGCGAATTGTTTCAACTTGACTGGATTACCTTTGCGGCACAAGCAATGGACACAGTATCGTCAAGGATGGGATCACGATCATTGTGAGGCTTGCTTTGCAACATTCGCTGCTCTTGAAGGTGCAGATTATTTGAAAGAAGGATTTACCACTACTGAAGAACATCCTCGTGGTGCGATGTATCATTGGGTCTGCAACACGTGTTTTTCAGAATTGAGAAATAAACTCAAATGGTATGAAGCGTCGAAAAATTAGGCCATGAAATACTCCGTCTTCTCACTTTTAAAAAATGCATTCTCGGGCCATAAAAATTGGCAGGCTGCTTGGCGCAATCCTGATCCGAAACCGGAATATGATATCATCATTGTGGGCGGCGGCGGCCATGGGCTCGCCACAGCCTACTACCTAGCCAAAGAACATGGTCTCAAAAATATAGCCGTGCTCGAAAAATCCTGGCTCGGTTCCGGCAATATCGGACGAAATACCACAATCATTCGCTCTAACTATCTGCTCCCTGGCAACAACCCGTTCTACGAACTCTCCATGAAACTCTGGGAGGGGCTGGAGCAAGATTTCAATTTCAACGCCATGGTCTCGCAGCGTGGTGTTCTCAACCTATGTCATACCGATGCCCAACGCGATGCCTTCGCAAGGCGTGGCAATGGCATGCGTATTGATGGTGTGGATGCCGAACTTCTCGATGCTCATGCTGTGCGCGAAATGTATCCATACTTCGATTTCGAAAATCCGCGCTTCCCGATAAAGGGCGGATTGTTGCAACGGCGCGGCGGCACGGTGCGTCATGATGCCGTCGCTTGGGGCTTCGCGCGTGGCGCCAATATGCGCGGTGTTGATGTGATTCAAGGCTGCGAAGTGCAGGGTATCACGATTGAAAATGGTAAGGTCGTCGGTGTGCAAACTTCGCGCGGCAGCATCAAATGCAAAAAGTTAGCGCTCTGTGCCGCTGGTCATTCATCCGAAGTGGCTTCAATGGCGGGCCTTAAATTGCCCATAGAAAGTCATGTGCTTCAAGCTTTCGTGTCTGAGGGCTTGAAACCTTTTATCGATGGCGTGGTCACATTTGGTGCGGGGCATTTTTATGTCTCGCAGTCTGACAAGGGAGGCCTTGTGTTTGGTGGTGATCTCGATGGTTATAATTCTTATGCCCGTCGGGGAAACTTGCCCATGGTCGAACATGTGGTCGAAGCAGGTGTTGCTATGATCCCCGCCATTTCTCGCGTTCGCACACTGCGGTCATGGGGCGGCGTGATGGACATGTCGATGGATGGTTCCCCTATCATTGATAAAACGTCAGTACACGGATTATATTTGAACGCGGGCTGGTGCTATGGCGGGTTTAAAGCCACGCCCGCATCTGGCTTTTGCTATGCGCATCTTATCGCCAAAGATGAGCCTCATAAAGTGGCCACAGCTTACCGCTTAGATCGTTTCCGCCGTGGCCTAATGCTAGATGAAAAAGGGCAGGGCGCAACGCCCAATTTGCATTAATGAAAAAGCCATGCTGATCCCTTGCCCTCATTGCGGAACCCGCCCCGTCGAAGAATTCACATTCTTAGGTGATGCCACAGTCATTCGCCCCACGAGCCTTGAGCCATCATCCATGGATGATTGGATGGACTATGTCTATCTACGTGATAACCCGCGTGGCAATTACGCCGAATATGTGCAACATTCCGGCGGCTGCCGCGCTTGGCTTGTGGTCACCCGCAACACCGGCACCCATGAAGTCCACAGCGCCGTCGCCGCCAAAGCTATGAAGGCCAAACCATGAGCGGCTTTCGCATTGCACGTGGCGGCCTGATCGACCGCTCCGCAAATCTCAATTTCAAATTCGATGGTAAGTCATTCACAGGGCATCAAGGCGACACACTCGCATCAGCGCTGATCGCAAATGGCGTGCACCTCATGGGCCGCTCGTTCAAATATCACCGCCCGCGCGGTGTTATCTCGGCTGGGGCATCAGAACCTAACGCGCTTGTTGAACTCCGAGAAGGTGCTCGCCGCGAAGCCAACACGCGCGCCACCATTGTTGAACTTTATGATGGTTTAACGGCGCAAAGCCAAAACCGTTGGCCATCTTTGGAAAATGATTTCCTCGCGATCAACTCGCTTGCATCTTCGATCTTCGTCGCAGGTTTCTATTATAAAACCTTCATGTGGCCCAAAAGCTTCTGGGAAAAAATCTATGAACCGCTGATCCGCAAAGCCGCAGGCCTCGGCACAGCCTCAAAAGAAGCTGATCCCGATACTTACGAAAAAGCATACGCGCATTGTGATTTGTTGGTCATCGGCTCTGGCCCCTCCGGCCTGATGGCCGCACGAACTGCCGCTAGATCAGGCGCACGCGTGATCCTCGCAGATGAAGGCTCAGCACTTGGCGGTTCGCTATTATTCGAGAATGAAGAAATCGACGGCACAACTGGGTCAACCTTCGCGCAAGCTGTCATTTCCGAACTCGCCTCAATGCCAAACGTAACCTTGATGCCGCGCACCACAATCTTCGGCTGGTTTGACGGCAATATCTTTGGTGGCCTTGAACGCGTTAATGATCACGTCGCTGTGCCGCCCCCGTTCGAACCACGCCAACGCTATTGGCGTGTTCACGCCAAGCGCGCCGTGCTGGCTGCAGGCGCCGAAGAACGCCCACTTGTGTTCGGCGGCAACGATGTGCCCGGCGTCATGTTGGCCTCCGCCATGCGCCATTATGCCAATCGTTATGGGGCAGCAGCAGGCAAGTCCATTTCTGTCTTCACCAACAATGCTTCCGCGCAGCGCACAGCAGTCGACTTGCAGGCGCACGGGATAAATATCGCCGCTGTGGTCGATACGCGCAAAAATGGTAAGATCATCAATGTCAAAGGCGGCAAGAGCGTGAAATCCGTCTCCCTTGCCGACGGTTCACATTTTGAATGCGATGCCGTCGCCATGTCTGGCGGCTGGTCGCCCATTGTAAACCTCATGTGCCACCGTGGCGCAAAACCAATCTGGAATGAAACCATAGCTGCCTTCACGCCACCTGATATGGGCTCTCAATTCACCGCTATTGGCAGTGCCTCTGGAAAAATGTTGCTGTCGGAATGCCTGCGAGGCGGCATCGCTGCTGGAACATTCAAAGGTAAAACACCGCCCACACCAAAATGCCGCGACGAAGCCTTCGCCATTCAGCCTTTCTGGTGGGTCAAAGAATCCACTGGCAAAGCTTTCATCGATTATCAAAACGACGCTACGGCCAAAGATCTGCCGCTCGCAAACCGCGAAGGTTATGGACATGTGGAATTGGCCAAGCGCTACACCACAACTGGCATGGCCACCGATCAAGGCAAACTCGGCAACGTCAATGCCATCGCTATCCTCGCAGAGGCGGCGGGCAAGTCAATTTCTGAAATGGGCACAACAACGTTCCGCCCCATGTACACGCCCGTATCTTTCGGCGCATTCGCTGGCCCATTCACGGGGCACCATTTTCAACCCGTGCGCAAAACGCCCCTGCATGAGTGGTGCGTGGAGCAGGGGGCGGTGTTTGTTGAAACAGGATTATGGATGCGCTCCAGCTGGTTCCCCAAAGCAGGTGAAGACTGGCTGACCTCAGCATCGCGTGAGGTCAAAGCCACGCGTGCAAACGTAGGCCTCTGCGATGTTTCCACATTGGGCAAGATTGATATCCAAGGCAAAGATGCAGGGACATTTCTCGATAAGATCTATTGCAATACTTTCAGTACGCTGAGCATTGGCAAAGCCCGTTATGGTTTGATGCTGCGCGAAGACGGCGTTGTATTTGATGATGGCACCACCTCGCGGCTTGCCGATGACCACTATTTAATGACCACGACCACTGCCAACGCCGCCCGCGTGATGAGCCACATTGAATTCTGCCATCAGGCCCTGTGGCCAGAGATGGATGTGCAATATGTATCTGTCACAGAGCAATGGGCGCAAATGGCCATCGCTGGGCCAAAGTCCCGCGCTACGCTGCAAAAAATTGTCGATAGCTTCACGCTGAACGATGAAACCACACCTTATCTCGTGGCAAAAGACATCACCATTCTGGGCGGCCTCACCGCGCGGCTCTTCCGCATTTCCTTTTCTGGTGAGCATGCTTATGAACTCGCGGTGCCCGCCGACCACGGCAATATGGTGGCCCGCGCAATTATGCAAGCCGGCCAAGAATTCGGCATCGTACCTTATGGCGTTGAAGCGCTGTCGATCATGCGCATCGAGAAAGGCCATGTAGCAGGCGGCGAATTGAACGGCACCACCACAGCTGGCGACTTGGGCCTCGGTAAAATGATGTCGACCAAAAAGGATTTCATCGGCCGCATGATGGCCACGCGCGAAGGCATGGTTGATGCCGCGCGCCAGTGCGTGGTGGGGATCAAGCCCGTCGATAAAACCATGAAGATCAGATCAGGTGGGCACTTGCTGAATCAAAACGACAAACCCAGCATGGCCAATGACCAAGGCTACATCTGCTCGGTCGCATGGTCACCCATGCTGAATATGTGGCTGGGCTTAGCTTTGCTATCCAATGGTCGCGCGCGTCATGGCGAAGTGGTGAAAGTATTTGATGGTCTACGTGGCCATCATTATCTGGGCGAGATTTGCGATCCCGTTCACTTCGATCCCAAGAATGAGAGGCTTCATGCTTAGAACCTCCGCATTGCAATCCGTCGCTATCCAGGGCCGCTTCGGCGCAGACAAAGGCCAACCGGGCCTTATGCTGTCCGTCGTGCATCCACTCGCAATCGCCATGGTCATCGCCCGCAAGGGAAAATCGAAGGTATTGAAAGATGCGTTAGCAACTTTGAAATCTGTCAATGTGCTTTGGGCAGGGCCGGATCAGTATTATGTTCAATCCACAGTCAAGTCAGAAACCGCACTTTACATTGAATTGAAAACCAAACTTGCAAACATCGCCTCCGTCACAGATCAAAGCCATGGCCGCGTAACCATCCGCATCTCCGGCCCCAAAGCCCGCGCCGTTCTCGCCAAGGGCACACCAATTGATCTGTATACAGAAGAGTTTCCAGTGGGCAAATCCGCGCTCACCCAAATGGCTCATGTGGGCGTGCATTTGACGCGCACGGGGAATGATGAATTCACGCTTTCAGTCTTCCGTGGCTTTTCAGAAAGCTTCTGGGAGTGGCTCACATCGCAGTCGGCAGAGTTTGGCTATCAGGTGGGTTAGGTTGTTACCCCCTATTCTTGAATTTCACATCCAAGAATACGGCAAATAACAACACGGCACCTTTGATCACAAACTGCCAATCAATGCCGATCCCCATAATGCTCATGCCATTGTTCATCACGCCAATAATAAAAGCGCCAATCACCGCACCCACAATTTTACCAACACCGCCTGTCACTGCCGCACCGCCGATAAAGCAGGCGGCAATCACTTCAAGCTCAAAGCCTGCACCCGCCTTTGGCGTGGCCACATTTAAACGCGCGGCAAATATGAGCCCACCTAATGCAGCAAGTGCGCCCATGATAGTGAAAATCCAGAATGTCAGTCGTTCTGTATTAACGCCTGAAAGTTTGGCCGCCTTTTCATTACCGCCCATCGCATAGATGCGACGCCCGAATGTCGTGCGTGTGGTGATGAACACAAACAACGCAATCAGAGCAAACATCACAATCAACACGTTAGGCAAGCCCTTATATTGCCCCATGATGAAACTGAACCCAATCAATGCCACCGCGATCAACAGATTGCGACCATAAAAAATCGCTTCAGGTTCTTCCGCCAAACCATGTTGCAGTTGGCTGCGGCGTTCCTTGAAATTAAAATAGATCAGAGCTGCCGTAATCAATGTACCAATCAACAGTGCCAACAAATTAAACGGCGCGCCCAAAAGTTGAACGTCAAACACATCGGTTAAAAAACCAGTACTGAGAAGTTGGAATGTGGCTGGCAACGGCCCAACCGATGCGCCCCCCAAAACCGAAAGCGCTAAGCCCTTGAAAATTAACATACCCGCCAGTGTCACGATGAAAGCTGGAATTTTATAATAGGCGATGAAATATCCTTGAATTGCGCCAATCGCTGCACCCACGCCCAAACAGATGATCGAAGCGGTCACGAAATCAAATTTTGGAATCGTGAATAAGTCTGGATTAGGGGATGTGCCCGTCATTAACACAGCGGCAAGAGCGCCTATGAATCCTGAAACCGAGCCGACAGATAGATCGATATGCCCTGCCACAATCACCAGCAACATGCCCAAAGCCATCACCACAATATAGCTGTTCTGCAACAGAATATTGGTCATGTTGACGGGGCGAAACAGCGTGCCATGGGTGTTGAATTGAAAGAACACCATAATAGCGAGAAGCGAAAGCAACAAAGCATAATCGCGAATATTGCTGCGCACAAAGCGCATGAAATCGGGTTTCACCTGTGGTGTGGAAATATCAGTCATTCGCCTTGCCCCATGATTTCATAATCGCACGCATAATTTTTTCTTGGCTCGCCTCTTTTGCTGGCATTTCAGCAACAAACTTGCCTTCATTCATCACATAAATCCGGTCTGCCACACCGAGCAGCTCTGCCATTTCTGAGGAGATAACAATGACAGCTTTTCCAGCTTCCGCGAGTTGATTGATGATTCCGTAGATTTCATATTTAGCACCCACATCAATGCCGCGCGTGGGTTCATCCAAAATCAAAACATCAGGCCCTGAGAATAACCACTTCGAAAGCACCACCTTCTGCTGATTGCCGCCAGACAAATTAACCGTCGTCTGGAAAACCGATGAACAGCGAATGCCAAGATCACGTCGATACTTATTGGCAACCGCCAATTCCACCAAATCATCAACAACTGAATATTTTGCAACACCATCAAGATTGGCCAGTGTGATATTGTGCTTGATATGATCAATCAGCACCAGTCCATAAGTCTTCCGGTCTTCAGTTGCATAGGCAAGCCCAGCATCCATTGCCTTGGGAATGGTGCTCACATCAACAGGTTTACCATTGATCAAAATATTGCCCGATATTTTCTGACCATAAGAGCGGCCGAAAATTGACATAGCCAGTTCGGTGCGGCCAGCGCCCATAAGTCCTGCAATGCCCACCACTTCGCCGCGCTTAACGTGAAGATCGACATTCTTGATCATCTGCCTGTCGGCATGTAGTGGGTGATAACAGCTCCAGTTTTTAACTTCAAAAATCGGTTCACCAATTTTGGCGTTGCGCGGTGGAAACCTGTCTGTCAGTTCACGACCCACCATGGCTTTGATGATGCGGTCTTCAGAAATTTTTTCGGCGTGGCAATCCAAAGTATCCACTGTCATGCCATCGCGCAGCACTGTGATGCGGTCAGCCACTTTGGAAATCTCGTTCAACTTATGCGAAATCATAATCGACGAAATACCTTGTTCACGAAATTCCATCAGCAAGGCTAAAAGTGCATTGGAATCCGTTTCATTCAGACTTGATGTTGGCTCATCAAGGATGAGCAGTTTCACTTTTTTGTTCAGCGCCTTGGCAATTTCAACCAGCTGCTGTTTGCCCGTGCCCAAATTGGTGATCAAGGTGTTTGGGTGCTCATTCAGCCCCACTTTTTTTAATAGCTCTTTGGTTCGGGCAAACGCTTCAAACCAATTGATCACACCAAGCTTTGCGGGCTCATGTCCGAGGAAAATATTTTCAGCAATTGAAAGCAGTGGCACCAAGGCCAGCTCTTGGTGGATAATGATAATGCCCAAATCTTCGCTATCGGAGATTTTGTTAAACTTGCGTTCAACGCCTTCGTAATAGATACCACCAGAATAAGTGCCATGAGGATAAACCCCCGACAGCACCTTCATCAATGTCGATTTACCAGCGCCGTTTTCGCCGACTACGGCCAGAATTTCAGCAGGTCGCACATTAATATCAACGTCCGAAAGCGCGTTCACACCCGGAAATGTCTTGGTAATGCCACGCATTTCAAGAATTGGCTGCATCAACTCCCCTTGTACTTCGAACACCAGTTTGCCCGGCTGTTATTTTTATGAGCATGACAAAAAAATACGGGCCCCGCAAGCAGCAGGGCCCGTAGAACGACTAATTAGTTGTCAACTTTTTCTTGAGTGTAGTAGCCTGAGTCTACCAAAGCAGCCTTGATATCAGCCTTGCCAACGGAGTGTGGTGTGAGCAGATAAGAAGGAACAACTTTCACGCCATTGTTGTAGGTTTTCGTATCGTTGATTTCTGGCTCTTTGCCACCGAGAACAACGTCCACCATCTTTGCAGTCACCTTCGCCAATTCGCGTGTGTCCTTGAATACGGTTGAATATTGTTCGCCAGCGTTCATGCCCTTGACCGATGCGATTTCAGCATCTTGGCCAGTCACGATTGGCATTTCGGCACCCGGAGCATAGCCAACACCTTTAAGTGATGAAATGATACCGCGTGACAGGCCGTCATAAGGCGAGAGAACACCATGAACTTTCTTGTCGGTGTAGTTTGCTGAGAGAAGGTTATCCATGCGGGCTTGGGCCACAGCGCCATCCCAACGCAGCGTGCCAACCTTGTCCATGCCCATTTGACCAGACACGATCTTGATCGAACCATCTTTGATCATTGGATCGAGAACCGACATGGCACCATTGTAGAAATAGCCAGCGTTGGTATCGTCTGGTGAGCCACCAAACAATTCGACGTTCCATGGTTTCACAGCTGCAAAGCGTTCCTTCAAACCAGCCACGAGCGAAGTGGCTTGCAATACGCCCACGCCGAAATTGTCGAACGTTGTATAGTAATCTACGTTTTCTGTCTTGGTGATCAAACGATCATACGAGAACACTTTTGCGCCGGCTTCATGAGCCTTCTTCAAAATGTCGCCCATTGTTGAGCCATCAATCGCCGCAATGATCAAAACCTTGGCACCCTTGGTGACCATGTTTTCGATTTGGGCAAGTTGGTTTGGAATGTCATCTTCAGCATATTGCAGATCGGTTGTATAACCCATTGCGGTGAATTCCTTCACCATGGATTCGCCGTCTGAAATCCAACGTGTGGATGACTTTGTCGGCATTGAAATGCCGATCAAGCCCTTGTCGGCGGCAACGGCTGTGCCAGCCGCAACAGCAGCAACAACGCCAGCAACCGAAGCGATGAAATGTCTACGATTAAGCATAAGGTATCCTCCCTTTACGAACAGACAGCCCGAGACTTATTCTTGGTACTTGCCTGTGTTGGCTCTATCTCATAATTGGAGTTGGACCAATCAGCAATTGTTTTTTGTATGACAATTGAAAATATTAAAGACGGGGCATCATGGCAAACACAAAAACCAAAACCAAAAGCAACCTCCACGTCAAATTTGCCCGAAATATAGGCGAGCGTATTTTGTTGGGTGAATTTGTACCTGGAAGTTTGCTGCCCAATGAAGCTGCCTGGGGCAAAGCCTTTGGTGCAAGCCGCACTGTGGTGCGCGAAGCGCTCAAAACTTTGATGGCCAAGGGCCTTATTGAATCCCGGCCTAAAATTGGCTCGCGGGTTTTGCCGCGCACCATGTGGAATATTTTAGACCGCGATGTGCTCGAATGGCACCATGCCGCCGTTGATCGTCATGCCTTCATCAAATCAACTCAAGAAGTGCGTCGGTTGGTTGAGCCAGGGGTAGCTTTGCTGGCCGCTCAGAAGCGAACGCCGCTTCAACTGGCCAGATTGCAAAACGCATTCGCGGCAATGAAGAACGCCAAAACAACCGCTGAGAACGTTGAAGCCGATGTCGAGTTCCACGAAGCTTTGATGGCGGCAGCAAATAACGAATTGCTTTTGCCCTTTGGAATAATCATTGAAAAAGCCTTGGGTAACCTGTTCGATTTTACCACAGCTCTTAACCCCAGCCCCAAAACCGCGATTAAGATGCACGAACGAATTTTGATTGCTGTCACTGCATTGGACGGCTCTGCCGCCAGTAAGGCAATGCAGGTATTGCTTGATGATACCGACGAACTGATTGCCAAGCCGACCCGCAAAACGAAAAGGTAATTTATTGCTACACTAGGCCTTTAAATCGATTTTAAAGGCCGCCAGAGGGTATTCCTAGAGTAGGGCGCTACAGGGGTAGCTTTGCACATCAGATTTGCCCTAGCCCAATATTTACCCCATACAAATCAAGTTCACTCTATAGGGGTATTTAACGTGCGATTCAACCTGAGCGTTTGGACTGATTGTGGCGAGCCTTGGGCAATAATTTTACCACCGTCAATATAAACCACATCTCCAGCTAACCGCATCACTTCTTCAACCGAGTGGCTGATATATATAATTGGAATCTTAATCTCATCGCGCAGAATTTCGATGTAGGGTAAAATCTCAGCCTTTCGCGCCTCATCGAGCGATGCCATTGGTTCGTCCATCAACAACAAACTGGGGTTCGACATCAGCGCCCGTCCGATGGCAACGCGCTGTTTTTCACCACCAGAAAGGTTGATGGGTTTACGTTTCAGCAAAGCGGCTAAACCCAGCAATGGGATGATGTCGGAAGATTCCGGCACCCCGCGATTAAATCTTCGACCATAATTCAAATTTTGCTCGACGGTAAAATGCGGGAACAACAAACCATCTTGAAACACATAGCCAATGCGGCGTTGATGCGCGGGGATGTTCACACTCAAATCGGAATCAAACAGCACGCGGCTATCAAAAACAATTCGGCCCTGCGACGGGCGAACCAACCCTGCAATCATATTAGTAATTGACGATTTTCCAGAACCAGACTTGCCAAACAGAGCCGTCAATCTGCTGCTGGTCTTAAAATCGACATCGACTAAAATTTCACCCAATTGATGTTTAAGACGAACTTCTAAACTCATGAGAATTCTATCCGGTGATCAATGCGCTTAGCTAAATATTCTGAAACCATAAGGGCAGCCAAAGAAATCAAAATCGAAATCATTGTCAGCCTTGCCGCACCAATGTCACCATTAGGCACTTGCAGAAAGTTATGAATGAGCGAAGGTAATGTCTGCGTCTCACCTGGAATATTCGAAACGAAAGTAATCGTCGCCCCAAATTCCCCCATGCCTTTGGCAAAGGATAAGATCATACCAGCCAATATGCCGGGCAGAGCTAATGGCAAAGTGATCGTCATCAAAACCCAGAATTGATTGGCCCCTAAAGTACGGGCAGCACCTTCCAGCTTTCGGTCAACGGCTTCAATCGAAAGTTTGATCGCCCGCACCATCAGAGGAAACCCCATCACTCCACATGCCAGTGCAGCGCCCGTCCACCGGAAAGAAAACGTGAGCCCTAAATAGGTGTCAAGAAATTTGCCGATGGCACCTTGTTTTCCAAAAGACAAAAGCAACAAATAGCCCGTCACAACCGGCGGCATGACCAAAGGTAAATGCACCACCCCGTTCAGCAATGACTTGCCCCAGAACCGCCCTCGCGCCAAAACCAGAGCCGTGAGAATGCCTAGTGGCAAGCTGACCACCATGGCCCAAAAAGCCACCTTCAATGAAAGCGCAACAGCCGTCCATTCTTCTAGGCTAAGTGAAAACCAATTAGCCAAAATCTAAGGCTTCAAAACCACAAAGCCTTGATCCTCAAAAATCGCCTTGGCCTTGTCGGATTGCAGATATTTCAGAAATTCAGCGGCATCTGGGTTTTTTGATGTGGCGATCACGCCAGCCGGATAAATAATAGGCGCATGTGAATCAGCCGGAAATGTGCCTACAACTTTTACAGCCGCATCTGCTTTTGCATCAGTGTTATAAACAATCCCTAATGGAGCTTCTCCAAGAGCAACGAGCTTCAACGCCGCGCGAACATTTTCGGTCTGTGCCACTTTGCCTTCAACGGAAACCCAAACCCCAAGTTTTTCCAAAGCGGCTTTACCATATTTTCCAGCTGGAACTGAATCTACATTGGCCATAGCCAGTTTTCCAGTACCAACAGCATCTGCAAGCTTAAATCCGCCTTCGATCTTCAGATCAATTTTGGAGTCTTTTGGAGCAACTAGTACAATCTCATTGCCCAGCAATTGAATATCACTGTCCTTGGCAATCAAGCTCTTATCAGTGAGGTATTTCATCCATGTCAAATCAGCCGACACAAAAACATCAGCGGGCGCCCCAGCCTCGATTTGCTTGGCCAGAGCATTGCTGGCCGCATAGGTCAGCGAAGTATCTTTTGAAGTATCGGCTTTCCAAGATGCACTTACCGCATCCAATGCATTCTTCAAGCTCGAAGCTGCGAACACATTCACTTTTTCAGCAGCAAAACTTGAGTCGCTGAATAGGACTGTAAATGCGACTGCGAAAAAGTGGCGGCGATTGAACATGGCTGGTCTCCGAAAACGCTATATTCGCATGAATATAGCGGCGAAGCAAGCAAGCCCCCCTCGCCCCTCAAACAATCCCTGAACTTGAACCTGCAACAGCGGGCCGTTCCTTGGTTTTTTCTTTGCGGTATCCACTGGCGCGGTAAGTCGCAAAGGGATGGAGCGCACCACCTTTGCGCAGACGCGCTTCACACAAAATGGGCGTGACATCGGTGTTGTAGGCTTGCTTCAACAAACGGTGCGCGGCCATCACATCACTTTCATCTTGCATGCCGGCCAGTTCTAAACGGTTGATCAGCGATGCCTTGATATAAGAGCGCTGAATTTCCATTGCCGACGAAATGAGGCTTTCAATCGGATCCGTCACGTTATGCGACTGGTCTATCATGTAAGCGGGGTTGAAACCCTTGGCATTGCTGAGTTCAGCATCAACCAATTCATTGAATACCAAAAACAACCGAAACGGATCAACCGAACCAGCATCCAAATCATCATCACCATATTTGGAATCATTAAAATGAAACCCAGCAAGCTTTTGTGCACGAATCAAACGCGAAACGATTTGTTCGATATTTGTATTGGGCGCATGATGCCCGAGATCAACGAGGCATTTGGCTTTATCGCCCAGCTCTGTTGCCGCCATCAAGCTTGAACCCCAATCGGCAATCACGGTTGAATAAAAAGCAGGTTCATACATTTTGTGTTCGAGAAACACGTTCCAATTCTTCGGCAGCTTGTCATAAATCGCTTGCAGCGATTGCATGTAATGATCAAAAACTTTTCCCAAGTTAGATTGCCCGGGAAAATTGCTACCATCGGCTATCCAAACCGTCAGTGCATTAGAACCAAGCTGCTGTCCAATTTCGATGCACTCAATATTATGTTCGACGGCTTGGTCGCGTGTTGATTTATCAGCATGAGTGAGTGATCCAAATTTATAAGACTTGGCCTGTCCGGCCTGATCTTGAAACGTATTTGAATTCACACAATCAAAACCTAATTCATGAGAGGCTGCCTCTTGGCGAAGTGCGCGGTAGTCCGAAACCTTATCCCAGGGAAAATGCGGTGAAACCGTAGGCGTTGTGCGAGCGAGCTGGTGGATCACCCCGCAATCTTCCAACTTCTCATGAATACCGCGTGGTTCGCCGGGACCAGGAAAACGTGCAAACCGCGTGCCGCCAGTGCCCACACCCCAAGTTGGAACCGCGACAGCATATTCCATAGCGCGGGCCGTCATCGCTTCAATATCAATGGCACGACGTTCAAGCTGGCGCGCGAGTGCTGTGTAGTCTTCTTTATGTGCATCCAGTGCTTTTGCATTTTGGGTTGCAATAAAATCGGCTGAAATTGCGAAAGTCATATTTTTACCGTGTGAATGAAGCTAAATGGCCAGCATCAACATTGATGATGTTACCAGTGGATTTGTTTGAGGCGTCAGAAGCAAACCAATAAACCGCCTCTGCGATATCCTCAGGGTATACACTACGTTGCAAAAGAGAACGCTTGCGGTAATGATCTTCCAATTCATCAGGCTTAATGCCCAAACTATTGGCGCGGCTGGCGCGGTATCCTTCCGACATAATTTTCGACCCGCGCAAAACAGCATCGGGGTTCACAGTGTTCACGCGAATGCCAAACGGTGCACCTTCTGCCGCAAGCACACGCGCCAAATGAATTTCGGCGGCTTTCATTGCGCCATATGCAGATGTGCCAGGTGATGCCACCATGCCATTTTTCGAAGCGATATAAATCATTGATCCACTGCAATTCTGGCGCTTCAAAATCCGAAAGCCTTCGCGGCCCACGAGAAAATAGCCCGTGCCCAAAATAGCCATCTGCTTATTCCAAGTTTCAAGCGATGTTTCGTCTGCAGGTGAGGGGATGGCGATGCCGGCATTGTTGACCACAATGTCAAGGCCGCCAAAACATGCCACCGTATCTGCGAAACCTTTGATCACCGCGTCTTCTTTGGTTACATCCATGTGAACAGAAGTCACATTATCTTTGCCATATCTCTTTCCGAAATCCGAAACAACTTCGGCCATGCCTTCAGCATTGATATCAGCAATTGCAATACAGGCCCCTTGCTGCGCCAGTTTTTCTGCAATCGCCAGACCAATCCCTGATGCACCGCCTGTGACCAACGCAATGCGACCCTGCAAGGGCTTGGGCTTTGGCATGCGCGAAAGTTTAGCTTCTTCAAGCAACCAATATTCGATGTTGAATGCTTCTTGTTCGGGCAGACCCATATAAATGGAAACTCCAGAAGCACCACGCATGACGTTAATAGCGTTCACATAAAATTCAGATGCAATCCGCGCCGTCGCCTTATCCTTGGCAAATGAAATCATGCCAACGCCAGGCACCAGATAAATGACAGCGTTGGGATCGCGCATCGCAGGAGAGTTTGGATGTTTGCAACGATTATAGTAGCTCGCATAATCATCTGCATACTGATCAATTAGCATTTTCAAACCGTCGCCCACTGCACCATTCACTGGCAAAACGAGAGGTCGAATTTTGGTGCGTAAGAAATGATCAGGGCATGAGGTGCCTAAAGGCGCCAGAGCATCAAGAGCGTTCGAATTCACAAACTCTAAAACTTCTGGCGCATCGGTGAAATGCCCAGCCTTGCTTTCATGCGTTGAAATCAGCCCCCGAATGGCGGGCATTAGTTTTTGCGCAACAGTGGCGCGAGATGCAGGGTCGAGAGATTTCAACTTCTCACCACCAAACACAGGCTTCTTAACATTTTCTTCGAGCCATTCAGCCGCGTGATTGATAATGCGCAATGTGGTTTCATAGCAGCCCTTGGCCGTATCACCCCATGTGAAAAGCCCATGTGCGCCCAAAACAACACCTACCAATTTCGGATTGGATTTAGCCATTGCTCGGAGCTTTAAGCCCAGATCAAATCCCGGTCTTTGCCAAGCCAGATACCCAATCTCACCACCAAAAACTTTTGCAGTGAGTTCTTCCGAATTCTTCGCCGCAGCAATCGCGATCACCGCATCTGCATGCACATGATCCACATGGGCGTAGGTGACAAACCCGTGCAGCGCCGTATCAATCGACGTGGCGCGTGGATTGAGATTGAAAGTGCAATGATTAAACATACCTACCATCGCGTCTTCCTGTGAAATGTCTTTGTAGATATTTTTAAGACTGTTCAGCTTGTCCATATACAGCGTTGAAAATCCATCCAAGTTCATCGAGCCTATATCGCCACCTGACCCCTTCACCCACAACACCTCCACATCGGAGCCAGACAAGGGATCTTTCATCATCACTTTTGCCGATGTATTGCCGCCCCCAAAATTGGTGATGCGTAAATCACTGCCAAGCAGATTTGAGCGATAGAGCAGAAGACCTGGCTCGTCTTTGCCCTTCGCATCAGCATCGTTCCAAAGATTTGGGATCAAAATTGTGGGGGCTTTGGCCATGTTGGAAACTCCAGATTGAGCTTTCAACTTAAAAACCAAAGTGATCAAGGTCAATCACTAATGCGCATATTGCATCGCAATAATATGTTGCAATGCGAATTTTGAATTCCAAGAGTCTTTTTCGTTGACAGTGATGATTGAGTTTGATTAGTTTTGCGCGAATTGGAGATTGCAATGCACGAGCGCGAAAGGTGGCAGGTGATACAAGGCATGTTGCGCGCCAAAGGGCTTGTGCAGGTATCAGACGTCGGCGCAGCCACGGGCGCATCGGCCGCATCGATCCGCCGCGATTTTGCCAAGCTCGCCGATTTAGGATTAGCACGGCGTATTCATGGCGCACTCGAAAGTATCGACAACACAGTCAATCAGCCCGAAACGCCAAGCCTTGCCACCCGATCATTTGATGTGTCGCAGACCCACAACATTGCCGCTAAACGCGCCATTGCCAAAGCCGCCGTTGATCTTTGCGAAGATGGCGAAGCGATTATCATCAATGGTGGCACCACCACTTTTCAGATGGGTGAATTTCTACGCAATCGCAAACTGAAAATTCTCACCAACTCTTATCCGCTGGCGGAAACTTTAATTCACGATAGCAAATGCCGCGTGGCCTTGCCCGGCGGTGAAGTCTACCGCGAACAAAAATTAATCGTCTCACCTTTTGATGATGACGCTATTCAACATTATTCTGCATCCCGCATGTTTATGAGCGCCATAAGCGTCGGGCCACTAGGCGTGGTCGAAGGTGATCCATTAATTGCTCGCGCTGAAGCAAAACTTTTAAAGCGCGCCGAGAAGTTATGCATGATGGTAGATGGTTCTAAATTCGTCAATCGCGGCTCGCTCGTCGTATGCCCGCTATCGCGGATCGATACATTAATTACCGATGAATCAGCACCCGAAGCTTCACTCGAAATGTTGCAGAGTGCAGGTGTGCATGTCGTTGTTGTCCAAAAAGAATTCGTGCAGGTGACATCAGCGGCATGACGCCGCGAACATCTGATAACGATAATATCTCGCAATCAAGCGAGCAAATTGGGAGGAAGTTATGAAGCAAATTTCACGTCGTTCCGTTCTAACATTGATGGGCGCATCAGCGGCATCTATGGCTGTTGCAACACCTGTATTCGCCGCAGATAAAGTGCGCATCGCGCTTGTTGTTAAAGCATTGGGCATTGGCTTTTTCGACGCCTGCCGTGATGGGGGTATGGAAGCCGCAAAAGAGTTGGGTAACATCGATTTGATCTATACTGGCCCGACCAAAACAACTGCTGAAGAACAAATTGCTGTGATTGATTCACTGATCGCACAGAAAGTTGACGCCATCGCCATTTCTGCCAATGACCAAGATGCATTGGTGCCTGTGTGCAAAAAGGCCATGGAACGCGGCATTAAGGTGATCTCATTTGACTCAGGTGTCGGCAAAGATGGCCGCATCATGCATCTCAATCCATCAAACAACGCCCTGATCGGCGCAAAATGCGTACAGATGATGGCCAAGACTTTGAAGAATGAAGGCGAAGTTGCCATTTTGTCAGCCACAGCGCAGGCCACCAACCAGAATATCTGGATCGAAGAAATGAAGAAGGAATGGGCCAAGCCAGAATACGCAAAAATGAAATTGGTATCGACAGTATATGGCGATGACCAAGCCGATAAATCCTACCGCGAAACCCAAGGCTTGCTGAAAGCCAATCCAAATCTGAAAGGCATCATTGCGCCTACATCAGTGGGTATTGTTGCTGCAGCCAAGGCTGTGGTTGATGCTGGCTTGGTTGGCAAAGTGTTTGTATCAGGCCTCGGCCTTCCTTCAGAAATGAAGGGTGCAGTTTTAGCTGGTGCGACAGATACATTTGCCATCTGGAACCCCATTGATCTTGGCTATTCAGCAGTGATGATCGCCGCCATGATCCAATCTGGCAAGGCCGATGGCAAGCCCGGTTCAACCATCCATGTTGGCCGCATGGGCGACATTAAAATTGGCGATGATGGTCAAGCCGCCATGGCAGATCCATTCACTTTCGATAAATCCAACATCGAACAATTTTCAAAAATATTCTAAGAATTTGCGGCCCTCATTTTCCTCCTGAAATGAGGGTCGCTTTTTATCATGAATTCACAGCTTCCCATTCTCGTTCTTTCCGGCGTTTCTAAAAGTTTCCCCGGCGTGCGCGCTTTGCATGATGCAAAATTAACTTTGCACAGTGGCGAAGTAACAGCTTTGCTTGGTGAAAACGGTGCCGGAAAGTCCACTCTTGTAAAAATTCTCACTGGTATTTACCGGCCCGATGCTGGCGAAATTTTAATTGACGGTAAGCCGCAGCATTTTAACAAGCCGACGGACTCTTGGGGCTCTGGGATCGCAGCCATCCACCAAGAAACTGTGATGTTTGATGAGCTCTCAGTGGCTGAAAATATTTTCATGGGGCATATGCCGCGGAAGAAATTTGGCCTCGTTGACTGGTCCCTCTTACATTCTAAATCGGCGGAATTGCTGAAACGCATTGAAGCCGAATTTTCCAGCGACACGATTTTGAAAACCTTGGGCGTCGCGCAAAAGCATATGGTGGAAATTGCTCGTGCGCTCAGCCACAATGCGCGCATCATCATTATGGACGAACCGACTGCGGCCTTGTCAGGCCGTGAAATTGATGATCTATTTGACATCATCAACCAGCTGAAATCGCAAGGTTGTGCTATTATTTTCATCAGCCATAAGTTCGATGAAATCTTCAAGATCGCTGATCGATGGACGTGCTTGCGCGATGGCGAATATGTGGGCGAGGGGGCTATTAAAGATGTAACCCAAGCGCAGCTTGTCAAGCTAATGGTTGGTCGCTCGATTGATCAAGTTTTCCCAAAACACAATGTGAGCATCGGTAAAACTATTCTCGAAGTTGATGATCTTTCCAACGCCACAGAATTTGACGGCGCATCTTTTGATTTACGCCAAGGCGAAATATTGGGGTTCTATGGTTTGGTTGGTGCGGGGCGCTCTGAATTGATGCAAGCTTTGTTCGGCATCAGCAAAGCAGGGCGTGGCACCGTGAAAGTGAACGGCAATATTGTTAAAATCGAAAGTCCGTCAGATGCAATCACTGCTGGCATCGCCTATGTTCCCGAAGATCGCCAAGTGCAAGGCACATTCCAACCATTTGGAATTCGTGAAAACATCACATTACCCAGCATTGCTCATCATGCCGGTCGCAATGTAATTTCATATTCTAGTGAACTTGCGACAACGCGAAAATTTGGAGCGCGTCTTTCGGTCAAGGCGTCGAGTTGGGAACAGCGCCTCAACGAACTTTCAGGCGGCAATCAGCAAAAAGTAGTCATTGCAAAATGGTTGGCAACCAAACCAAAAATTCTTATCCTCGATGAACCCACAAAGGGCATCGACATTGGCTCTAAGGCCGCCGTGCATGAATTCATTGGCGAGCTTGCAGGTGAGGGGCTAGCCATCATTCTAGTTTCAAGCGAATTGCCGGAAGTCATCGGCATGTCGGATTCAATTCAGGTTATGCATGAAGGAAAGTTTATCAAGCGCTTTTCAGGCGCGGAAATTTCACCGGAAGCAATAGTGAATGCGGCTTCTGGAGGTGCGCATTGAAAGCACTGGCAAAGAATCGTGAAGTCCTCCTCGCAGTCATCGTGGCCGCAATCGTGTTAGCAGTTGGTATTCGTGCACCTGTCTTTCTCACAGGTGCAAGCTTGGTGAATGTGATCACCGACACATGTTTCCTGTTTATGTTGACGCTTGCGCAAATGGCTATAATCCTCACACGCGGCATTGATCTTTCTCTCGCGGCCAATCTTGCGTTAACGGGCATGGCAGTTGCGTTGGTTTCGCGCGCCATGCCCGGGGTTCCGCTGGGATTGATCATCTTACTTGCTATTGTGATTGGCGCAGCACTCGGCAGCGTTAACGGAGCCTTGGTCGCATTTGTCGGTATTCCACCAATCGTGGTGACCCTCGGCACGTTGGCGATCTTCCGTGGACTGATCTTTTTGTTGGCAGGTGGCGAATGGCTGACCTCCAAAGATATGAGTGAAGCTTTCCTATCTTTTCCGCATGCAAATTTGCTCGGTGTTCCAAGTTTGATTTGGATCGCTGGCTTGGTGATAGCCGCATACTGGATACTTTACCGACAAACGCAATTTGGACGTGGCCTTTATGCCATCGGCGGCAATCCCACAGCTGCACGCTATTGCGGCATCAACATTCCGCGCCAACAATTTATTGTTTATACCATCGCAGGTGCCGTGGCTGGCCTCTGCGGTTATCTCTGGGTGGCACGCTATGGCATCGCTTTCGTTGATAATGCACAAGGCTACGAACTCACCATCATCGCAGCCTGTGTAATTGGTGGCGTGTCAATCGCTGGCGGCATCGGCACTGTTTCGGGCGCATTACTGGGTGCATTATTCTTAGGGGTGATCGTAAACGCGCTTCCCGTCATCAATGTATCACCCTTCTGGCAAATGCTGATTTCTGGATTTGTTATATTGGCAGCTGTAATCGTCAACGCACGGTCAGAACGCCCAATCGGAAAATTGATATTGGCCAGCGCCCGCAAATTGGAGCGCAAAGCATGAGCGATATGCAGCGTTACCATGTTTTAGATAGGGCTCCATTTAACCTGGCTTCTTATCTGCTGCGATGGGAAAGCATTTTGGTGATGTTGCTCGTCGCCGTGATTGTCATCAACACGGCAATCTCCCCTTATTTTCTAGATATTTACAATCTCTCCGACGCCACGTTCAATTTTTCTGAAAAGGCCATCATCGCATTGGCTATGGCTTTGCTTATTATCACACGTGAGATTGATCTTTCAGTTGCGGCAAACATTGCCGTTTGCTCCCTTGTTATGGGCCTGCTTTCACAAATGGGATTTGGCACTCCGATACTGGTGTTTGCGGGCTTAGCTGTCGGCGCAACGGCGGGAGCGGTAAATGGCGCATTGGTAACCAAGTTCCGGTTACCTTCCATTGTGGTAACAATCGGCACGATGTCGTTGTTTCGCGGAATAGCGCAGGTGGTTTTGGGTGATCAAGCACTCACCAAATATCCAAGTGCACTCACATCTTTCGGCCAAGGCTACATCTGGCCCGGCGTTCCTATTCCAAATTCTTTCGCAATATTTTTAATTTTGGCCTGCATCTTTGCATTTGTGTTGCACCGCACGGTGATTGGGAGGCAAATATTTGCCATTGGTCACAACCCGACGGCGGCGCGTTTTTCGGGGATCAAAGTTGAAAACACCCGCTTTTGGCTTTTTGTCATGACGGGATTGATGGCAGGTCTTGCGGCCGTATTGCTCACTGGTCGCATTGGATCTACCCGCCCCAATATTGCACTGGGTTGGGAACTTGAAATCGTTACGATGGTGATCCTCGGTGGCATTTCAATTGCGGGTGGAACCGGAACCATTTTGGGCCTCGTCCTCTCCGTATTCATACTAGGCCTCACAATTTTCGGTCTATCGCTCGTCAATATTCCCGGCATTGAAATTGCCATCTTGATCGGTTTGCTGTTGATCATCTCCATTGCAATTCCTATCATGACCGCAAAATGGCGTGGACGAACATAACAGGATGAGCATTGCAGTTCTCGATGTCGGCAAGACAAATCTTAAGTTTGTGGTGTTTGACGATGATGGTATTTTATTGTTCGAGCGCCAAATGCCAAATGCCTCCTTAGAGGGCCCGCCTTATCCGCATGTCGACGTGGAAAAGATTTGGAATTTTTTGGGTGCATCGCTAAGGGAAGCGACGAGAAATTTTAAAATCAAGACCCTTATTCCGACAACGCATGGCGCATCTGGTGCTGTGATGAATGAACAGGGATTGGTTTTGCCGATCATGGATTATGAATTCACGAACGCCGAGGACATCAACCAGCGATATGAACCACTGCGCGATGCATTCAACAAAACGTATTCGCCCAGCATGCCAGCGGGGCTAAATGTTGGAAGGCAACTCGCGTGGCAAAAATGGAATTTGAGCGAAGAGTTTGCGCAAGTCACGAAAATCGTGGGCTATCCACAATATTGGGTCTGGCGACTTTGCGGTCAATTTGTCTTTGATATTTGCTCAATGGGTGCACACACAGATTTATGGTTGCCTGCCCTTGGCAAACCTGCAAAACTTGCAGAAACGCTGGGTTTTGACAAACTCATTGCGCCTATAAAATCACCTTGGACTGAAATGGGAATGATCAGCGCGAAAGCCGCAAATGATCTGGGTGTTGAACCAAACATAAAAATTCTCTGTGGCATTCACGACTCAAATGCGGCCTTGTTACCTTACCTCGCCTCGCGCAAAGCCCCTTTCACTGTCCTATCGACGGGAACGTGGGTCGTCGTTATGGCTGTTGGTCATGCATTGACAAGTCTGAAGCCAAACATGGATATGTTGGGCAACATAGACGCGGAAGGCAGACCATTAGCGACGGCAAAATTTATGGGTGGGCGCGAGTTTGCAACGATTGCTGGGGATTGTGCGTCTGCTGAAAACATCGATGACATAAGGCACTTCATAGATTCGAGAGTTTTTGCCTTGCCTTCTTTCAGCATCAATGGCGGCCCCTATGCTACACGTAAGGGCAAGATCATTGGAAATATCAGGCCCGAGCAACGCACCAGCCTGGCAACGCTTTATGCAGCGATGATGTGCACTATAACGCTTGATAATTTGGAAGTTGAGCAGGGCGATTTGATTGTCGATGGTAGTTTTGCGCAAAATCATTTGCTTTGTGAGATTATTGCGGCACTTCGCCCTACACAAAAGCTTTACGTCGCCAAAGATCAAGCGGGCACAGCGCGCGGCGCTGCCATGCTCGCCACGTGGCATCAACCACATGCGGCCCCAGAGGCAAGCTTGGTTAAACCCGCAGAATTATCTGGTCTCAAAATTTACTATGAAAATTGGAAAGCCCTCTTGGCTTGATCAGAATGGAAACCAGCAAAATGAAATCAAACACGACGATCAACCTCAACGCCGTAGAATTCAATCGTGCTGAAACACTGCTGGCCCAACATGGCGCGATTAAAATCACCACACTCAGATATGCCAGTGGTGTTGCAGCACTGCGCATCACCAACCCAGTAGGCGAAATTATTTTGCTTCCATTTCATGGTCAACAAATATGGGATGCTAAGTTCAATGGCCGCCGCCTGACCATGCGCTCCATGTTTGATGAACCTGTAAATTCTGGCGATTACCTAAGCAACTATGGTGGCTTTCTGCTCCATTGTGGAGCCACAGCCATGGGCAATCCGGGGACGGATGATACGCATCCATTGCACGGCGAACTGCCCAATGCGATTTATCAAAGTGCTGAGTTGATGTTTGGCGAAGATGAGCATGGTGCATTCGTTGAAGTGAGCGGTTGCTATCGTCACACGGTCGCCTTCACTCATAATTATGTAGCTAAGCCCCACATTCGAATGAATGAAAACAACGGTCGCATTGCCTTGCATCTGGAAGTCAAAAACCTCAAAGCTACACCAATGGATGTGATGTATTTGGCCCATGTGAATTTCAAACCCATTGATAGATCAATTTTGATCGACACCGCATCTGATGATCCATCGAAGGTAAATGTCCGCGACAAGTTCCCAGAATTTTTCAACCCAACGGCAAAGTATCTAAGCTTCATTAAATCACTTCAGAAAACCCCTGAACTGCATCGTGAGATGACCGCCGGCAAAACGTTTGATCCTGAATTGGTGATAGGCCTCACGTTCAAAACTGACTCGAAAGGTTGGGCGCATTCCATGCAGGCTTTGCCAGATGGCACCGCTGATTTCATCAGTCACCGTCCAACCGAATTACCACGTGGCGTCCGCTGGATCACTCGTACAGCCAATCAAGATGCAATCGGAATCTATCTACCAGCAACGGCGGAGGCTGATGGCTATAAAGCAGAAAAAGCCAAGGGCAATGTGTTGAGCATTGACGCGGGAAAGAGCTTTACGTGTGCGTTAGAGTTTGGAGCGCTGGATGAGAAAGATGCGGCGAAGATGAAGAGTATGATTGAAGGGATCTAAACCAGGCCACGCAGCACCTTCACGGTCTCAGCCTTAATATCTTTAATCGTCGTGCTCAAAATCTCATTTCGATCAAAGCTTTGCGGGTTTTCTTTCAAGTGTTTTCTGAGCGACGAACCAAACGCCATGCGCAGCTCAGTGCCGATGTTAAATTTCTTCACACGGGTTTCATGTGCCAACATATTGCGAACATCGAGTGGAATGCCGCTGCCACCATGCAGCACTAAGGGCAGCCGCGTAACGGCTTCAAGGGCGCGCAACGATTCAAAATTAATCCCAGATGTTTTCTCAGTATTGAGATGCACGTTGCCGATTGAGATGGCCAAAGCATCAGCCCCACTTTCAAGGTCAAAGCGCCTCGCCTCGTCTGGTGACGTGTGAGCAGAGGAAGCTCCACTCATATAACCAACAACACCAACTTCACCCTCAACTGAAACGCCCGCGCGATGTGCAATTTCAGCAACGCGCGAAGTGAGTTCAATATTTTCAGAAATTGGTAGCGCGGAACCATCAATCATCACGGAAGTAAATCCATTGTCGATACCTAACGCGCACTCTTCAACCGTCAACGCATGATCGATGTGACACACAACGGGCACCTTTGCTTGCTCTGCCAAATGCCGAAACATTTTACCCATGATTGGAACAGGCGTGTGCTTACGACAACCTGGGCCAGCTTGCAAAATAACAGGAACCCCCAACTCCTCCGCAGCCTCCACATAAGCCCTCGCATCTTCCCAGCCGAGCACGACAAGTCCAGCAACACCATAACCGCCAGCAATGGCGGGGTTCAAAACGTCAACGAGATTGGCAACGGTCATTTAAATTTCGCGATCATATCTTTAATGCCGGGAATGGTCTCCACCTGATAGGCATGCACAGGTTGGAAAAATTGCACGAGCGAGCGCTGGGTGAGGCCGCCAAGAATGGTGAAATAATACATCTCATATCCTGGCCCAACCACGCAAGGATGATAGCCTTTGTCGAGTACAATGGTTGAACCATCCACAATGTGATAAGCATCGCCCACCTTGCCATCCTCGCGCTGCACCAATTGCATTCCAAAGCCATGACCCGGACGGAAACGAAAATTATAAGTCTCGTCATGGCGCGTTTCGAGGGGAAGACGATCGGTGTCGTGTTTATGAGGTGGAAACCCCGACCAGCCGCCCTGACCAACAGTGAATAATTCTGACACCAACAAGCGCCCAACGCGGTCCTTATACTTCGTGCCAAAAATATGTTTAATCTTGCGGTGAGTTTTGGTGTCGTCACTTCCATATTGAATCTTGTCAATATCAGCGGCACGCACAGCAAAGGGCAAAAGCACCCGATCAAACTTAGCGCCAGCTACAAACACTTCAGCAGCGTCCGACCTGCACACCATTCGGACTTTCGAAGCTGTAGGTGCGTAAACCCCCTCAGGTTCTCCATCCCAAACATCAATTCCGCGATTACCGATATTCACGAAATTCTCACCGTCAACCGAAATATCAATTGTGCCAGTGGCAGGCACAATGGCTGTTTCATAGCCTGGTATCTGATATTCAAAAACCTGATCGCGCTTTAGTTTTACAATGTTGAAGTAATTAAGCGGCACACGGGCATCGTCTACATCAACGATGGCTTGGTTTCTATTATCATAAGGAGGAATATGCATCAGGCATGGTCTTTCATAAATTGATCAAGTTCAATTGGGGTTGGCATAGCTGGCGCACAGCCGACTCTGGTCACAACGATGGCCGCCGCCGCAGAGCCGCGTTTCACGCAAGTTTCAACATTAATTCCGTCGGCCCAACTGGTGATAAAAGCGCCCATAAAGGCATCACCTGCACCTGTTGGCTTCAACGCAGTGACGGGGTAGATTCCGGTTTCAAACTCTTTTCCCTGAACAAATGTAATGGAGCCTTTCTCGCCCATTTTATAAACGACAACTTGAGTGGATTGTGCCAGTTTTCGGGCCGATATCAAACCTTCGCCCATCACAGCAAATTCGACATCATTGCCAATAATGACATCACACATTGCTGCAGCAGCAGCATAGACCTGAGATGCTTCAGCAGCGCTCGCCCAAGAATAAGGGCGATAATCCACGTCTATGATCACTGGTAGGCCAGCCTTGCTCGCCAGCATCATTGCCAACAAAGTGGCACTTTGTGAAGGTTCAACGGCCAAACTGGTTCCAGTTACAATCAATGCTCCGTAGTCAGCAAATTTTATCTCGCGGATATGTTTTTCATTCAAGTGAAAATCTGAAGCACCATTGCGGTAAATCACCGACTGACAATTCTCCAGTCTGGTTTCAACCACGGCCAGACTGCTCCGCGCTTCACCAGCAACGACATGCATGTGATCACACGCAATGCTATAAGCTTTGAGTTGATTTAAAATATAGTGCCCCACCGCATCATCCGAAACACAACTGATCAGCGAAGCCCGCCCGTCCAGTTTTGAAATCGCCACTGCAATATTGGCAGCCGACCCGCCAAGTGCCGACGAAAATGCCAAAGCTTCTTCTGTGCGTGTGCCTGGCGGATCGGCATAAAGGTCAAGGCCAGCGCGGCCCAAAACCAGAAAATGATTGTTTTTGATATTTTTCACCTTGGCTCGAAATTTCTAACGTGTCGTTCTTGACGGCTCAGCTTAAATGCGGTGTGTGGTGTTTGCAATCGATTGCAAATCAGAGGCTCAACAATTGACTAAAATTGGCATAGGTATCATCGGCGGTGGCTACATGGGCAAGGCCCATTCGGTGGCCATGGCCGCAGTAGGTGCTATTTTTAATACTAAACTGCGCCCCAGCCTCGAAATGATTTGCACCACAACGGAACAAGGCGCAGCAGAAAAAGCCCGCCAATTTGGCTTTGCGCGTTCCACATCAAATTGGCGCACATTGGTGGATGACCCGATGGTCGAAGCCATCGTCATTGCCAGTCCACAAGAAACCCACCGCGAAATCGCCATTGCTGCATTTCAAAAAGGCAAACACGTGCTGTGTGAAAAGCCACTAGGAATGGGACTTGAAGACAGTCGGATCATGGTGGCCGCTGCAGAACAATCCCGCCTGATTAATATGACCGGCTTTAATTATATTCGCACACCAGCCTCGCAATTGGCGCGCGAAATTATTGCATCGTGCGAAATTGGCGTAATGACATCCTTCCGCGGCGAGCACACGGAAGATTTTTATGCCGATCCGAATTTGCCAGCCAACTGGCGCGCCAGCGGCAGATCAAACGGCAATATGGGCGATCTGTCGCCCCATATCATCAATGCTGCTTTTGCACTTGCTGGGCCCATCACTTCACTGATTGCTGATATTGAAACCGTCCATAAAATGCGGCCCTCGCCAGATGGACCAAAGCCTGTGACCAATGATGACCAAGCGCAAATCATGTGTCGCTTTGCATCGGGTGCTATGGGTTCGTTATTCATCAGCCGCGTGGCCACGGGCCGCAAGATGGGTTATATTTATGAAATCTTCGGAACCAAGGGTGCTATCCGTTTTGATCAGGAAGATCAAAACGCGCTTTGGCTTTACAAGGGCGATGCAGCGCCAAACCGCCAAGGTTTCACTAAAATTTTAACAGGCCCACTGCACAAAGATTATGAACCCTTTTGTTTGGGCCCCGGCCATGGCACAGGATATCAAGATCAAATCATCATTGAAGCGAAAGATTTTCTCGAATCAATCGCTGAAGGCAATTCGCGCTGGCCCACATTCAAGGATGGCATGTTGGTGAACCAAGTGATTGAAGCAGCTTGGGCCTCGCATGAATTGCGCCGCTGGGTTGATGTAACGAGTTTTTAAGGGAAGACATAAATGAAAAAATTATCGTGGGGCATGATTGGCGGGGGCAGGGGCAGCCAAATTGGGCCAGCGCATCGGATCAGCGCAGCACTCGACGGGTTGTATGATTTTAAAGCAGGCGCGCTTGATGCCAATGCCGAAAGCGGTCGCAGCTATGCACAGGAATTAGGCATTCACGAAGACCGCGCTTACGGAAATTGGCGCGAAATGTTGGAAGGCGAAAGCAGCCGCACAGACCGCGTTGATCTGGTCACCGTGGCCACGCCAAATTCGACCCATTACGAAATCACCAAAGCCTTCCTCGAAGCGGGCTTCAATGTGCTCTGCGAAAAGCCAATGACAATCACGGTTGAAGAAGCCGAAGACATTGTAGCCACGGCCAAACGCACCGGCAGCATTTGTGCCGTGAATTATGGTTATTCGGGTTACGCTTTAGTGCGCCATATGCGGGCGATGGTGGCGCGGGGCGATTTGGGCAAAGTGCGCTTGATCAAAGCCGAATTTGCACATGGCTTTCACGCCGATGCGGCAGATGCTGATAACCCGCGCGTGCGCTGGCGTTATGACCCCGCTATGGCTGGTATATCAGCGCAGTTTGCCGATTGCGGCATTCATGCGCTGCATATGGCGAGCTTCGTGTCTGGCCAGGAACCGGAATCCCTCACGGCTGATTTCGCCTCATGCCTCGATGTGCGCACATTAGAAGATGACGCGATGGTTAGCTTTAAAATGAGCGGTGGTGCAAGGTTGCGCCTCTGGACAAGTTCCGTGGCCGTGGGCCGGATGCACGGGCTGAACATACAAGTCTTCGGTGAAAAAGGCGGAATGCGTTGGGCCCAAGAATGGCCAAACCAACTTTACTGGACGCCACTCAATGGCCGAACCACCGTATTGGAGCGCGGCGGGCCAGATTTATCCCCCGAAGCTGACCGCGCATCTCGGGTCACCATCGGCCACGCCGAAGGCATGCCTCTCGCGTTTGCCAACATTTATTCTGATTTGTCTGAAGTCATCCACGCCAAGAAAGAAGGCCGCACACCAAATCCGCTCGCATGCCATTATCCAAACGCTATTGATGGCCTGCGTTCCATTGCAGCCATTAAGGCAGCGGTGGATTCTGCTGGCCAAGGTGGCAAATGGTTGGATTCAAGGCCACCTAGTTTGCGTTAGATGAAAATTATTTTCGAATAGACGCACGCAACCTCTGGACTAATCACCATTTTTAGAGCGATGATGCGAGTCCGACGAAGAACGATAAAAATGTCTCGTCAAAAATTTTAAGACATCATCTGGGAGGATCCGAATGTCCGTTGTTAAAATGAAGCTAAACGGCAAAGCCGTGAACGGGGACGTGGAAGCGCGTACTTTGTTGGTTGATTTTATTCGCCAGAACCTAGGAATGACCGGAACCCATGTGGGCTGCGATACGAGCCAGTGCGGCGCTTGCGTGGTGCATGTCAATGGCAAAGCGATTAAATCTTGCACGATATTGGCTGTGGCTTGCGAAAGTGCGGATGTAACAACCGTTGAAGGCTTGGCCAAGGGCGGTGATCTGCATGCCATGCAAGCTGCGTTTAAGGAACATCACGGATTGCAATGTGGCTTTTGCACGCCGGGCATGATTATGTCGGCGATTGATATTGTAAAACGCAATGGCAAGAATGTGAGCGAAGACGTCATCCGCCGCGAGCTATCAGGCAATATCTGCCGTTGCACGGGCTATCATAACATCGTCAAGGCAGTACAGGCCGGCGCAGCGAATATGTGAGGGAAGATATTATCATGGCTGATACGAAAACCGGCATTGGTGCTTCAGTGCGCCGCAAAGAAGACCTTCGCTTCATTACGGGTAAAGGTAATTACACTGACGATATTAATCTGAAAGACCAAACCGTTGGTTATTTCCTTCGCTCACCTCATGCGCATGCCAAGATCAAAAGCATCAACACCGCCAAGGCCCGCAAGATGGACGGCGTGGTTGGGATTTTTACGGGCGAAGATGTGGCCAAGGATAAACTTGGCGGCTTGATTTGCGGCTGGATGATCCATTCGAAAGATGGCTCACCAATGAAGGCTGGCCCGCATCCGGTTCTAGCACTTGATAAGGTGCGCTTTGTGGGCGACCAAGTGGCCCTCGTTGTGGCTGAAACAAAGGAACAAGCACGCGCTGCGGCACAAGCTATTGTAGTTTCTTATGATGTTCTGCCTCATGTCGTTGACGTGGCCAAAGCCATGAAGTCCAAGGCCAATGTGCATGATGTGGCTCCAGATAACCGTGTGTTTAATTGGAGCCTAGGCAACGAAGCCGACACCAATGCGGCTTTTGCCAAAGCTGCTCATGTGACATCCATGGATATTGTCAATAACCGCCTGATACCAAATGCGATGGAACCACGTGCGGCGATTGGTTCATATGACACCGGCACCGAAAGTTACACACTTTATACCACTAGCCAAAACCCCCATGTGGCACGGCTGGTGATCTCCGCATTTCACGGCCTTGCCCCAGAACACAAGTTGCGCGTGATTGCGCCTGATGTGGGCGGTGGTTTTGGTTCCAAGATTTTCATCTACGGTGAAGAAGTGGCCTGCGTTTGGGCCTCCAAATTCATCGGTGGGCGTCCGATCAAGTGGACAGGCGAACGCTCTGAAAGCTTCCTTTGCGATGCTCATGGCCGCGACCATGTGACCAAGGCTGAATTGGCCATGGACGCAAATGGCAAAATTACGGGTATGCGCGTTCATACAAAAGCAGCGATGGGTGCATATCTGTCCACCTTCTCAGCCGCGGTTCCAACTTATCTTTATGGAACTTTGCTTTCTGGCCAATATAACATCCCGAATATCTATGTTGAAGTAGATGCGATTTATACCAACACAGCACCCGTCGATGCATATCGAGGCGCTGGCCGCCCTGAAGCCACTTATGTGGTGGAACGCCTTGTTGAAACGGCTGCCCGCGAATTGAAGATGGATCCGGCCGAGTTCCGCCGGAAGAACTTTGTCACCAGCTTCCCGCATCAAACCCCCGTTATCATGATGTATGATGCGGGTGATTATGGTGCAGCACTCGATAAAGCATTGGATATGTCGGACTATAAGAACTTTGCAAGCCGCAAAGCTGAATCAGCTAAAAACGGCAAATTGCGTGGCGTGGGCTTCTCGGCTTACATCGAAGCATGTGGCATTGCGCCATCAGCAGCTGTGGGCTCGCTCGGCGCAGGTGTAGGCTTATGGGAATCCGCTGAAGTCCGCGTCAATCCCATTGGTACTGTGGAAATTCTCACAGGTTCCCACAGCCACGGCCAAGGCCATGAAACCACCTTCGCTCAGCTGGTGTCAGAACGTTTAGGTGTTGATATTAACAATGTGCTGATCGTGCATGGCGACACTGATAAAGTGCAAATGGGCATGGGCACTTATGGCTCACGCTCAGGCGCAGTCGGCATGACGGCGATTTCAAAAGCTTTGGATAAGATTGAAGCCAAGGCCAAAAAGATTGCGGCTGCGGTGATGGAATCTTCGGTCAATGACGTGGAGTTCAAAGACGGCACATTTACAATTAAAGGCACCGACAAGAAAATGGGCTTTGGCGAAGTGGCCTTGGCGTCTTATCTTGGTCACAAGTTCAACACCTCTGAAATTGAACTTGGGTTGAAAGAATCCGCGTTCCACGATCCATCAAACTTCGTGTTCCCGGCAGGCGTTCACATCTGCGAAGTGGAAGTGGATGTTGATACTGGCCTGACTAAAATTGCCTCCTACACAGCTGTCGATGACTTCGGAAACTTGATCAATCCGATGATTGTCGAAGGTCAGGTGCAAGGCGGCGTAGCTCAAGGCATTGGCCAGGCGCTGCTGGAAGGCGCTGTCTATGATGAAGATTCAGGCCAGCTGCTCACAGGCAGTTTCATGGATTACAATATGCCGCGCGCCGCCAACATGCCCCACATTGAAAACTTTCAGTTAGGCTTCACCTGCACGCCTTGCCCAAGCAACCCCCTTGGCATGAAGGGCTGCGGCGAGGCGGGTGCGATTGCCGCTCCTCCAGCCGTAATCAACGCCATAACACATGCTTTGGGTGTGCGCGACATCGCCATGCCAGCCACGCCTCTCACAGTGTGGACGGCCATGCAATCCATGAAAATAGCAGCAGAATAAGGAAGGGACGATACACATGGAAAACTTCAATTATCATCGCCCCGCCACAGTTCTTGCGGCTGCGGCCATGCTCAAAAAATCCAAGGATGGCAAATATATGGGCGGCGGCCACACTCTGCTGCCCACCATGAAACAAGGTCTTGCCGCCCCCACTGACATTATTGATTTGACAGCGATTAAAAACTTCGGCGGCATCAAAGTGTCAAAGTCCATTGTCACAATCAAAGCAGGCACCACCCACATGGAAGTGGCCGCCTCGAAAGACATCAAGAAAGCCATTCCGGCCCTTGCTGAAATGGCCGGAAAAATTGGCGGCGTACATGTGCGCCACAAAGGCACGATCGGCGGCTCCATCGCCAACGCTGATCCAGCAGCCGATTATCCCTCAGCATGTCTGGGCCTTGGTGCCACCATCGAAACCAACAAGCGCAAGATCGAAGCTGATAAATTTTTTACAGGCATGTTCGAGACGGCGCTCAAAGCGGGCGAGATCATCACTGCGGTGCACTTCCCAATCCCAAAGAAATCCGCCCACCAAAAGTTCCCTAACCCTGCCTCGCGCTATGCCCTAACCGGAGTGTTTTTATCACAAGACGGCAAAGGAAAAGTGCGCGTTGGTGTGACCGGAGCTGCCGCAAGCGCCTTCCGCGCCACCGAGATCGAAGCAGCGTTGACTAAAGATTTCTCCGCCAAATCCGCATCCTCAGTCAAAATTGCCGCAAAGGGCCTGATGTCCGACATGCATGCTACCGCCGCATACCGCGCGCATTTGGTAAGTGTGCTGGCGGGCAGGGCTGCAGCTGCCGCGAAGTAAAGTTAAATTGCCAATACACATCGTTGAACCCGCGATCTAAATCTCGCGGGTTCTTTTTTTCGTAACAGGATCATTATGGTAGCACTTCCTCAATCAATCGACGCCACCGCAGAACTGTTGAAATCAACGGGCTATGTCGCAGGCCGCGATCTCGCGACCGTGGTTTTTTTGGCACTTAAAATGGGGCGCCCACTTTTCCTAGAAGGCGAAGCTGGCGTTGGCAAGACGGAGATAGCAAAAGTATTATCTCAAGCACTGGGCCGCAAACTCATACGCCTGCAATGCTATGAAGGCCTTGACGTCAACTCCGCCGTCTATGAGTGGAACTATGCAGCGCAAATGATTGAGATCAGATTGGCCGAGGCCGCAGGGCAGGTGGATCGTGACCGCCTCAGCAGTTCAGTTTTTGCCGAAAAATTCCTCATCCGCCGCCCACTCCTCCAAGCCCTCGAGAGCCAAGACGGCCAAGCACCCGTGTTGCTCATCGATGAGTTGGACCGCACCGATGAAGCCTTCGAAGCTTTTCTGCTTGAAGTGCTCTCGGATTATCAAATCACCATTCCAGAACTGGGTGTGATCAAAGCCGTAACGCCTCCAATCGTGATCATCACCTCAAACCGCACGCGCGAAGTGCATGATGCCTTGAAACGCCGTTGCCTCTATCATTGGGTGGGATACCCTGATGCCACGCGCGAACTGGCCATCATCAAAGCGCGCCGGCCAAATGCCTCAGATGCGTTGGCCAAAGAAGTTGTGGCTTTTGTGCAGGCGCTTCGCAAAGGCGATATCTATAAAGTGCCAGGCGTTGCCGAAACGCTTGATTGGGTGACGGCTCTTCATGAGTTGGATTGCGTGTCGCTTGATCCGCAAATGGTCAATGACACGCTTGGTGTTTTGCTCAAATACCAGGATGATATTTCGCGCATGGAAGGCTCAGATGCCAAGCGCATTCTCGATCAGGTCAAAGATGAAATCCGCCATATGAAGCAGGGCTGATGCTAGAAGCTGCAAATCAAAACAAACCTTTGCCGTCGGGAAAGCTTGCCGAAAACATAATGCATTTTGCCCGCATTTTGCGCGAAGCGGGGTTGCCGATTGGGCCGAGCGCTGTGCTCGATGCACTTGATGCGGCACAAGCTGGTGCGTTGCGTGAACGCCAAGATTTTTATTGGATGCTGAATGCGATATTTGTGAAAAAGCGCGAACACAATGAAATCTTTGAGCAAGCCTTTCATGTGTTTTGGAAAAGGCCCAAAATGCTCGAACAGTTGATGCAACTCATGTATCAACAAATCGCCCGCAAAGCTGACGATAAGAAAAAGCCACCCAGCTATCGCCGCTTGGCTGAGGCGATGTTTGATAAGGATCAAACCATCAACGCCCCGCAGCAGAAAAACGATGTGTTGGAAATTGATGCTACTTTCACGGCTTCATCTGATGAAGTGTTGCGTAACAAAGATTTTGAACAAATGACAGTGGCTGAACAGACTGTTGCCAAAGCAGCCATCGCCCAAATGAAATTGCACCGCACCGAAATTAAAACCCGCCGATTTGAATTGGCGTATTCCGGGAACCGCGTCGATATGCGCCGTACCATGCGAGACTCGCTGCGTTCAGGTGGGCAAATGATCAAGCTTGCGCATAAGCGGCAGAAACGGCGTGAGCCGCCACTTGTTGTGCTCTGCGATATTTCCGGTTCATGCTCAAACTACAGCCGCATGTTCCTGCACTTTCTCCACGCCCTTAGCAATGATCGCCAACATGTCAGTGTGTTTCTGTTTGGGACGCGACTTACGAACGTAACGCGTGATTTAAAACGCCGCGATGTTGATGACGCCATTGCGCGGGTTTCAACCAATGTGAAAGATTGGAGCGGTGGAACGCGGATCGGAACCACGCTGCATGAATTTAACTTCAAATGGGCCAGACGCATGCTCGGCTCGGGCGCGCATGTGTTGATTATGACTGACGGTCTCGACCGCGAAGATGTTGCACAACTGAGAACGGAAATGCAGCGACTGCGAAGGTCAGCAAAACGCATCATCTGGCTTAACCCACTTTTGCGCTTCGATAAATTCCAAGCCAAGGCCGAAGGGATTCGCGCCATGATGCCATATGTGGATGAGTTCCGCCCGGTGCATAGTTTGGATAGTCTGGCAGATTTGGCGCAGTCGCTGGTGTCGTCAAAAAAACTGCAACACGATCATAAGAACTGGCTTTCTGTTAGTTAAGACAGCTTCATTACTACCCATTAAAAGCCGCTGCCATTAAATTCCGCGTATACTGTTCGCGCGGGTGATCCATTATATCTTCAACACTGCCTTGCTCCACCATCGCGCCATCTTTCATCACGATGACAAAATCGGCCATAGCCCGCACCACAGCAAGATCATGGCTGATGAAGAGATAGGACAGGTCATTTGCCTTTTGCAAATCGCGCAACAGATCAACGATTTGCTTTTGCACTTGGCGGTCAAGCGCCGACGTGGGCTCGTCCAATACAATCAGTTTTGGTTTCAAAATAATAGCTCGTGCAATTGCGATGCGTTGACGTTGACCGCCGGAAAACTCATGAGGATAACGGTTGCGCTGGGTCGGATCAATCTGCACTTCTTCCAATGCTTGAATAGCTCGCAAATCTCTCGCCGCTTTGGTCATCGCAGGTTCGTGAACGATCAGGCCTTCGGTGATGATCTGGCCAACCGTCATGCGTGGCGAGAGCGAGCCGAACGGATCTTGAAAAACAATTTGCGCTTGTTTGCGCAAAGGTCGCATCTGCGTTTTATCAAAATCGGTGATCGACCGTCCTTCAAAGTTGATAGCCCCTTGGGCAGGCAACAAGCGCAGCAAGGCCCGCGCCAACGTTGATTTTCCGGAACCGGATTCACCCACAATGCCAATTGTCTGACCTTGCTTCAAAACCAGCGATATACCATCGACTGCTTTTAACTGGATGGCTGGTGACCCCATAAAGCCGCCACCGATGTTGAACGTGACGCGCACATTCGATCCACTCAAAATGATCGGTGCTTTGGGAGATGGAGGAGACTTGCGACCCGACGGCTCGGCGTCGAGCAGTGCTTTGGTGTACTCATGTTTTGGTTTTGCAAAAACAGTTGTGGTGTCGCCTTCTTCAACCACTTCACCTTTGCGCATCACATAGACCCGGTTAGCAATGCGCTTCACAATGCCAAGATCATGGGTGATGAATACCATCGCCATGCCCATTTTCTTCTGGAGGCTGGCCATAAGTTCCAGAATTTCGGCTTGAACAGTTACATCGAGCGCTGTTGTTGGTTCATCGGCGATCAACAGCTGCGGATTGTTTGCGAGTGCCATGGCAATCATCACACGTTGACGCTGCCCGCCAGACATTTCATGCGGATATGACCTAAGGCGCCGTTCAGGCTCTTTGATTTTCACCAGCGTTAACATTTCAAGTGCGCATTCTCTTGCGGCACTGCGATCAAGATTCGTATGGCGGCGAATGGGCTCGATCAATTGATTGCCGATTGTATAAAGCGGATCAAGTGAAGTCATAGGCTCTTGAAAAATCATGGTAATCTTTTCGCCACGAATAGCATTAAGCTGATCTTTGCTCATACCGATGAGGTTCTGATCTCCAAACAGTGCTTCGCCTTCCGCTTTACCATTGGCCGCCAGCAATCCCATTGCACCCATCATCAACTGACTTTTGCCAGAGCCGGATTCGCCGACAATGGCAATGGTCTCGCCTGCTTTCACGACAATGTTTGCGTTTTTAACGGCGGCCACATTGCCGTCCAGCGTATCGAAATTCACTTTTATATTTTTAAGTTCGAGCACAGGTTTCATATCAGCGATCCTTCGGGTCCAGCGCATCGCGCAGACCATCGCCTATGAAATTGAGTGCAAAAAGAGTGCTCGTCAGAAACAGCGCTGGGATAATGAGTAGATAGCTTGCCCCCTCCATATTGCGCGACCCTTGGGAGATTTGGACGCCCCAACTCGACATCGGCTCCTGCACACCAAGGCCTAGATAAGACAGGAAACTTTCAAGAATAATCACTTGCGGCACCAACAAAGTGACATAAATAATAATTGGCCCCAACATATTGGGAATGATGTGACGCATCAGGATGCCCCAGCTGTTAACTCCCATCGCCTCGGCGGCTTGCATATATTCTTGGCGTTTCAAAGAGAGCGTTTGCCCGCGCACAATACGCGCCATGTCGAGCCACAGCACCGCGCCAATTGCCAAAAACATCAGCATGAAATTGCGTCCGAAAAATACCACAAGCATGATCACAAAGAAGGTGAACGGGAGCGCATAAAGAATATCAACAATGCGCATCATCAATTCGTCAGTCTTGCCGCCGAGAAACCCCGACACCGAACCATAGAGAACGCCGATCGTTACAGCGACCATACCAGCAAGCAACCCAACCAAAAGTGAAACGCGCCCCGCCATCAATGTGCGGGTCAGTAGATCACGACCGCTAATATCAGTGCCGAAGAAGAAATAGAGATGTTGCACTGAAGCACTCATTGTCATTTCCAAACCATCAGAGGATTTGCTTTCGACTTTTCCGTCCTTGAATGAATCTGAACGATCAAGATAACGCGTAACACGGTCGTCAATCGGTTTGCTTGAAGTGACAGACACCAAAAATCGCCCGCCCTCCTGCTTCCACTCCTTCAAAGTGAGATGCGCGCGGGTGATGATTTCTTTGATTTCTTGATCAAGCTTTTCAGCCTTTGGGTATGGCTCAAGGCTGGGTGGCACGCGCACATAGCTTGGATATTGTGTGGTGAATTCATGACCGGTTAAATTCGGGCCGATGATGGTGAGCAGAACAATAAAGCACAAATAGACAGCGCTGATTATCGCAGCGCGGTTGGCCTTCAAGCGGTTCCATGCATCAATCCAGAGTGAGCGGCCTTTGATTGCTACAGCATCAGTCATAGCGCACCCGTGGATCAACCAATGCATAAAGAAGGTCTGATAAGAAGTTGAAAAGAATCGTAAAAACGGCAATCAGAATAACCGTACCCATCACCAAAGTGTAATCGCGGTTCAGCGCACCGTCGATAAACGCGCGGCCCACACCGGGGATTTGAAATATGGTTTCGACAATGATTGAACCTGTCACAAGACCCGCCGCAGCAGGGCCGGCATAAGAAACGATTGGCAACAATGCGCCGCGCATGGCGTGCTTCACCACAACCGAAAAATCCGAAAGCCCCATCGCCCGCGCCGTGCGAATGTGATGCGCGTTGAGAGCTTCAATCATTGAACCCCGCATTAACCTCGCCACTGTTGCAAGCTGTGGCAGCGCCAAAGTTACGATCGGCCCGATGGCCGCAGCTAACTCTCCGTCATGCCAGCCACCTATCCAAATCCATTTCAATGTCAGACCAAAGATCAACTGAATGAGAGGTGCTGTCACAAATGTTGGCAAGGTTGATCCACCGGTGGCCAGGGTAACGATAAAGAAGTCAATAAACTTGTTATGCCGCAATGCTGCGAGAACGCCCATTGCAGAACCAACAACGAGCGACAGTAACATCGCCCAACTACCAATACGTATGGATACTGGCAAGCTCTGCGCAAACAATTCAGCAACTGAAAAATTGATAAGAATATAACTCGGCCCCAAATCGCCATGGGCAAGATTTCCGAGATAGCGAAAATATTGCATCCACACCGGTTCATCCAAATGGAACACCCGCTCAATATTTGCTTTGATCTCGGGCGGAATGCCGCGTTCCATATTGAATGGGCCACCCGGTGCAATGTGCATCAGGAAAAACGAAATGGTGATGATTAGAAAAAGAGTAGGGATTGCCGTGAGCAATCGCCGAAACACATATCGCAGCATAGGCTTTCACCTCTAATAAGGCCCGCCTGCGTAAATCGCAGACGGGCCTCGAGTTCAGTGATTAATCTTTGCTGACGAAACGTGATGCATGCTTGTCCATAACATTTTCGACAAAGCCATGCAGCTTGGATGAAACCACATTGTGGTTTGCATAATAGAGAAGCGGAATCATCGGCACATCTTTCATCAAGATTGCCTCTGCATCTGAGAGTTCTTTCATGCGCGCAACAGGATCAGCTTCCACTGACGCTTTGTCGAGCAACGCATCATAGTCTTTATTACTATATTCACCGTAATTGTTACCATCACCTGTGTGGCCGAGATTGAGGAAGGTGACTGGGTCTTTAAAATCGGCGTTCCAACCAGCGCGGGCCACATCAAAATCTCCCTTCTGTTCCAGATAGCTGTAATGCGTTTTGCCATCAGTATTGATGAGCGAAACATCAAAGCCCCAAGGCTTCAACATTTCTTGGAAGGCTACCGCAGTGTTCTTGTGATTTTCCGAAGTGTTGTAGCGCAGCTCTAGCTTTTGGGGATGCGCTGGCGAAATTCCCAGTTCGTCAAAAATCTTTTTTGCTGCATCTTCGCGGTCCAGCTGTGGCATCGCCGCATAGCTCATCATGCTGGCGGTATAGCCTTTAACGCCCGGAGGAACGAGCGAATATCCAGGCAACATTGCATTCTGCCAAGTCTTAGTTGCAAGCTGTTCGCGGTCAATCACCATAGAAATGGCGTTGCGCAATTTTGGATTATCCCATGGCGCTTTCTTGGTTTTGAAAATGTAATAATAAGTGCCAAGCAGAGGCGTGATGTGAATTTGATCGCCAAATTTGGCTTTCAAATCGGCCAATTGTTCAGTCGGCATATCATTCATGGAATCGATTTCACCGGCTTGAAAGCGCTTGATGCCTGCGGCGCGATCTTCAGTCGGGATGTAGTTTACAACATCAAGCGCCACTTTATCAGCATCAAAGAATTTCGGATTTTTAACCAGCTTGATGTGATCGCCGGGAATATTCTCGGCCAATGTGAAGGCACCGTTTGATACCAAATTGCCAGCTTTCACAAAATCATTGCCAAATTTTTTAACATTCGCTTCGGACACGCCATACATCGCTTGATGGGTAAGCATTTCGAGGAAATAGGGGGTAGGGCCTTTCAACGTGATTTCCAGCGTCATGTCGTCGATGGCTTTTGCGCCCACATCTTCAAGCTTGGCTTTGCCGCCATTGGCTTGTTCCGCGTTAAGAATGGGAAATGCCATTGAGGCATATTCAGACGCAGTGGCAGGATCGAGCACACGCCGGATTGAAAATACGAAGTCATTTGCTGTGACTGGTGTTCCGTCCGACCACACGCCACCTTTGCGCATTTTAAATGTGTAAACTTTCCCGTCGGCAGAGGCTGTCCAACTTTCCGCAGCACCCGGAATAGTGTTACCTTCGGGGTCTTCAGCAATCAGCCCCGTGAACAAATCGCGAGTGATATTGCCTTCTTCAACTGTCGAAGTTTTGTGCGGGTCAACTGATTGCACATCGCCATTGGCACCCCGGTTCCATGTGCCTGCTGCAAACGCTGCGCTGGACATTAATGCAAATACGGCGGCCCCAGCCATAAGTGATTTGAGATTAGTCATTTTCATGTTTTTCTCCTCTGTTGTAATTTCTAGTTTGCGCCATGTAAGCACTGCCTGCGCAGCAAGACAAGAATAACCGGATTTTGCACACCCAAACTGTTTGACACACCCGTCGCCCACGCTTTAAGCCTAATGTCAGAGAGGGATACAAAGTGATTTCAGAAAACTCAAAAGTAACACGCCAAGCCATTATCGATGCTTGCAAGGAATCCAACCGCACGGGTCTCAATCAAGGCACGTCAGGCAATATCAGTGTGCGCACCAATGAAGGCGTGGTGATAACTCCAACCTCGCGCGCTTATGAAACCATGAAGCCGGATGATTTGGCGCTGCTCCCATTTGGTAGCAAATATGGCGATTATTCTGGCCCATATAAACCCTCCACTGAGTGGCGGTTTCATTTTGATATTTATACCGCACGTCCAGATGTGAACGCTATTGTGCACGTACATTCCACTTATGCTACCGTTCTCTCGATGCTGCGCAAAGAAATTCCGGCCTGTCATTACATGATCGCAGCTTTTGGTGGCCCCAATATTCGGTGTTCGGACTACGCGGTGTTTGGATCGAAGGAATTGTCGGGTCATGTCGTGAAGGCATTAGAAGACCGTTCAGGCTGCATCATGGGCACGCATGGCATGATTGCAGTCGGTGCAAATTTGGATAAAGCCATGTGGTTGGCAATTGAACTTGAAACGATAGCCAAGCAATATTATCTGGCCCTGCAAATTGGCCAACCTGTAATATTGTCAGACGAAGAGATTGAGCGCGTACGCCTTCGCATGAAAGACGGCTATGGGATATGGACCTAAGTTCGGTCTAGGCGATTAATCGCCGCCACATTTTCAGCTGATGTGCCATTAGGATCAAACTCGCTGGACAGAAACATGTCGACAATCGCCTTGGCTAATTCTGGCCCAATCACCCGCGCACCCATTGTGATGATCTGGGCATTGTTAGATTTTGCGGCTCGCTCTGCCGAGTAAGTATCATGCGTCAAGGCAGCGCGAATGCCAGCGACTTTGTTTGCCGAAATGCAAACCCCGATACCTGTGCCGCAGCATAAAATAGCGCGGTCGGCAGAACCCTCAAGAACAGCGCCTGCAACTTTCGCCGAAAGATCGGCATAAAACCCGCTCTGGCTCATGTTTATCACTTCATGTTGACCTTGGGCTTTCAAATGAGCTTCAATGACATCGATCAAAGGTTTCCCAGCGCCATCTGCACCTAACGCAATTCTCATGAACGAACCCTTTCCTAAATCTTTGCCGATTTTTTTGGCTTCTTGTCCAAATCAATACTCATATAGGCGCGCAGAGCGCTTTGCTCGTCGGCACTCATGTGCAAACCAAGCTTAGAGCGCCGCCACAAAATATCATCAGCTGTTGTGACCCATTCATTGGCCCGTAAAAATTCAATTTCACGTTCGCTCACCGGGCCAATAAATTGCCCAAGGTCTGATGCAAAACGTGCTTCACCCAAAATTTTATTCATTTCTGTTCCGTAAGCTTTAAACATTCGCACCACATTCGCCGGTTTGAGAAAAGAATAAGCTTTCTTTTTTGCTTCAATATATTTTGCAACGTCACCAACAGAGATATCTCCTCCCGGCAAAGGCGCGTCGCGGTTCCATGGCGCGGTCGCATCTGGAAAAAACGCAGCCAATTTTTCTAAAGCATGCTCTGCAAGCTTGCGAGATGTGGTGATCTTGCCGCCAAATACAGAAAGCAGCGGCGCTTGTCCCGTAGGCTGATCCACTTTCAGAACATAATCACGCGTCGCTTCCTGCGCCTTGCTGGCACCATCATCATAAAGCGGGCGAATACCAGAATACGACCAGCGCACCATATTGCGTGTGACAGGTTTTTTGAAATATTCGCTAACAGCGGCGAGCAAATAGTTGGTCTCTGATTCAGTAATTTCAGGCTTGCCAGGATCACCTTTGTGATCTTCGTCTGTTGTCCCGATAAGCGTGAAGTCATTTTCATAAGGAATAGCAAAACAAATGCGGCTATCAGCGTTTTGAAAAATATAGCAACGATCATGATCATAAAGTTTATCAACCACAAGATGACTGCCTTTAACCATGCGAATTTTATCAGGATCATTGCGCCCAATCACACTGCTCAAAACTTCGCTAACCCAAGGCCCGGCAGAGTTCAATAAAACTTTGGCCTCAATCGTTTCTGTCTTTCCTTCGCCGCCAAGTATATCAATACTCCAGCCCCCGCTGATGCGGCGCGCCGACTGCACTTTCGTCCGGGTGCGGATCACTGCACCTTTCTTGGCTGCATCGCGCGCATTCAAAACGACAAATCGCGAATCTTCAACCCAGCAATCAGAATACTCAAAAGCTTTCGTAAATTCCTCTTTAAGGGGCGCGCCTGTCACATCCGTGGTCAGGTCCACACTACGTGTAGGCGGCAGAATTTTGCGACCTCCCAAATGATCATACATAAACAAGCCAAGTCTAATCAGCCAGCGTGGACGAAGCCCTTGGTGATGAGGCAAAATAAATCGCAATGGCCAAATAATATGAGGCGCAGACTTGAGCAATACTTCACGCTCAATCAACGCTTCACGCACCAAGCGAAACTCGTAATGTTCGAGATAGCGAAGTCCACCGTGAATAAGTTTAGTTGATGCTGACGACGTGCCTGACGCCAAATCATTCATCTCAGCCAGAAAAACTTTAATCCCACGCCCAGCCGCATCGCGCGCAATACTGCATCCGTTAATGCCGCCACCAATAATAAAAAGATCATACATCATGATGCTAACGCTTCAATATTCATTTCGGATCGGGTGCCAACCACATCAATTTGAACACCCTTATGTTTGCAGAGTTCAATAATTGAATCTGGCGGTTGAACATCTGTCACAAAAACATCAACCTGCGAAAGATGACCAATCCGCACTGGCGCAGACCGTGAAAATTTCATGCCGTCTGAAACCAAAATCACATTGCGTGAATTTTGCATGATAGCTTGAGCAGCGCGCACTTCGCGGTAATCAAAGTCGAGAAGTGCACCATCGTCATCGATGGCCGAGACCCCCATGACGGCATGATCCACTTTGAACTGCGCAATCATATCAATCGCCTGCTCGCCAATAATACCACCATCAGTCCTTCGCACCATGCCACCAACAATCATCACTTCTACATTTGGATAGGGCATCAGGATCGTGGCCACATGAATGTTGTTGGTGATAACCAACAGCCCTTCATGATGGATCAAAGCGCGCGCCACTTCCTCAGTGGTCGTTCCGATATTGATAAACAGCGAACAATTATTCGGAATGAGTTTTGCAGCATGTCGACCAATCGATTGCTTTTCAGTTGCAGCTATTTGTTGGCGCGAATCGTAGGTCATATTCTGTACGCCAGATGAAAGCATCGCTCCGCCGTGGGTGCGCGCTAACAAGCGATTGTTGCATAGTTCGTTCAGATCTTTTCGGATTGTTTGTGGCGTCACGTCAAAGCGAACGGCTAAATCGTCAACCGTTACGTTGCCGGATTGACGAGCAAAGCTCAAAATTTGCGATTGGCGCGGGGTTAAAACAAGCATCTCAAATCATTCAGTTTTCGGTATTGGAAGGGCTTCGAACCCTTTCGCCACAATCGCAAGTGAAAATATTGTCAGATTCACTTATATTCACTTTTTTTCGTTTAATGCAACATTGCAGTGCAAAAGTTTCGTTGCATCGCACAATGCTTTCGTTATTTTATCTATTGACGTTCGTTTTTTTCGTTTGATAGTGCGGGCAGCTCTGGAAACAAGAGCGAAAATTTACTCAATGGAGGATCCCCAATGAAAATGAAGCTTATGGCAACGGCAGCCGCGGCATTGTTTATGCTCGCCAGCCCAAGCTATGCGGATGAAGCCGCAGCAAAAAAATGGATTGATTCAGAATTCCAACCTTCAACACTTTCACCTGATGACCAGATGAAGGAAATGCAATGGTTCATCAAAGCTGCCGAACCATTTAAGGGCATGGAAATCAACGTGCTGTCTGAATCAATTCCAACGCATACCTATGAATCTACCGTTTTGGCGAAAGCCTTCGAGGAAATAACAGGCATTAAGGTGAACCACCAGATTCTCGGTGAAGGCGAAGTTGTACAAGCCGTTCAGACGCAAATGCAGACAAACCGTAACCTCTATGATGGTTACATCAACGACTCAGATTTGATCGGCACACATTCTCGTTTACAAAGTGCGATCAACCTGACTGACTGGATGGCAGGCGATGGCAAAGACGTAACTAACCCTGGTCTCGACTTGCCAGATTTCATGGGTCTCAAATTCACCACTGGCCCAGACGGAAAATTATGGCAGTTGCCTGACCAACAATTCGCAAACCTCTATTGGTTCCGCGCAGATTGGTTTGCGCGTGCTGACTTAAAAGAAAAGTTCAAAGCAAAATATGGCTATGATCTTGGTGTGCCTGTAAACTGGTCAGCCTATGAAGATATCGCCGAGTTCTTCACTAACGATGTGAAAGAAATTGACGGTGTTAAAATCTACGGTCACATGGATTACGGCAAACGCGCACCAGATCTTGGCTGGCGCATGACGGATGCATGGCTCTCAATGGCTGGTGAAGCTGACGTTGGTCAACCAAATGGACGCCCGGTTGATGAATGGGGCATTCGTATGGAAAAAGATTCGTGCAATCCTGTGGGCGCAACAGTCGCACGCGGCGGTGGCGCCAACTCGCCTGCTGCTGTTTATGCTGTTTCGAAGTGGGACGAATGGCTGCGCAAATACGCACCACCCTCTGCGGCAGACATGGATTTCTATCAATCCTTGCCAGCTTTGAGCTCGGGCAACGTGGCCCAGCAAATCTTCTGGTACACAGCTTTCACAGCATCGATGGTTGCCCCAAAGAAAGATGGCAACAACACAGTTGATGATGCGGGCAAACCGCTGTGGCGCATGGCTCCGTCACCACATGGCCCATATTGGAAAGAAGGCTCGCAACGCGGCTATCAAGACGTGGGTTCGTGGACGTTGTTTAACTCCACACCATTGCCTGCCCGCAAAGCAGCTTGGCTCTATGCCCAATTTGTGGACTCCAAAACAGTTGACGTGAAGAAAAGCCAAGTCGGTTTGACCTTCATTCGCGACTCGACGGTGCGCCACAAATCCTTCACCGAACGTGCTCCAAACCTTGGCGGCTTGATTGAGTTCTACCGTTCGCCAGATCGTGTGGCATGGTCGCCAACGGGCATCAATGTTCCTGATTATCCAAAGCTCGCTCAGTTGTTCTGGGAAAACATTGGTGACGTCAATTCAGGTGCATTTACAGCCCAACAAGCCATGGATCGTTTGGCCGAACAGATGGACACTGTGATGGGGCGTATGGGAGAAGCAGACAAAGCCAACCACACCTATCACGATTGCGGCCCACGTCTGGCTGAAAAGAAAGACCCAGCAACAATGTTGAGCAAGGACCATGCACCTTGGGCCAAACTCGACAATGAAAAGCCAAAAGGCGAAACCATCGCTTATGATGAGCTGATCAAGCGCTGGTCGTCGCAATAACAACATCTAACGTCTCCTCCCTGTGACGTAGCCGAGGTGTGTGTGATTCACACCTCGGCGATGTTTTAGGCAGGAATATCTTAGTTCTTGATTTTTAGGGTAATGCTAAGCGCCATGTCGCTTGAACTTCAAAATATTGTCAAACGCGTGGGTGCCGACACCCATATTTATGAAACGTCGTTAAAGCTAGAACCTCGCAGTTTCAATGTGCTGCTAGGCACAACGCTTGCTGGTAAAACAACTCTTATGCAGCTTATGGCGGGTATTCAAAAACCCACGACTGGCAAAATTTTTTTTAAGGGCCAAGATGTGACAGGTGCTGCGGTTCAGAAGCGCAATGTGTCAATGGTCTATCAACAATTCATCAATTATCCGAATTTCAATGTTTACGACAATATTGCCTCACCCTTGCGGGTTGCCGGCATGGACTCGGCAGAAATTGAACGCCGCGTTGGCAAAGCTGCTGAACTTTTGCGCCTCAGCCCGATGTTGAAGCGTAAACCATCAGAACTTTCCGGCGGACAGCAACAGCGAACGGCAATTGCTCGCGCATTGGTGAAAGATAGTGATCTAATTCTGCTTGATGAGCCACTGGCAAATCTCGATTATAAATTGCGTGAAGAATTGCGCGATGAATTGCCAAAGCTCTTTGCAGATCGTGATGCAATTGTTATTTACGCAACGACAGAACCAAATGAAGCGCTTTTGTTTGGCGGCAACACAGCCACGATGAATGAAGGCCGCATCACCCAATTTGGGCCAACCTCCGCCACCTACCGCAAACCACATGATTTGTTGACGGCGCAAGTCTTTTCAGAGCCGCCCATGAACACCGCGAAAATCGAAAAGCGCGGAAACAACATCATTATTTTCGGCAATCAAAAATGGGACGCTGGGCGGGCTGCCGAGAAGCTTGCCGATGGCCAGTACACAATTGGTGTGCGGCCATACAATGTGTCGCCTAATAAAATCGGAAACACGCTTGGCAGCTTCGATGGCCAAGTCCTAGTGACTGAAATTTCAGGCTCGGAAAGCGTCATCCATACCCGCATCGATAACAGCACATGGATTTCACAATCCCACGGAATTCACTCCATGGCACTTGGTTCAACAGCAAAACTCTATGTTGATTTAGATCAAGCCATGTTCTTTGATGCCAATAACAGGCTGGTGTCATAATGGCCAAAATCTCAATTGATAATTTGCGCCATTCCTATCTTCCATTTCCGAACCCAGATCGTGAGGAAGATTACGTTCTCAAGAAATTATCGATCGACTGGGCCGATGGCGGCGCTTACGCATTACTCGGCCCTTCAGGCTGCGGCAAGACCACCTTGCTCAATCTTATCTCGGGGTTGCTGGTTCCAACTGAAGGGAAAATTCTTTTTGACGGTGTTGATGTTTCTCGCTTTAGCCCTGAAGCCCGCAATATTGCCCAAGTTTTCCAATTCCCCGTGATCTACGATACAATGACGGTTTATGACAATCTCGCATTTCCTTTGCGCAATCGTGGAATTCCCGAAAGTGCTATTGATCCACGTGTAAAAGAAATTGCGAGCATGTTGGATTTAACGTCAACATTGCACAAACGTGCAGCAGGTCTTACGGCGGACGGCAAACAAAAAATCTCACTTGGCCGTGGCCTTGTGCGCGCTGACGTTTCTGCCATCATGTTCGACGAGCCACTTACGGTCATTGACCCTCACTTGAAATGGCAATTGCGTTCAAAGCTCAAAGAGCTTCACCAACGTACCAAACGTACAATGATCTATGTCACCCATGATCAGACTGAAGCGTTGACATTCGCAGATCAAGTCGTGGTTATGAACAATGGCGAAATCGTGCAGATTGGCACACCCATCGAACTTTTCGAAAAACCAAACCACACTTTTGTTGGGCACTTCATCGGCTCACCTGGTATGAATGTTCTGCCCTGCGAAGTGAAAGGCGGCAAAGCTTTCTTTGCAGGCCAAGATATCAAGACTGCAAACACGCATAAGGGGAGTGGACAAAAATGCGAAATCGGCGTTCGGCCAGAATTTGTTAACTTTGCAAAATCCGGAATTGCGGCAGAGATTGTAAAAGTCGCAGACGCAGGCCGCTTCCGCATCGTAGAAACTCGTGCCGCTGGCTCGTCCATCAAACTTCTCGTGCCTGAAAACCAATCCATCCCAACCGGAAAAGTCAATCTGGCTTTTGATGCCGACCACACGCAAATCTATGCTGATGGCTGGTTTGCCGGAGGCAAATTATGAGCGCAAAAACTGTAAACAACAAAGCCTGGTGGCTGGTTCTGCCCGTTTTCGTCATGGTCGCGTTCAACGCGCTCATTCCGTTGATGACAGTCGTGAATTATTCCGTTCAGGAAACTTTTGGCGATAACATTTTTTCTTGGTCTGGCGTGCGCTGGTTTCAACAAGTGCTGCAGTCTGATCGTTTCCACGGCGCACTTGGAAGGCAACTTTTATTCAGTGGTCTTGTGCTGCTCATCGAAATTCCACTGGGCCTTTTTGTAGCCTTGAACATGCCAAAAAAGGGCTTCTGGGTTTCTGTCTGCCTTGTTTTGATGTCGTTGCCCTTGCTTATTCCATGGAATGTTGTGGGCTCGATGTGGAACATCATGGCTCTTCCAGATATTGGTCTGCTTGGTAAGGCAGTCAATAGTTTGGGCATCACTTATAATTACACCCGCCAACCTTTCGCCGCGTGGTGCACCCTGATTTTAATGGATGTTTGGCATTGGACATCACTGGTCACATTGCTGTGCTATGCGGGTCTCGTTTCAATTCCGGATGCTTATTATCAAGCTGCAAAAATTGATGGAGCAGGGTCGTGGGCTATATTCCGCTATATTCAATTACCCAAACTCCGCCATGTGATGACCATCGCCGTGCTTTTGCGTTTCATGGATTCATTCATGATCTACACTGAACCGCAAGTTATGACTGGTGGCGGCCCCGGTTCAAGCACCACATTCTTGTCGATTGATCTTGTCAAATCGGCCATTGGTGAATTTGATTTAGGTCCAGCTGCCGCGCTATCGATCATCTATTTCTTAATCATCTTGGCGATCTCGTGGCTTTTCTACACGTTGATGATGCGCAATGAGGAGGCTTAAATGAAACAATTTCTTAAAGCCACAGTTACAACAGTTTACATCGTATTTCTGTTATTGCCGATCTACTGGCTCATCAGCATGTCGCTGCGCACAACCAATGAAATTTTAGACACCACAAAATTTTCATTCTTTCCACGCAATATTACATTCGATAGCTACAATAAAATTTTCACTGATCCCACATGGTATATGGGTTACGTGCACTCGCTGGAATATGTGGGGATTAATACAATGATCTCTGTTGCCGTGGCGCTACCAGCAGCTTATGCATTCTCGCGCTACCGTTTCTTAGGCGATAAGCACTTATTCTTCTGGCTGCTTTCAAACCGCATGGCCCCGCCTGCCGTTTTCGTATTGCCATTCTACCAACTTTATTCTGAAGTTGGCCTTTTCGATACGCCATGGGCCGTAGCCCTCGCGCACACACTATTTAACGTGCCTTTGGCAGTTTGGATTCTTGAAGGCTTTATGTCAGGCGTGCCAAAAGAGCTTGATGAGACTGCATTTGTCGATGGCTATTCATTTCCGCGTTTCTTCTTTCGCATCTTCGTGCCCACCATAGGCGCAGGAATTGGCGTTGCTTGTTTCTTCTGTTTCATGTTCTCTTGGGTGGAATTGCTTTTGGCCAAAAACTTAACGCGCATTGCTGCAAAGCCCATCGCCGCGATCATGACCAAAACGGCAAGTGCCTCAGGTTATGAACTGGGCCTTCTTGCAGCGGCAGGCGTACTAACCATTGTGCCCGGTGCTATCGTGATTTATTTCGTCCGCAATTACATCGCCAAGGGCTTTGCCCTCGGCCGCGTTTAGGAGCAGCTATGACTTTCGATCTTTCATGGATGGCGTGGACCTGGCCAACGGCGGTATTTTTTCTGGGCATATTCACACTCATCGGAGCAATGGGCGTTTGGGAATATTATGTGCCGGGCGGCGGGCCGCGCCACGGTGCTTTCGGGTTGGATACAACACGCGGAGACCGCCTTTTTATAAGTGTCCTCGGAAGTTGTTTTATTATGTTAGGTTGGATCGGCTGGATAAGTGATAATGTTTGGATAGGTCTGGCTGTGTGTCTTGTCTGGGCCATTTGCATTTTCAGATGGGTGTAGCTCGTTGAACAAAATCTTTTATGCCGCCTTGCTTTTTGCCCTGAGCTTAGCGCCCGCATTTGCAACGCCGTCTGACGATTTTGTCAAGCAAGGCGAGGCGGCATTGGCTGCCAAAGACATCGCGGGCGCGACGAAAGCCTTTGACGCAGCCTTAGATGCCGACCCTCATAACGCAAAAGCCGCCTATGATCGTGGCCGCATCAATCTAGTGCTTCATAAAAATGCGCAGGCCGTGGCAGATTTCACCAGCGCTGTGCTGTCAGATCCGACACTTGGGGTGGCCTATTCTGCGCGGGGCGAAGCCAAGATGATCTTAAAGGATGAAAAGGGTGGCTTTGCTGATTTTGATGCAGCCATTGCCGCCTCACCCAAAGAGCCTGAAGTTTATATCTTGCGCGCCACATATCTGATGCGCAAAGGCAACGCTGCTGGCGCAAAGGCTGATCTGGTATCCGCCAAGTCATATGCAGCCGGAGATATGGCTAAGATGCTGGATGCAATGATTGCGCGGATTGAGTAGTATTTTCTGTAACAGTCGAATTCAAATATCTTCTTTAGCTTAATTCACCGTCACTTCGCCTTCGCCGATATGACGTTGCGGGTGGGTTCAAAATCGCAACATCTAAAGATGGTGAAATACTAAATCAGCGTCAATAAAATCGCACGGTTTTGAGCGTGCACTGTTCTGCGCAATTTTTGCAATTGCATGTCTTCGTCTTTGATGAAGCCTGTAAACATCATATTGAGATTGTTGAAGATCACTTCACCAATCATTCTGCCTTGTGCGTCGGCGCGCAGCAAAGACAGCTTTTGCAACTTCTCGATTATGGCGCAAGTCTGCCTCACTAATGCGTTGTCCAAGGCTGAATATGAAATACCAAACGGGCTTGATGGTTGTTGTGTGGAAATCGAAATCGCCACCCGCCACATTTCCTTACTCAGATAGACCAGCGAATGTTTGAAATAGATATCGACCAAAGCATTGATCGCTTTGACCGCGCCGTGGGGTGGGTGCTCGAGCAACACCTCTCCAGCTTGCAAAACCTCGTGCACTTCCATTGAAACGATGGCGACCAGCAAATCGCCTTTATTCTGGTAATAATTATAGATGGTGCCAATAGAAACTTCTGATGCCGCAGCAATAGCTTCCATCTTCACCGCTTCATAGCCGTCGCGTTTAAACAATTCCGCTGCCGCCTCTAAAATGCGGTTGTTACGGTTAAATTTTTGCCTGGCGCGCAGTCCGGTCATTTTGGCTGCGTAGCAGAATTTTAGAATTGACTCAATTATTGAATTGGTTCAGATTTCAGAAATACATATATTTTTTGGAGAAACAAATGAAAACAAAATCATTGTTGTCAAGTATTTCAGGCGTTTCATTCGCCGCTATGTTGATGTTTTCGGCGTTGCCCATCACTCCCGTGTCGGCGGCCGATCTGAACGCCCTGGTGTGGTGTGATCACTCTGATCCAAATCTGTTGAAGCCATTCGAGGATGCCAATGGCATCAAGGTAAACGTCAAAGAATTTGAAGGCACAGGCGCTGGTCTTGCACTCGTTGATCAATCCAAACCTGGTGATTGGGACGTGATGGTAATTGACTCAATTGACATCCACCGTGGGGTTGAGAAAAAGCTGTTCGAGCCATTGCCGGAAGATAAATTGCCCATGGCAGACTTGTTTCCAGAAGTAAAAATGGATTCGAGCACTGTAATTGATGGCATGCGTTACGGCATCACTGAAAAATTTGGGTACAACACCATTGGTTTCAATAAAACCAAAGTTGACCCTGCCGATATGAATTCGTTCGCCGCTTTAACAAGCGATAAATATAAGGGCCGCATCGCGATTTATGACTATTATCTGCCGGTGATTGGCATGGCCGCCATGTCGATCGGTAAGAAAACATCGGAGCTCACCGAGGCAGATTTGCCAGCGATAAAGGAAGTTCTGGCAAAGATGAAAGCCAATGCAAAAGCTGTAACTGACGTTGCCTCCAGCCAAACCGCATTGGCAACAGGCGAAGCTGATATTTTGGTGGGCGGTGGTGAATGGGTGACAGCGGGGATTGCTAAGGATAAACCTGAGCTCGACTTCTCAATTCCAAAAGAGGGTGCTGTTCTCTGGTCGCAATCCTTGGCCATGTTCAAAGACAGCGCCAATAAAGAAATGGCTTTGAAGTTCATTCAATATGTCATGAGCCCCGAAGGTCAAGCCCGCCTTGCCACGTCCAGCTGCTATTGGGGCATGCCGTCTAACACCAAAGCCGCACTCAATGACGACCAAAAGAAAATTCTGCGCTTTGCCGAGCAGCCAGATTTCTTGAAGCGCGCGCAAGCCTATCCAGCACCAAACGAAGCGCTGGATAAAAAGATGCAAGATCTTTGGACCGAGATGATTCAAGCAAAATAGGGAACCGCGTGATACTCCCTCAAAACCGGGTGGCGTGGGCCAGCGTTAGTCCTGCGTTGGGATGGACGCTGGCCTTTTTTGTTCTGCCTTTTGCAGCCATGGCGGCGATCAGCTTCTATCCGCAAGATGGCAGCGGCCCGTCGCTCCTCTCTTATGCTCAGTTTTTCAACAGCCCCAGTTATTACTATGCTCTTTTCAACTCGCTTGAAGTTACTGGCCTCGTCACGGTTATTTCGATTTTGCTGGCCTATCCGTTTGCTTTGATATTGGCGGACGTGGTTCCCGAACGCTGGCAGCGGCTGGCCCTCACTTTGGCCGTCTTACCGTTCTGGACATCATATGTGGTGCGCTCATACAGTTGGTTGTTGGTGCTTTCTGAAAATGGCTTGGTGAACGCCACAATGGTCAAATTCGGCATCTTGTCTGCACCCATTCAATTGGCCAATACGCGCGGCGCAACAATTATCGGCTTTGTTCATTTCTTCGTCATGCTGCTAACACTCACGATTTATGCAAATCTGAAACAGCTCAGCCCGAATTACCGCAAGGCCGCAGCTGATTTGGGGGCAGGGCCGATCCGTAGCTTTATCCATGTGGTTTTGCCACTCACCTTGCCGGGAATTATGGTTGGCGCGTTTCTGACTTTTGTATTGGCAATAGGTGACTACATAACCCCCCAAATTCTAGGCGGCAATAACGAACTACTCATGCCGCAATTGATTATGATGCAAATCGGCAGACGCGGCGATTTTTCCTCTGCCTCAGCGTTATCAATCATCTTGATGCTGGTGGTCACGGTCGCCTATCTCTTCTGCGCGCGCTGGCTGAAAATCGAGCGCACATGATGCTTCGCTTCGCTTCAACCATATATGCGGCATTCATTTATGGTTTCATCTTCTTACCGGTTTTTGTGCTGGTGCTATTTTCATTTCAGGCCTCGCTGTTTCCTATCCCACCTTTCAATGGGCCCTCGCTGCGCTGGTATGCGGCGGTACTGGCCGATAAGCGCCTAATTGCCGGATTAGGAAACACCATCGTCGTAGCGCTTTCAACCTCAGCCATGGCCACATTAATTGGCTTCTTGTCGGCATGGGGCTTTGCTCGGTTTCACCTACCAAAATCAGCATTAATGCGCGGCCTCATCACAGCGCCACTCACCATAAGCTACCTCATCATTGGCATGGGCCTGCTCGTGTTCTTCAACCGCATCGGCATTCCAAAATCATTGCTTGCGGTCGGCATCGGCCATGTGGTGATCAACATGCCTTTGTGCTTTGCCATTATCTATAGCCAGATGGGTGATCACCAAGCCAACATGGAACGCGCCGCGCGTGATCTTGGCGCACCGGAATGGAAAGTGTTATCGCTCATTACAGCGCCGCTGTTATGGCCGGCCATTTTCGCCAGCTTCTTCCTATCAATGACCTTCTCGTGGGACGAATTTGTGATCTCATTTCTGCTGACTCGTTTTGACACCACGCTGCCTGTCGAAATCTGGAATCTGCTACGTGCGGGCCTTAACCCGAAAACCAATGCAGTTGGCTCTCTCGTGTTTGGCGTGTCTGTCCTCATGGCCATATTGTTTGAAGTCTTCGCGTTAAGGAAGCGACCCGCATGAACGATCTCGTAACCATCGAAAACCTATCGCGAGACTTTGCGCAAACCAAAGCCCTGAATGATGTGTCACTCGCCATCAAGCCCGGAAGTTACACGGTGCTGCTTGGCCCCTCAGGCTCTGGCAAAACCACATTGCTTTCAATCCTTGGTGGCTTCTTGCAACCAAGTGCGGGCCGCGTATTAATAAACGGCGAAGATTGCACAAACGTGCCCCCGGCAAGGCGCCCCACTGCAACAGTATTCCAAGACTACGCCTTGTTTCCCCACATGACGGTGGGCAATAATGTTGGCTTTGGCTTGCGCATGCGCGGCGTGGATTTCGCAAGACGCACAAAACGCGCTGAAGAAATGTTGGCACTTGTTGGCCTCGGGCAATCCACAAACAAAAAACCCCACCAACTTTCCGGCGGTCAACGCCAGCGCGTGGCATTGGCTAGGGCCCTCATCGTTGAACCTGCTGTTTTGCTTCTCGATGAACCATTGGGTGCATTGGATTTAAAACTCCGCCGCCAGATGCAAGATGAACTCAAAGCAATTCAAAAACGTGTTGGCACAGCGTTCATTCATGTGACGCATGACCAAGAAGAAGCCATGGCGCTGGCTGATCATGTGGTGGTCATGAACAATGGTCAAATCGAAGATGAAGGTACGCCAGAGAAAGTTTATGCACTGCCTGCGTCACGCTTCTCCGCAACCTTTATGGGTGAGAGCACAATCCTCAATGACCACGCCATCAGGCCCGAACACATCATGATCACGAAATCCAGTGGCCGTTTAGGTTCGGCCATCATAACCGACATCGTCTATCAAGGCAGCTACAAGCGTGTGCTAGCAAAATCAGACACGGCCCAATTCATCATCCGCGCCACCGCCGAAGCTGAACTCGCAATCGGCCAAGCCGTGCAGCTTGATTGCCAGGCCAACCACATGGTAAAACTAGCCCGATGATCAAAGCCGAAGACTGGTATGAAACAATCCGCATGAGTGACGACATCACACTCATTCACGAACCTTGGATCAAGCCCTTTTTTCGCTGCAACATGTGGCATGTGCGCGGGCGTGATCGTGATTTGCTATTTGATTCTGGTTTGGGCCATTTCAGTTTGCGCAACCATGTGAAACTCGTCAGCGAACGCGAACTCACTTGCGTTGCCAGTCACACCCATTTCGATCACATCGGTTGTCACCACGAATTCGGAAAATGTGCGGTTCACGCAGCTGAAGCCGAAATCTTGATTGATCCTCACAACGAACTCACCGCCGCCGATCGCTATGCCACCGATGAAATGTTTGATGCCATCCCCGAAGGCTGGGATACAAAAACCTATCGTGTAAAACCAGCTGAACTCGGCCGCACGCTGCAACATGGCGATGTGATTGACCTCGGCAACCGAGCCTTCGAAGTGATCCACACTCCAGGCCATTCGCCGGGCGGCATCGGTCTTTTTGAACATCAGACCGGAATATTCCTGTCAGGTGACGTAATCTATGACGGCCCATTGATTGATGATGCTTATCATTCAAACATAACAGATTACCTCAGCAGCATGGCGCATCTAAAATCTTTACCCGTTAGCATCATCCATGGCGGCCATTTCCCCAGCTTTGGAAAAGTGCGTTTCCAACAATTGATCGATGAATATGTCGAAGGTAAACGCAAGCAAGGCTGTCATTTGTCTAATACTTAGTCGGACGAAGATAGACCCGGCGTGCAAACGCAGCCAGCGTCAGCGTCGGCAAAATCATAAACACTGTTGCGGCACAAAGATGCGCCACCTCTTCAGCGCCTCCCCCAACTTGCGCTTCTTTCATTGAAAGTTGCCCAACCATCCATGGCGGCAGAGTTTGCGCATGGTCAGATGTCAGATAAACTGCAAAGATGTATTCGTTCCAGCACATCAAAAATATGATGACTCCTGTTGCGAGCAGGCTGACTTTCAACATCGGCAACAAAATTTCGAAATAGATTTTAAATTGCGAAGCGCCGTCCAATTGTGCGGCCTCCTCTTGCTCAGTCGCCTTAGTGCCCATGGCGGGCTGCAGAAGCCAGATTGCGATCGGCAAATTGACGGCCACATAGATTGCAATCAAAGCAAAAACACTATCGAGCATATGCGTAGCAGAAGCCATGAGATAGAGCGGCAACGCAACAATGACCGGTGGTAGAATGCGTGTCGCCAAAATGACGTTGATAATATTGAAACCCATAAATTGGGTGGACCTCCGAAAACGCGACAGACCATAAAGCAGCATCGTGCCGGACAATAGCGTGAGGAGGGTAGCAGCACTCGCAATAATCAATGAGTTAAAAAACTTCGCTACTAAATTTTCGGCGTGATCAAACAGAATAAACCGCCACGCATCAAGCGACGGGGAAAAATCAACAAATGGCAGATATTTAGGCAGCCCGTCAATATCCGATACAGTTTTGATCGACGTCACCACCACCCAGTAAATCGGAAAAACACAAACCAAAACCCAAAACCAAAGCAAAACATAAATGCCGATTTTATGCCATGCGTTTTGTTTCTGGTGCATTTTATTTGACGACAAGGGACATCTCCGACGCTTGTTTAAAGTCTAGGGCCACCACGCATAAATTGTAACCCCCGGTCGCAGTTGCCTAAATTATCGCCACGGATTTTTAGTGCCAAAAGATTTTTTAAAAGACAGCATTGCCAAACTGTTATTTCAGTGCATATTCTATCTATCCGGTTACTGGCGCACAGGATGACCAAAAAAAGCCAGGCGAATGGAAACGTAAAAACAAGTGCGATACCCATAAAGGGGTCGCCATAGTGGGAGGAAAACCAATGAAGTTAGGAAAGCTTTTAACCAGCATGCTTGTGGGCGGAACGGCAATAGCCGGACTTGCCGCAACAGCACAGGCTGGCGAATTTGACGGTGTAACCGTTAACATTCTCACGCGCCCTGGCCCTGTAATCGCAGGCCCGCTGAAAGATCGTGGTGTAGACTTCGAAAAGGCAACTGGTGCCAAGATCGTGGTTACCGAAGTGCCGTTTGCGGAAATTTTCCCGAAAGTTCAAAATGATTGGACAACGGGCACCAACTCGATTGATGCTGCAGTGTTCGCTGCTGGCTGGGGCGTGGAACTTGATTCCGCTGGCCTGCTCGAAGATCTCGATCCATATGTTGCCAAGGATACAAAGATCGACACTGCAGATATCGCACCTTATTTCCGCGATTTCGGCATGAAGATTGGTGGTAAATTTAAGCTTATTCAGCTCGATGGCGACTTCCAGATGGTTTACTACCGTAAGGATGTTCTCGAAAAGGCCGGTCTGCAACCACCAAAGACTTGGGAAGACTACATTGCAATTGCCAAGGCCATTAACGGCCAGGACATGAACGGCGACGGAAAGCCAGATTACGGTTCTTGCATTTTCAAGAAGCGCAATGCTCAGTCTTACTTCGCCATCCAAACAATCGCTGCACCAATTGTGCAGACACAAGGCACCGCGCAAGGCTTCCATTTTGACAATGCCACAATGAAGCCGATGATCAACAACGAAGGCTGGAAGAAGGCTTTTGAACTCTACAAAGAAACCACAAAATATGGTCCTCCAGAAGAACTGAATATGGACATCGGTGATACCCGTGGTCTGTTCAAGGCTGGCCGTTGCGGCTTGCTGATCGAATGGGGCGATCCAGGCACATTGCAGCTTGATCCTGATGCAGCCAAAGTGAAAAACTTGATATTCGCTGTGGGTGCAGTGGGTTCAAAAGAAGTGCTTGATCGCAAAACTGGCAAGCTCGTTCCAGTATCTAAGGAAAGTGCTCCATTCGCAGTTGATGGCGTCAACTACGCACCATTCTCTGCCTTCGGCGGCTGGGCAGGCGCAATCAACGCCAAGGCTGATCAAAAGAAGAAGGATGCTGCTTATGCTTTCCTGTCTTATATGAACCAGTCTGCTCAATCGAGCGTGGACGTGACTGTGGGCGCGACGGGCTATAACCCATACCGCCTGTCACAGCTCAAGGACACTGCATTCTGGACCAAAGCCGGCATGACTGAAGATTTAGCCAAAAACTACATGGGCGCAATCAACGGTGCCATCAACAATCCCAACATGGCCTCGGATATGAAAATTCCAGGTGCGCAACAATATACCTCAGTCGTTTTAGACACTGAACTTGCCCGCTATATGGCTGGCGAAATCACAGTGGATGAAGCGCTGAAGAATATTGATGCAGGCTGGGAAAAGATCACCGAAGACTTTGGTCGCGACAAGCAAATCGCGTCCCAAGCTCTGGCGCTTGGCCCAAGCAAGTAATATATTGTCGAGAAAACAGGGTGGCGAAAGCTGCCCTGTTTTACACTCAATCTTTCACTCCGTCACCCCTGCGAAGGCAAGGGGCCAGCTTTGACAGTTGCAATGGTTTAAAGAAGAAGCTGGATTCCTGCCTTCGCAGGAATGACGGTATGAGTGATGGTGAATGACAAGAAACGATCAGAACACGTGACAATTCCGCAGACACAACACATCGAATCCTGGCCTGAATGGTTTGATCGCCACTCGCGGACATTTTTTATTGCGCCTGCCGTCTCTCTGATTTTGATCTTTGCAATATTTCCAACATTCTATTCCATCTTGTTTGCCTTGAGCCGCGTGAAATTCTCCGGCACCGGATTGAAATTTAGGTTCGTTGGTCTCGATAATTTCTTGAACGAGTTTACAGGTCCTGAGCGCGTGCATTTTCTCGGACGTATAGAAAGCATCAGCATTCTTGGCTGGCTGTTTTTGGTCATTGTATTAGCTGCGGTTGCCTATTGGCTTTATAAGTCTTACAAATCTGGCTCGTCCTGGATCGGCATGATCGGCCGCTTGATTTCTGCTTCCATGGCGCTTTTCATCGGTTGGTTGCTGGCGGGGACGCTGCTCTCGGGAAACCAATGGGGCACATTATTGACCACGCTTTTTTATGTGATCGTCGGCTGCTCCTTGCAGTTCTTGATTGGCACCGCACTCGCTTTTCTCTGTTCCCAACCGATCAAAGGCAAAAGTTTTTTCCGCGTGTTGTTCTTCATTCCATTGATGATCACACCCTTGGGTGTAGGTTACGCATTCAAAATGGTGCTGGATATAACCAAAGGTCCGTTTCAACCATTCTGGGAATTCATTGGACTGAAAAATTGGGCGTGGTCAACGGATGCGTGGGCCTCGCGCTGGTTTGTCATTGTTGGTGACAGCTGGCAATGGATCCCCTTCGTGTTCATCATAATGCTGGCGGCCCTCGAAAACGTGTCGCGCGATCATGTTGAGGCTGCCCAAGTTGACGGGGCCTCCAGCGTTCAAATTTTCCGCGAAATAATCTGGCCGCAGATTGTTCCGGTCGCCGTCACTGTCATCCTCATTCGTATGATTGAAGCATTTAAAATTGTCGATCTGCCAAACATCATGACATCAGGCGGGCCGGGCATCGCTACGGAATCAATTTCGCTGCATTCTTATTTCGTCTGGCGCTCAAACGACATGGGCTCATCAGCCGCCGTGGCTTATCTGCTGTTGATCTTGACGGTCGTGGTCTGCTCGTCCTTCTTCAACTATGTCGTGCTCAAGCAATTGCGAAAGGCCAAAGCATGAGCGACACATCCTTTAAATTCGAAAAAACCCAGCGCAGCCTATTTGAGCGTTTGTTTGAATCGCCTGCCATTGGCAAGATGTCGCCGGTATCCAAGGTTGTAGCTTATTCCATGCTGATATTCTGGTCAGCCTTTGTGATATTCCCAATCTATTGGGTTGTGATTACCGCATTCAAAGATGCAGACACTGTCAACAGCGGCCCGTATTTCATACCCTTCGTTGATTTTAATCCAACGCTCGATGCTTGGCACACCATGGTCAACGCTGATCCATTCTGCGATGGCTATGCAATTGTCCGCCAGCTTTTTCTGCTGGTCTATAATTCAGCAATTTATATCCTCTCGCCATTTGTGAAAATTGCGCCGATGGAACCGCAAATCTGCAAAATCTATCAGACTTTCACCAACTCAATTGTCATTGGCATCAGTTCAACCTTCCTCTGCGTTACCATAGGCAGCATGGCCGCCTATGCGCTGGCTCGCATCCAATATAAGCCAAAGTTCGGCAACATCATCATGTTTGTCGTGCTTTGCATTGTCGTGATCGTCACAACAATTTATGCTGGCATTCCTTGGTATATTTCCTCTGCGGTAGCATTAGTCCTGTTCTTTTTGTTGGCCCGCAGTTTAGGTAAACATTTCACCGCAACGGTGGGCAATAACGATATTTTGTTTTGGATGATCTCACAGCGCATCCTCCCGCCCATCGTGGTCATCATTCCTGTTTACATGATGTACCAAGCCGTAGGCCTTCTCGACACACATCTGGCTTTGATCATAATTTACGCGGTAGCCAACTTGCCCATCGTCGTTTGGTTGATGCATGATTTCTTTGCAGGCCTGCCCATTGAACTTGAGGAATCCGCCCAACTCGACGGGTCAACCCGCTTTGGTATTTTCTGGGATATTGTTCTGCCACTCACGAGGCCCGGCCTTGCCGCAACAACTCTGCTCACGCTCATTCTGAATTGGAATGAATATCTTTTCGCCGTGTTCCTTTCCACTTCCAAAGCTCAAACTCTGCCCATTATGGTGGCGGCCAAAAACGCAGGCGAGCGCGGCACATTGTGGTGGGAGATGTGCGCAGTTATCGTAGTCATGATTATTCCAGTGATTTTCATGGCGATTTTCTTGCAGAGATTTATTGCTAAGGGTGTATTGCTCGGCGCGGTTAAAGGGTAGAGAATTAGTCACATGGCAAGCGAAAAAACTGGCATCACTGTTTCATTCGATAAAATAAAAAAATCTTTCGGTGCTGTAAAAGTCCTGGAAGAATTAAACCTTGATGTGAAGCCCGGCGAGTTTCTTGTGCTACTTGGCGCATCGGGTTCGGGCAAAACCACGGCGCTGCGCATTTTGTCTGGCCTCGAAACGGCAACAGAGGGCAGGGTACGCATCGGCGAACGCGACGTTACCGATGTTTTGCCGAAATACCGCGACATCTCGATGGTGTTCCAATCCTACGCGCTCTATCCGCATAAGACGGTGGCCGAAAACATCGGCTTCCCGCTCAAAGTGCGCAAAGTGAATAAGGCCGAAATGGATGTGGCCATCCGCGAATCTGCTGCGCAAGTCCAGCTCGATACGTTACTGGATCGCTACCCCCGCGAACTCTCCGGCGGTCAGCGCCAGCGTGTCGCCTTAGCCCGCGCCATCATCCGCAGGCCATCTGTGTTCTTGATGGATGAACCACTTTCGAACTTGGATGCAAAGCTGCGCGGCCACATGCGCGCCGAACTTAAGTTCATGCAGCAGTCATTGGGCATAACAACCATCTATGTGACCCATGATCAGGTCGAAGCAATGACGCTTGCGCACCGTGTTGCTATTCTCGAAAAAGGCGTTTTGCAGCAACTCGCAACACCCTCGGAAATTTATAACAATCCCGCTAATCTCTTTGTCGCCCAATTCATCGGCTCACCGCCCATGAACATCGTCAAGGGTTCGCTGGAAGGTGACACTTTCACCACGCATGATGCCAAACTTAAAAGCATGGTCAAAGGTAAAGTGGCTTCGGCCGTTCTTGGCGTGCGCCCAGAAGATTGCAGCATTGTCGCCCCAGCCAAGGGTGCAATCAGAGGCACAGTCTATACAACTGAACTTATTGGTGATCACACACTGGTCACAGTCAAAGTCGATAAAGATTTTGTGGCCGTAAAGGCTGCCAAGGATTTCACAGCCAAACCGGGTGAGATTGCTGGCGTTGCTTTCGCCAAAGAAAATCTCTTTGTGTTTGACGCCAGCAATGGAACACGTTTACGCTAGCAACCTATGACTAACCCTTGCATTATCTGCGTCGCAATCACTGGCTCGCTTCCCACCAAGGAAAATAACCCAGCCGTTCCAATCACCATCGCCGAACAAATTGAAAGCACCCATGAAGCTTTCGAAGCTGGCGCCAGCATTGTTCATTGTCACGTACGCGATGACGAAGGCAAACCAACCTCAGACCCCGAACGATTTGCCCGCCTCAAAGATGGTATCGAAAAATATTGCTTGGGCATGATCGTGCAATTGTCAACCGGTGGCAGGTCAGGGGCAGGCCAAGCCCGCGGTGGCATGTTGCCACTGTGCCCTGATATGGCATCCCTCTCCGTTGGCTCCAATAATTTCCCAACGCGCGTTTATGAAAATCCGCCAGACCTTGTTGATTGGCTAGCCTCTGAAATGCTCACCTATAATGTGAAACCTGAGGTGGAAGCCTTTGATTTATCACATATAGTCCAGGCCGCCACAATGGCCAAAGATGGCCGCTTAAAAGGTCCGCTTTATGTGCAGTTTGTAATGGGTGTTAAAAACGCCATGCCAGCTGACGAGAAAATTTTCGAATTTTATATCGAAACTTTAAAGCGTTTGGCACCCGGTGCACAATGGTGTGCGGCAGGCATTGGTCCCGCCCAACTCACAATCAATGAGTGGGCCATCGCCAAAGGCGGCCACACCCGGACTGGCATGGAAGACAATGTTCGGCTTGACAAAAACACGCTGGCCCCTTCTAACGCAAGCTTAGTCAAACGTGCTGTTGAGATTTGTAATCGGAACAATCGACCAGTTGCAAATTGGAAACAAGCCCGGCAAATTCTCGGCCTGCGCACTGCGTGAAGGAGTTTAGATGAAGAAAGTTTTTAAAGATGCCGACGCAGCACTCGATGGCACATTATTCGATGGCATGTTGATTGCAGCAGGCGGCTTTGGCCTTTGCGGAATTCCAGAACTGCTGATCGCAGCTATTAAAAAAGCGGGCACAAAGAATCTCACCGTCGCATCGAATAATTGCGGCGTGGATGGATTTGGTTTGGGCCAATTGCTCGATACACGGCAGATTAAAAAAATGATGTCGTCTTATGTTGGTGAAAATGCTGAATTCATGCGCCAGTTTTTGTCGAAGGAACTTGAAGTTGAATTCAACCCACAAGGCACATTGGCCGAACGCATGCGCGCAGGTGGTGCTGGCATTCCCGGCTTTTATACAAAAACCGGCGTGGGCACGATCATCGCCGAAGGCAAAGAGCATAAAGACTTTAATGGCGAGACGTATATTTTAGAGCGCGGCATTGTGGCTGACCTATCGATCGTCAAAGCGTGGAAGGCCGATCCATCAGGCAATCTCGTGTTCCGCAAAACCGCACGCAACTTCAATCCACCCGCTGCAACCTGCGGCAAAATTTGCGTGGCTGAGGTGGAAGAGATTGTGCCGCTGGGTTCTCTTGACCCCGACACCATCCACACGCCAGGCATCTATGTGCACCGCATTATTCAAGGCGAACACGAAAAGCGCATTGAGCAGAGAACCACCAGAAAGAGGGAGGCAGCTTAATGGCTTGGGACCGGAATCAAATGGCGGCACGCGCTGCACAAGAATTGCAAGATGGCTGGTATGTAAATTTGGGCATCGGCATTCCAACACTTGTCGCCAACTATATTCCAAAGGGCGTTGAAGTCACCCTTCAGTCTGAAAACGGTATGCTGGGCATGGGCCCATTTCCGTTTGAGGGCGAAGAAGATGCTGATCTCATCAATGCCGGAAAGCAAACCGTAACCGAACTTCCACAAACCGCATTTTTTGACTCGTCTCAAAGTTTCGCAATGATCCGCGGCGGCAAAATTGCCATGGCCATTTTAGGCGCTATGGAAGTGGCCGAAAACGGCGACCTCGCCAATTGGATGATCCCCGGCAAATTGGTTAAAGGCATGGGCGGCGCTATGGATTTGGTGGCAGGCGTTGGCCGCGTTGTGGTGGTCATGGATCACACCAACAAGGCGGGCGAAAGCAAAGTTCTCAAATCCTGCTCCTTGCCGCTCACCGGCAAAGCCGTGGTCGACCGCATCATCTCAAACTTGGGCGTCCTCGACGTCGTGCCCGGTGGGTTGAAAATCGTGGAACTGGCGGATGGTGTAACCGAGGCGGAATTACGCGCAGCGACTGAGGCGAATATTGTAAATTAGAGCGTGGGGCCAAGTGACCTCATCAATGCGATTTAAGATAAATCGCTCTCGTCACTTCGTGACAGCTTCTCCAAAGGAGAAGCGCATAGTGAAATACCGTGCCAAACTTCTCCCTTCTCCTCTGGAGAAGGTCCGGCAAAGCCGGGGATGAGGTCCCTAGCCACACGCTCCAAACTAAATGAAGTGGGGTGTCATGTCTGGACGGCGCCCTTTTAGCAAGAGTGATTTTTGCTTTGATAGTTTGAGATTTTGGCGCGGAGGTGCGGTCATGTCTTCGGCCTATGATGCGACCTCGATTGATGGCCGCTGGCCCTGATGTTGGTTCGCTGATC
>JANYHN010000056.1 GCA_025359045.1 Hyphomicrobiales bacterium | reverse complement strand
CACTGTAAACATCCTTCCAGCTCCTCCACGCCATAACTCGACAATGAAGAAGCCTAACAGGACCGGTACACTTTTGCGCCGCCTTCGCGCGCCTTAATCCCCGGTTCAGTGGTACACTTTATCTCCGCTGTTTATACACGGCGCACTTATTCAGGATCTATCCAACACGCTTGCGGACTATCTCATCCCCGGCGCTGACAATCAGCGCATCATGTTACAGATTACCAAGGGGTATCATTCGATTACACCGCTTGAAGAACAAGAAATGGATGTCTTGTTGTCCTTGGTCGAAACCAGAATTCTGATGAACCCAGTAATCCAGGCTCTTCGATCGGAAGGCGGGGCCCCGCAGTCGAACTATCAGGATGACTGCCAGCGCGCATTCCCTTTGCTGGATGAAGTTGAAATCAGCCGGATGGCGTTTGTGAATATCCTGCGGCGCGGCGCGGCCCTTCCACCCATTTCTACCTCAGGCCCGGATACCGTTGACGGCATGCTTGAACGTCGAAAGCGAGTTATGGGCAAAAAGCTCTATATGTTCTACGACAGACCATTGCATCTGGTGAAGGGAGAGGGCGTTTGGCTTAAAGCCAGTGACGGAAAAACCTACCTCGACTGTTACAACAATGTACCGCACGTGGGCCACTGCCACCCCTATGTGATTGGGGCAATTGACCGACAGATGCGCCAGTTGAACACTAACACGCGCTATCTGTCTGAACAGTCTATCGCTTATGCAGAACGCTTGACGGCTACGCTTGATAAAAGTTTGACGGCCGTCATCTACGTCAACTCTGGCAGCGAAGCGAACGACATAGCCTGGCGCATGGCAAAGGCGTGGACGGGACACTCTGGCGGGCTGGCGATGGACTTTGCTTATCATGGCGTCACTGATGCCGTTGATCCGTTTTCGCCCTCGAATGACATGGCAAATTGGAATTTCCCCCATATGCGTGTCATTACGCCGCCGGACGATTATCGCGGACCCTTCAAGCGTGGAGACAATAATATTGCTCAGCGCTATGCAGATCTTGCCGATGCGCCCATCACCGACCTTGCGCAATCTCCCTGTGGTGTTGCAGCGGCAATGGTTGACTCCGCATTCATGAGCAATGGCATGTTGGATGTGCCAAATGGCTATCTCGCTGCGGTTGTTGGCAAGATCAGAGCCGCAGGAGGCCTTTTCATTGCCGACGAGGTCCAGTCCGGCTTTGGACGTATGGGCACGGCCCTGTGGGGCCATCAGCATCACGGTGTTGTGCCGGACTTTGTCACAATCGGAAAGCCCGCAGGCAACGGGCATCCGATCGGCGTGCTCATCACCCGGCCGGAAATCCTGGACCACTTCATAAAGACAGCTCCATTTTTCTCCACTTTCGGGGGAAACAATGTGTCATGTGCAGCGGGTATCGCGGTCTTGGATATTATCCGGGACGAAAACCTTGTTGAGAATTGCAAGACGACTGGTGCCTATTTGAAGGCGCGGTTGCTTGAGTTGAAAAACAAGTTCGATCTGATTGGAGATGTACGGGGTGTTGGGTTGGCGCTTGGCGTCGAGCTTGTTCGCGATCGACGAACCCTTGACCCGGCAACCGCAGAGGCAAAACGCTTGGTTAACTTGGTGCGCGAGCAAGGCGTTCTGTTGGGTTCGGAAGGTGTGCTTGGAAATATTCTGAAGATCAGGCCGCCTGCCGTGTTGCAACCTGCCCATGCTGACATCGCAGTGGCGGCGCTGGAACAGGCATTCCTCAAAATGGATCGCATGATATGAAAGCGGACTTGATCATTCTTGACTGAAGCGTCCTGACGATGGATGACGAAGCTCCAAGGGTCGAAGCTGTGGCCGTGGCAAACGGTAAGATAGTCGCCGTTGGTTCGAACGCCGAAATCGCTTCGTGGCGCACCCTTGACACCAGAGTCATCTCGGCGCGCGGTGGCTCTGTTTTACCTGGGTTCGTTGAGGCCCATATGCACCTCTTTGGCGGGGGCTCACAGCTATCGCACCTTGACCTGGCAGGTGTGCTTGGATTCGGACGAGTCTCCGAAGCCTGTTGATTACCACTTAGATTTGACCCTGTAGGGGCGTAAATTTTCATTGAGAAGTGACCCATGTTTCAACCTCCTCTGGCGCTGCTGCTGGAGGGAACATGGAGTGATCGAGATGGCATTATTGAGTGTATTCAGGCGTTGGCATTTTCGTGACGGACTGTCGATCCGCGAGATTTCCAAGCGGACAGGCTTGTCGCGGAACACAGTGCGCAGATATCTGCGCGGCGGCATGGTGGAACCGAAGTTCCAAGTTCCTGACCGGACAAGCAAGCTTTCAGACTTTGCGGATAAATTGTCCCTGTGGTTGCGGACGGATTCAGTGAAGTCGCGTAAATATAAACGCACCGCCAAGCAGCTGCATGCAGAGTTAGTCACTTTGGGATATCAAGGCTCCTATGGCCGGGTCGCGGCTTTTGTGCGCGAGTGGCAGGCGAACCGCTTACGCGAACAGCAGATGAGCGGACGCGGTACTTATGTGACTTTGGTGTTTCAGCCCGGAGAGGCGTTTCAGTTTGACTGGAGCGAAGACTGGGCGATGATTGGCGGTGAGCGCGTAAAGGTGCAGGCGGCACATACAAAGCTGGCACACAGCCGCGCCTTTATTGTGCGGGCCTATCCCTTGCAAACCCATGAGATGCTTTTTGATGCGCTGACCAAGCCTTCCGCGTGCTGGGTGGCATCGCCGGGCGCGGGATATTTGATAACATGAAGACGGCCATTGACTGGATCGGAAGAGGCAAAGCAACACAGGTCAATGCGCGCTTTAGCGCCATGGCCAGCCATTACCTATTTGATCCGCAGTTTTGCAATCCGGCTTCCGGCTGGGAGAAAGGCCAGATTGAGAAGAACGTGCAGGATAGCCGCCGTCGCTTCTGGCAAGTGATGCCTGCCTTTGTGGATCCATATCCAGCATGGCACGCTGCCTGGAACGATTGCCGAGGTATGGGAGGCGGAGAAGCCAAGTCTGATGCCACTGGGCCGTCTCTTTGATGGTTTTGTCGAACAGGCCGAGCGGGTGTCGCCGACGTGTTTGATATCCTTTCAGCGTAATCGCTACAGTTGAGCGTAATCGCTACAGTGTGCCTGCCTCCTTTGCCAACCGTCCTGTCAGTGTCAGGGTCTATCCGAACAGGATCGCCATTGCAGCAGAGGGGCAAATCCTTTGCGAGCATGTGCGGCGCATCAACCGGTCTCATCTTCCCGGATGCACCATCTATGACTGGCGGCATTATCTGGCCGTCCTTCAGCGTAAACCCGGTGCCTTGCGCAATGGCGCACCCTTTACCGAGATGCCTGATGCCTTCCGGCGCTTGCAAGGGCATCTGATCAAGGGGCTGGGTGGCCACCGCGAGATGGTTGATATTCTAGCGCTGGTTTTGCAACATGATGAGCAAGCGGTCCTTTCTGCCGTTGAGTTGGCACTGGACGCAGGCGTTCCCAGCAAGACCCATATTCTCAACCTCTTGCACCGGCTGTTGGACGGCAAGTTCCCGGCACCTGATATTGACGCGCCTCAGGCCTTGAGCCTGGCCTGCGAACCAAAGGCCGATGTTGAGCGCTATGACACCTTGCGCGCAATCCACACCGCAAAGGGGATGCGCCATGCGTCATGATCCTGCCAGTGGTGCTGTCATCATCATGCTGCGCGCGCTGAAGATGTACGGCATTGCCCAAGCCGTTCGATCACCATCGCCGTCGCAAGGTTCCAATCGCGGCCAGAGAAATCCTTATCGCCATGAATGCAATCCGCAAGCAGATTTCGAAAATAAAAGGAGGTCGGCTGGCGATTGCGGCATATCCTGCAAAAGTTGTTACGTTTGTCGTTTCGGACATTCCGGGTGATAGCTTGTCGCTTGTCTCAAGTGGACCGACGATTCCAGATTCAAATACGACGCTAGATGCTTTGCGATTTTTGCAACAGTTTAATATCCCCATATCGGCTAGGCTATCCAACTTTTTTTCAAAGGCTGAAGGTGCGCCGCTACCAACTGACGAAAGACTAAAGGGAAATGAGATTCACCTTGTTGCCTCAGAAATCAATCGCTCGAAGCGACAGCTGCTTTTTCGAGAAGTCTTGGTATATCTACATACATTCTTTCAGACGCGATTGAAGGCGAAGCCCGCGAGATTGCGAAGATGCACGCAGCAATTGCCCGTGAAATCAAACACAGGAATCAGCCATTCAGCGCGCCGTGCTTATTGCTGTCTGGAGGTGAAACGACTGTAACGATAGGAGCGCAGAGTGAGGGCAAAGGTGGTCGCAATTCTGAATTTCTGTTGAGTTTTGCCGGGAATATTTCTGGCATTGAAAACATTTATTGTCTGGCTGCAGATACTGATGGGATAGACGGCTCAGAGACGAATGCGGGTGGTATTGTCGACGGAAAAACATCTGAAAGAATTATAACCGCTGGTGGGAACATCAGTAAACTTCTTGCAAAACATGATGCTTGGACGGCGCTTAAACTTGCTGATGATCTCTTGGTAACTGGTCCCACAGGAACCAACGTGAATGACTTTCGCGCAATATTGATTACTAAATAATATATGTGATTATAACGCATATTAGCCGATGCCGCAGCGATATAAATAACGCACAAGGTATGTTTGCAAAACTATTTCGGAGCAATTCCTGACAAGATTTCTTGTCTGGTCATTTCTGGTTGCGCATGAATGCGCACCAGCAGTTCTTGCAAGGTGTTTCTTGTACCGTGCAAATGATCTATCAAGTCGAGAATGATTGGAATTGCATCATCATTCGCGCCTAATTCATTTAGGTCATTAATGAGATGGGCGCGCGCCACATCAATTTCCGAAAGATAATCATCTTCTTCACCTTGCGGCATAATCCACCCTGCAGAGACCCAGCTTTCCAAAACTTGGGCTTCAATATGAGCGATCACTAAAAATTCTGAACGTCTCATTTTAAACTCCCATCGACTCACGTGGATTTTGTTCAGTTGTCGGTTGCCATTCACTGATAAATTTTTCGAGTGATGTATCAGGTACAGTGGGCAACATAATCTTTAATGTTATGAGTTGGTCACCTTGGCTACCATTGGCGCGCGCCACACCTTGGCCCTTTAATCTCAACACCGTTCCAGTGTTGGCCCCTTTGGGGACTGTCATTGAGACAGACCCGGCAGATGTTGGCACCTTTATTTTTGCTCCCAGCACGGCCTCTTTCAAGGTAATGGGCATGTCGACGCGAATATCATCACCTACGCGTTGGAAAAATTTATGTGGTGCTACTTTAATTTCGATGAGTGCATCACCAGCCGTGCCTCCACCTCTGCCAACTTGACCCTTGCCACGCAGGCGAAGGGTTTGACCGTCGCGACATCCAAGTGGAATGTTAACTTCCAGTTTGGATCCATCTGGCAAAGTGATCGATTGCTTTCCACCATTAATCGCGCTCAGGAAATCTAGGGTCAATTGATAACGCGCATCTTGGCCGCGCATTTTGAATTCACCGCCACCGCCTCTCCCTCCCTGACGTCGGAAAAGCTCAGAGAAAAAATCGTCATCATCGCCAAACCCGGCATTATGAGTGTAAGGATTGGCTGTTCCTGCATCTGCGTAATCGCGATAGTAATTTTGCCGTGGTTTTTCAGCGCCAAGTCCGTCAATTTCGCCCGCATCAAACTGTTTACGCTTAACTTCATCGCTGAGCAGTGTGTAGGCGCTCGCAACTTCTTTGAACTGTTCTTCGGCTTTTTTGTTTCCGGGATTTAGATCAGGATGGATCTTTTTTGCAAGCTTGCGATAAGCCTTTTGAATTTCATCTTGCGTCGCGGTTTTATCGACGCCTAATATTTTATATGGATCGATGGCCATTGCGTTCTCCACTGGCCGATCATCGTAGCACTCTGTGTGGTCATTACAATCGCAGATCAATCCACGCTTTCCTCTAGCTGGACTTGACTCTTGAGGCATCATCCACGCAAACTTGAATCATGGGAAGTTCTTATAATCCAAATCGATGGCGGCGATATGCGGATTGGGATGAGCGTCCGCTGCGTTTAGACAAGTTTGCCAAGGAAGACCCGGCTAACGGATTCTCCGCTTTCTCAAGTCCTGCTGACCCAAAGCCTAGCGTGAAAATCAACGCGGGTTCTATCGTCAGCATGGACGGCGTGCTGGCCCATGATTTTGATATGATCGATGAGTTCATTGCCCGCCACCATATTGATCCTGCAATGACTGAAGAGGCCATGGCGATGGATTCGGGACATATCGCGCGCATGTTGGTTGATATGAATGTGCCACGCGAGGCTTTGGTGCGTCTGGCACATGGTATGACACCAGCAAAATTGGCAGATGTTGTCTCGCGGCTCAACGCTTTGGAAATTGCGTTTGCCTATTCAAAAATGCGGGCTCGCAAAACGCCAGGTAATCAAGCGCATGTGACAAATGCGAAAGACGATCCCCTTCAACTCGCTGCTGATGCGGCAACAGCAGTGGCTTTTGGTTTTGATGAGATTGAAACAACAATGCGTGTGTCACGCAATGCATGGTCAAATGCTGTGGCGTGTGCAGTGGGTTCCGCTGTTGGTCGTTGGGGTGTATTATTTCAATGTTCGAGCGAGGAAGCCGAAGAATTGCGTATCGGCATGGCTGGCTTTACGTCATATGCGGAAACTGTTTCAGTTTATGGCACGGAGAAGACCTTTATTGATGGGGATGATACGCCATGGTCCAAGGCGTTTCTTGCAGCTGCCTATGCCTCTCGCGGCATAAAGATGCGTTGCACATCCGGAGCGGGGTCTGAGCTGCTGATGGGATTTCATGAATCCAAATCACTGCTTTATCTTGAGGCACGCTGCTTATGCTTGCAACGCGGCATGGGCGTGCAGGGAACACAAAACGGCGGCATTGATGGTGCGCCTTTAACAGCCACAATTCCGGGCGGCGTTCGTGAATTGATGGCCGAAAACTTGATCGCCGTTTGGCTTGATCTCGAATGCGCATCTGGCAATGATGCACGCTCGACTGAATCTGAAATTCGTGTGGGTGCAAAAATTTTACCCTATCTTATTGGCGGTTCTGATCTCATCTGTTCGGGCTTCGGCTCTATTCTGGCTTATGATAATTCCTTCAACCCGTCACTTTTTAATGGCGAAGAAATGGAAGATTATCTGGTGCTACAACGCGACTTTGAAGCCGATGGTGGGTTGACGCCGTTGCCTGAATCAAAAGCACTTGATTTGCGCCGCAAGGCTGTGGATTGTATCGCTGCCGTGTTTGAAGAACTGGATCTGGGACAGCCTACAGCAGATATGAAGCAGAGCGTTGTTATCGCGTCTGGTTCAAACGAGACGCGTAGCTATATGCCGCGCGAAGTGGCAGGCATCAGCGAGGCGATTAAAGATCGCGGTATTACTGTCGTGGATGTGATCAAGGCTTTAGCAAAGCGAGGGTTTAGAGAAGAAGCCGAAAACCTTTTGAATGTCGTAAAGCTTCGTGTTTCTGGCGACTATCTGCAAACCTCGGCCATGGTGCGAAATGGCAAAGTCGTAAGCGCCATCAATGATCCGAACACGTATCAAGGCCCTGGAACCGGTTACCGCGTTTCAGAATCGCGCCGCCTTGAAATCAATTCTATCCGTGATGTGCTTGATCAAGACGAGGTGCTGCGCTCTGAAGCGATGCATGAAAAAGAAGAGGCGCGGCGCATTGGTTACCGCGTGATTGGTGAGGCTATTCCGAGTGACGATAAAGATGAGATCGTTATTGGCATCAGTCCGGCCTTTGGCTTAAAACTTTTCCAGACGACTGCAAGCCATAGGCTTTCCGATATTTTGAAAAATATGATTACTGCAATTGAAAGCCGCGGGTTGAAAGCGCGCATTGTGCGCTTTAATCATACGGCTGACACATCCTTCCTTGGACTTTCCGCTGCGCGCCTTTCAGGTTCTGGCATTGGCATTGGTATTCAGGCCAAAGGTACGGCGGTCATCCATCAGCGTGATCGTTTGCCACATAACAATCTCGAACTGTTTTCAAACGCGCCGATCACTCAGCTCGAACACTATAAAGGGTTCGGTGCCAACGCCGCAGCTTACGCTTTGGGTGAAATGCCGGAACCCGTCGTTGTTCCGACCAGAGGAGAAGCCATGGGCTCGCGCTATCATGCACGTGTGGCTTTGATTTACGCAATTGAAACGGCGCTCACATCGGAAGGTGCCGCACCTCAAAACATCGAAGTGAAATTCAAATTATGACCCGTAAATTGACATTGGCCGATTATCCGCTGGCTGAAACCCGCAGCGCCGAAGTGAAAGGCACGCGCGGTAAATCATTGGACGATATTTCATTGGATGCCGTGTTGACTGGTGATGTGGCCATGGAAGACTTGCGCATCACGCCAAAGGCACTGGCCGACCAGGCTGAAATTTCACGCGCTGCAAACCGTCCAACACTCGCATTAAACTTCGAACGTGCCGCAGAACTTGTGAATGTGCCGCAAGATTTTATTATGAGCTCCTATGAATTGCTGCGCCCGGGACGCGCCAAAACAAAGCAGCAGATTTTGAATGTAGCGCAAATATTTCGGAACCAACATAACTCGCCGGCGATTGCTGCATTCTTTGAAGAGGCGGCGGAAATCTACGAGCGCCGAGGTCTTTACACCCATCGTTTTTGAGGAACCTATGAACTGGAAAACTGACTATCGCTCGATCTACTATGCTACGGCACCTGAACCTGATGATATGAAGCTTTTGCCCAGCGAAACCGCCTTGCTGGTGATTGATGTTCAGAACACCTATCTTGAAAGGCCTGACCGTGATTTGCTTTCCAGAGTCGAACAAGCGCATTTTGATTCATGGACGCCGTTTCATTCACGTATGCATAATCAGGTAATCCCTCGGACGGCAGATTTGCTGAGGCTTTTTCGCGCTCATCACATCGAGTGCTTGTTCGCCCGTATCGCATCGCACACCAAAGATGGCCGGGATCGTTCTTTGTCCCAGAAGATGCCGGGATGGAATAATCTGCTGTTACCAAAAAATGATCAACCCTCGCAAATTGTGGCGCAACTTGCACCTGTCGGTGATGAGATCGTTGTAACAAAAACAACTGACTCAGCGTTGACCGGAACCATTTTGCGTTTGATCCTCCATAATCTCGGTATAAAAAATGTGATCTGCACCGGAATTTTCACTGATCAATGTATTTCTTCAACTGTGCGCAGTTTGGCTGATGAAAGTTTCAACGTGATTGTTCTGGAGGATTGCTGCGCAGCAGGATCAGATGAGTTGCACAGAATGGAGTTGGAAATCATAAATATGATCTATTGCCACGTGATGAGCAGCGCGGAAGTTGTGCAAATGATGGGCTTGGCAAAGTAAGATTTTTGCAGCAATATTATCTCTTGGTTGAAGTTTCAGGATAGGGACAAGCCAAATTAGGGGAACGTTCAACAAACGGAGGGGCAAGATGTCTCAAGTTAACGCAACAGGTGCGATTGATATTTCGCATAACAAAGGCGTAGACCGCCTTCAATCCAAAGCGGTGGGCCTTATTGGTGTGCTGTTTTTGACCGTAACGGGTGCAGCACCCATGTCTGCGATGTTAGGCAATGTGCCTTTCGCTGCAGGTTACGGCATTGGCTCGCATACACCAGCTGCTTTTCTACTGGCTACAATTGTACTCACCATTTTCTCCGTCGGCTACGCTGCGATGGCAGGACGCGTTTCCACTGTGGGTGGTTTTTATTCATTCATCAGCCAAGGCCTTGGCCGTGAAGTGGGCATGTCGGCGGGTTTAACGTCACTCGTTTGTTACAGCATTTTTGAATCTTCGCTTTATGGCCTGTTTGCTTTCTTTGGCAATGCTTGGCTGAAATCACATTTCGGAATTGACGTGGGTTGGCTGTGGTTGGCGCTTGCCGCTGTGATCGGCGCTGGCCTTTTCAGTTACCGAGATGTGAAGCTATCAGCTGCAGTTCTTGGCGTGGCGCTGGTTGCCGAAGTCGCCATGTTGGCAATATTCGCGTTGGGCGTGATTTTTGCTAAAACTGGCACAAACTTCAGCGCTGAATATCTGAACGTCTTTAATGTCGCCGTTCCGGTGGCTGCGCAAAAAGTTGGCGCGGTGGATATTCCTGTCGGAGCTGCTGCGGTCGGCATATTCATGGCCTTCTGGTCTTGGGTCGGATTCGAGATGGCACCAAACTATGCCGAAGAATCACGTGATCCAAAACGCGTGGTTCCACGCTCGCTTTATTATTCAGTGATTGGCCTAGGCTTGTTTTATACGTTGATCAGTTTCTGCGTGGTCTCTGCTTATCCGACAGAAGGTGACATGTTGGCCAAAGCCTTTGGTGACTCTGGTAACTTTTTCCTTGATCCACTCAATCAATTTGTTGGCGGTTGGGCCAAGGAATTAATGAGCTTACTTATTCTCACCAGTTCATTTGCATGTGGCATGGCCTTCCACAACACAGCATCGCGTTATATGTATTCGCTGGGTCGTGAAGGTGTTCTACCTTCTGCACTCGGCAATACACATGACACTTACAAAAGCCCCCACACGGCTTCGATCGTACAATCTGGTTTTGCCGCTTTATGGATCGTCCTTTACGCATTCTTCTACGGCACCAACGATCCGAATGCACAAGCCTATCTGGGTGTTTATACCTTGTTTGCAGTGTTGGGCACTGGACTGCTGCTCGTTCTGCAAGCCGTAGTTTCCGTTGCGATCATCCGTTATTTCCAAAAGAATGGCGGCGGTAACATGTTCTCGACGATGATTGCACCCGCAATTTCTTTCGTGGTGCAACTGGTTTTGGTGTGGATGTTGATTAGCAATCTTTCAACACTGGGCGGCCAAACTTGGTTGATCTGGACTGGCGCTGCCGTGATCCTGATTGGTCTCATATGGGGTTTCGCTTTGAAATCTATGAACCCAAAGGGCTATAATAACATTGGCCGGATGGTGAACGAAGGCTAGTCAACATACGGATTAAATTGGGGGCAGTGGCAACGCTGCCCCTTTTTTTGTTTTTGGAGAATTGCATGACAACATCATTGATGGGCCGTTCGGTTTTAGTGACAGGTGGGAGCAAAGGTATTGGTAAAGGCATAGCGCGGGTATTTGCGGATGCGGGTGCCAAGGTGGCAATTATGGCGCGGCATCTAGATCAGGCGCAAGCAGCAGCAAAAGAGATTGGATTGGGTGCCTTCGGTTTCGCTGGTGATGTTACTTCACTGGTCAGTCTGGAATCTGCAGTGAAGACCTTGATAGATCAAAATGGTGCGCTTGATGTGCTTTGCGCCAATGCTGGAATATTTCCTGCCGCGCGCCTAGAAGACATGAACGAAGCGCAATGGGATGAAGTGATGGATACAAATCTCAAAGGAACCTTTCTGACGCTAAAGGCTGCGATCCCTCATTTGAAAAAATCAAATCAGGGCAGGGTGATCATCACATCCTCCATCACTGGCCCTGTGACAGGCTATCCCGGATGGACGCATTATGGTGCATCAAAATCCGGCCAACTTGGCTTTATGCGCACTGCATGTTTAGAACTCGCTAAATATGGCATTACAGTCAACGCAGTGATGCCAGGCAACATTATGACTGAAGGATTGGTTGGTAATGGCGAATCCTACATCAAATCCATGGAAGCCTCGGTGCCACTGAAGCGCTTGGGCACGCCTGAAGATATTGGTCATGCCGCTCTATATTTCGCGTCAAAAGAAGCCGCTTATGTTACCGGGCAAACGATTGTTGTTGATGGTGGGCAGATTTTGCCTGAGAGTTTGGAAGCGCTTAATCAGGCGTAATCACGCAAGTAATTCTCACATAGAGCCATGGTTCCTTCGGTAAAAGGTAGCCCCATTGATTTGGCTAAAACGGTTTCCGCATGCGAACCAATCCACGCCACCAGCAGCAATCGGCGTAACATTACAAAAGTAGGGATTTCATCTGCATCAGCTTTGGTCAGAACAGCAGCTTTGCGGTAGCCCTGCTTCCAAGCCTCAATCAACTCTGGCACTTGTGGCTCATGTTCATAAAATGAAACGGGCGTTGCCGCATCATACATAAACCAGCCAAAGCCGCAGTCATCAAAATCAATGGCTTTTACACTCTCACCATCAATCAACAGATTGGCCAAACGCAAATCACAATGGATCAAACCAAAGCGATCAGCACCCTTTCCGTATGAAGCCAAGCGCTTTCCAATAACATCTACCGTGCGGCCAAAAAGCTTTCGTTTTGCTGGGTCAACCCCCATGCCGTCTCGCCATCTGCCCCAATGAGGTTTTGCGTCTCCCAAGCTGGTTTCAAAATTCCATGTCAACCGCGTGAAGTATGAAGGACGTTGCCACTGCTTTGAGTGCTGGTGCATTCTAGCGGTTACTTCTCCCAAAACTTCAAATGGCTTTGTTAGATCTTGACCTATGCCAGGTTCCGCACCCGTTTCCCAATCAGATAAAACCACATGTCGTGGCGATTCTAGCTTTTTGTGACCGACAAGCTGAATGATCTCGCCATCTAATCCCTTCACAGGTTTTGGTGTAACCACAACGCCCGCATCACGCAGCGCCGTCAACCACGCAAGCTCAGACTCGATTGCCGCTCGCGAGTGATACCCATCACGATGAATGCGCAAAGCCCAGCGCTGGCCATCTGTCGCCTCAACCTTGTAGGTGGCGTTTTCTGACAGGTTAATCATTTTTACCGTCAAAGACTTCGGCAAATCATAACGTCCCGTTGCCTGCTTTGCCACCTCGAGCAGAATGTGTAACTGCTCCTCATGGGGCTTAAGATCAAACTGCATCACTTGGCATTTTCATTGGCGAACATCAATTCACGCGCGCGTGGCATGGCGGCATCGTAGCGCTCGAGAATTTCCGTGCACAGCTCTGGCGAAAGCAAAACGCCAGGTTTCCATTGCAACACACGCTTATCCAATGATGAAAAAATAGCCCACACGCCATTTTCATAAAGGGCACGAGAAACAGCAACAGCACCCTCGGGCCTGGCATATTCCAAACCGAGGATGAGCCCGCGTTGGCGAATACCTGTAAAAATATCACCATGCCGCTTCATCATCTTGGCCATGCCATCTTTAAAGAATTTCGTCACGCTATGAACATTGGCGACAGTTTCATGGCGCTGCAAAATCTTGATCATTTGATGAGCCACGATGCAGCCAAGTTCTGCGCCCCCGGTGGTGCTGATATGGGCTGCACCATCCTCATGCAGCCAACCACCAGCGCGCTCATTCAACAAACAGGCGCTGATGGGATAAATGCCACCCGTCAGACCTTTGGCCGTCACCATAATATCGGGCTGAATATCATAAGATTGCCAACCCCACATATGCCCGGTGCGCATCAATCCGGTTTGCACTTCATCAGCAATATACATCGTGCCATATTTTTCACACAGCGTTTTGCAAGCGGCGAGATAACCGTCAGCCGGCATTGGAAAGCCGTATGTGGCTGGAATTGTCTCCATGATCAAGGCAGCAACATCGCCGACCTTCAAAGTACTCTCCATTGCATCCAAATCATTGAATGGCACTTGGATGAAAACATCTGGCTGATCGGATAAAAATATTTTCGTGAAGCGATCATCACCCGTTGCAACCGAAAGACCAGAATGGCCGTGATAGCCCTTAATGATCGAAACAATCTTGCGCCGTTTGGTGGCATAACGCGCACTCTTCAAGGCGATCTCGACGGCCTCTGCACCGCCCGCGCCAAAAACGGCATAAGTCATACCGGGCGATATATTGATCAGAGATTCAGCCAGTGCCGTACGCGCCACCGAAGGAAACCAGTGATTGCCCATATCAAAATGGTCGAGGGCGTTTTTGAGTGTTTCAACCAATTCAGCATTGCGGTGGCCCAGATTATAAGTGCCACCATTCAAATGCAGATCAATCAGCCGCCTGCCATCCATATCATGGATGAAATAGCCTTCGCGCTTGTCGATCACCAAATCAATACCAGCCTTGGCCCAGAATTTGGTTTTATCCGGGTTCCAATATTTGATCGATTTCTCAATCATCTCCGCTTTGGATGAAAATTTGAACCCACCATAGTCAAACATCAAAAACTCCTAGCCAGAATTATTTCGGCTCCGAATTTCAAACATAAACCAAAGCTTGCATCATGGCATAGTGCTATCTTAGGCAGCCTTTAGGCTGCAGGTGCGTACTGAATTTCTAGTGCTATTCTGCGCCTCCACCCTGAAATGCCTTAATCCGCTGGGCGAGAGAGATGATGTTGGCTTTGGCGGTCGGCTGTATCGGCGTGGGTGCGGGGTAAATTGTGGGGGGCTTTCGAACAAACATATTATCAAGTGCTTTAAGTTCCAGTGCCATTGCTTCGGCCTCGCGCTCTGCGTCCGTAACCTTATCGCCCAAGCTTAGTTGGCGATTTGGAAATTCATCTTTGGCAATACTCACCAATGGCGTGTTCAATTTTTGCAAATTGCCATCTTGATGGTCGCTCATTTGCGCTGATATGGAAGCGAGTTCGGCGATGCGGCGCTTGATGCGAAGTTCACCTTTATCGGCGTCTTGCGAAATTACGGGAGCCAATGAATTCGTCCGTGAGCTGGTTTGCAATTCTTCGTTTAGCCTGCCAACTATGCCGTTTTTTTCGCGCAGATTTAAAGTGAGCTGAGAAACAGTTTGCGTGAGTTTGGTGATTTCAATATCCTTGTCAGTGTTGCTGGCTGTGAGTTGCTTCAATGTGATTGCACCAGCTTCGAGATCAGCTTTGTGTGCTTCAATTTGTGCAATCAGCGAGGCTACTTCACGGTCACGTATTGCCAGCGTGGTTTCACTGGTTTCTAATTGCTGGATTAACAATTGCACACGGTTGCGGCTGCGGGAAACCTCAGCCATTTGCTCAGTCATGCGAGCTTTGATATCTTCTAATCGCAGCTCGAGCTTGCGGGCCATCATGGCGTGCTCAGCGCGCAAGCGGTCACGGTCAGCTTGCAGCTCCAACATTTGCAGGGGAACATTTTTGGCGTTGCGGCGCGCACCTAAGGCTATGGCCACATTCCACAGACCCCGGCCAAACAGCAGCGCTAATAGTAACGCCAAAACAAACCCTAAGGCCACCAACATCAGTGTCTCAGTTTGAGACATAAAACCACCTACATTTACGGATTGCTAACCTTTAGCATCAGCGCACAAATAACACGACTCTCGCGTTCGGGTAATGTTAACGCAGATTAAGGTTTGCTGCGATGGGTCGCAGTGTGGTTTTTGCAATTTATATTTTTGCTATAATGGTCTGGAAAGTCAAAATTCCGTCAAAGTCTAAGTTAACTCAGAACGGGTTCCAAGTGGCACGTGGCGAATATTTCAGATAACCAATATTAGCACCCAAGCGAGCCCCCACGCCCGTGCGGATCGGTGCAAGGGTAATGTTGTCTTTGCGTTGGAAGTTTACACCCACACCACCCACCAAATAGGCCGTACCTTCAACACCAGCAAACCGGTCATAAAGATCCTCAGGTGATTGCGAGTTATAAACCAGCGTCAATGTGCGCGAGCCGTTGCCGCCAAAGTCAAATCCAACCGAGGGGCCTTGCCAGTAGATGTGTTTCTTGGCGCCATTCTTGTAATAAATGGTGCCTTCGCCATAACGAAGACCGCCTACAAATGCGCCAGAACCTTCTTCGCCCACAATGTAAGCTGTTGGCTCACCTTCGTTCTGGAATGCATATTCAATAACCTCAGCTAGACCACGGCTGGTTTTGCCAAAAAACTGGTGACCCTGAGCCATAATCTCATCAGTGGTGTAAGTGCTGCGTTTTGTTGCTCGTGTTGCGGTATTGGTTGTTTGCGCAACCGCGCTGGTCGTTGCCACTGTGGCGCTTAAAGTGAGCAATAGTGCGAAAGAGCGAAAAAATGTGTGCATCATAAACCTCAACTCAATAGTGCCTTGATCTGGCCCGAAATAAGGGCGCGGCCATGGCGGAATTCCGTCCATGCTGTGGTTTTGCCCGTTTTGGCTTTCAACTTGGTTAATAAAATTGAAATTTAATGTTGATCTATGCCGAGGCGATGAAGGCCGGGTTGTCAAAACCCCGCTGGGTTTTTCCATAAACCAAAGGTTCACCTGTGGCGCAATTCACCTTGCCGCCCGCCGCCATCAACACGGCTTGGCCTGCTGCTGTGTCCCATTCCATGGTGCGACCAAAGCGTGGGTAGATATCAGCGTCGCCCGCCGCAATGGTACAGAATTTGAGTGATGAACCAGCCCCGATAATTTTCTTCACATTGAGTGTTGCCAGATAAGCCTCTGTTTCTGCGTCACGGTGTGAACGGCTTGCCAGCACGGTTGCACCATCGACGGGCAGGGGGCGTGTTTCAATCGATTGCCAAACTGCGTTGTTCAAACGTTCAGAAACCCCAAGCGTACAAAGTTGAGCACCTTGGTTCATCTCACCTAAAAACATACGCGACAAGGCAGGTGCATAGACGACGCCCAATACCGGTAGGCCATTTTCAATGAGCGCTATGTTGACTGTGAACTCGCCGTTGCGCGAGAGAAATTCCTTTGTGCCATCCAACGGATCAACCAGAAAGAACCTCTGCGCCACGGTTGGAATTTTGCCAGCGGCGGCGGCTTCTTCGGCCACAACAGGAATGTCGGGCCAATGTCTTTTAAGCTCGTCTAAAATAATCGTTTCGGCATGTTCATCAGCAATTGTCACAGGCGAAAGATCGGCCTTTTGATTAGCGCTGAATTCGGTGGCATAGACTTCCATAATCTTGGCACCCGCACGTTGGGCGATGTCAGCTAAAATGAGGGCGCGTGATGATGGGGCGATGTTTTTCAAAATAGACCTTCGGGGGCATAAGTTTGCGCGTTCTATGGTCTCATTCATGGGCATTCGTCAATGCGGCATTGAACGCTACAATTTGATATAGCTTATGTCACGAATCACTTTTTGGAATCAATTCATGACCGCTTTAGTTCGCCTTTCTGATCTCGATCTTTCAGCCCTTTTGTGTTCGCGCGTGTGTCACGACGTGATCTCACCCGTGGGTGCCATCGCTAACGGCCTTGAATTGATGGACGATCCTGAAAATGATGCGGATATGAAAGCCTCAGCTTTAGACATGGTGCGTTCGGCGGCTAAATCCGCCACTGCAAAATTGAAATTTTGCCGCATCGCTTTTGGTGCTGCGGGTTCTGCTGGTGCTCAGATTGATATGGGTGAGGCGGGGGATATTGCAAAAGCATTCGTTGGCGAAGAAAAGATCAAGCTGGATTGGCAAGTGCCGCGCGAAAATCGTCCGAAGCAAGATGTAAAGCTCTTGCTGAACATGTTGTTGCTCGCAATTGACGCTCTGCCTCGTGGCGGGATCATCACGATGACTGGCGAGGGCAACGGTTTTGTGGTGAAAGCTAAAGGTGATCGCGCAAAAATCAAAGAAGCGATGGCCTTGGTAATTTCAGGGCAAACTGATTTGGCTACACTCGATGCCAGATTGGTTCAGCCATATTACGCGCGTGTGTTAAGCGAAGCGCAGAATATGAAACTTTCCATGGCGATGGAGGGTGACGACACTGTGGTGGTGGCAGCTGCGGCTTAGAATTTCCAGTCCTATTTACTCTTAAATTAGATGACACAAAACCAAAACCCACTGTCCCAAAGTGCTCTTTTCTTAGGCATCGCTGGTCTATTGCCACAGGTGGCCGCTTGTGTCCTAGCGTTCACGCGTGTCGACTTCGGCATTTACGCATTGGTTTCCGGCTTTGCCTATTCGGCTTTGATTTTTAGTTTTATTGGTGGCGTGTGGTGGGGCCAAGCGCTTGTCGTTCCAACACGGCAAGCGTGGATTTTTGTTGTATCAGTCTGCCCCAGTCTCATCTCATGGTTTGCGGCTTTAGCGCTTTTTTCAAATTTGAAGTGGTGGCCTTTTGCCATTGGTGCAGTTGCAATAGGCCTTCTGCTTTCACCGCTCGTTGATTTGCAAATCAGCAAAGTATTGGCCCAACCCCGAGGCTGGATGAAGTTACGGCTAATACTATCGATGGGTCTAGGCTGCCTGACGTTATTGATGGCTACATTGACACTTCACACCATTTAGATTTCTGGCGGCACTTGGCATGTGTTACAGCTGAACACTCGCCTTGCTGCCATTTCAAATTTGCGGATTTCTGACCGGCATGCGGGACAAGTTTCTTTGGCAAAAATATTCACGCGCTCGCGATAGCGGGATTTTGATTTTGCCATTTTTTCAACTGTGATGATTGAGTTGTGTTTCACGCCTAGTTGTAAAAGCGCCACGGCATCGGCCCAAATTCGGTTGAATGAGGTGCGGTCAAGAGATTTGCCAGGCAATTTGGGGTGAAGCTTTTGTCGCCATAGAATTTCCGTGCGGTAAATGTTGCCAATCCCGGCAATAACCGATTGATCCATTAAAAGTTGCCCAATTGAAACCCGACTTGCCTTGATCTTTGCCCAAGCTTTTTCAGGGTCAGCATCTTCTCTGAGTACATCAGGGCCAATGCGGTTGGTCAAAGCGTTCAGCCCAGCCTGATCCAAAATTTCACAAGTATTGGGGCCATTAATATCGACCACATGGGTGTCGCTTAGCAAGCGCACACGCACAGCCCCGCGTGGCTCACTTGGTGGTGCCTTGGCCGTTCTGAATTGACCATAAAGGCCAAGATGAATGTGAAGAGCTGATCCCAATTGGAAGTGATAGAGCAAATGCTTGCCATATGCCTCAATGGCTGTGCAAGTCTGTCCGCTTAATTCTTCTGCTCCAGCACTAAAACGCCCCTGAGGCGAAGTGACCGTAAGCACTTTTCCAGCAAGCATTTTGCGCTGGTCAAGTGCTGCGCGATGTATGGTGTGTCCTTCTGGCATTTAAATTTTAGAGTGGCGACGTTTGGACGTTGAGTCCATGTGGCATTCTGCGGATCAAAAAGAAAAAGCCTGGATTTGTTGTCCGGGCTTTCAAGTTTGGTGCATTGTAAAAATTTAAGCGATGCGCAGCATTTCTTCGTCGTGCTCATGGCCCGGCATTGGCGGTGCGCCTTCGCGTAGCACGTAACCCCGGCCCCATACGGTTTCGATGAAATTCTTGCCTTCTGCAGCGTTGGCCAGCTTCTTGCGCAGTTTGCAGATAAACACGTCAATGATTTTGAGTTCAGGTTCGTCCATGCCGCCATAAAGGTGGTTGAGGAACATTTCTTTTGTAAGGGTCGTGCCTTTGCGGAGCGAAAGCAGCTCCAGCATTTGATATTCTTTGCCAGTCAAGTGAACGCGTTGGCCACCCACTTCAACAGTTTTGGTATCGAGATTCACCAGCAATTCGCCAGTGAGGATAACCGATTGGGCATGGCCCTTGGAGCGACGCACCACTGCGTGGATGCGGGCTACCAATTCATCCTTGTGGAACGGTTTGGTCATGTAATCGTCAGCGCCGAAACCAAGTCCCTTAACTTTATCTTCAATACCTGCAAGGCCTGATAAGATGAGGATTGGTGTGCCAACTTTCGAGACACGCAGACTTTTTAATACTTCATAGCCAGACATATCTGGCAAATTGAGATCGAGCAGAATGATATCGTAATCATAAAGCTTGCCCAGATCGACGCCTTCTTCTCCAAGGTCAGTCGTATAGACATTGAACCCTTCGGATTTGAGCATCAACTCAATTGATTGAGCCGTTGCTGTGTCATCCTCGATCAACAAAACCCGCATGCGAATCCCCTTCTATGCCAATCCCTCGTCGCCCGAGAGACTCTGAATTTTCTGCCAGCCCCAATTTGGGAAACTGACACTACGAACCATTAACTCTGAATGTTAAGATAGACTTATAAAGGTTAACAAAACCTAATCTGTCTCACTCAATTCTTAACGACCTACTCACTACCTATTGTGGCCACTTGAACCCGACCCCCTAAATCTAGTGGTTGAGAATTCCGCGTTAAGCCATTTTTTACGGTAACCAATTGTTAGTGCGCAATTTACTTGGTCTTAAACCTGCTTGTTCATGATGATGGATGAAAAGCTGTTCTCCACTTGCTAGTTGATTCGGAGAATCGTGAATAGAGTCGATGTTGCGTAAAGTGGCGAATTATTTCGCAGTTGAGTTGAGTAAAGGTGGGTAGAGTAATGCGTTCACGTGAAAGTCTTTTACGGTTAAACCGTTTCCGGGCTGAAGATTGCCGCCGGCAAGTGGCTGATATGGATCTGATGATTCAGGATTTGATGCGCAAGCATGACGATCTTGACGCGCATGTGAAGTTTGAAGAGCAGCGCACTGGCGTTAGCGATATCAACAATGTAAATTATTCAATGGCCGCCAAATCGGTGCGTGGGCGCCGCGATAATATTTTGAAAACTGTTGGTGAATTGCGCGACCAGCATGAAGCGATGATTGAACGTTTGAAAGAAGCAGAAGCTGATTTGCGCAAAGTTGAAATGCTGGTTGAAAAAGAAACACCAACAGCAAAGAGCGTTATTCCAGATATGCCAGGACGTATGGCGATCCATGCACTAACACGATAAGAAAAAAAGAAGCTCCAGATTGGCCGGGATTTTCCCGGCCTTTTTATTTTGGCCCCTTAGAGTGCGAATGCCTTCAGCTTGTCATAATAGGGCCGCGCCTCATCTGCCACTTTGAGCAACGCTCCGTCGAGCGCAATCTCTTGAGTAGCTGATTTCTCAAATCCGGTTGATTTCCAGGCGGCGCTATACCAATGCGATGCCCAAACGCCGTCGCAAGATTTTGGACCTTGGGGCCACTGCAGCATTGCTTCATCAAATGGAACAGCAAGTGCGCCACAAAGTTTTATGAGACTTTCACGCGGATTAGCCAGATGTAAATCAGCTTCTAGTACAGGCGGCGCATGGCCCAATCGTTGAGCCACCTCATCAAAAATCTCCGCTTGTTCAACAAAACCAATCGCGTGAAGTGACACTTCATCATGTTTTTTTGCATAAGATGCCAAAACTTTTTCTGGCGATCGTATCAAGAAAGCATTCGTCAGTGTACGGATGAATTTGCGATCAAAATGGGCAAGCATGTGGTGCGTCATATGCTTTTGGTAGAATATTGGCTTTTCCGCGACGCTCACGCAGCGCCGTTCAACTTGCTCCCAGTCTGTCTCACAGCCCCGCAATATATCTTCGCGCATGGGATGGACCAGCCCCGTCTCTTTCATGTACGCCCCATAAAAAGGTTCGTCCCAAGCCACGCAGTCGGCCCGGTTGGCAAAGCTATACATCATAGCCGTTGAGATGTTGCGAGGGCCCGACCACATAGCGATGTTTGTCATAGTGTTCTCGTCGCTTCTTTTTTGGCGAGAGATTTATAAGCGCCCGAAAGTTTCCGCGTGATTTCTCCAGCGCCACTCCATTCATCGCTAGACAAGGGATATCTCACGGGTCTGCCATCGATGATGCGCACTGGCGTTGTGCCCGCAAAGGTGCCGGTAACGAATGCTTCATCAGCCCCATAAACATCATAGAGCGAAAAATGTTTTTCAAAAACCGGAATGGAAAGACCACGGCACAAACGAATGATATTGCCGCGCGTTATGCCGGGGATGCAATATTGCCCTGTGCTCGTCCACACTTCGCCCCGCCTAACGATAAAGAAATGCGTTGAGTTACAAGTGGCCACAAAGCCATGTGGATCAAGCATCAATGCTTCATCAGCGCCAGCATTTGTTGCCTGAATACAAGCGGTTATACAGTTGAGCTTAGAATGTGAATTAAGCTTCTGATCTTGCACGTCAGGATAACCGCGGCGCACATTCACGGTATGCAAACTCAAACCTTTTTCAAATTTTTCAGGGTTTGGATTTTTATGTTCGGGGATGATCACGATGGTGGCGGGCGTGATCGTCACGCGCGGGTCTTGATAAGGTGTTGCTTTCACGCCGCGTGTGACCATCAAGCGAATATGGACACCGTCACTCATCTTGTTTGCATCGATGCAAGAAAACAACCTTCTTACCAAATCATCAGGGTGCAACCCGATATCCATGAAAATCGCCTTGGCCCCTTCATAGAGCCGTTCAATATGTTCGCGCAAAAATGGCACGCCGCCATTCACAAGGCGAAGACCCTCCCACACGCCGTCACCCAAAATAAATCCGGAATCAAAAACCGAGACAACAGCCTTTTCACGCGGCAGCAATTCGCCGTTCACTGAAATCAAAATATTGGCATTGCGCGGATCAACCGCGATATCGTGGATGGATTGGCTTTGCGTGTTCATGTATGCATCATGCCGCGCGCGCGCGAAAAGATAAAGGGGCCAGCCATGCTACGATTAATCCGCCAGTCTGAAATGCTTGAAGGCCCTTGGCGCAACGGCATGGGCGTGTCGTGGGAAATTGCATCGCATAAAGAGTCGGGCGCTGCCGATTTTTCCTGGCGTTTTGCCAAAGCGCGCATTGACCGTGATGTGCCATTTTCAATTTATCCGGGCATGGACCGCGTGTTCATGCAAATTTCAGGCAATGGCTTGGATTTGAAATTTGAGGGTGGGCACGTATTACAAGTTCATGAAAGCAACGTGCCACATGCTTTTGCTTGCGACATTCCGCTGAATTGCAAATTACGAGGTGGCCCCTGTTTTGATCTCAATCTATTCACGGCGCGTGGTGTCTATGAGGCGCAGGCCAGCGTGCTTAAGCTGAATGGCATGGAAACTCTTGATCTCTCTAGCGTCGAGGCTGTGTTCTTTGCGCTCGAAGGTTCGGCGGTGTTAAGCGGGCAGGGCGGGGCGGTTCATATGAAAACGGGCGATGCTGCTGTGGCGTCATTAGAACAGGTTACAACTGTTGCCGGAAATTCAGCGTCTTTATTTGTCGGAATTCTGCAACGCCTTTGAATAAGTGATGAGTTGAAACTCACAAGAGCATTGCCAGCGCTATTCAACCCCCATCACCAATCCTTCTATGTCGTGTTTTTGCGTTGGGGGGATCAGTGTCTCCACCACCTTGCAAACAAGATGCTGGCGGGTGATTTGGGGCAGGGCATCGAAATAATCCTTGGTCACCATCATATCATGCAAGGCCGCGTGGCCAGCGCCCGGCGCATCTATCCCCAGCACCATAACTGGCCGTGCAATGGGCGAGGCGTGCGTTGTGCCGCGGTGAATGGTCAACGCCGAACGGCATGAGACATCGCCTCTTTGCGGAAACTTGCGAATTCCGCGCTCAGCAAATTTAGGCCAATCTTCTTTCTCTGGAAACATTTCATGTTTCCAGCTGCGCCCATCTTCCCATTGCGTGCCAACGGCAATTTCAAATGGCCCCATATCTGGCGTCACATCAACACCGGTCAGGTTAAAGGCCAATGAGGTAATGCGCTTGTCACTATATGTTTCGACTGGTGACGGAAAATCGCGGTGCCATGGTTGGTTCTTGGCACCTTGAAACGGCACATCAAACCCAATTTCCACAATCTCATACTGCGGCCCACACACAGCACTCGCCATCTCAACCACCCAAGGGTGCGATGTGAGATCAGCAAAGCCGCGAAAATCCTGCGGATGAATTTCCACATACCACCGCCGTGGTCCTCGCCCCACAGCACCACCAGGCCGCTGAATGGCCGACCAAAAAGCCGTCATCATATCCTCATGCATGGCATCAACCCATTCGGTTGGGAATGCACTTTTTAATGCAACGATACCATCTTGATAGAGGGTTTTAACATGTTCTGATTGGGTCAAGATGCTGCTCGTGCGTTGAGGGGTGTCACAACACAAGAGCAACATTGTTGGGACTTTGCAACGGCTGTAAAATTGCAAAGAACCGGATGTTTTTATCCAATTTGGACTAAGCGTTCCTTTATCTTTCCTTTTATTTGATAACGTAATTTATTTTTGACGATATTGGAAATCGAGCCCGTGGCCAAGGGACCTCATCAGTCGCTTCGCGACAGCTTCTCCTGAGGAGAAGCGTGAATTGAAAAACCTTGCCCTACTGTTCTGCTAAAGCACGAAATTAGACTCGCCGCTAAACTTCTCGCTTCTCCTTTGGAGAAGCTGTCGCAACGCGACTGATGAGGTCCCTAGCCACGAGTTCCAAAGTTATTTAAGCGGGGTGCCATCGCAATTAAAAAATAAATAAGTGGGGTGGCACCGTAACACCAAAGCCAACAACCTGCGCTTCCCCGGTCAATACTTCCAGATCGAGACCGGCTTTGCCTATAACTGGCACCGCTACTACGACCCCACCACGGGAAGATACACCCAGCCGGATCCGCTCAGGTTTGTCGATGGGCCGTCTATTTATGCTTATGCGAAGTCGAGTCCGTTAGAATTTACTGACCCGACTGGGGAAGGCACCATTGGTAACCTCGTGAGAGCATGTGGTGTTGTTTTCGGCATCGTTGTAGGTGGTACCGGAGCAGGGAACCCACCGCCAGTTTGTCGACCTCCACCTACTGAATGCAGGCCAAAATCTTCGACAGAACCATAGTGAAAGAAACATTGATGACAAATAAAGTTATTTTGGAAGATGATGAAATTATGGCGCGCGAGCCTGATCTCGTTCGGCTTCGACAAGCGTATGCTCTTCTCCAGACTGATAGCTCTCATGCGATCGAAGAATTACAAAAAATGGCGAGTGCTGGTTCGGTGATGAGTGCTTTGTATTTGTCGGAATGTTTTGGGAAAGAACCATATATTGATTTAAAAAAGGCCGAAAAATGGTTAAAGATGGCTTATGGGCAAGGCTCCGCCAGAGGTTTATTTTGCTTAGCGGCGCACTACGTCAAAATCGAGAACTATGCCGAGGCTGAAAAAATATACTTGGATGGTGTAGAAAAAAATGATGGGCCGTCAATCTATTATCTAGCAAAACTATATTTGAAAACGAACCGATATAGCATTGCGTCCCCTGAGGTTAATAATTTATTTGAACGAGCGGCGGCGTTAGGCCAAGCGAAAGCGATGCGGGATGTTTGGTTGTTGTATATTAAGGGCGCTTTTGGGATATGGAACATTCCGAAGGGGGTCTTCCTTTTGATCAGTTATATTTTTAGGGTTTTCAGGGGTGCTGTGGGTCAGCGATCTGACGTGTATGGCCCATCTGATAGAAGACTTTGGTGAGACTTTGTGCACCATCTATCTAGAGTGTGCTTATAGAGTTGCGAAGAGTTACAATGGCTTGGCCACGACAGCGGGCTATGATCTGGATTACCGTCTGACCTCGCTGACCTTGAAAAACGGAGCCGCGATTACGGTGATGTGGTGGACGGCGCCCGCATACGGCATCTGATGTGCCAAGATGGTTCCGTTTAATGAGTCCCAACAGAGGAGCCATCCACCATGACAAAGATTATCACAACGCGGGCCAACAGCAAGATCACGACTATT
>JANYHN010000051.1 GCA_025359045.1 Hyphomicrobiales bacterium | reverse complement strand
AGGCCAATAGTCGTGATCTTGCTGTTGGCCCGCGTTGTGATAATCTTTGTCATGGTGGATGGCTCCTCTGTTGGGACTCATTAAACGGAACCATCTTGGCACATCAGATGCCGTATGCGGGCGCCGTCCACCACATCACCGTAACTCCAGTGCAAACACTATGCCCGCATGCCAATCGCGGGTGGAAAATTTTCAGGATCAGATTGAGGGTTCACTGCTTGATAGTGGCTATAGTCCATTATGAAGTTGGCCAAACCTGTCGATAATGAGTTCAATTGCGCCGCATAACCAAACATGCTGGAAAGCGGAATAAGCGCGTGGATTAGTTGCTCTTCTCCTCTTTCAGAAATACCTACAATCTGGCCTCGACGCAAATGAATGTCGCTTATCACTGGTCTAATGCACTCTTCAGGTAACGTGACTTCGACTTTCATTATAGGTTCAAGCAAAACAGCGCCAGCCGTTTCAAAGGCCACGCGTATTGCAGCGCGGGTGGCGATTTCAAAGGCGATAGCAGACGAGTCAGCATCATGATAAGCGCCTTCAAGTAAAGTAACTTTCAAGTCAACAATCGGAAAACCATTAAGTGGGCCGCAACTGAGAACAGAGTTGAGGCCTTTTTCAACACTTGAGATATATTGCTGCGGGACAGAACCATTAACGATGCTTGATTTGAATGAATTTCCTTCACCGCTTTGATCGGGTTCTATCTCTATAATGACGCGAGCGTACTGACCAATGCCACCAATTTGTTTTTTGTGGGTGTAGTCTTTCATAACCGTGCGAGTGATCGTTTCTCGATAAGCAACCTGCGGCGCGCCAATTTTAAGTGCCACACCTCGACTTATCAGTTCTTTTATGAAGTTATCAATTTGAAGTTCGCTTAGCCCACCTACAGATGCTTCATGGTTTTCAGCGTCTACCGTAACGAAAACATTTGGGTGAATAAGGCCAATCGAAATCATCGCAGATGCAAAATTTGACCAACCTGAGTTAGTTTTAGGTTCGACTTTGATTTCGATCAACGGGAATGAGCCAGTTTTTGCGGAGATTTTCATTTTTCCACTCTTGAAGACGTTCAATATTTATTACTGTAATTTCGGGACAAAGGTATGTCCAGTCTTAGCCCATAACGGCGCCTTGGCTGTTGGGATACATGTCTGCAACTGCGTGAATTGAAGACACTGCCCAACAGGGTAACGCCCAACCTCAAACTATCCACCCCCCACCCAAACCAAGTTTTGACCAATTGAACAAACAGTGCTTAACTCTTTCCAGTGCCCATCTTGGGCGAAGAATACTCAGGGAGAAAAACATGAAAACATTGAAACTATTCGGCGCGGTGTTGTTGTTGGGAACCATTCTTGGCAGCACGGCCGAAGCCAAATCATTGGTCTATTGCTCGGAAGGCTCGCCTGAAAATTTCACGCCGGCCAAGAATACCACCGGCACATCGCTTGATGCGGCGCGCCCAGTTTATAACCAACTCGTGCAGTTCACGCCTGGCACAACGCAGGTGGAACCAGGCCTTGCTGAGAAATATGAAGTATCGGCTGATGGCCTCACCATCACGTTCCATTTGCGCAAAGGTGTTAAATTTCATTCCGGTGTAAACGGCTTCACACCAACCCGCGAATTTAATGCGGATGACGTGTTGTTCTCATTTAACCGCCAATGGAAAGATGATCATCCCTTCCACAAAGTATCAGGTGGCGCCTTCGACTATTTCAACGATATGGGCATGCCCGATTTGCTGGCCTCCATCGAAGCGCCAGATCCGATGACTGTCGTGATGAAATTGAAAACACCAAATGCGCCAATCTTGGCCAATCTTTCAATGGATTTTGCAACTATTCAATCGGCTGAATATGCAGACTTCCTGATGAAGAAGGGCACGCCAGAACAGTTTGACCAGATTCCAGTCGGTACAGGCGCATTCAGCTTTGTGGATTACCAAAAAGACGCGGTGATCCGTTTCAAAGCAAATCCTGATTATTGGGGTGGCAAACAAAAGATCGATGATTTGATCTATGCCATCACGCCGGATGCCACAGCCCGCTATGCCAAGATGAAAGCCGGCGAATGCCAAATCATGAACGTGCCGAACCCGGCTGATCTTGAAGCCATGGGCAAGGACGACACGATCAACTTGATGTCGCAAGCGGGTCTCAACATTGGCTATATGGCAATGAACGCGCAAAAGCCTCCATTTGATAAAGTGGAAGTGCGCAAAGCCATCGCCATGGCAATCGACCGCGATGCTATTTTGAAGGAAGTCTACCAAGGTGCTGGCCAAAAAGCCAAGAACCCAATTCCGCCAACCATGTGGTCATACAACAATGATGTGAAGGACATTCCTTACGATCCAGCCAAAGCAGCAGAAATGTTGAAGGCTGCGGGTATCACGTCACTTGATACTGATCTGTGGTGGATGCCAGTGCAGCGCCCCTATAACCCGAATGCCAAACGCATGGGCGAAATGGTGCAGGCTGATCTTGAAAAAGTCGGTATCCACGCCAAGCTCGTATCTTACGAGTGGGGTGAATATCGCAAGCGTGCCCAAGCTGGCGAACACCAAATGGCGTTCCTCGGTTGGACGGGCGACAATGGCGATCCTGACAATTTCTTGGCCGTGCTTTTGGGTTGCAACAAGGAAGGCAAACCAAATGGTAATAATATTCCAAAATGGTGTAACACCAAGTTCCAAGAAGATATTTCAAAAGCAGCTGCAAGTGCTGATCCGGCAGAGCGCACCAAGCTCTATATGGACGCGCAGGTTATTGTTGCCGATGAAGTTCCTTGGCTGAATATCGCTCACTCTACAGTGTTTGAACCTGTAAGCAAAAAAGTGACTGGCTATAAGGTCAGTCCACTTGGTTCACACGTGTTTGTGGGCGTGGATGTTGCTGAATAAGCATTGAGAGGGGCGGCGAAATCCGCCCCTTTTTTCCATGATCAAATTTCTTTTCAAGCGCCTGCTTCTAACGGTGCCAACATTTGTGGCACTGATGTTTATTACGTTTTTAATGATCAGGCTGGTTCCGGGTGACCCCATCGAAGTACGCCGAGGTGAGCGCGGTATTTCACCAGAGCGCCTCGAAATATTGCGCCACGAAATGGGGCTCGATCAGCCCATTTGGAAACAATTCGGGGATTATGTCTGGGGCATTTTCCATGGTGACCTCGGAACGTCTGTTATTTCAAAAACACCAGTTCTCCACGAGTTTCTGACATTGTTTCCGGCCACCATTGAACTTTCATTTTTTGCAATGTTGATTGCCGCAGGCCTTGGAATACCCGCAGGCGTTTTTGCGGCATCAAAGCGTGGCAGTGTCTATGATCAATCGCTTATGGGCATAGCGCTGACTGGCTATTCAATGCCGATTTTCTGGTGGGGCTTAATCCTCGTCCTCTTCATGTCAAACACGCTGCATCTGACACCTGTTTCAGGTCGCACTGATTTGATCAAATATTTCTATCCAGCCGTTACAGGCTTTGCCACCATCGATTCTTTGATCTCTGGTCAAAAGGGCGCATTTGCCGATGTGCTACGCCATCTGATTTTGCCGTCAATCGTGTTGGGCACAGTTCCCATGGCCGTCATTGCGCGGATGACACGCTCTGCCATGCTTGAAGTTTTGGAAGAAGACTATGTGCGCACAGCCCGCGCGAAGGGTCTATCAGCTTGGCGCGTGATCGGCGTTCACGCCTTGCGCAACGCACTTATTCCGGTGATTACGTCAATCGGCCTGCAGGTTGGCACTTTGCTTGCCGGTGCAGTTTTAACTGAAAATATCTTTTCATGGCCCGGCGTTGGACATTGGCTAACCGAATCTATCGCGCGCCGCGATTATCCTGCCTTGCAAGGTGGCATCCTGTTGATTGCTTCGATTGTTATCATGGTAAATGTTCTGGTCGATTTAACTTATGCAGCCATAAATCCGAGAATTCGATATGGTAAGTGAAACTATAAGCCTGCCAAAACCAAGAGGTGCGTTCGCCTCGTTCTGGAATAGTTTTTCCGAAAACCGTGGCGCAGTGATTGGGTTTTATGTGGTGCTGGCGATTGTGTTCATCGCTGTCTTCGCTCCAATTTTGGCCCCCTATAATCCACTCGAGCAATTCAAAGGCGCCACTAGACTACCACCTTTCTGGATCCATGGTGCGGACTCCAAATATTGGCTGGGCACTGATGCCGTGGGCCGCGATATGACATCGAGGCTGATGTATGGTGCACGCATTTCATTGTTCATCGGCTTGTCTGTTATGCTTGTGTCTATGGTACTGGGCGTGATCTTGGGTTTGGCCAGCGCGTTTTATGGCGGCATTGTTGATGTAATCATCATCCGTGTGATGGATTTGATTATGGCCATTCCGTCACTGGTGTTGGAAATTTTGATCATCGCGGTGACAGGCCCAAGTCTTTTAAATACGGTTATCGCCATCACAATTGTTTATCTACCACGTTATGTGCGCTTGCTTAGAGCATCTGCAATTGCCGAACTTTCAAAAGATTATGTGACGGCGGCAAAAGTTTCAGGTGTTGGAAAATTGCGTTTGATGTTGGTTACAGTATTGCCCAACTGCACAGCGCCACTGATCGTGCAAGCCGCACTGGGAATTTCTGATGCGATTTTGGAAGCATCGGGCTTGGGCTTCCTAGGCCTTGGCGCACAGCCCCCCACACCCGAGTGGGGTGCGATGTTGGCAGATACGCGTGACTTGATGCAGTCCCATCCATGGGTCATGGCGCTGCCTGGCCTTTGCATTTTGATCACCGTAATGGCCATTAATCTGATGGGCGACGGGCTGCGCGATGCGCTTGACCCAAGATTGCGGAAGAGTTGAAGCGATGGCTCTTCTCAACATCAAAAATCTAACTGTTGAATTCAAAACCAGCAATGGCTGGTTCAGGGCGGTTGACCGTGTGTCACTGGCCATTGAGTCTGCTCAAGTTCACGCCATTGTGGGCGAGTCGGGATCTGGTAAATCGGTGGCGATGCTGGCTGTCATGGGGCTTTTGCCGCACACTGCAAAAGTGACGGCGGATGTTTTGGAATTTGAAGGCCATGATTTACTTCTCATGGATACAAAGCAACGTCGCAGAATTATTGGCAAAGATATTGCCATGATTTTCCAAGAGCCCGCCACAAGTCTCAATCCCTGTTTCACGATTGGCTTTCAATTGAAGGAAACATTGAATATCCATTTGGGATTAGACAAACAAGCACGACAGAAACGCGCAGTAGAGTTGCTGGGCCTCGTCGGCATAGCATCGCCTGAAGAACGCCTCTCAAATTTTCCTCATCAGATGTCGGGCGGCATGAACCAACGCGTCATGATCGCCATGGCCATTTCTTGCAATCCAAAACTACTGATCGCCGATGAGCCAACAACAGCGCTGGATGTGACGATCCAAGCTCAAATCCTCGACTTATTGTCAAAACTGCAACGCGAAACCGCAATGGCCATGGTCTTGATCACCCACTCCATGGGTGTTGTGGCTGAAACCGCCAAGCGTGTGAGCGTGCATTATGCCGGTCAAAAGGTTGAAGAGCAGGAGGTGGCAGAACTTTTTGCCAAACCGCACCACCCCTACACTGAGGCGTTGTTAGCGTCACTGCCCGAACGCGCCAAAGGCCGCACTTTGCCTTCCATTCCCGGCGTTGTGCCTGGCCAATTCGATAGGCCAAAGGGTTGCTTGTTTGCGCCGCGATGTTCTTACGCAACTGAGCTCTGCCACACGACACCGCCTGATCCGGCTCTTGAAGTATTGTGCCACTATCCGCTGAACATGAAAGCTTTTGCCTCATGAGCATCGTTCTCGAAGCAACTGGTCTAACGCGCCACTATGAAATCGGTGGCGGTATGTTCAGCTCTACGCGCATACTTAAAGCACTTGATGGTGCTAGCTTTGTTTTGGAACGCGGAAAAACTTTGGCCGTCGTCGGTGAATCTGGTTGCGGCAAATCCACATTGGCACGCGTGATTACGATGATCGAACCACCGACCGCAGGTTCGTTCAAAATCGGTGGAACCGAGATTGCAGGGGCTTCAGCTGAAACTTTGAAATCCATGCGCGCGCGCGTACAGATCGTTTTTCAAAACCCTTATGGGTCACTCAACCCACGCCAAAAAATTGGCCATGCTTTAGAAGAACCATTGCTGGTCAACACCAAATCAAGCCAAACCGAACGCACGCAAAAGGCCCGCGAGATGATGGTGGCAGTGGGTTTGCGCCCTGAGCATTATGATCGCTACCCGCATATGTTCTCAGGCGGCCAACGCCAACGCATCGCCATTGCACGGGCACTGATGTTGAACCCAGAGATATTGGTACTTGATGAACCTGTTTCGGCACTTGATGTTTCTATTCAAGCGCAAGTTTTAAACTTGCTTGCGAGCCTTCAAGAAAAATTCAACCTAGCCTATTTGTTCATCTCGCATGATTTGGCTGTGGTCAAACATATCGCTGATACCGCGATGGTCATGTATCTGGGCCATGTGGTCGAGCAGGGGGCAGCCAAGAATTTATTTTCTGATCCTAAACACCCATACACAAAGGCCTTGCTGTCTGCCACGCCGCAGGCCGACCCTATGGCCAAACGCAACCGCATTGTGTTGCAGGGTGAACTGCCATCGCCGCTCAATCCACCATCAGGATGCAGTTTTAGGACGCGCTGCCCTATTGCGCAGGATTATTGCGCCACCGCAATACCGGAACTGCGACGGATTGAAGGTGTTGATGTAGCTTGTCATTTCGCAGATTAAAAAACCTATTGACAAGCAGTGATAAAAATCCTATATTATTTCACGAGCTGTTTTACATCGTAAATCAGTGCCCATGTGATGGGGCCGAAATCATCACCACCCCACCGGAGGCTTCCGGAACCAACGGGAAGGGTGTATTTAATTGGAGGGCAAGGTGACGACCTTGGACTCTATCTTAGTTCGGCTGCATTCAAGCCAAAGCAGAAGCCAGCGACGCGGCTGCGAGGGATTCACTACGAATGGCATCCAGCACCTTTCGTTGCAAATGTTGAAACTCCTGCGTTGAGACCATGTCGTAATGCCTTGGCCGCGAAAGCGTTATGGGAACGATGGTTTTGATCCGCCCTGGCCTATTAGTCATCACGGCCACACGGTCTGAAAGGTAAACTGCTTCCTCAACATCATGCGTGATGAACAGCACTGTGAGGCGGTGCTTTTCCCAAATGCCGGTGAGTAACTCTTGCATATGGTGGCGGGTTAGAGCGTCGAGTGCGCCAAAGGGTTCGTCCATCAATAACATCTTCGGGCGGTAGCTGAGGGCGCGTGCAATGGCCACACGCTGCTTCATGCCGCCGGAAAGTTCGGATGGAAACGCTTTCTCAAAACCTTGCAAGCCCACGAGTTCGAGATGCGATTGGGCAATATCGCGCGCTTCTGATTTGGATTTTCCTGCGCCCAGCAAAGCAAATTCAACATTCTGCAGCGTGTTGAGCCAAGGTAAAAGCGTGTAGCTTTGAAAAACCACGCCACGATCAAGACCCGGTGAAACAATGTCTTCGCCATCAATGGTGATACGGCCATCATCATGGCTTTCGAGGCCCGCAGCTATTGAAAGTAATGTCGATTTGCCGCAGCCCGAAGTGCCGACCAATGCAACAAATTCATTGTCACCGACAGACAGATTGAAATCGTTCAAAGCCACTGTTGTTCCGCGTTCGCTGCTGAACGTCTTGCTTAACCCCGATATCACCAGCTTATCTGACATTGAGATACCTGAATAATTTTCGGCCTGCATATTTCATGGCTTGATCGGTTGTGAGGCCAAGAACGCCGAGAATAAGGAGATAACCAAAAATAAGATCGGTTTGGAAAAACCGCTGTGCCGTTGTAATGCGGTAGCCAAGCCCTGAAGTTGCCGCCACAAGTTCTGCAACCACGAGCCAAGTCCACGCCCAACCCAAACTTATGCGCATCGAATCCCAAATCGCGGGCAGGGCCGAGGGCAACACAATCCGTTGCAGAATGCGCAATTCCGGCATTTGCAAAGTGCGACCGAGATTTAGAAAATCTTTTGGAACGGATTTCACATTATCCATAACCAACAACACTTGCTGGAAAAATGTGCCGATGAAGATGATCAAGAGTTTTTGTGCATCGCCTGTGCCTGACCACAGAATGGTGAGCGGGACAAAAGCCACGACGGGCATATAGCGGATGAAATCGACAAAGGGTTCAATGGCCGCTTCCCAACCCCGGTAGCTGCCGATCAAAATACCAATCGGCAATGCGATCACTGTTGAAACTAAAAATCCAAAGGTGATGCGGTAAATGCTAATACCCAAATCAATGAAAAGTTGGCCGCTCGCCCACAGCTCGGCGAGCCTGCTTATGACTTTTGCAGGTGAGGGCAAAAACAGTGGGCGCACCAGTCCAAAATATGTGGTCAAGTACCATAGAATGGTTAGCACCGCAAAAACACTGGCCGAAATGCCTAGATATTCTGCGGTGCTGATTTTTCCACCAAGTGCAAAGCGGCGATTGGTGCCGCTTCGCTTATTTTGCTGCGGCATCTACAAAGCGAGCATCAATTGCAGTTGAGAGATCGACATCCTTTTGCAAAATACCAGCAGCGCGTGCTGCCTTGTGAACTTCTGGAATAACCTTCTTGGTAAAGTTTCCAGAAAATTCAGTTTTGTTTTCAGCTGCTGAATAATAAACCACTCCGTCAAAAGCTGTGGTCAATTCATCAGGCTTGGCACCAACTGCTTCAGAGATAATAGCGCGTCCACCGGGTGTATCCTTGCGGTAATCAGCCACAGCCGCATCCCATGCCTTCACCAATGCCAAAACCTGACCGGGTTTTGATTTTAAGAATTCCTCAGTGACCACCAACACGTCGGAGATAAGGCCGGGGTTTTCACCAGCACTATAAATCATTTTCACGTTCTTGTTCTGCTGCATAGCAAGCGTGAGATAGGGTTCGTAAGTGACTGCAACCGGAACTTTGCCGCCAATCAGCGCTGCACCCGCATCAGCCGCAGGCATCGGCACTTTTTGCACATCAGCAATGGTCATGCCGCTTTGTGAAAGCGCATAGTTCAAGAGGATATCACTCGTCGTGCCTTCTTCCAACGCAACTTGCTTGCCTTTCAGGCCCTTAATGTCGGTCACTGATCCGTCTGAAATCATTGCATCGGCGGTTTTAGAAACGTCCATCAACAACACAATCTTAATGGGCAGGCCTGCAGCGATAAAGTTCATCGCGGTATGGGTTGCAATGTTTCCGCATTGCAATTGGCCTGAAGCTAAGGCAGCGTTTAGATCGGAGTCAGTGGTAAAGTTCACCAGCTCAACGCCTTCAAGCCCCGCTGCTTTGAACAATTCTTTCTTGGCTGCGATGTGCCACTGGCCATAACCCAGCCAAGGGTTGAGGCCCATCTTCAACGTGCCAGCTTCGGGTTTTGCCGGGAGATCATCGGCAAGCGCAACGGGCGAAATGCTGCCAAGAGCTGCGGTTGCAAGGCTGGCTTTCAGAAGGTCGCGGCGGTTTGGATTCCAGTTCATGTTCGTCTCTCTCTTTTTAATTTTAAACTTAGACTTGATAGCAAATTCCGAAGCGCGTCAACTTTTTTGCATTTTTTGTAGTGAGGCTATAGAACGAACTGAAGCGAAAGGTTTTTGATGAAAGCTGTGCGTCTATACGAGAAAGGCGTTTTGAGGGTTGAGGATGTTCCATCACCGGCACCTCCAGAGCCAGGTTGGGCGAGCCTCAAAGTCATCATGGCCGGAATATGCGGCTCGGATATTCACAATTTTAAAACGGGACAATGGATTACGCGTTCTCCTTCTATCGCGGGCCATGAGTTTACCGGAGTTGTGACGGCGCTGGGTGCCGGTGTTGAAAATGTTCAAATCGGCGATTTTATTGCTGCTGATTCCCGTTTTTGGTGTGGCGAGTGCGATGCCTGCCAACGGGGCCAAAACCATCTTTGTAAAACCCTAGGTTTTATCGGTGAGGCTTGCGATGGTTGCTTTGCAGAATATGTAAATCTACCCGCCAAATTGCTTCACAAAATTCCCTCAGGTCTTGCGCCTCAAATAGCAGCCATGGCAGAGCCCTTTGCTGTGGCACTTCACGCCATAAATCGTTTGCGGCTCACACCTCACGAACCCGTGCTGATTGTTGGTTGCGGCCCCATTGGAGGCTTGGCAGCAGTAATTCTTGCGCACCAACATCAAGGCCCAGTTGTTGTGGTTGATCGCAATGCTGCGCGGGTTGAAGGCGTGGCGCATGTGACCAATGCGCAAGTTGCGACTTTGAATGCCCAACACATCAAAGAACTTTTGCAGGGCCGCAAGCTCACCGCTGCCATCGACGCCACTGGAAGTATCGACGCATTGCAGATGCTATTAAATTGCGTGCCGAGTGGCGCAAATATTGCGCTGGTCGGCATTTCGCATGGGAAGATGGAGTTCGATCCAAACATACTCGTTGAACGCGAACTGGCTTTGATCGGCTGTCACGCCTTTCAGAATGAGATGCCAGACGCCATTTCCCTTTTGCCAGCCTGTGCCAGCATGATCTATCAACTGATCGATCGTGAAATTACTTTAGACGACGTTCCCACTGCTTATACGCAAATTGCGGCCAACCAAGTCTTAGGACTCAAAACGCTTATTCGCATTTAAAAAATCAGTTCGTTGGAAGCTTCAAAATCTTGTTACGAAGTTCGGAAACGGCATTGGCGTGGCCATCAAAGCCTTCATAGGTTGCAAGGGCGTGAGCGTGTTTGGCGAGGTCGGGATATCCCTTGCTTGTTACATATGCGATGGAATTGCGCTTCAAGAAATCAAATACCGAAACAGCCGACGCAGTGCGCGCCCAGCCACTTGTGGGCAGCACGTGGTTGGGGCCAATCACATAATTGCCGAGCGTGGTGGGTGTATGTTCGCCAAGCAAAATTTCTCCCGCATGTTCAAGGCGACCAAGATATGCAAATGGTTCTTTGGACAAAACTTCCAAATGCTCTGCTGCATATTCATTGCAAAACGCAATGGCATCTTCTTCATCGCGCGCCAAAACGATGCCGCCAATCGGGCCGCTTAACACAGTTGATGAAAACGAAACACGTTGTTCGCTCATCTGCTTCCAATAATCAGGAATAGCCGCCAGTGCCTGTTCAGCCACGCGCCTGCTCCAGGTGACGAGATAGGCAGAGCTATCAGGCCCGTGTTCAGACTCGATTAAAAGATCGAGCCCAGCAAGCGCACCATTTATGCTATCGTCAGCAAAAATAATCACTTCGCTGGGGCCAGCGGGCGAGCCTGTATCCAAGACGTGCGAAACCAAGCGCTTGGCCGCTCCAACCCATGGGCTGCCCGGGCCGATGACTTTGGCAACTCTAGGAACGGTCTGTGTACCATAAGCCACAGCCGCAATACCCTGCGCACCACCGGCTTTGAACACTTTGCTCACGCCAGCCATGCGCGCAGCCACCAATGTGGCATCGTCGATTTTCCCGCTGGGGCCGGGCGGCGTGATGATGATAACCTCTTTGACGCCAGCCACATGTGCTGGAATTGCGGTCATCAAAGCAACCGATGGGAACGAACCTTTTCCGCGTGGAATATAACATGCAACCGAAGGTATTGGGCGCGAGCGATCGCCAGCAAACGCACCGGGCCTGATTTCATGGAGCCACATTTCTTCGGGCATTTGGTCCTGGTGGAATTTGCGGATGGAATAAGCTGCAAATTCCATAGCCTCGCGCACTTTAGGGTCGAGCGATTTTTCGGCTGCGGCAAAATCTGCTTGCGTGGCTGCAATTTCTGAGGCTTGCACAGGGGCTTTATCAAACTCACGCGCAAAACGCGCCAATGCTTCATCGCCTTCGGCGCGAACGGCATCAATAATCGGGCGCACTTTGGTTTCAAATGCTGACAGGTCAGTTTCTGTGCGCTGATGCAGTTTGGCGCGTTCAGCGGCAGAAAGTTTAGCTAATTCGTGGAAATTGATTTTAAGGGTCATAACAATTCCAAATCATAAAGAAGCGAGAGTGCCGCCATCAACGGGAAGACAAACACCTGTAATATAACTTGCAGCGCCAGAGCAAAGAAAAACACTGGCGCCTACAAGGTCATTCATCTCACCAAAGCGTTGCATAGGGATATTGGCCAACATCGCTTGTTGCCATGTGGCATTTTGGTAGAAGGTCTCGGTTAGTGATGTACGGAAATAACCTGGCTCCAACGCGTTGACCCGGATACCGATGGATGACCACTCAACTGCTAACGCACGCGTCATGCCAGCCAGCCCCGATTTTGATGAACCATAGGGAACGGCTGTAGGGATGCCACGCTCAGAGGTGAGCGAACAAATATTAAGAATAACGCCGCCTTTCATCTTGCGCGCGGCAGCTTGCGCCATAAAGAATGCGCCCTTTAAATTGGTATCGAGAATGCGGTTCCACAATGCTTCTTCGACTTCGAGAGAAGGACAAACTTCCTCCACGCCAGCGTTGTTGACAAGAATATCAAGCCCGCCAAGAGTGTGTGCCGCTTCAGCAACGCCCTTACGACAGCTGGCCACGTCTGACACGTCTATAGCGACAACGGTGGCGTTGCGGCCAAACTGACGAATGGTTTGCGCGCAATCATTAAGCGCTTCGATGTTTCGGCCTGCAACCGCAACATCAGCTCCAGCTTCGGCAAGTCCAATCGCAATGGCACGCCCTATGCCGCTGCCAGCACCAGTGACTAAAGCATTTTTACCGCGCAGTGAAAACAGATCCGTTGACATGGCTTGACGTTCGCTTGAGATTTCTTACAAGTCAACACTGACGAAAAGGAAGCACAATGCCAACCATTTTAATTGATCCACTGCCCCGCACGCTCGATCTGATCTGCGATTCTGTGACCCGTGCTAAACTTGAAAGCCTTGGGCAGCTCATCATCCATGAAAATGGCCGAATGCCTGATGAGATGGTTGATAAATATTTGGCCGAAGTGAGTATCATCATGGGGCAGACGAGGCTTCCGCGCGAGCGCTTGCAACGCGCCAAAAATCTGAAAGCAATAATTGACGTTGAAACTAATTTTACCGACGCGATTGATTATGATTATTGCTTTGCCAATGGTATTCATGTGCTGACACCTGCATCAGCTTTCGCGGATTCAGTTGCAGAATCTGCTTTAGGCATGACCATTGATCTGGCACGCGGGATTACCAAGGCAGACCGTGATTTTAGGCTTGGACGTGAAGCTTACGGGCTGGACGGTAATATAGGAAGCTTCAGTTTGCGTGGGGCTTCAATTGGCCTTATTGGCTATGGCGATCTTGCACGTTCATTTCATAAATTGATCGCGCCATTTCATTGTGAAGTCAACGTGTATGACCCTTGGGTGCCAGATTATGTGTTGGAGAGGGCAGGCTGCAAATCTGTTGGGCTAAACCAGTTGCTGTCGCAAAGTAAAGTGATCCTCGTATTTGCAGGTGTGACATCTGAAAACCAAGGCTTCCTTGGCCGCAAAGAACTTTCGCTGATCAGGAGCGACGCGATATTTTTGCTGATGAGCAGGGCAGCTGTTGTGGATTTTCCAGCACTTATTGAATATGTGCAAAACGGAAAATTCAGAGCTGCAACCGACGTGTTTCCTGTTGAACCTGTGGCCAAGGGTGATCCGGTACGCGACATCGATGGATTGTTGCTGTCGGCCCACCGCACGGGTGGCATGCCCGAAGCTTTATTTGAAATTGGTAGGCAAGCCGTGGCCGATGTGGAATTGATCTTGAAAGGTTTGCCACCAGTGGTGTGCCGTAAGGCCTTGCCCGAAACCGTAAAGCGCTTTCGCAGCAAGCCAGTTGATATGACTTGAAATCTGTGTAGTTTAGAAATGGGAGTTTAAACGTTGAAGTCACACACCAGCCTCAATCAATATGCCACAAGGTTGAACTCTTTCAGGGTCAACGCCGCGCAATATTGGCCGGGCAAGAATGGCAAAATTACAACATTCGATGTGCTGGAACGTGCTGCAAAAGTAAAAAGCCTTTCAGCTGTTGATCTCAATTACCCAGATCACCTCGAAGGTTATACAGAAAGCGAAATGACAGACAAATTACATACTCTTGATATTTCACTAAATGGCTTTGCAATGCGCTACTACAGCAATCCCGGTTTTAAGATCGGGGCCTTTACCAACCCTGACGAAAAAGTGCGCCGTGAAGCCATTGATCTGACAAAGAGGGGTTTGGATTCACTTGCCAAATGCGGTGGCAACTTGATGACCCTTTGGATGGGGCAAGATGGTTTCGATTATTCCTTCCAAGCTGACTATGACCGCTTATGGGACCATACAATCGAGGCAATTCGTGAGGTTGCAGATCATAATTCGGCAATTGATATCAGCATCGAATACAAACCAAATGAGCCGCGTTCCTTTAGTCTGATGCCGGATGTTGCCACAACTTTGTTAGCGATCAAAGATGTTGACCGAAAGAACACCGGCGTGACGCTCGATTTTGCGCATGTGCTTTATGCTGACGAAATGCCAGCCTATGCAGCAAGCTTGATTCAACGCCATTCAAGATTGCTCGGCGTTCATTTGAATGATGGGTATGGTAAGCGCGATGATGGCTTGATGGTAGGTACGGTACATCCCATTCAAACCATCGAGTTGCTTTATGTGCTCGACCGCATTGGTTATGATGCTGCAATTTATTTCGATACGTTCCCTGACATTACGGGACTGGATCCCATTGCTGAGTGTTCTGGCAATATTGCAGTTGTGGAGGCAATGAAACGCGTGGTTCAAAAATTGAAGGATAATGAGTTTTTAGCAAGCGCAATTCTGAGACAGGATGCAGTGTCGAGCCAGACCATCGTGCAGGCCGCGTTGTTTGGGATTTGAAGGGTAAATAAAAATGTTGCGTTTGATGAAGGACGGTCATGACTCCAGCATTTGACGTCATCGTCTGTGGCAGCCTGCATCTTGATATCGTTGTTGACTCGCCGCATCTGCCGCGACTTGATGAAACTGTTCCCGGCACCGCTTGGAAAAAAATCTGCGGTGGCAAGGGTGGCAACCAAGCTATAATGGCCGCGAAATCAGGCGCGCGCACGGCAATGATTGGCCGAGTTGGTGATGATGATTTTGGTCAAACCCTGACTGCAAATCTGGCCTTCAATTCCATTAGCATTGATCATGTATCTATTGATGCTGTCCGTGGAACTGGGATGAGCGTGGCAATTGTTGAGAGTTCGGGAGAGTATGGGGCTGTCATTATTTCAGGATCAAATTTGGGACTGTCCCCAGAAAAAGCAGCCGAAGCTTGGCAGACACTCGCAGGTGCAAAAGTTTTAATCTTGCAGAATGAGATCCCCGAAGCCGTCAACATCGCCGCGGCCCGAGCGGCAAAAATAAGTGGGGGGCAAGTTATTTTGAATGCGGCGCCAGCACGGATTATATCGGAAGAATTGCTGAGTTTGATTGACGTTCTTGTTGTGAACCGGGTTGAGGCGGAGATGATGAGTGGCACGATCGTGAGCGACGAAGCCTCTGCATTCAACGCCTTGCCAAAGCTGGCGCGCCATGGGCAAGATGTGATCATCACACTGGGTGTCCTTGGGCTTGTTTTTCAGACCAAAGCTCAGACCACGCATTTTATTGAACCTTATAAAATTGTCGTTAAATCGACTCATGGTGCAGGCGATTGCTTTATTGGCGTGTTGGGGAACGCAATGGCAAATGGTGCCGACATCTTTGCAGCCTGCACGATGGCTAACCAATCAGCTGCAAAATTCGTTTCGGGCGTAGCTTTCTAATTCTCCCATGCCTGAACTAGAGCGAAACGATACCCAAAAGGTTGTTCCGCATTGCATTGTCAACTCATAGTCTATCGTCAGTGAAAGCCATGAATGTGGCCGATTATCATCTGGGATAGACAGGAAAATGAGAATGCCGAAAGTAACCGACAAAGCCATACCTGAAGATACAAACAAAACAGTGAGCGACACAGCAGGCAAAATGCTGGAGCTGCAAAGCGAAACATTGAACAATCTTGCCGCGCAGTTTGTGAAGACCGTAAATTATTCAACCGAGATCAACGAAATTGTGAGTCGCAAAATTGTTGATTTGAGCGCTCAGCAAAGTGCTGCTGCCAGTTCTGCTCAAGAAGAGTTCAGCAAAATGGTTTCGGGCTCAAGCATGCCAGCCGACATGAACGCGCTTGCCAAAATGCAACAGCAATATGCTGACGCCGCTATGCGCCATTGGACAGAAACAGCCAGACGCAGCGTAGAATGGTCCAAGGATCTGGTTGCACGGATTATGGATGTGTCGTTGCCTAAATAAAAAATGGCACCGAAATATTGTCTTCGCTCTTGAAGCATCGAGATACCCAAATTTTGAATAATACTATTTCTAACAAAAGGAAGTTTGATATGAATAAAGTTGTATTGAAAACTGCAATTGCTGCGGCTCTGCTTATTACAGCATCGACGCAAGTTTTTGCAGGTGATTGCCCGAAAGACCAGATGACCAAGGGTGCCTTCTTGCCAGGTGAAACCAAAGCAAAGGACGTGACTGATGATGTGATTTCTAGCGTCGACCTCTCATCCAAGGGCAAGGCTTTCAAAGGGTTCATGCTGCGTGTACGCAAGCTTGTTGTGCAGCCAGGCGGAATCGTTCCATTGCATAAGCATGATATTCGCGCCGCGAACATTTATATTCTTGAAGGTGAGATTACTGAATATCGAACAACTTGCAAAGTTCCATTGCTCCACAAGGCTGGTGACGTGACTGCAGAGTTTGGTGCTGATCTCTCCCATTGGTGGCGCAACGATTCAACCAAGCCAACGATCATCCTGTCTTCTGATCTTCTGCCTCCAGCGATGGTTGAAACACACGACATGATGTAATTTACAAATCTGTTCACGCTCGCTGCGCCGATTTGCGCGGCGAGTTCACGGAAACGTTCCAGCAAATCTGCAATGGTGATTTGCTCCGCACGCAAGCTTCTGGCTTAAGTTCTTACGAGATCAGATGTCTCGTCACTGCATGCGACATGAAACTGAAATACAAAATCGATCAAAGGTGATGACATGCACAAGAAAAAATATTTGAGTAGGCTGACGCTGTTGAAATCAGCATTACTCGCGGTGGTTTTGGGGTTTTCTGCGCCAGTGGCCGTCATGGCAGAGTCTGTGACTTTGACTGGCAATGGCTTGATCCATACGCGCAGTGCTTATTCCGTTGAAGAGACGGCCAAGCGCATCAAGGCCGATGTTGAAACGAAGGGCATCAAGTTCTTTGCAACAATCGACCAAGCCAAACTGGCAAAGGACGCTGGCATTGAATTGCCACCATCAACAATGGTGATGTTTGGCAATCCGCCTTTGGGCATTTTGTTTCTCACCTCTCAGCCAGATAGCGGCATGGATTGGCCGGTTCGCGTTTTGGTGAAGCAGGACAGCCAAGGAAAAGTTTGGGCAGTTTATCAAGATTGGAAATGGGTGGCCAAGCGCTACGGCATCACCAATCGCGATGAACAATTTGCCAAAGCGACCGAGGTGGTGATGTCAATCATGTCATCGATTGCCGATTGTAAGAAAGTTGCTGATTGCAGCGAATAGGAGACTAAAAGTGAGTGCGTTGAAAACTGAGATTAAGGCGTTAGGACAGACTGTTCTGGTTTTGCAAGGCGGCGGCGCACTTGGAGCCTATCAAGGCGGTGTTTATCAAGCCCTGCATGAGGCCGGTATCGATCCTGATTGGATTATCGGCACATCAATCGGAGCAATCAATGCTGCTATTTTAGCTGGTAACAAGGTGGAAAATCGCCTCGACCGGCTCCGCGAATTTTGGAGCCGTGTTGAACAGAAGGATATTTTTGGCGTGCCATCACAGTGGCTCGGCAATATGGCGCGAAACATGCACACCATTGGCATGGGTTTGCCTTCTTTCTTCCGTCCTAACCTCTCTGCTTTTCTGGGGCCGCATGTTCCTCTGGGTGCGGAAAATGCAGGGTACTACTCGGTTGATCCGTTGCGTGAGACACTTAACGAACTTATCGATTTTGATGTTCTTTCAAAAGGGCAAACTCGGCTGACTGTCGGTGCATCATCGGTGCGTAAAAGCGAAATGCGTTATTTTGACAGCCGTGATATGCCGCTGGCAGTTGAGCATGTGATGGCATCAGGTGCATTGCCGCCTGCATTTCCAGCCGTGCGGATTGACGGCGAGCTTTATTGGGATGGTGGAATTTTATCGAACACGCCTGCTGAAATCGTATTTGACGATAATCCGCGGCGCAACTCTTTAGTGTTTGCGGTTCACATCTGGAACCCAGAAGGTGAAGAGCCGGAAACCATGTGGCAGGTGATGAACCGCCAGAAGGACGTTCAATATTCCAGCCGCGCCACATCGCAAATCAAGCGGCAACGACAACTCCATAAATTGCGACACGTGGTTGCTGAATTAGGCAAAATGATTCCGGAGGAATTGCGCAAAACTGCGGCTGTTAAAGAACTCACATCATATGGCTGTTTCACACGAATGCATGTTGTGCGCTTGCTTGCACCTACGCTGCCCAACGAAGATCATCTGAAGGATGCTGATTTTAGCCCAGATGGTATCAAGCAACGTTGGGAAGCGGGCTATCGCCACACGCTTGAAACCCTCGAAAAAGCACCATGGCGCGCACCCGTAGAGGCCACTGAGGGCTTTATCTTGCACGATGCATGTGGTGGTAAAATGATGGAAAATGCCAAGGTCGTTTAGTCTATTGGCATTTATATATTGATGGAGATTTCGACATGGATTTAAGCGGCAAAACTGTTGTCATTACGGGTTCGACATCTGGCATTGGTTTCGGGATCGCGAAAGGCATGGCAAGCGCGAACGCCAATGTGGTGATCAATGGGTTTGGCAGTGCTGCAGAAATCGAACATGAGACAGCAGCACTCGATGCTCTTGGCAAGGGCCAAGTGGTTTATGATCCTGCTGATATGTCAAAGCCCGATCAGATTGTAGCCATGATCCATGCTGCTGAAGCTCGATTTGGTTCGGTTGATATTGTGGTCAACAATGCGGGCATCCAAACGGTCGAACCTGTTGAAACATTTCCGCCGGAGCGTTGGGATTTGATTATCGCCATTAATATGAATTCGGCGTTTCACACCACGCGTGCAGCGCTGCCCGGCATGAAGAAGCGCGGTTGGGGGCGGATCATCAATATTTCATCGGCGCATGGCCTCGTGGCCTCGCCATTTAAATCAGCCTATGTGACAGCAAAACACGGCATCACTGGCTTTACAAAAACTGTGGCTTTGGAAGCGGCCCAAAATGGCGTTACGGTAAACGCCATTTGCCCAGGCTATGTGCTCACCCCATTGGTGGAGAAACAAATTCCAGAAACTGCCGCGGCACGGGGAATTACAGAAGAGCAAGTCAAGCGCGATGTGTTGTTGGCTGCTCAATGGACCAAGAAATTTGTGACCGTTGAACAACTGTCAGGTGTTGCATTATTTCTATGTTCGGATGCAGCAGAAAATATTACGGGTGTGTCTCTGCCGGTCGATGGCGGTTGGACGGCGGCCTAGATGGTTTTTCAAAGCGCACTGAGAGGTGATAGGCCGCGCGACGTTATTCGCCGCTCAACGATTATTTCAATCATCAGTTTTTTGACATTGATTGACCTCTTCGGCGCCCAAGCTTTGCTACCGCAGATTATTGTTGCATATAAAGCAAATGCAGGCCTCGCGGGCGTGGCTGTGAACGCTGCAACACTAGGTATGGCTCTGTCAGGTATTACGGTGGCGTGGTTTGCCGACCGGATCGACCGCAAGCGCGGCATCTGGGTTTGCCTTGCGCTGCTCGCCATTCCAACCGCAGCTTTATGTCTGACTGAAAACATCTGGGCCTTCATGGCACTTCGCGTTATTCAGGGCACATTGATGGCGGCGGCTTTCACGCTTACCATGACATTTTTATCAGAGCAGTGCGAAGTGATGGCCATTGGCGGAGCGCTGGCCGCATATATCACGGGCAATGTGGCTTCTAATCTCTTTGGACGTTTGGCTGCGGTGACAATGGCGGGTGCAACCGGCCTCTCCGGCACGTTTCTATTTTTCGCAGCATTGAATATTGCGGGTGCCGTGTTTGCCTATGTAATGATTGGCCCACATGATGTGTCACCTCCCAAACGCGGCGGATCTCCGCTTGCTGCATGGCGCAGGCATTTTGCAGTGCCGTCGCTACGCGCCACATTCGGCATTGGCTTTTTGATCCTGTTTATATTTGTGGGCGTGTTCACTTATGTGAACTTGTATTTGGTAAAGGATATCGGCATCGCACCAATGTCCTTAGGCCTTGTCTATCTCATTTTTGCGCCAGCGATCATCACCACGCCATTGGCGGCAAATCAGGTTAAAAAATATGGGCCAAAGTTTGCCTTGTTTGTTTCCCTTGCCACAGTTCTTGGCGGCCTTGCACTTACATTGAGTGGCTCAGTGTGGATCATCCTACTAGGCCTCTCAATCATTGGCATGGCCATTTTCTTCGCTCAGGCTGCCGCAACAGGCTATCTCTCAAAATCAGTCACTGTGGACCGCGCCCAAGCCAACGGACTTTATTTGACCAGCTACTATCTCGGTGGACTTTTAGGAGCCGTCGTGCTGGGCCAGATCAACATGCACTATGGCTGGCATGGAACAGCGGTGGCATTGGGATTGGCCACGCTTTTTGCGGTCTTTTTGACGCGAAAAATAAAGTCTTAGTATTTTCGCTCCCTATCTGTAAACGGGTGGCCAAATTCCAGCCGTTTTCAGAAAGCTCTCTATGCGCCTCTCGTATCCGTTATCCCCCTCACACCAAATCTTTGCGGCATTTGCAATTTATGCTTTCGCCATGGGCAATATTTTCCCTCGCATTGGCGATTTGCAGCTGGAGATGGGTGTTGACAAGACCGCTCTTGGATTGGGATTGATTGGCACGCCGCTTGGCACTTTGACCTCGATTACTGTGGCAGCTCCGATATTGGCACGCATTGGCCACCGCGTGGTTCTCATGGCGGGCATTCCTTTGATCGCATTGTTTTTGGCAATTGCTGTCCATGCACCTTCACCACTGGTTTTATTCGTGCTGCTGTACCCTGTTGGTTTCGTGATCGGCTGTATGGAAATTGTTGTTAATGTTGAAGCTGATCGCACCGAAAATAATCTAGGCTACCGCATCATGAACAGGTGCCATGCTTTTTGGAGCATTGGCTTTTTCGCAGCTGGGTTTTTTGGCGCGTGGATGGCATCCTTAGGGTTTTCACCGCAATTTCATCTCGGGATTGTCGTTCCGCTTTCACTGGTCGCGGTTTGGATGACATTGGCAAATTTTGTTCCTGCCACCAAACGAAATGACGAAACAGTCGAAAAGGCGCCACGATTTGCGTTTCCAAGCTTGGCGATTATTTTGCTCTTTACTGTTACCGCAAGCGCCATGCTGCTTGAAGGTGCAAGCATGGATTGGTCAGCCATCTACATGCGCGACAGCTTCGCAGCCGGGCCATTCGTTGCAGGTATTGCTGTTGCATCATTTGCAGTATGCCAAGCGAGTGCGCGATTTTTTGCGGACAGCTTTGTCGAAAAATATTCGTCGGTTACATTCTCTCGCTGTTTGCTTTTGATTTTATTGGTTGGAAGCCTCATTACATATTTCTCAACCTCGCCAACCATATCGCTTATTGGTTTTGCTTTGATCGGCGTTGGAACGAGCGCCATATTTCCGTTGGCGATATCTGCCGCAGCACAACGCTCAGATAGGCCTGCGGCAATTAATGTAGCATCCCTCGTGCAGCTTTCTTTTTCGATGTTCTTGTTAGGCCCGCCGTTGCTAGGTTATGTCGCTGAACATTGGGGCATACGTTCGGCTTATGGGGTATCAATTCCCTTGGTTATTTTAAGTTTGCTGACGTCTGGCACTCTGGGAAGTCGCGCTTCAAAATAAACCAACGTTCGCATGTGCTCGTAATATAACACAGGCACGGTGCCCATCAAATACCGATCAGGGCTGCATTCTGGAACTTGGCTGAAAATGCTAGCGACTTAATGTAGACACATAGTTGAAGCTTGAGTCGTCGGAAGTTTTTGTCCTCGGAGAAACCGTTTAAAATGATAGCGGAATTAGGCCATTTTGCATTGTTGCTGGCTTTGATGACGAGCGTCGTACAGGCCACATTGCCGCTTTATGGTGCTCAGCGCGCTGATCGCGGATTAATGGCGCTGGGCAGCTACGCTGGCATTTGCTCGTTTGGTCTCGTGGCTATTTCCTTTGCGTGTTTAGCTTACAGTTTTGTGATTTCTGATTTTTCAGTTTTGTTGGTTGCGGCAAATTCGCAAATCGCCAAGCCACTGATTTATAAAATTACCGGGGTGTGGGCCAATCATGAAGGCTCGATGATGCTTTGGGTTTTGATTTTGGTGCTCTTTGCCGCAGCCATTGCGATCTTTGGTAAAAACCTGCCGGACACCTTAAAGGCGCGCGTGCTTGCTATTCAGGGCATGATCGCCAGTGCGTTTTTGGCATTTGTTATTTTTACCTCGAACCCATTTATCCGTCTGGCCAATCCGCCCGCCGATGGCAATGGCATGAATCCGATTCTGCAAGATCCGGGCTTGGCCATTCATCCGCCGTGTCTTTACGTCGGTTATGTTGGCTTCTCGGTGGCATTTTCTTTTGCTGTTGCGGCCCTAATTGAAGGTAAAGTTGATGCAGCATGGGCGCGCTGGGTGAGACCTTGGGTATTGCTGGCATGGTGCTTCCTCACCATGGGCATCACACTTGGCAGTTTCTGGGCCTATTATATTTTAGGCTGGGGCGGCTGGTGGTTTTGGGATCCCGTGGAAAACGTGTCCTTCATGCCATGGCTTGCTGGAACTGCGTTGCTGCATTCAGCTTTGGTGGTTGAGCGCCGTCACGCACTTGTTGGTTGGACGATTTTGTTGGCTATTCTAACCTTCTCATTGAGTTTGATTGGTACCTTCGTTGTGCGCTCAGGCGTGTTGACCAGTGTGCACAGCTTTGCGGAAGACCCTGCGCGAGGATTTTTCATTTTAATGATCATCGTTGCTGCAACAGGTGGTGCTCTTGTGCTTTATGCGTTGCGCATTCCAGTGGTCAAAGGCGGTGCACCGTTTGCAGCGGTAAGTCGCGAAAGCAGTTTGCTGCTCAATAATGTCTTGTTGGTAGTCGCCGCTGCAACAGTTTTCATCGGCACTTTCTATCCGCTGTTTATTGATCTCATCGGCAAAGATAAAATTTCAATCGGGCCACCGTTTTATAATCGAACCTTTATTCCGCTGTTTATTCCGCTGCTGTTATCGATGGTGATCGGGCCGTTTCTGAAATGGAAACGCGATGATTTGAAAATGATTATGGACAAAATTTCATGGCCGATACTTATCGCAATACTGGCTGTCATTGGAGTTATCGTGATGACATGGGGTAATCAGATTACCACTGCACTCGGCCTTGGCATTTCAGCTTGGATCATCGCGGGCTCTGTGTGGGTGATGGTCAGGCGTGTGAAGCTAGGGCAAGTGCCCTTCGGTCAATCATTGGCCCTGATGAAATCCACACCGCGGGCCTATTATGGCCTGCTGCTGGCACATATGGGCTTAGGATTTGTGGTGGGGGCCATTACCGGCGTTACATCTTGGCAACAAGAAAACATCCTTTCAATGAAGCTAGGTCAAACGACGGAAGTCGGAGGCTATAAAATTACTTTGAAAGACGTTGCCCAAGTGCCGGGCCCAAATTACGATGCGGAACGGGGCACATTCCTAGTAACCTATCATGAAAACCCCGTTACCGCTATGACGGCTGAACGACGTTTCTATCCTCTGCAACGCGTGCAAACCAACCAGACAGGTATTCGCACCAACCTAATTTCCAACATCTATATTGCACTGGGTGATGCCGACACGAGCGGTGGCTGGACTGTGCGCTTGTATTATCATCCTTTGGCGCCTTGGCTTTGGATAGGTGGCTTCACAATGGCACTGGGTGGATTTGTGTCACTCTCTGATCGGCGCTTGCGCGTTGGTGTGCCGAAGTTGAGCAGACGTAAGGCTACAAATAGCATGGTTGCTGCCACGGTTAATTCTGCATGAGGATTTATCTAACTGCCATAATTTTGGTTTTATTGGCTGCGCCCATTGCAGTTCCAAATGCCATTGCAGTCATGCCTGATGAAGTATTGAAAGACCCGGTGCTCGAAACGCGCGCGCGTGAGATCAGCCAAGATCTGCGCTGCCTCGTCTGCCAGAATCAATCCATCGATGATTCAAATGCATCCTTGGCCAAAGATCTGCGCATTATCGTTCGCGAAAGATTGACCGCAGGTGATACCAATGAACAAGTATTTGGTTATCTTGTTTCTCGCTATGGGAATTATGTTTTGCTCAACCCACCCCTTCAAGCTGATACTTTTCTCTTATGGGCCTCACCCTTTTTTATGCTTGTGGTGGCTTTATCAGTTGCTGTCATTTATCTGAGGAGAAGGCCAGAATTGGAAGCGTCTTCTGGAATTGATCCTGATGCGGACAAACCAACGAATGAAATGAAAGAAGATTGAAATGACCCTCTGGTTGATCATGACAATTTTATGCAGCGCAACGGCCGTTGTCATGTCAATTCCCTTGGTTCGTCGTTATGAAAACGAGAGCGAACGAATTCAAGATCAAGCCATTTATCAAGATCAGTTGGACGAGGTTGATCGCGATCAATCGGCAGGCACGATTGATGCTTCAGAAGCCAAAGCAGCACGCGCTGAAATTAACCGTCGCCTTGCCACAGCTGAATCGATGGTCAAGAAATCTCAACCAGTGTCGCCAGGTTGGAAAATGCTCGCACTAATATCCACCGCCGCATTGGTCATTTTGGGTGGCGTAAGTCTTTATGCTTATCTGGGCACTCCAGAACTGATTTCCGTTTCAAATTTACAGCCGCCATCGCCGGCAGTGCCTGCGACACAAGATGCTGTTGCTGGATCGGGCGAGATTGATACGTTGATCACTAAACTTCAAGCGCGACTGCAATCCAACCCAAACGATGCCGAAGGCTGGCGCATGTTAGGCTGGGCGCAATTTAACAAGCAAAATTATGCTGCATCAGCCGAAGCTTATGCGAAGGCAGTGGAAATTGAACCCGCAAATACCGAGTATCGATCTGCCTACGGTGAGGCTTTGGTGCTAGCTGCCGGAGGCATCGTAACGCCAAGAGCCCAAGGCTTGATTGCCGAAGTTCTTTTGAAAGACCCAAAGAATTTCCGCGCGAGATTCTACGATTCTTTGGCGCACGAGCAAGCTGGAGACCAAACAGGGGCGTTGGATCGCTGGACAGCATTGTTGGCGGCATCGCCAGAAGGTGCGGGATGGCGCGAAGATGTTATCGCGCGCATTGTAAATTTAGGAAAAGCAACGGGTCGTGACGTAACTGCTATAGTTGCCTCAGCATCGCCATCGGCGCCTGCTATCACTGACGCACAAAAATCAGCAATTGAAGCATTGCCCGCGGGTGATCAGACATCAATGATCAAGGGCATGGTTGCGAAGTTAGCTGACAGGCTAAAGGCCAATCCGAATGATCCAGAGGGCTGGATTAATTTGATCAAGTCCTACGTCGTTTTGAATGATTCGGTTGCTGCAAAGGACGCGTTAAGCACAGCCCTTTTGGCGTTTACCAATGATCCGACGAACAAAGATAAAATTGTGGCTGCCGCAACGGATCTTGGCTTGAAATAATCAAAGGTTTTCCTTCAGAAATATTTCGATCCTGATATTTTCTTGCGAAGCAAGTGGCTCTCGTTGATCACAGCGTGCGCGTAAAATGCGCAAAGCACTACGAACGACATGCCCTGGATTTTGCGCAATCACCGCATCAAGTTCACCTCGCCTCAGTGCATTGTCGGTGAAGGGCGTACGTTCGTGGGCAATGCGAATAATATCTTTTGCTTTTGGATATTGAGAGAGGATTTCGATGGGAATGCGCGCCTCAGAGCTAATGACGTAAAATCCAACAATATCTGAATGATTTTTGAACGTGTTGCCAATAATTTTTTGCGCACGCGTGTCGTCGCCGTACGTCTCTAACGAGGGGAGCACAGAGATATTTGGAAAGTTTTCGGCTATGACATTGTCAAAACCCAATCGCCGTTCAATGCTGCTCAGCGATTGCATAGTTTCAGAAATGATAACTATTTTTCCGTCGCCAGAATGTAAGAACCGTCGCATCAAACTTCCAGCGGTGGCACCAGATGCGTAGTTGTCCGTCCCGACATAGTCGAATTCATTTATTGTTGGTTGGCCAGATAGAAATTGCACGACTTTTATTCCGCGCTCTCCAAGACGGTTGACAGCATCGCGCACCTGAGGAGATTCTGGGATCATGATGGCCAATCCACTAAATTCCTGCGGATTAATATGGGATAGAAAATTTGCGACGGCGTGTGGATCGTTAACATTGATCCGTTTTGATGAAACTGTAACACGCTCTGCGGCAAAGGCCCTGTTCGCCTCGTCGATCTTGGCCAGCAATTCACCCAAGAACTGATCTCCCACCAACGGAAGAATGAAGAGAAACGAATAGTTACGATTTCTAGAAAGGTTCGCAGCCGAAATATCACGAACAAACCCAATTTTCTCAGCGGCATCATTCACTTTCGTGATGGTTTTGGTTTGGACGCCGAATCTTGAGTTGAGGACACGGTCAACCGTTGCAAGGCTGACGCCAGCCGCAACTGCTAAATCCCTCGTTGTAGGTCCTACCTTGCCCATTTCAATTTCCATCAGATCAACGCTGATAGACACTAATTTTCCAGTAATTTCAACAAATTCAACTTTTTTAGGCACGTACCTCATATTTCTCTTGCAATGAGGTACGTGCCTCATTATGATAGAATCTCAGATATCCTGCGATTTCGTTGGGATACTGGAGTTGCGCAATTAGGCGCGACCAGAGGGAGGAAGACTATATGAAAAAGAAACTATTTAATTCCGCTGCTGCCATCGGCCTGCTCTTTGGTATCAGCGCATTTGGCGCAACAGGTGCGCAAGCTGCCGATTTGACGCTTTGCTGGGCTGCATGGGACCCTGCAAATGCCTTGGTTGAGTTAAGCAAAGACTTCGAAGCCAAATCTGGCAACAAAATGAAATTTGAATTCGTGCCATGGCCAAACTTTGCTGACCGCATGCTGAACGAGCTGAATTCCGGCGGCAAGCTCTGCGATCTATTGATTGGTGACAGCCAATGGATTGGTGGTGCTGCTGAGAACAAGCAATATGTTAAACTGAATGATTTCTTCGACAAGAACGGCATTTCGATGAAGGACTTCATCCCAGCGACCGTGACTGGTTATGCTGAATGGCCAAAAAACACGCCAAACTATTGGGCGCTGCCAGCATTCGGCGACGTGGTGGGTTGGACTTACCGCAAGGATTGGTTCGCAAAGCCAGAACTACAAGCTGAATTCAAGAAGAAATATAACCGCGACCTCGCAGTTCCAAAGTCATTGGACGAATTGAAAGATATCGCAACCTTCTTCCAAGGTCGTGACATTGACGGCAAAAAAGTTTACGGCGCAGCCATCTACACCGAGCGCGGCTCCGAAGGCATTACGATGGGTGCAATGAACGCGCTCTATAACTTTGGCTTTCAATACGACAATCCAGCAAAACCATATGAACTCGAAGGTTTTGTGAACTCTGAGGGCGCAGTGAAAGGGCTTGAATTCTACAAGTCGCTTTATGATTGCTGCACACCGCCAGGCGCATCGGATTGGTATATGTCGCAAAATATCGACGCCTACAAATCTGGCCAAGTTGCGATGCAAATGAATTTCGCATTCATCTGGCCTGGTGTGAATGCGGATGCAAATGTAGGTGGCGATAAGTCTGGCTATTTCCCAATGCCAGCAGGCCCCGGCGGACATTTTGCGCAACTTGGCGGACAAGGCATTTCTGTTGTGGCCAATTCAGCTCACCAGGAAGAGGCCTTGGCTTACATTAAGTGGTTTGCACAAAAAGATGTTCAGTCGAAGTGGTGGACACTTGGTGGCTACTCAGCTTTGAGTTCAGTTGTAAACGATCCAAGTTTTGCAACAAGCCAGCCTTATGCGCAAACTTTCCTGGATTCGATGGCAATCGTCAAGGATTTCTGGGCCGAGCCAAGCTACGCATCTTTGATGCAAGCAACGCAGAAGCGCTTCCATGATTATGTTGTGGCCGGAAAAGGCACAGCCAAGGAAGCCATGGACGGCCTCGTTGCGGATTGGACGAAAGTGTTCAAAGACGAAGGCAAAATGTAATCTTTCAACTGCCTCTCCTCCCGAGGCATCGTCGAAGCACAGGGTGGGGCAGAAACTCTGCCCTGTGCATTTTCTCATGCTTTTTTTGAGGGCACATCATGTCGCCAACTCACTTCGAGCGCGCCGCTGAGGCGACGCCACCTATGCTGGCCAAAAAAATTAGAGGGCTTTCTGATCGCGCCATTGCTTGGATCTTTGTCGCACCCACAATTTTTCTTTTGCTAGCCATCAACATATTTCCGTTGATCTGGACCATTCGTCTAAGTTTCACAAATTTTCGTGTCAACCGCCCAAATGCCGAAGTGCAGTTTGTGGGTCTCGACAACTATCGCCGAATCTTGTCGGACTCCGACATCTGGTTGACCATGCAAACCACAGCACATTTTTTGATCTGGACAATCCTGCTTCAGGTCTTGATTGGTTTTTCGTTAGCTTATCTCATCAACAAAAAATTTCGTGGCAATGATTTATGGACCACGATCATCGTATTCCCAATGATGTTAAGCCCAGCTGTTGTTGGAAATTTCTGGACATTTTTGTATCAACCACAAATCGGGCTTTTCAATTATGTTGTTGGTTTCCTGACTCATACCGATCCATCAAGTTTTTCCATGATCGGCGATGTCAATCTAGCACCCTGGGCCATTGTTATTGTTGATACTTGGATGTGGACACCGTTTGTGATGTTGATTTGCTTGGCGGGTCTTCGGTCAATTCCCGGTAGCATTTATGAGGCGGCCGAATGTGACCGTGCCAGTAAGTGGCGGCAATTTTGGACAATCACTTTGCCCATGGTTTTACCCTTCTTGATGCTTGCAGTGTTGTTTCGCGGTATCGAAAATTTCAAGATGTTTGACCTTGTTGTTCAACTGACAGGTGGCGGGCCAGGGTCAATTACCGAACTGACGTCGATCAATTTGAAGCGTGAGGCTTTTGAAAAATGGCGCACCGGGTATTCATCCGCCTATGCCGTCATCCTCTTCGTGACAGTTTTTGGACTCGCATCAATTTACGTGAAAGCGTTGAATAAGGTCAAAGAAAGATGAGCAGCTATTCAATTACCGAGCCTTCCAAGCGCCAAAAATGGGTCGCGGGCTCGCTTGTAATCTTTTACGCCGTGGTCACACTCATGCCACTGCTATGGATTATCGCAACAGGCTTCAAAAGCCCCTCTGATGCCATCGCTTATCCGCCTAAAGTGGTCTTCCAACCGACGTTGGAAGGTTATGTGAACCTTTTCACCACACGCACAAGGGCAACGCCAGAAATGTTGGTACAGGCGGGCGAGCCCAAGACTTGGTATGACCGCATTGTACGCCAATATGATATGGTCATTGCTGGCCCATCACGCTATGGCGAACGATTTTTGAATTCGGTTATCATCGGGTTTGGCTCAACATTTTTTGCTATCGTGCTGGGAACAGCGGCAGCTTATGCCTTCTCACGCTTCCGTGTGCCGTTGAAAGACGACTTGTTATTTTTCATTCTTTCAACCCGCATGATGCCGCCGATTGCCGTCGCCATTCCGATTTTTCTGATGTTCAGACAATTGGGCTTGAATGATACTCATGCCGGGATGATCTTGCTTTACACGGCAATAAACTTGTCACTTTCGATATGGTTGATCCACGGATTTATAAATGAAATCCCAATAGAATATGAAGAAGCTGCATTGTTAGATGGCTACACCCGGTTCCAGGCTTTCTACAAAGTCGTTCTCCCGCAAGCTACAACGGGGATCGCATCAACCGCCATTTTCTGCCTGATCTTTGCGTGGAATGAATATGCATTGGCTGCACTCCTAACATCAGGAACCGCACAAACGGCTCCACCTTTCATTCCAACAATTATTGGTACCGGTGGTCAGGATTGGCCAGCTGTTGCCGCAGGTGCAACGATCTTCCTGCTTCCTGTCATGATATTCACGATTCTGCTGCGCAAGCATTTGCTGCGGGGCATCACATTCGGGGCGGTGCGCAAATGAGTTCGTTCATCAGTGGATTAATGCGGTTCCGCCGCGGCGCTTGGGAAATGCTGGCTTCGATCATGATTGCTTTGGGTGTTGTGATGATGATGCAGCCCTTTGCACTGTCGCTCTTCAGCTATTCATTTCTTGTGACACTTATTGGCACTATGATGTTCATCATCACTAGTCATTTTCCGGAGTAATCATGGCGCAAATTAAAATCAAAAATCTGCGCAAAGATTTCGGCACGTTCAATGCTGTGAAGTCTTCGACATTTACAATTGAAGACGGAGAGTTTTTCATGCTGCTCGGGCCTTCTGGCTGCGGCAAGACAACAACCTTGCGCATGATGGCTGGGCTTGAATTACCCACCAGCGGCGAAATTTATATCGATGGTGAAGAGGTGGGGCAAAAGCCTGCGAGCAAGCGCGACATCGCGTTTGTGTTTCAGCTCTTTGCGCTTTACCCGCACATGAATGTTGGCAAAAATATTTCCTATCCGCTTCTGAGCCAAGGCATGCCAAGAGACCAAGTGAAAAAGCGCGTGGCAGAAGTTGCAGAAATCTTGGGTATCACAGATATTCTCAAACGCCCCGTGGGCGGACTTTCAGGTGGTGACAGACAGCGGGTGGCACTTGGCCGCGCCATTGTGCGAGAACCAAAAGCGTTTTTCATGGATGAACCACTAGGCGCACTTGATGCAGAGTTCCGCGAGCATATGTCTGAGGAGTTGCGCGCCCTCCACAACCGCATGGGCGCAACCACGGTCTATGTCACGCATGATCAGTTGGAAGCTATGCAGATGGGCGACAAGATTGTGGTGATGAACCATGGTTCAGTTGAACAATTTGGAAAGCCGCAAGAAATCTATGACTGGCCTGCCACCATGTTTGTTGCAAATTTCCTTGGATCACCTTCGATGAATTTTCTACGTTTTGAAGGCATGCTTGGAACGAACAAATCGAGCGTCGAAATGAACAGCATTGATTTTAAAATTCCAACAACATTAGAGGGCGCCAAAGGTAAACTTGCACTCGGCATACGCCCAGAACACATTAAATTTTCTGACAAGGCTCAATATAGAGGTGAGGTGTTGGCCACGGAATATTTAGGCACGACTCAAATCGTAACTCTTACAACTCCAAATGGTGATGTGAAGGTGCGCACTGATGCGTCTGGCAAAATAAAAACCGGTGAAAAAATCGGATTAAGTTTTGATCCGCGCACCGTTACCATATTCAATGCTGAAAATGGCAAAGCACTTCTGTCGAATGCTAATCAGGGGGTATTCAATCGTGGCTGAAGTCATTCTGAAAAACATCACCAAGAAATTCGGCGATGACGCAGCTCTCGATGACGTCAACATGATTATTCCGAATGGCTCATTTGTGGTCTTGTTGGGCCCCACAGGTGCTGGCAAAACGACTACGCTTCGCATGGTTTCAGGTCTTGATAAACCCGATACCGGCGACGTTTTGATTGGTGGCCAATCTATGGCGGGTTTGGCGCCAGCCCAGCGCAACGTGGCCATGGTGTTTCAGCAATATTCGCTCTATCCGCACCTCACCGTGCGTGAGAACTTGGCTTTTCCGCTAAAATCTCCACTTCTCAAAACACCCGAAGCGGAAATTGAACGCAAAATTAAAGAAGTCTCGGAAGTTTTGCAGATTTCCCACAAGCTGGACAATAAGGCAACTGCACTTTCGGGCGGAGAGATGCAACGCGTTTCGATTGGTCGCGCTCTCGTTCGCAACCCAACGATTTTTTTGATGGATGAACCGCTCAGCTCACTCGATGCAAAGCTCAGGGCCGACTTGCGCATTGAACTCAAGCGCATTCAAGCTAAGTCTGGGGCTACTTTGCTCTATGTCACTCACGATCAAATTGAAGCTATGACCATGGCTACTCATGTGGGCGTTCTTGAGCACGGAAAGCTTGTGCAGTTTGGAACGCCACGAGAAATTTACGAGAATCCAGTGAGCATTTATTCTGCCAGCAGGTTAGGCCAGCCGCGCATTAACCTTTTGCCAGCAACTGTTTTTGGCGGTGCGCCTCATCGTGCAGCGCAAATTGGGCTGCGCCCGGAGCAGATCGTGCAAGGTGAAGGCGAGGAAAGTTTCGTCAAACGGGTTGAACACTTGGGCGATCAAACGCGCTTGCATCTTTCTTTTAAGAACCATAACTTGATAACGGTTACTGATGCTCACACGAAATTAGCCGAAGGCGACATTGTAAAAATACGGCCCGAAAAGCCTTTTTACTTTGATCACGCCGGAATTCGAGTGGCGTGAATTAGTACAGACCAAGAGGAGATTTAGGTGGCGCAATTTGTAAATAAAAAAGAAGACATCGTTACTGATGCAATTGACGGCCTGATAGCGTCCTCAGGCGGGAAGTTGGCGCGGCTGGATGGCTATCCGCACATTCGTGTTGTGATGCGCAACGACTGGGACAATTCAAAGGTTGCCTTAGTATCGGGCGGAGGTTCTGGGCACGAACCCGCCCATGCAGGTTTTGTAGGGCAGGGTATGTTGACTGCCGCAGTGTGCGGTGATGTGTTTGCGTCTCCTTCAGTCGATGCTGTACTAGCAGGAATACTTGCCGTAACAGGCCCGGCGGGTTGTTTGCTAATTGTCAAAAATTACACTGGTGACCGATTGAATTTTGGTTTGGCGGCAGAGCGCGCCCGCGCTTTTGGGCTTGATGTAACGATGGTCGTCGTTGATGATGACATCGCGTTACCCGAACTGCCCCGTGCGCGCGGCGTTGCCGGAACATTATTTGTTCATAAGATTGCGGGTGCGTTAGCAGAACAAGGCGCATCACTCCAAGATATTACAAAAACAGTTGCTCATATCATATCGTCGACGCTTACGATTGGAATGTCGCTGGACACTTGCACGGTTCCTGGATCTCCAAAAGAAGATCGCATTCCAAAAGGCAAAGCTGAATTAGGACTGGGCATTCATGGTGAAGCTGGTGTCGAACAAATTGATTTTAGTGGTGCAAAAGCAGCCATGGAAGCTGTGGTTCAAAAGCTGGCGGCAGCTATGAAAGACCAGCCTCATGTGGCGTTGTTGAATAATCTTGGCGCGACATCAGTCTTGGAAATGAGCATCCTCGCAAAGGAGTTGGCGAATTCATCGATTGTGCAAAAGTTGAAGTGGATTATTGGGCCTGCGGCTATGATGACGTCGCTCGATATGCATGGCTTTTCACTTTCTGTTTTCCCTGCAAGCGCGGGCGAGTTGGAACTGCTCAAAGCCCATACATCTTTGGCCACCTGGCCGGGCATAAAAGAATTATTGCCAGTAGAAATTATCAATCTTCCGGATGGTTTGAAACCTATAAAGCCATTATCTTCGAAGCATAATGAAACCCAGAAATTTGTAACCAAATGTTGCGAAATCTTGATTCATTCAGAAGCTGATCTCAACGCCTTGGATGCTAAATCAGGAGACGGTGACACAGGTTCAACTCTTGCGGGCGCGGCCCGTGCGTTATTGGCCAATATGGATAGTCTTCCCCTTGCCGACCACACACAATTATACCGCGCCATTGGACAAGAATTGAGCCAGACGATGGGCGGATCATCGGGTGTATTGCTGGCTATATTTTTTGCCGCGGCTGGCGATGCCGCCTCAAGCGGCATGTCTATGACGGAATCTCTCAAAGCAGGTCTGGCTCGTATGCAAGAGATTGGCGGTGCTAAGCTTGGCGACCGGACAATGGTTGATGCTCTTCAGCCTGCATTGGTTGCCCTTGATCACGGCATGAGCGCAGCTGCCAAAGCCGCACGAAGTGGCGCACAGCTCACTGCAAAAATGCTGAAAGCAAATGCAGGTCGTGCCTCTTATATCAACGCGAAACAGCTCGATGGTCATGTCGATCCTGGCGCAGAAGCAGTGGCACGGTTGTTTGAACATTTGGTGAAATAATTTGGTTGAACTCGTGTTCTACTTCGAGAGATTATATTGAGAATGTTTCGAAAAAAAATATTTAAATTTTTTGCTTATGTGCCAGTCTTTTTGAAATCTACGTTTTCTTCCTGTCCTGCTTTTTGGATAGAAGTGAATGAATTATGGCCACGCGAGTTTTTGAGATAGCTCGCAAGCAATGATGATAGAGCAATTTGGAATTCGTTCCCAATCTCTTCGTGCTCTATTCCAAATGCGAAATTGGCCAAAAGAAGACCAACTTTGTCTCCACAATCATAGGTCTTACCGTGATATTTAACGCCGTTGAACGTTTGATAGCAAAGTAACCTGATCATCGCATCGGTCAGTTGAATTTCGCCTCCCGCACCAGGGCCCTGCTTTTCGATTTCGGCAAATATTTCTGGCTGCAAGATATAGCGGCCAGAAATAATAAGATTTGAAGGTGCGTTGCCTTGTTCAGGTTTTTCAACCATGCAGTCAATATTAAAGCTGTTGCCCTGCCAATTGTTTGCCCCTAGCACGCCATAACGATGCGTCTGATCATCTGCCACCTGTTCGGCCGCAATAACGTTACCACCTGCTATGTTGTAGGTATCAATCATTTGTTTGAGACAGCCAGGTTTGGCGTGCATGACCATGTCTGGCAAAATTAACGCAAATGGTTCGTGACCAACAATATCGCGCGCACACCAGACAGCATGGCCCAAGCCAAGTGGTTCCTGATGTCTTGTGAAACTTGTGCGTCCGGCTGCTGGAAGAATATCAGCAAGTTTGGCCAATTCATTTTGCTTGCCACGATTTCGTAAAGTTGTTTCAAGCTCAAACTGCTTATCGAAATGATCTTCAATCATTCCCTTGTTTCGCCCAGTCACAAAAATGAAGTGTTCAATCCCAGCTTCTCGAGCTTCATCAACTGCGATCTGAATAAGAGGTCGATCAACAATCGTAAGCATTTCCTTTGGCATCGATTTAGCTGCAGGTAGGAATCTTGTTCCCAAGCCTGCGACGGGAAAAACTGCTTTTCGGATAGGACGATTCTTTGATATTGGTCGGTTCACTTTGGCCTCACTTTTTTGATCTTGGTTTCGCATTGAACAGCTTTGATGTTCGTCACCGACAAGATTTATGCAGCTCATTTTATTTACGCATCTTAGTCTAAGACTCACGTCTTCTGATAAAACTAGGAAATGAACGGCAGAATCATTTACAGATATTTCTACCAATAAGTGTAAATATAAAAAAAACAACTTTTAGTTACTATTTATTAAGCCGACTGGCTTAATCGTTTGCGCAGGACAATGAGCCAGCGCGAGTTGGTGACGCTCCTTCTGAATAATATTTTATCCTTCATTATCAATGGAGCATTTGTGCTGGTGAATTGCGTAAATTTGTGTCGGCCCGCTAAACTGAGGGCAATTGAATGACCGTGGCTTCAGCTTTTCTTTCGGCAGCGCTGGACTGGATGGATGAAACACATAAGCGCATTGCAATTGCAAAATGTCAAAATGGTATAGCTCCGGTCGTTAATGTGACTGGTCTTGTTCAGTTTGATCACACGCAATTGGATCAGCTTTGCAAGCTTGCCACGATTGCTGACGACAACAAAGTGCAGCCCATACTTATTGGCGTATCAAAAGCAGCTGAAGTTGCATTGGCGGTTACAGGCTTGGAAAAATACTTCATTATCAATAGTAATGCTATTGCATTGCCACCAGTGGCCCAACTCAAGAAAAATAAGGTGTCATTTATTGATCAGCACATATTTTGGATTCGCTGCATTACAATTATTTCAGTTTTGGCCGTAACTATTTTACTGGCGGGATGCCGAGACCAATCGACGTTGTTGCCAATCGCCGACCAAGTTTCCTCAGCGTATGTTCCCACTATCCCTGTGCCATCGCGCTTCTCAATGCGTTGCCAAAAGCCTTTGCCCCTTCCAAGGCTGGAAATTGAAGACGCATCATTTAATTCAAGCGCGCTCGAAACTGCATCGCCAATTCATGGGACTGGTGATGTCGTTCGTATTGATATTGCCGAAGGCGCTGAATTTTCTGGTACTTATGCAATTGATCTCGATGGAACTTTGACATTACCTTATGCAGGCTCAATTAGGGCCAAAGGACTAACGTCAGCTGAGCTTTCGAAGAGTGTTGCAAAACAACTGATCAAAGGTGGATACTTTAGACCAGATCACACCCGAGTTTCTGTTTTGCCACTGCGTTGGGCACCCGCACAGATCAATATTTTTGGCGCGGTGTTCAATCCCGGTCGTGCGGTCATCAATGAACTATCCAGAGAGAAACAAGATGCTTCGGCTCTAGAATCTGTAGGCGATGCACCTATAACGCGTTATCTTGATGCCGGACTACGCGGAGGCGCAGGTGTGCGACCTGACGCTGATCTCGCTAAAATCGAAGTTATTCGCAATGGACGGCGCTTTATCGTTGATATGAGTGGCATTGTGACCGGCGATCCTGTTCCTGATGTGCCGCTGATGACTGGCGATCAGATACGCGTGGCGTCTTCCGGATGTTATCATCCTGAATTGATGCGCCCATCCCAAATTACACCTCCGGGCATTCGCATTTTTATGTCGAACCTAACGCAACCCGCGACAGGAAATGCAGCAAGCTTTATCGAACACTATGCCTCCAATTTGCCGTACGGAACAAAACTGTTGCAAGCCGCAGTCTCTGCAAATTGTGTTGGTGGATCGGCCGCATCCAACGCGCATCGGTCGATAATATTGATCAGTGGCAATCCAATAACGGGACAAACTGAAATCATTGAAAGATCAATTGAGGTTCTTTTGAAAAATGCCAACAGAGATGATCAAAATCCTTACTTGCTACCCAATGACGCGGTTGCTTGTTATGATAGTGGTATTACCAATTTACGTGAAGCCGCCAAGACTTTTACGGAAGTACTAAGTCCATTGCGCATCGTCTTGGGTGGCATATGAAAAGTATTGCACTGAAACTTGCGCCGCCCCGTAATCTCACAAAGATTATTCCAATTCAAAACTTAGGCGTGAGAAATGAGTTACGAAATTTTCTTTTGAAAACAGGTCGTAGCGCCACTCGCAAGCGCCGATATTTTCTAATATTTGGGTTACCCATTGTTGTGATTTGGTCTGCAGTTTTTACTTATATACGATTTACCCCGAAGTCTTATACGAGCGAAATGACACTCAACTTGCCTGGCTCGGTTAGCAATTCAAGTGTTTCACTAGATCAGATTGGTCAGACTTCAACATCATCGGGCTCTCCTTTTAATTCTGCAAGTATGAGCCCAAAAGTTATTTACAAATCAATTGCCGAAAGCAGCCGTGTTTTAGGACTCGCCGCAAAAGTACTTGATGATCCTTCTGGAATTATTCCAAAACCTACAATACAGCTTGTCGAAGAAACCGCACTCATGAATTTCAAGATGACTGGACCTTCTCCAACAATAGCTCAGGCTCGTTGTCGTGCATTACTCGTTGCAACCGAACAACAACTCGATATATTGCGCAATGATGAAATTGAACGGCGCTCAAGTTCAATCCGCCGAAGCCTCGTTGAAGTAGAAACCAATTTAAAGAATGCCAGAGTTACACTTCTTGATTTCCAACAAAAAGAAGGCATGGTTTCTATCGATCAGTTCCGCAATATTATTGATAATTCTGCGCTGCTAAGGCAAAAAATAGGTCAACTGCAGGCAGAAGTCGAAAAGGCGAAATTTCAAAATCAAAGCTATTCAGATATTCTAGGCATAACGACACAGGATGCCGCTACTGCTCTTCAAGTGCAGGCCGACCCGCGATACTCCGCTCTTTCCAACGAACTGTCATTGGCGTTAACTGAGGATGGTGCAAACCGGGCAAAGTGGGGCATTAATCATCCAAAAAGAATGGAGTCGGCTACCCGTGTTCGTGCCGCACGGAGCCAGATCATGGAAATCGCCACGGATTTGGCGGGCAAGGGTGGCAAGCGCGTCATCGAGCATTTGTTGTTAAGTGAAAGCAAAGATCGAAGCGATTTGTTTCGGACTATGGTGGAAACTGAAGCTCAAATTAATGGTCTAAATGCGCAATTAGGTTCGCTCGAATTGGCCGCTAGAAGTCAAGATGTTACGCTCCAGACTCAAACCGCAAACGCAGCAAAATTGGAAGATCTTGAACGAGACCACAAGATTGCGGAGGCCGTATTTAGTTCGGCACTGGCGCGCGTTGATACCAATCGTCAGGATATTTATGCGTCCTATCCTTTATTACAAATTCTTTCACCTGCTTCTTTGCCAGAAAATCCTTCGTCGCCCAAAGTTATCTATGCAATTGGCGGAGGCATGACAGGAACATTATTTATTCTCATCGCATTGGTATTTACTTGGATACGTCAGCCTATACTCCGCAAAATCTTGAAGAGCGCCTGATCTGGAAAGCGATCACTGGCACTTGGGTGGTCTACTTATTTGGTGGACTCTATTTACTTGCACCGTTGGTTGGTTGGTATTTGGTGTGCGTCATTTTATGGCGTGCCTACACTCAAAATGAGCTCACACCTTCGCGCCAACGTGTACGGGTTTTTATAGGTCCACTAATCTGGATTGCGGGTATGCTCGTGCTGTTGCTTGCTCTGATTTTGGGGCATATCGATTTCAATCTACCAGTATCCCAAATCACTAAGTCTTCGATTGGTTGGGTAAAGGGTTGGGCTCTGATAGCTGTTTTCATAACGATTGGGGCTTGCTTAGATATTAGACCTCGCGTTTTGGCGAGAGCTGGCAATTTGCTTGCTTTGCAAACACTATGCTTGATCCCCATTTTTCAAATCGCTCCACTCATCCACCTGCCGGGTCATTTTTATGTCTCCCCTCTTTTTATGCTCGGAGGGCCGGGGCCCGAATTTTTTTCGGTTGATCTTTACTCAGTGGGTTATGATTCACCGAATGCACGCTGGAGTTTCTTTTCGCCTTGGGCTCCCGCAGCAGGCATGGTGGCAAATGTCTATTTGATCCTTGCTTTGCAGGATCGTTCACTTAAATGGAGAATTATTGGCATTGGCTCATGCTTTTGTATCTGTTGGACGTCTCAATCCAGGTTGGCGCTGATTGCCCTCGTTGCCGTTCCGGCTTTGACATCAGCGCTTTCGGGTCTAACGCGCCCTCGCGTTTTCCTTGCGAGTGCATTTGTCACTACGACTGCTGGGCTTATGATTGAGCAATTGAATGATCTCATGGATGCGGCCAATGCAAAGTTTGTTGCGGCGCGTGCAGCTTCAAGCAGAGTCCGCGCAACCCTCGGGCGGATAGCTTGGCAGCGATGGCAGGATGAAGCGCCAATTTTCGGTCATGGTGCCGTAGAGCGTGGGCCGCACATCGTCGAATACATGCCAATTGGTTCGCATCATACTTGGTATGGGCTTCTCTTCGTCAAAGGTGCTGTTGGGTTTGCTGCATTAGCCGTGCCGATGTTTGCAAGCTTTGTTGAATTGATTATGAAAGCCCAAACTAGTCGCACAGCACGTGGTGGCCTCGCCATGATGTTGACCTTGCTACTTTATACGTTTGGCGAAAATCTCGAAATTCTCGTATATCAATTTTGGCCGGGGCTTTTGTTGATAGGCCGTGCGTCGCGACAACATTTCCACAGCCCATTTGGCAAGGCCTTTCAATCCCTGACACATAGCGGAGCAGCATCATACGAGCACAACCAACAATTCCACGCCTGATCAATTTGAAGTGCTTGATAGTTGGCGTGGTATTTGTGCACTATTGGTTTCATTACTTCAAATGCAGGTGCTGAATGATTTCGGAACTCAAGCATTATTTAGAAATTCATTTCTCTTCGTTGATTTCTTCTTCGTTTTATCTAGTTTCGTTATTGCTGCAAATTACGAAGGGCGACTTGCAATAGTCTTTGGTCTTGGTAAATTTATGTTGCTGCGGTTCGGCACGCTCTATCCGCTCCACTTCTGTGTTCAATTGCTATGTTGGTGATTGTCGTCGGCGTTTCTTATGTGAGTTATCACTTGGTAGAAGTGCCGGGGCGCAATTGGTTTCACAAACTCGCGCTAAGCCAGAAGTCATAAAAAACAGGAAACCTGAGTTTTCCGTTTCTGATTTATTTAATCTTCAATTAGCCTCTGTTGACGCTATATTCCAGCCGCTGAAACAGTGCTTTGGGCAATATGCTGGCAAGTATTGCGCCCGCCAGTGTTACTAATGTTTTTTTGGGATCTTCAATCAAAATGATGGGGGCATAACAAAGAGACTTTAAAACGTAGGCAAAGGCCTTGAATCCTTGGCCTTCGCGAACTGCTCGCCTTGCATAATATCTTAACTGATAGGCTCTGGCCTTTTTCCCGTGTTGCAAAGTAATCTCAGGCGCATAAGATTCTACTTTTACATACATTCTATTCCAGAATTCATACATTTTGGTCGTGTTTGACGATAGTCCACCGGAGACAATTCGGTATGATGTTAAATCGCCCTCAATTCCTTCAAACTTCCATTTTGTGTTGCAGGCAATGCGCATCCAACATTCAATGTCCTCGCCAAAACGAAACGTCTCATCAAAATAGGCCCATTCAGTTTTGCCATTGAAGGTTTGAGCAAATGCAATATCGCTGAATACTCTGCGGCGTATAACAGGAGCAGAACCATTTCCAATTGGGTTACGACAGAATATGTGCGCTGTATCTATCTGTTTCAATTTTGGTCTCATCGATATTCCTATTGATGCATCAGATTCATCAATAAATAGGCTGCCCGAATAACTTACCCCAACTGTTGGATTGGCATCGAGATGTTTGATATGCTGGTTGAGTTTGTCTTCATGCCAAAGGTCGTCTGAATCAAGCAACGCGATGTAACGACCATTAGCATGACGTATACCGGTGTTGCGCGCACCCGCAAGACCACGATTGGGTTGCGAGATAATTCGAATGCGAGGATCTTTAAAGCTTTGACAAATAGTGAGGCTGCTATCTTTGCCACCGTCATTTACGAGGATGAGTTCAAAATCGGTATAGCTCTGACGCAACACAGACGCGATAGATCGAGCGACGAATTTCTCAACATTGTAGACAGGCATAATGACTGAAATTTGGGGCATATTATTTTCTTTCTAAATGCGCGCATGAATGGCGGTTGAAATGGCAAGTGGCAGGGTGGGCCAATCGGCTTTCAGCGAAGCCCGAAGATAAGAAAGTGCAGTGGGAAATCCTTGGCCAGTGCGCATGGCACGCTTTGCCAAATAAAGTAAATTGCGCGCGCGTGCGCGTGGCAATGCTGGCGTGATGACATCAGGATACATGGATTGAACGGTCATTACCATTTCATCCCAGCCTCTGCGCATCGCTTCAATATCGGACGACAAACCTGCATTATTTGTACGATAGTCCAGTAAGATTCTATCATGGCCTTCAATGAGGTAACCGTTCAAATGCATCTGCAATAGCCATAGCTGATCTTCCGCGTGGTTAAGCCCTTTTTTAAATCCACCGGACTTGAGAAACGCATCGCGGCGAACAACAAGGTTTGAGCAGGTTGTCGTAGGGTTGCCTGCTAAAAAATCAGCAGTTGAAAGATTTTTTAGCTTTGACCGGCTCACAGCCTTGGTTGGTGTTCCTTCAGGTGTTACAAAGCGAGCGCGTGCAAAACCAACGGCACGTTCTCGTTTTGCCTCCATGAAATCAAACATCTCTTGCAGAAAATTGGGATGCCAAACATCATCAGAATCGAGAAAAGCGACAATATCGGCCTTGGCCAACTCGGCTCCCCGATTGCGCGTAAACGAGACGCCCCAGTTGGTCTGCCAACTTACACTAATTCTTTTATCAGCTTGAGAAAGACCCCATGCAATATCAGAGGAGTTATCTGTTGAACCGTCGTCAATAACGATGGCTTCCCAATCCGTAAAACTCTGAGCGCGAAGGGCGGACAGTGTTGCACTCAAGAATTTTTTTGCGTTGTAACAGGGGATCACAACAGAAATAGCTGGTTTATACATATGACGCTTCCTTGGATAAATATTTGAGTGTGATGAATGCGAAAATCGGACAGAAGATGAGATTGATTACGAGTTGAGCGGTTGCAATCGCAAACAATCCAAAATGTGCGGTAACACAGAGGCAGGCGAGGCTGACAACTGTGAGCGCCAAGGTGAAGCGAAACTCGAAGGCGGGCTTTCCAACTGTTCGCAGCAGCATGGATGTAGCACGCCAAAGTACGAAAGGCATTCCACTTGCGCATAATACCATCATCAGCGGGACTGTATTTGCCCATTTCTGACCAAAAACAATTGGCACATACCAAGGGGCAAGGCCAATTTGCAGTGCAAAGATTGGCAATAGCAGAACATATAGCAATGCTGTTGCTTTGATGAATCTTGTCTTTACAGCAGCACCACTCGGCAAGTTTGTGAAGTAAGGTAACAGAGCGGCGCTGCAAGCAGTTATCAGCGCTGATGTAATGCCAAGGCCAGCATTGAACGCAAAATAATAGGTTCCAAGCAATGACAAACCAATAAGTTGACCGAGTATCAGCTTGTCGCCCTGTAGCCGCAGCGCAGAGACAAGCTCTGTAAACAACACGGTGCGCCCAAATTTCCATGTGTCGCGCAGTATGGCAACATCTGGCTTGGTCGTTGGCCGCCAATTGTCGAGTTTTCGATATCCAAGGACCCAAGCCAATGCGACGATCAATTTGGGAATGGCAATTGACCACAACCCAAAGCCTGCAAATGCAAATAATGCTGCCAGAAGATTATCACCCGAGATTAGGATAATGGACATCACGGCAGTTGCAGACATTCTGAGCTGTCGTTGTACGCGGTAGACTTGAACTGAGGCGGCAGGAAAGAGCGCGTAGGGCAGGGCCATTACGGCGATGAGTGCTGCAATTGACCGGTCGCCGTAGGCCATTGCGATAGGCCAAGCGAGAGCGAGCTGTGCCACCAAGATCGCACCATAAAGAATATAATTTAATCGGTGAGCCGCATGACAAACTCTATCGAGCTCCAAAGCCGAAGCCGAAATAATGCGAGCACCGATACCAGTTTGTGTAAATATTCGAATAAATTCTGAACTTGTCAGAACAATAGCTGCTATCCCAAAATCCTGCGGGCCCAACATTCTGGACAATGCTACCGCAGTTAAAATACGGGTTCCGCGATTGACCATTTCGGCGCCGCCAAGTGTGCTGAGTGCACTACATAACCGTATCATTTGGGGGTTTACAGCAGTAGAGTTGACGAGAGTCATGGCAGCGCTTACGCCGACGCAAGGGCCAAGCCCTGCGTAAAGCTATCGCGCACATGGTGGGCGTAGGGTGTAGCGTCAAATGCGGCCTGACTGCTAGCTTCAATTGCTCTGATCAGGTGGTCGTCAACTTCACCCCCAAGTGCAGTGCCTGCAATACCTAACCTTTGGCAAAGGTCACTGCCTTTGTTTGAGTAATGCAACACATAACATCTACGACCCGTAATCAGTCTTAGAATTGCTGCATGATATCTAACAGCAACAACAATATTTGCGATGGCGAAAATCGCTGTGAGTAGTGCCCAAGGTTCAAGTAGCGGGGCCGCAAGAAATGGATCGAGAATTACAGCTTTTGGGCAGGCCTTTTGGATACTTATCGCCAATACGCGGTCTGTGTCTGCCACATCTCCGTCAGCCTGAATGACGAGCGCAATCTGATGACCGCGCGCTTCGAGACTTTTGCAAATCTCAATAAGCTGTTTCTCACTGCCCGTTTCGCCATACATCAAACATTTATTTCGAAGAGAAATGACAGCGGTCTTCGATGGCTCTAAGCCCAGACTTGAGAAAAGTGAAACAGCTTCGGCCTTCGCCAGCTGATTGGTTTTTAAAACGAAAGCAGTGTCGTAAGAAAGCTCAATTGGCACACCAGCTTGCTTCAAACGCTTGTGACTTTCCTCGTCTCTGACAACGGCTGCTGCTACGTTTTTTATTGTTTTTGATAGAATCGAGAATGAAATGCCTCTGCAAGAAGGCGGAATGGATTGTCCAAAAAGCATAGTGCGATGCCTTTGAGAATTTAAAGCGCGAACATTTGACAAAAATCGTCTTGTGATAAAACGTGGTCGGGCGTTGTTGAAAATATCCCCGCCAACACTGATCAAGCTTGAACACTCATCAAGTCTTGATTGAATAGAAAAGCCATTGATTAATGTTGGATTTTCCTCATCCAATGCACCTACCACCGTTTTGTCAGGGCTCAACTGTGCCAAGGCCGCGTAGATTGCAGCGTCGCCAAGGTTTCGCGTGGAGTAAAGGTTGATAAGTCCGATTGTCATTACACAGCTTGCTCTCATGAGTTCACCAAACACTGTCGCAAAAACAGAGCCACTCTGCCGGTATCTCGCATTTTTCAAAATAAAATCTTTTTTATCATATACTTAGAGTGAATTTTGCGATGTTCCTTGGAACTGCCATGATGGACATATCTCTCTGTTTGAGAAGCAAAATGGGAGCAGTTATGCGTCCCGAAGTCAGAGATCGCAATCAGTGACTTAGCGCAAGATTAGTCATTTCAATGGGTTGATTGAATTTTAAAATTCGGCACAGCGCTTGCGACGATGCTTTTAATAAAAAAACGAAACAGGAAAGCAAACTCAAATGGAAACGACTATTCAACTCGGTAATTCTGAGCACTCGCGTCTATCTATGAAGCCAACTCAACTCATAAAGCAGGGGTTCAAATGGTTGATGACTGCAAACCTTGGCCTTCAGCCGAAGAAGTATCGTATTTTCGGCATTGAGATCGATAATCTTACAATGTCGCAAGCATTGGAAAAAGTAATTGGATCTGCACAGGAGAGGGAGAAGCGATCTTTTGCATTTGTTAATGCTGACTGTTTGAACCGTGCCAAGTGTGATGCCGCTTATGGCCGCGTTTTATCACGCCAATCTATGGTGTTTGCAGATGGAAGTGGAATCCGAATGGCAGGTCTCATGCGGGGAATCAATGTCGTTGGCAATGTGAATGGAACGGACATGTTTCCGCTCCTTTGCAAAACGGCATCTGAAAAGGGATTATCCATTTACCTGCTGGGTGCAGCACCCGGTGTGGCTGCCGCGGTTGCACAAAACATGACGCGGCAATACCCAACTTTAAAAATTGCAGGAACCCAAGACGGCTATTTTACCGATGGTGAAACCGAACGTGTCATTAGTTCAATCAACGCTTCAAATGCTCATATTTTGTTGGTTGCTTTGGGTGCCCCACGCCAAGACATGTGGATTGAGACCAATCATGCACGCCTAGTTCCAAGTGTGGCCATTGGCGTAGGTGGATTGTTTGATTTTTACAGCGGCCGAATTTCACGGGCTCCGTTATGGCTGCGCGAAGCCGGCTTTGAATGGATTTGGCGGTTTTTGCAGGAGCCTGCGCGAATGTGGCGACGATATTTTGTGGGAAATCCTCTTTTTCTTTTTCGCTGTTGGCGTGATCAGAAAGAAATGCAAAGTCGACCAAAGTTCGGCTGGAGTACGACATCTGCTCGCCTCAATGCTCGGTCTTTGCCTGTGACCTGGAAAATGCGACAACGTTTATTTTCAACGACTAAACGATTGCTTGATGTGTGTTTAGCGAGTGTCGGCCTTTTGGTTTTGACGCCATTCTTTCTATTGATTGCAATAGCGATTAAATTGGAATCGCCTGGCCCTGTTTTCTTTTCACAAAAACGCGTCGGTCAAGGCGGAAGCCGTTTTCTTATGTGGAAGTTCCGTTCCATGTTTATCGATGCTGAAGCTCTACGAGCCGCGCTCTTGGCCCAGAGCGATCGCAACGGCTTACATTTCAAAATGAAGAGTGACCCCCGCGTTACCCGCGTGGGCCGCATCATTCGTCGTGCGTCGATTGATGAGCTGCCGCAATTGCTGAATGTACTCATGGGGTCAATGTCGATTGTCGGGCCCCGACCAAATCTCGAAAATGAAGTCGTAAAATATAAAATTCATGAATTTGGGCGTCTTGATACGAAGCCGAGAATTACTTGCATTTGGCAAGTCTCAGGGCGGGCTGAAGTGCCATGGGAAAAACAAGTTGAAATGGATCTTGACTATGTTTTCTACCCCTCAATTTCTTCGGACATCAGTCTGATTTTGCGAACATTGCCCGCTATTTTATCTGGCAAGGGCGCCTATTAAACAACTTTGATTGGAGACAAATATTATGCACGCAATAATTCTTGCCGATAGAAATAGATATGATTTAGCTCCCTTTACGCAGTATCGTCCCGTTGCAATGTTGACCATTGGAAATAAGCCGCTGATCGATATTACGATTGAAGAACTGTTTGAAGTTGGCGTTCGCACAGCAACTATACTTTCGGCGAATGGAGATGATTCCATTGAAAATCATATTGGGAATGGAAGTAGGTGGGGTATGCTCATTGATCATATCTCATCAAATATTTCTTTTAAAAATCTGACAGCAATATCGCGATCCATAGTCAATATAGGCGATTCATGGATAATGGTGCGCGGCGACATGTTGCGCCCATTTGGGCTTCTTGAAGAAGCGGTAAGGCGAGGTGAGGCCCAATCTTCCGCAGACATTTACACAGCATTGGGAATTGCCTTACCCAGCGGCGGTGATGCCAGTATCAGCGGCATTTCTTGGGAAAATGTGCGCGCAACTTGCAGGTTGCACCCCTGTTTGATTGATACACCATCTACATATCACAGCGCAAACGTCATGGCACTAAGTGGTCTCGTACCTGGCGTTCGAACTGCTGGTCGCCCCACGCCTGATCACATTATGATTGGTGTTGGAACGAAGGTGCTGTTTGAACGCGCCCCAGCACGAAGCGTGGTGATCGGAAAAAATTGTTTGATTGAAAAAGGTGTGGAACTGGGACCATTTACGGTCATTGGAGATGAAGCAATCATCGACAAAGGCGCTATCATTAGAAACAGTGTTATCTTGCCAGGAACCTATGTTGGTCGAGGTGTTACGATCTCAGATTCAATTGTAGATGGTGCCTACATTTACTGCGTCAAAAGACAAGTATTGGCAAACTTCAATGATCACCGCGTAGTTGCAGGGCACAGCCCGTCATTTTCTGCCTGATCGATCAGTATTTCCACAAGTTCATAGAATATTTACTCTGTTTTGGAGCAATTTGTTAGCAAAGCCCTGCCATGTTACCTTTAGTTGTAAAATTTATAAATACAATCATGAATTGTTTATTTTGCTAATTTTAGTGTGGAAGGGAATTTCAAATGAGTGTTGGCAGGTCAAATTCTGATTGCATTTTACTGGTCGAAGATATGTTACCACTCACGACGGTATATCTGCAATATTTGCGGTCAATTGGTTCGCCCTTGATAGCTGTCGATACGGCCACGAAATGCCTTGAAGAATTCGCAAAATGCCCACCTAAGGTCCTAATTTTAGACCTTGGTTTACCCGATTCAGAGGGACTAGGCATTCTCACACGCGTTCGGGCTGAACACCCGGAAACTTCCGTTATTGTGATCACGGGTAATGCCTCTCTTGGAACAGCCATTGAAGCTATGCGGATGGGCGCGTTTGATTATGTTGTGAAACCGCTCAACTCTGAAAGACTATGCACCACCGTTCGTAATGCTTTGGCACGAGCGGCGCCAAAAGAAAAAACTCTTTCGCTTTCCACGGATCTACTCCGCGACACATTTTATGGGTTCTACGGCGCATCGGAGCCTATGCAACTCGTCTATCGAATGATTGAAAGTGCCGCACCTTCACAGGCGACGGTATTTATTACGGGTGAAAGTGGAACAGGAAAAGAGCTTTGTGCATCGGCCATACACAATGCAAGTGATCGTGCCAGAAAGACCTTTGTCCCTATTAATTGTGCTGCAATTCCGCATGGACTTATGGAATCAGAAATTTTTGGCCATGTCAAAGGAGCCTTCAGCGGTGCAACGTCCGACCGCGTTGGGGCGGCAATGGAAGCAGATGGTGGAACTCTGTTCCTTGATGAAATATGCGAAATGGAATTCGATTTGCAGGCAAAACTTTTGCGCCTTATTCAAACCGGCAGCTATCAGCGCGTAGGATCTAGCAAAACCGAACATGCAAATTTACGTGTTGTCTGCGCCACCAATAGAGACCCTAAGGTTGAAGTCGCAGAGGGTCGCTTCCGCGAAGATCTGTACTATCGATTACATGTCATACCGATGCAGTTACCGCCTCTGCGTGACCGTGGTGATGACATTATGCTTATTGCCAACCGAATGCTGGCACGGTTTTCTAAAGAAGAAAACAAGGAATTCAAAACTTTCTCACCCGAAGCTGAAGAAAAAATTACCAACTATAATTGGCCAGGAAATATCCGCGAACTGCAAAATGCACTGCGTAATGCGGTCGTTTTGAATCAAGGTAAAATTATAGAACAAACAATGTTGCCCAAATGGATAGATGATAACCAGCCAAAGTTTCTGTCACCGGCAAAGCCCTCTGTGCCTGATAATTTTGTCTCAAAATCCATAGAGACATTTTCAAATTCTCGCACTCACCTGCTTCCCCTTTGGCAGATTGAACGTGATGCAATCATGAACGCATTGCGCATTTGTGATGGCAACGTAACGAGAGCAGCCGCCTATCTTGAAATTGGCGCCTCAACACTCTACCGAAAGAAATTAGAGTTCGAGGCAATGGTCAGTAGGAGCGCTTAGTTTTGCTGCACGCTATCGCGAAGATTTTCTAGGTGGCGCTCGGTTCACTTTTGATCGCTAGCGTCCTATACTTTATAACACAAAACTGGCGTTTCCTAAAACGCAAAAGTGTTATGCCCAACAGTTTGTTGCGGCTGAACGCCATTTTCCGATCTGCGTTGGATCCCGTTGTTGTTATGGATTCGAAGGGAATTGTTTTAGACTGGAACAATGCAGCAATTGCTTGCTTCGGATTTAATCGTGACCAAGCTATTGGTAATGATTTTGCCGATATCGTTCTCCCCGAACGGAGCCGTGCTGCGCATCGCGGAATTTTGACTCATTACCTTGCGACCGGGGATTCAAGTGTGTTGGGCAAACGCGTAGAGATTCAAGCGCTGCACTTGTTAGGTCATGAAATTCCGGTTGAATTAGCACTAGGCGTATCTCGCGGTTTGGATAACCCTGTATTTGTGGCGTACTTGCGCAACATTGAAAAGCGCTTGGAAGTTGAAGCAAATCTGCAACAAGCGCTCGAAACTGCGACGGCTGCAAATCTTGCCAAGGCCAGCTTTCTAGCCGTCATGAGCCACGAAATGCGCACGCCTCTAAATGGGGTGATTGGGTGTCTTGATTTATTAGAAAATACGACACTGAACTCTGATCAATCTGGTTTGGTAATGACTGCCATAAAATCGGGAGAAGCATTGCTCAGCCAAATTAGTGATGTGCTGGATTTCTCTAAAATGGAGGCGGGTAAGCTCGATCTCGAACTTGCGCCCTTCAATGTAGGAGAGCTCGTTAATTCAGTCGCAAGTATTTTGGCGAGCCACGCAAGGGCTCAAAATAACACTATTGAAATTAACATCGGTTGTGATGTGCCTGATTGGCTCTTGGGTGATGCTATGCGCTTGCGCCAAATCCTGCTCAATTTTGCATCGAATGCCGTTAAATTTACAACTGATGGAGTGGTTAGATTTGAAGTAAAAAAACTCGATAGCGACGATAATCCTTCGCGCTTTCAATTTTCAGTTTTTGATACGGGAATTGGCATTTCACCAGAAAGCATTGAAAATCTATTCAAGGAATTTTCGATGGTTGATAACAGCTATAAGCGGCCGTCAGGTGGAACTGGCTTGGGATTGGCAATTAGCAAAATACTGGTAACAGCGATGGGAGGACAAACTGGTGTCTTAAGCAAAATCGGGAGCGGCAGCCATTTTTGGTTTGAGTTGATTTTAGAAGAAACTGAACCTAACTTTAAAAAATTGAATCCAGAAATTGTTGAATTCGCACCACAGCCAAAACTAAAAAATTTGCGCATATTGTTGGCCGAAGACAATCTAACTAACCAAATGGTCGCCGTACGCATGTTGACTGCTGCTGGCCACAGTGTCGAAACTGCAATCGATGGAACTGAAGCCCTTGCTAAGGTTCAAAGCGAAGACTTTGATGTAATATTCATGGACATATCGATGCCTGTAATGGACGGGCTGGAAGCAGCATTTCTTATTCGCGCACTGCCGGAATCTAAAAATAAAGTTCCAATAATTGCTATGACCGCAAATGCTGTGGTCGGCGATCGTGAGCGATTCCTGGAAGCTGGCATGTCCAGATACCTTCCCAAGCCAATTCGGAAATCTGATATTCTAGCGGCATTGGTTGATATAGAAATATTTGATTCAAAAATTCAGGACATTTCCACGGGCTATATCCCAAGCAAATTACCATTGATCGAAAACTCTGAACTCGAAAAATTAGCCGAAGAGTTGGGTGCAGATATTTTGCCAGTTGTGCTGAGACAGTTTATTGCTGAGGTTGAGCTGCGATGCCCAATGGCCGACAAGGCTTTCTCGCAACGCGACTTGGAAGGTGTACGAAGAGCAACACATGCACTTTCAGGCATCTGCGCCACCGTCGGAGCTAAACGATTGCGCAGTCAAGCGGCGGCCATTGAAGTTGGTTATGGTGAAATGGCGGAAGAGGTGCTTGCAAGTCACTTGCAGCATTTGAATGAAGTTGCAAATCAGACAATTGCGGCATTTAACGGCACAATGTTAAATTTATAGAGTGCGATCACATTAAAATAGGTCATTTCTAACCCTGTCATTCGGGCCTTAGCAGGGATGAGTGTAGGGGGCGGCTCAATAAGATTTGTATTTTAAAGCGTCTCTCATAAAAGTGTCTATTTTGGTTGACACCAGCCTAGCTCATGGCAGATTAACGGACGAGCATTTAGATTGAGACTATTTTTGATGACAAATCTTAACAAAAAAGAGCCTGCTAAGGGCGCAATTAAAAGGCCAGTCTTCCCATTTTCAGCTATAGAAGGTCAGCAGGAGCTGAAAACCTGCCTCCTTCTTACGGCAGTTGATCCTTTGATTGGTGGGTTACTCGCCATGGGTGATCGCGGTACTGGGAAATCGACCACAGTGCGTGCATTTGCTTCTTTGCTGCCCCCCATCAAAGCGGTTAAAGGCTGCCCTTATCATTGTGATCCGGCACAACCGCAATCAGCCTGTGAAGAATGCCGCACAGCAAACAAACTTGTTTCAGAAACCATTCAAGTGCCGGTACTAGATCTACCGCTCGGTGCCACGGAAGACCGTGTGGCTGGGGCACTGGATTTGGAAAGGGCTTTGTCTCGGGGCGAAAAAGTTTTCGAACCGGGTCTGCTTGCCAAAGCTAATCGCGGCTATCTTTATATTGATGAAGTCAACTTACTCGAAGATCATCTGGTGGATTTGCTGCTTGATGTGGCGGCATCGGGCGAAAATTTGTTTGAGCGTGAGGGCTTGAGTGTGCGCCATCCAGCGCGGTTTGTATTGATTGGCAGCGGCAATCCAGAGGAGGGGGAATTGCGCCCACAGTTGCTTGATCGCTTTGGTTTGTCAGTTGAAGTTAAAACGCCACAAGATGTCGCCAGTTGGGTGGAGATCGTGAAGCGACGTGATTCATATGAGCGCGATTCAGAAACTTTTCTTGAGCAGTGGAAAGACGAAGAACAAAAATTGCGCGGGCGCATTGAAGCGGGACGAAAGAAATTAAAAGATGTTGTGGTGCCGGACGCCGTGCAAGAAGCGGCAGCCACGCTTTGTATTGCGCTCAAAACTGATGGTCTGCGCGGACAACTTACGATCATTCGTGCTGCGCGGGCACTTGCAGCTTTTGAGAAACAAAAGACTGTTGCCCTCTCACATATAAAGCGCATGGCATTACCGTCTCTGCGCCACAGACTGCGCCGCAATCCCTTGGAAGAGACAGGTTCAACGGCGCGCATTGAACGCGCTATCGTTGAAGTCTTGGGACTGTGATGAACGAAGAGATCAATGACGCCACTTGGATCGTAGGGCTCTTGGCCCTCGGGGGGTCAGATCTTGGCGGAGCCTTAGTAGCCACCGAGGTTGTGGATGATTTCAACGCAGCATTTGGCAATGCGACCGAACCTGGTGGGGCATTACGAATAGTTTCATCCACGATGTCCGCTGAAGCTTTATCCGGTTCAGTCGATCTTGCCGCAACTTTGGCTTTTGGCAAACCTGTTTATACCGAAGGGCTTCTCGCCACTCACCCGCGATTAATGGTGCGCCGTGCTGAAAGGTTAGATGTCGCGTGCACGTCGTTGCTGTCCCAAGCGCTGGATAGAAGTCAAATATTGCTGATCGCTGTAATGGATCCTTTTGACCCGGAAGCAATTTTGGCAGCAAAGCTTGAAGCCCGTTTGCCCTTTGTTGTGGATGAGCCTGCAGAACCATATTGGACGAGTGCCGTTATTCAACGCGCAAAAACTAGACTTGGAAATACAGCTATTGATCCAAAGTGGATGCAAGATTTATGCGCTGCGGCATTGGCAATTGGCATCAGCTCACCACGCTTTGTATTGCAGGCGGTGGCGACAGCTCGCGCAATTGCAGCATTGCAAGACAAACAAGTTGACGAGGGTAGCGTTGCTATGGCTGCACGTTTGGTGTTGGCGCACCGAGCACAAAATGCGCCACCTCAACAACAAGACGATGAACAACAACAACCGCCACCGCCATCACAATCGCCTGACGCCGGTGAAACTGAAAATAACACGGAACAAAATCCGGGCGATGCAGAGTTGATCCTTGAAGCTATTAAGGCGGCGCTGCCAGCAAATCTGTTGAACTTGGCCGCCGACGGTTTGGGCAAGCGCGGGGCAGGGCGCAATTTCAAGGCGGCCAGCCCTCGGAAATCAGGTGGACAAAGGGGCAGGCGGATTGGCCATAAGCGAGCTTCCTCTTTGGCAGGTCAGCGCCTCGATATTCTAGCAACGTTGCGCAATGCAGCACCTTGGCAACCGATGCGCCGCAAGTTGGCAGGGACAGACCGTATGGTCGTAACTCGCGATGATTTTCGCGTGTCTCGCATCAAGCAACGCAATGAGGCAACGGCAATTTTTGCTGTAGATGCCTCAGGCTCGACAGCTTTCCAACGCTTGGCTGAAGCAAAAGGCGCAGTCGAAACGATATTGGCTGAATGTTACGTTCGGCGAGACCGCGTGGCACTTGTTGCCTTTAGGGGCAAAAAAGCTGAGTTGCTTCTGCCGCCAACCCGGTCATTAGAGCGCGCAAAGCGCGCCCTTGCGGGCTTGCCCGGAGGCGGTGGAACACCTTTAGCATCCGGCTTGGATGAAGCTTACGGGCTTGCAGTGCAAGTGCGCCGAGCTGGCGGTAATCCAATCGTCATTGTGCTGACAGACGGAAAAGCCAATATTACTCGCTCTGGCTTAGGCAATAAAGTAACGGCGTTGGAAGAAACGCAATCGGCGGCAAAGCTTTTTGCGGCGGAGGGGTTTGATGCAATGGTTATCGATGTATCGCCAGAGCCGCAAAAATCTGCCAGAGCTTTGGCAAATAATATGCAAGCCACTTATCTGCCGATGCCGCGTGCCAGTGCTTCCGATATTGCAAGGCCAGTCAGTGTTGCTCTTAAGTCTGTTTCGGCATGATCATGCCTCAAACAAATACAAGCCATTTTGTAAAAGCTGAAGGCTTGAATTGGCATGTTGAAGAGATGGGGCAGGGACACACCATCCTGCTAGTGCATGGCACGGCAGCATCAGTTCACTCATGGCGGGACGTGATGCCGCTTCTTGCTGAGAGTCACCGCGTTATAGCCATTGATTTGCCGGGCCATGGCCAAACGAATTCGCTCGCATCATCAAATTTCAAATTGGAAAGCATGGGCAATGGTGTTGCGGCTGTTATGGATATCATGAGTGTAGAGCCACAGATTGTGGTGGGTCATTCAGCCGGTGCAGCGATCTTAGCTTACGCGTGTGCACGTAAACTTTTGCATCCTCAAACTTATATTTCGTTCAATGGTGCATTTTACCCCTTTGGCGGATGGGCAGGAAGTCTGTTTTCTCCTATTGCGAAGCTGGCGGCTTTCAATCCATTTCTTCCGCGCATTCTCAGTGGGCTAGCTTCACGCACCACAGTTGAAAAATTACTTCGTGACACAGGCTCTACAATAAGCCCTGAAGGTGTTGACCTGTATTTCAATCTATTTAAACAGCCCGGACATGTGGCCGCAGCATTGGGTATGATGGCATCATGGGATTTGCACGGAATGGAAGCTAATCTTGCGCGGCTTGAACCAACTGCTGTATTTGTGGCAGGTGAACAAGATAAGGCAGTCCCAGCGGATACGGCCGATCGCGCAGCAGCTCGTTGCCGAAACGCCAAATCTGTTCACATACAAGGTTTGGGGCATCTATTGCACGAAGAGAACCCAACCCTAGCGGTCGAAATTATTAAGGGCACCTATAAATGATAGCTTCAACACCTGCATTACCACCGGATCATCCGCAACGCCGTGCTTTAAACGATGAAGTTCATGCGCGTCCGCCTGATAGTTTAGAAGCGCCTGTTCGTTTGTCTTATCTGGTGATCATGGGATCAGGCAGTAAGGCAGATGACCTTGCGATGCTGACGAAACTTATTGAGGGTTCGGGCCAACCGAAACCTGCTGCAGATGCCAGTCATTTCAGTGCCACGATTGGGGCCCTTCGTATCAAGTGGGAAAGACATACTGAGTTTTGCCGCTATACATTTTATGTTCAAGGTGCAGAAAAAAAGCCATTCTCTGAGCCCGCGATTTCGCTTGTGCCACAAGATTGGCTGCGCCAGCTCAAAGGCCAAACGATTGCCGCCATTCACGCCAACATTGTTCGGGGGATAAAAGCACCTGATCCAATTAAAACAACTGAAACGTATTTCAATGGAAATCCGATTATTGGATCTATGATTTCGGGAAGTACGGGCAGGGCATACACTGATTTTCGCATTCACGCGGATGGTTTTGGGCGGTTGCTTTTATGCGACCATCGCATGACGTCGCGCCAAGCGGGGCGACTCGTGCAACGGTTACTCGAAATCGATACCTACCGGATGATGGCCTTACTGGCTTTGCCAGTGGCGCGAAAGCTTACACCTCTACTCACCACCGCAGAGCTCGAATTATCAGAAATTTTGAATGCAATGCAAACTGCTGGTGAAGTTGAAGAGCCCTTGCTTCTGGACCGATTGACCAAACTTGAAGCTTCGGTTGAACGTCAATACACAGATAATCACTATCGATTTTCTGCAGCTAATGCTTATTATGATCTCGTACAACAGCGTATCGAAGAGCTTCGCGAGGAGCGCATTGAAGGTTTTCAAACTTTCCGCGAATTTAATGATCGCCGTTTCTTACCTGCTATTGCAACTTGTCGTTCGGTTTCCGCCCGGCAGAGCGCGCTGTCAGAGCGCATTGCGCATGCAACGGTTTTACTTTCAACACGTGTCAGTGTTTCGCGCGAAAAACAGAATCAATTTATTCTGAAATCCATGGACCATCGCTCTAACTTGCAACTGCGCCTCCAACAAACAGTAGAAGGGCTTTCTGTTGCTGCCATTACCTACTACATTGTGGGTTTGGTTTATTACGCTGCAAAAGGCTTTGTGCCAAAGACCTCGGAGTTTTCTCCAGAATTAATAGCAGCATTGGCAATTCCTGTCGCCCTTGCTGCCGTTGGTTTTGGCTTACGTCGAATTCACAAGTCTCTGAATGAGTAAGATGGCAGCTCTTGCGTCAAATAAAATTGCAGTCTTTACTGTCATTTAATGTTGACAGCAAATACCACGCCACATGCGATTGTTGTTGGTGCTGGCCTTGGTGGCCTAGCAGCGGCGATAAGGCTTGGCGCGCGCGGTTACCGCGTAACTGTTTTAGACCGACTCGCGGTGCCAGGCGGGCGAGCAACAGTTTTCACACAGGATGGTTTTATTTTTGACGCAGGCCCGACAATTATAACTGCACCCTTCGTTCTGGAGGAGTTGTGGCGGTTTGCAGGCCGCAATTTTAATGACGATGTGAAACTAAAAGCTCTCGATCCGTTTTACGTCATCCGTTTTGATGATGGCGATACATTTACTAATCGCACAGACCCAATCTTGATGCGCCAAGAAGTTGCCCGCATTTCACCATCTGATGTTGTGGGCTATGAAAATTTCATGCGCGAAAGCGAAGCGATTTATAAAATTGGTTTTGAGCAATTGGGGCATGTGCCATTTCAATCGGTTGGCAGCATGGCCGCCATCGTGCCGGATCTGTTAAAGCTCAAAGCATGGAAATCAGTACATGCACATGTCGCTTCGCATGTACGCCATCCAAAACTGCGCATGGCATTGAGTTTCCACCCTCTGTTTGTGGGGGGCAATCCATTTAGGGCCACCTGCGTTTACAGCATGATCGCCTATTTGGAGCGCCAATTTGGAGTACATTGCGCCATCGGAGGAACTGGTGCAATTGTTCAAGCAATGGTGAAACTGATTGAAAGCCAAGGCGGCAGTGTTTCTTGCAATTCTGATGTTGCAGAGATTACGACCGTTCATGGTCGTGCAACTGGTGTGAAACTTGCTTCTGGTGAGACAATAAAAAGTGATATCGTAATATCCAATGCGTGCGCTGCTTACACTTATACAAATCTCATTGCAGGGGGGGCTCAAAAGCGCTGGACTAAACGCAAACTAGCGCGTGCAAGGCATTCAATGTCATTGTTCGTCTGGTATTTTGGCACGGACCAAAAATTTGAAGCGGTGCCACACCACACGATTGTGATGGGGCCTCGTTACCGAGGTTTGATTGAAGACATTTTTGAAAATAAAACTCTCGCAGATGACATGAGCTTATATCTGCACCGACCTACAGCCAGTGATCCTACATTGGCTCCTGCTGGTTGTGATTGTTTTTATGTGCTGTCGCCAGTTCCAAATCAAGACTCCGGAATAGATTGGAAGAGCATGGCCGAGTCTTATCGCCAGCGAATTGCTAAACGCTTGGACGAGACTATGTTGCGCGGGTTTGAAAAACATATTCTGACACAGCGCGTTATGACTCCATTGAATTTTGAACATGACCTACTGTCTTACAAAGGTGCAGCATTCGGCCTCGAACCTGTGTTGACGCAAAGTGCGTGGTTTCGTCCGCACAACAAAAGTGAAGAAGTTGAAAATCTGTTTTTGGTTGGTGCTGGCACGCATCCGGGTGCTGGAGTTCCAGGTGTTCTATCCACAGCGCGTGTGCTAGATATGGTTGTTCCTTCAGCCGAGGCTTTTTTACATGCTAACGCCTGAATTTGCCACCCCTGCAGACTTGGCGCTCTGCCGTCAAATGATTCGCCATGGATCTAAAAGTTTTCACTTGGCATCATTGTTGCTTCCAAATTCGTATCGTCAACATTCACGCGCACTCTATGGTTTTTGCCGGATGGCCGATGATCTAGTTGACCACGCTGAAACGCCACAAACGGCCGTTGAGCAATTGGCAATCCGTCTTGATTTAATTTACGCAGGAACACCATCTGATAATCCAACTGACCGCGCTTTTGCCGATGTGGTCAGCCTCTATGCGATTCCGCGTGCTGTGCCGGATGCCTTGATCGAAGGTTTCGCATGGGATGCCGGTGGGCGGCATTATAAAACGATGTCGGATGTTACATCTTATGGCGTAAGGGTTGCCGGTACAGTCGGCGTGATGATGTCACTGCTAATGGGGCAACGTAGTCCAAGCGCATTGGCCCGGGCCATCGACTTGGGGGTTGCAATGCAGTTCAGCAATATCGCCCGAGACATTGAGGAAGATGATAGGATGGGCCGGGTCTATGTGCCGCAGGAATGGATCACCGAAAGCAAAGCCAATGCGGCCAGTCGTTTGGTGCTTGAGGCAGAAACTATTTATAAACGCGCTGCGTCAGGAATAACTTTATTGCCGCGCTCTTGTCGCGCATCGATCAATGCTGCGCGGTTGCTCTATCGTGAAATCGGACTCAGCGCAGCGGCTAAAAATCATAAGGGTAGGGCAGTGGTACCGCTGCTTCGTAAATTGATTCTTGTGGCAAAAGCCATTGCTCAAACCCCGTGGCTTCCCAAGCCCTACTTCGAGCCCTGTTTGTCGGAAGGCCAATTTTTGCTGGATGCAGTGGCGCAAATGCCACCTCCCGTCCCCACAGCTAAAAGCTTCGACGAACAAATCGGTTGGGTGATGAAAATGTTTATAGCTGTAGAGGCACGGAAGTCATGAGTGGCAATATGCTTGGTCTCGTCGAAATGGGGCTCACCCTTTTTGTTTGCGTCGGTTGGGGTCTGTGGGAGTTATATAAATTGAAAAAGGGACGTTGAGGTCATGTCCGCCTCGGCATACGAAACGGCAGCATCATTTGCACGATTGGGTTGACAAAACGGTCGAGCGACAGGCTTTCGTGATACGCTTCACACAGCTCACCATCCAAGGTCATTTCCACATGATTGCGTGTGTAAAAAGGCGTATCTTCAAGAGTTGAGATAAGCCTCGGCTTTGCCTCAGAATGGACAGTGCGAGCCATACTCCAAAAGCCACTGCGCAAATCATGGGCAGGGGGAACCACTCGTTCAATCGTGAGGCCATCTTTGAAGCAGGAGCCAAAACTAAAGTTTGAACCGTCACGGCGTTCAACATCATAAATTACCTGTGTGCCTGTCGAGGTTTTGGCACGCAACCAAGTCCACTTTTTAAAGCCCTTTTCGAGGGGCTCTTCACCCCAATTCATATCGTGATAGGCCGATCCTGACCATCTAAGGTTTGGTTTTTCAAACTCGACCGTCACGCGGGCCTGAGGTGCGACGGCCTGCCAAAAATGCTTGTTTTGAGTATTAAGCAGAACGGGTTTGTCATAGCATTGACCGGGTGTCAGTCGTACGCGACCGCGTAAAGCAAAGGGCAGGGGTATGCAGCGTTCATCGATCTCAATGATGAGATCGTCCCCATCCCAAGCCATCGACGAAGGTCCAATCTCAAATTTGTTTTCGTCGCGCATAACGTGCCTTGCGCCGCGCTCCGTCATGGCCCAGCGACGTTTGCCGCCATAAAGCGCAACATTGAGTGCACAATGATTTTCAGGATCACCTTTCAAGTTTTTGCGCGCGTGTTTGTAGTAGGGCGAAAAAACACTTCCAACAAAGCCAATAATAGTCAGCCCATGCAGTGCATCATCGCTGAGCGCATCAACATACCACCAGCGATAACCGCCCGGATCTACGGGAGCATTAAAGCGCGGTCTTGTAACAGCGCCTCCGCTGCCCTCATGCCGGCCAGGGCTGCCATTGGCACGCCCGGCCCCGGATGAGTTGTGCCGCCCGCCAGATAAAGTCCTGGAATTTTTGTGCGGGCTTTCGGTCTTTGAAATGTCGATAACCATCCGTGAGAGGCCCTTCCATAAAGTGCACCAGAACTGGCGGGGTAAAGCATTGCGAAATCTTGTGGCCCGCGACGAAACATGGTTTTGGCACTCATCGTTAGGCCACTTTTCGATAAGCGTCTCAGCATTGCTTCTTCAACATCGGCTGGCGGGCTTTGTGCGTTAGCGGGTGCATTGATCAGGAGCAGTTTCCGCCCCTGTCCTTGATCACACACGTAAACTGTCGGGTCAACTGCTGACCCTTGCTGCAGTTCCATAAATTCAGTTTTATAGTCATCTGAGAAAAATACTGTGTGGTGTGCGAGCGGAACCCCGATGTCTTCGGTCACCGCGCACCACGTGATGGCTGAAAGGGACCGTTCTTTGGCCGCCGGTTTGGGGCATGCGTGTTGAACATCTCTACCAAATAACCCTGCTGCGACTGCAGCACTATCAGCATTGATGATAACTGATGAACACGCATTACGTAAGCCATTCTGATCAATCACAGCACTCACCCGCGCATTAGTGAACTCAATGCGCTCTGCTGCGCAGTCGAAATGAAACTCTACACCCAATTTTATGGCGCGGTCATAAAGCGCATTAGACAAAGCTGCCATACCGCCTTCTACCCGCCAAACACCAGATGCTTCAACATCAGCGACCAGCATTAAAGTGGCTGGTGCTTTAAATGGCGATGAGCCGCAATATGTTGCATAGCGACCAAACAATTGCTGCAAGCGCGGGTCTTTAAAATAACGCCCTAATGCGTGCCAATAGGTTTCAAAGGGATTGATGACGAGCAGATCTCGCAGCGGCATTGATGCCGCCAAGCCCCAAGGTGTTGGGCGCTGGCCTCTAAGAAATGGCGTCAACAGGGATTGATGAATGCGGCTGCAATCAGCGGCGAAGGCTCGGTAGCTTTCTGCTTCGGCAAGCCCTGCAAAATGGCCAATGGCATCGATGGTTTGCTGCGGGTCTGCAAAAATGTCCAATGTTTGGCCTTTTGACCAATAGTGCCGCGCCAATGTTTGTAAGGGCAGTAGTTTGAGATGGGATTCGAGACTGTCCCCCGCACATTCGAACAATTCCTCAAAGACCCACCGCATTGTCAGCACTGTTGGGCCACTATCGAACTGTGTATCGCCAACTCGGACAGGAAGCATCTTGCCGCCGGGCCCGGCTTGAGACTCCAATACCTTCACCTGCTGGCCTTGTGCGGCGAGAGCTATGGCCGCCGCTAGGCCACCAGCGCCTGCTCCAATTATAACCGTTGCCATAGTGATTGCCAAAGCTCATTAAATGTGTCAGCTTATGTTGACAGTTAAACAAGACAATAACAATTGTCGATATGGGGAGATGCCACAGATGGACAGCGAAAATCCCATAGAACGGGCTTTATCTGCTGCGCTGAGTGGGGCGTTGTCACCCGACTGTCCACCGAAATTTGCCAGCGCTTTGCATTACGCCGTCTTTCCGGGTGGCGCACGCATTCGGCCAAAACTATTGCAAGCTGTAGCTTATGCCTGTGGCAGTGCCGATCCTGTCGCTACGATGGCAGGAGCTTGCGCAATTGAGCTTCTTCATTGTGCCTCACTTGTGCATGACGATTTGCCCTGTTTTGATGGCGCAGCTTACCGGCGTGGAAAACCTTCGGTGCATGTCGAATTTGGTGAACGGCTTGCAGTTCTGGCAGGTGATGCGCTGATTGTTGAAGCCTTCGCCGCAACCGCAAACTTCCCGCAGATCACCCGCATCGTGGCTCAAGCCGCCAGTGCGCCTCATGGCATTTGTGCTGGCCAAGCGTGGGAATGTGAAGATAGTATGGACTTAGTAAATTATCAGCGCGCCAAAACAGGTGCCTTGTTTGCAGCTTGCACAATGGTGGGTGCCGTCACTTCAGGCCGCGACCCTCAACCATGGAGAAATTTGGGAATGCTCATTGGTGAAGCCTTTCAAGTTGCTGACGATCTACGCGATGTTGCGGGCGTTTCTGGAGAAATTGGTAAGCCAACGGGCCAAGACGCAGCCCACGGTTTACCCAACATGGTTTCAACACTTGGATTTGATGGCGCAGTGCAACATTTAGATAATTTGCTTGCCCGTGTTGTTGGTAGCATTCCTGATTGTCCAGGTCGCTCTGCACTGGGCCAGCAAATTGTAGCTGTGTCTCGTTCCATGGTGCCAAAACAGCTTCACCGTGGCGCCGCCTAGTTTTTTCCTCCGCTTTCGAAACCGGCTACTCGCTGACCCGAAATTTTTAGCTTTTGCCCAGCGTTTCCCTTTGACGCGCCCAGTTGCGAGAGCCAAATCGCGCGAATTATTCAATCTTTTGGCGGGTTTTTCATATTCGCAAGTGCTGTATGCTTGCGTATTACTGCGCGTGTTGGAGTATGTAGGGCAGAATGGAATTTCTTCTGAACAGCTTGGATTCAAGATTGGGCTGACAGAAACCAAGACCGACATTTTGGTGCGCGCTGCTGTTGCTTTGGATATTTTGGAGTGGGACAAAAAACAAGTAATTCTTGGCCCCCACGGCGCAGCACTTCTGGCACAGCCGTGGATCATGCGGTTTGTCGAGCATCACAAATATTTTTATCGCGATTTGGAAGACCCTGTTGCACTGCTGAAAGGCCAGTCTGTGCCGAACGGTTTGCGCAGCTATTGGACTTATGAAGACGGCGAATCGGACAAGCAACGTTACTCAGAGTTGATGGCAGCATCACAAGAGGCCGTGTCTCAACAGATATTGGGTTCTTATAATTTCAAAAAACACAAAAATATTCTCGATGTCGGGGGAGGCTCAGGTGCGTTTTTGCGGGCGGTCGGCCGAGAAAATCCGCAGCTTGCGCTCCATCTTTTCGACCTGCAAGGCGTCATCAGTTTGGCCGAAGAAAGTTCAAAGTCGCCTAAACTGTTTCTACATGCAGGCGATTTTCGACGCGATGGTTTGCCGCAAGGCATGGATTTGATTTCGTTGGTGCGGGTGGTGCATGACCATGACGATGATCTGATTCTAGCAACTTTGCGCAATATCAGGTCGGTTTGCTCGACTCATACTACTTTGCTGATTGCCGAGCCCTTCGCTGGCAACGTCGCCAACGCGTCGGTAACTGATGCGTATTTCAACCTCTATTTCACGGCCATGGGTCAGGGGCGCACAAGAACCCCCAGAGAAATCGCAGAACTCGCTGCAAAGGCGGGTTTTGGCCGTCCCAAAGTCTGGACGACGAGCTTACCCCTTATTACAGGCTTGATGACTTTGCACACAATCTGACAAAAACTGTAAAAAGCAATTGACATTTAAAAGTGTCAAGTTAAGCTTACACATTAAGTAGTCCGAAAACGTGACACAAGACTTTAAGGGGAAGGGAGGGAGCGAGATGAATACTACAGCTGTCGTTTTTACGTCTCCCGGTCGTCTCGCGCTCCAGTCCCTCCCGTTGGTTCCGCCCGATGGACCCCACGCCATCGTGGATGTGAACTTTAGCGGCATCAGCACCGGTACGGAGCGCTTGCTCTGGACCGGTGACATGCCGACCTTTCCGGGAATGGGTTATCCATTGGTGCCTGGCTATGAAACTGTTGCTCGGGTCGCCAATGCTCCTTCGAATTCAGGCTTTTCTGAAGGTGATTTGGTTTTTGTGCCCGGTGCCAGTTGCTATGGTGCTGTTCGCGGGCTGTTTGGTGGTGCTGCTAGCCGCATCGCAATTGCCCCGACCAAACTTACCAAGATTGACGAATCTATTGGTGAGAACGGAACGTTATTGGCTTTAGCTGCAACTGCACATCATGCCGTCGTGTTAGGTAAATTGCCGGAGCTCATCATCGGGCATGGCGTTGTTGGACGCTTGATCGCACGGATCACTCAAGCTTTGGGTGGCACGCCGACAGTTTGGGAGATGAATGCCGAGCGTCGCAATGGCGTGACGGAATATTGTGTCATTGATCCCGCAGCAGACACACGTAAGGATTACGCCTGTATTGTTGATGCCAGTGGCGACACCAATATTTTAGACGTTTCCATGATGCATTTGGCCCGCCATGGTGAAATTATCTTGGCGGGCTTTTATTCTGAACCGCTGCATTTCATTTTTCCACCTGCTTTTATGCGGGAAGCTTCAATTCGCATCGCTGCGCAATGGGAGCCAAAGGATTTGCAAACGGCAGTGGAATTGGTTTTGAGCGGAAAGCTCTCACTTGACGGGATAATCACTCATCGTAACGCAGCCTCTCAGGCTGCTTCAGCTTATGACACTGCATTTAGAAATACCGAGTGCTTGAAGATGGTGCTTGATTGGAGAACGTTTCAATGAATTCCCTCAATCATAGTTTTTTAACCGCTGCAGAGCAGTTGAAAGCCGAGGCGGCCATTGAACCAGATCCTGTGCATACAGGTGAAATTAAAAAAGAAACCCAAGTGATTGCCATTTATGGAAAAGGTGGCATTGGCAAGAGTTTTACACTTGCCAATCTTTCTTACATGATGGCGCAGACCGGAAAACGCGTGTTGCTGATTGGATGTGATCCAAAGAGCGACACCACATCATTGTTATTCGGCGGCAGAGCATGCCCCACGATTATTGAAACGTCAGCCAAGAAAAAACTAGCTGGCGAAGAAGTGAAGATTGGGGACGTTTGCTTCAAGCGCGATGGCGTGTTCGCTATGGAATTGGGTGGCCCAGAAGTGGGTCGCGGTTGCGGTGGACGCGGCATTATTCATGGTTTTGAACTTCTCGAAAAACTTGGATTTCATGAATGGGGTTTTGACTATGTGCTGCTTGACTTTTTAGGCGACGTTGTCTGCGGTGGGTTTGGTTTGCCGATTGCGCGCGACATGTGTCAGAAAGTCATCGTTGTGGGATCAAATGATCTCCAATCACTTTATGTGGCCAACAACGTTTGCTCCGCTGTAGAATATTTCCGTAAACTCGGCGGCAATGTAGGCGTGGCTGGAATCGTTATTAACAAAGACGATGGAACCGGTGAAGCGCAAGCATTTGCTGAAAAAGTTGGCATCCCTGTACTGGCTTCAATTCCAGCAAATGATGATATCCGCAAAAAAAGTGCGAACTACGAAATCATTGGCACCAACACAAGCGAGTGGGGGCCATTGTTCGAAATGCTGGCGATTAATGTTGGTGAGGCGCAACCGATGCGTCCGACACCTTTGACGCAAGACGGTCTGCTGAATCTGTTCTCGAGCGATATCACGGGCCGAGATGTGGTACTTCAACCCGCAAGCCAAGAAGATATGTGCGGCGGTACACTCACGCAAAAAACGTCACTCGAAGTGATTTACGACGAGGTATGATGCTTTGACTAATTTGATTGACACATCGGAAAGAATGCCAGCGTCACAAGCGCCAGCAATGCCGATTAATGCGTCGTCAGATGGTTCATGCAATAACAAAATTGAGCTGCTCGCTGCAGCCACCAAAGCTGGCAAATCGGAGATACTGGAACAATACGCCAAAGATTATCCGGTTGGCCCTCATGATCAGCCACAAAGCATGTGCCCAGCTTTTGGTTCGCTGCGCGTTGGCCTTAGAATGCGCCGCACCGCGACTATTCTTTCTGGATCGGCCTGCTGCGTTTACGGACTAACGTTTACATCACATTTTTATGGTGCAAAGCGCAGTGTGGGCTATGTTCCCTTCAATTCAGAATCTTTGGTTACTGGTAAATTATTTGAAGACATTCGCGAAGCTGTTTTTGCGATGGCCAAACCAGAAGACTATGATGCAATTGTCGTTACCAACCTTTGCGTACCCACGGCATCTGGCGTGCCATTGCAATTGCTTCCCAAAGAAATCAACGGCGTGCGCATCATTGGCATTGACGTGCCAGGGTTTGGCGTTCCCACTCATGCTGAGGCCAAAGACGTTTTGTCTGGTGCTATGCTAAAGTATGCTGCTGGCGAAATTCGCAGTGGCCCCGTAGCGCGCCCACGCACCAAAGCTGAATTGCCGACCATCACGATGCTTGGCGAAATGTTCCCGGTCGATCCCATCATGATTGGCCGCATGTTAGCCCCGATGGGGCTTGCTGCCGGACCTGTGGTTCCAACACGCGAATGGCGCGAATTATTTGCTGCCTTTGATTGTGCGGCAGTCGCCGCCATTCATCCTTTCTATACTGCAAGCATCCGCGAATTTGAGGCCGCAGGCCGCAAAGTGGTGGGGTCTGCTCCCGTTGGTTATGACGGCACAGCCGATTGGCTTGAAGCGATTGGCAACGCATGTGGCATTTCAACTGAAGCACGCGCCGCTGCGCAAAATGCAATTCTGCCCGCGATTAAAGGTGCGCTTTCGGCAAAACCAATTAAGGGCCGCATCACGCTTTCTGGATATGAAGGCTCAGAGCTTTTGGTGGCGCGTCTGCTCATCGAAAGTGGTGCCGATGTACCTTATGTCGGCACGGCATGCCCTCGCACCGTTTGGTCTGATCCAGATCGTGTTTGGCTTGAACAGCGCGGTGTTCATGTGCAGTTCAGAGCCTCACTTGAAAACGACATTCAAGCAATGCTGGAACATCGCCCTCACCTTGCTATTGGTACGACACCGGTGGTGCAAAAGGCCAAGTCACTCTCAATTCCATCTCTCTATTTCACCAATCTTATTTCAGCACGGCCATTGATGGGCCCTGCTGGTGCGGGCTCACTCGCGCAAGTGATAATGGCCGCAATTGGAAACCAACATCGCTTTGACGAGATGAGCAATTTCTTTGAGGGCGTAGGCGCAGGTCACACCGCTGGCATTTGGCGCGATGTGCCAGTCGATCGCCCTGAGTTTAAGAAAAAATATGCAGGCATGTTGGCAGCAAAAGCCAAAGCCGAAGAATCGGTGGGGACATAACCATGCTGGTTCTTGATCACGATAGAGCAGGGGGATACTGGGGTGCAGTTTATGTGTTCTCTGCCATTAAAGGTTTGCAAGTCATAATTGATGGTCCGGTGGGTTGTGAAAATTTACCGGTAACATCAGTGCTCCATTACACAGATGCTCTGCCGCCCCACGAACTTCCGATTGTTGTCACGGGTCTTGGCGAAGAAGAACTCGGTCAACATGGCACTGAAGGTGCGATGCGCCGCGCCCACAAAACGCTTGATCCTGGTTTGCCGAGCGTCGTTGTTACAGGCTCCATTGCTGAAATGATTGGTGGCGGTGTAACACCGCAAGGAACAGGAATTCAGCGCTTCCTGCCGCGCACCATTGATGAAGACCAATGGCAAAGTGCTGACCGTGCCTTGATGTGGTTGTGGACAGAGTTCGGTGCAAAGAAAAAGAATGCGACGCAGAGGAAGCCAAAGACTGAAGGCGAAAAACCCCGTGTCAATATCATCGGCACAATTTACGGAACTTTCAATTCACCATCCGATCTCACAGAAATTATCAGGTTGGTTGAAGGTATCGGTGCCGAAGTAAACCTCTCATTCCCAATGGGCAGTCATTTGGCTGAAGTTCCACGTCTTGCAAATGCGGATGTGAACATTTGTATGTACCGCGAATTTGGCAGGAATCTTTGTGAACAATTAGACCGGCCCTATCTGCAAGCCCCGATTGGTTTGCATTCGACCACTAAATTCTTGCGCAAACTGGGCGAGCTTTTGGGCCTTGATCCAGAACCATTCATTGAGCGTGAAAAGCACACGACCATTAAGCCGCTGTGGGACTTGTGGCGCTCAGTGACACAGGACTTTTTCGGCACCGCTAGTTTCGGCATTGTGGCCAGCGATACATATGCACGCGGTGTGCGGAATTTTCTCGAAGAAGAAATGGGCTTGCCTTGCAATTTTGCAGTCTCGCGGGTTGCTGGTGCCAAGACTGACAATGCAAACGTTCGCAAGATGATCAAAGACTCACCGCCGTTGATTTTATTTGGTTCCTTTAATGAGCGTATGTATGTGGCAGAAGCAGGTGCAAAAAGCGCTTATATTCCGGCTTCATTTCCAGGTGCCATTATTCGCCGTCATACCGGAACGCCTTTCATGGGTTATTCCGGCGCCACTTACATCATTCAAGAAGTCTGCAACGGGCTGTTTGATATGTTGTTTAACATCATTCCTCTGGGAACCGAGTTGGACAAGGTTGATGCCACACCTGCAACAAGCAATCGGATGATCGATTGGAGCGACAAAGCACGGGCCATGTTAGACGAAATAGTTGAAAAGCAGCCCATTTTGGTGCGCATTTCGGCTGCTAAAAAATTGCGCGACAGCGCTGAGCGACTGGCCCGTTCGTCAGAAGCTGGGCGAGTCGAAGAACAAGATGTTTTAAAGGCCAGTCATGTGTTGGCTGGCGTGAATTGAATTCAAAGAGAGGGTGAAGATTATGACCGTATCGTCAAAGCATAAAAGTAAAGATGGCGAACTCGAATTTAAAGTTCTGTTGGCTCTTACTTTACCGGCGTTCTTCGTCACCACAATCATAAAACGTGTTTTGCCTTGGAACTGGGGGCGCGATCAGCGCACGGTTTTTGCGGCTACACGTTGTGCTGCTTATAACTCAATTCCGTTCGCCTTCATGTGAAGATTGAACGGTTCGCCTTTCATCCGGGAAGCTGGATGAAATCTCGCTCCGGGGATTGCCGGGGTAATTGGTCTCGAAAGAGGCCCAGCCGGAGTACGAAACATGGCTGATAATAACCGATCTGGCAGCATGTCAGGTCTCACCGAAGCGGAAGCCAGAGAGTTCCATGGTATCTTCGTTACGAGCTTCATTATCTTCACGGTAATCGCGATTATCGCGCATTTTCTCGTGTGGCAATGGCGTCCGTGGCTGCCAGGGGTCGATGGCTACAAAACTTCACAAATAGAAAACATCATGCCTGCGGCTACTCAGCCGACGGCAGAATTGGTTTGAGGAGAAAAACAACATGTGGCGCATTTGGCTAATGTTTGATCCACGCCGGACTTTGGTGGCTTTGTTCACCTTCCTGTTCGTCTTGGCTATCATCATCCATTTCATTTTGTTGTCTACGAGCCGCTTCAACTGGATTGAAGGGCCGCGGAAGGCAGCATCTTTAGATGTTCAAGTAACTGAGATGGTCGCTTAACAGTGAACGCTCAAATTCTGCGGGCGGGACGGGTTAACGCCCGCCCGCAGACTACCTTTCATTTTGATTTCGGAGAATTGCGATGGCATTGCTGAGCTTTGAACGAAAATATCGCGTCCGTGGTGGAACACTGCTCGGCGGAGATCTTTTTGATTTTTGGGTCGGACCTTTTTTTGTAGGCTTCTTTGGTGTGACCGGTATGTTCTTTACGCTGATCGGCATCGCGATGATCGCTTATGCGGCATCGCAAGGGGCAACTTGGAATTTATTTCAGATCAACATAGCTCCACCTGATTTAAAATATGGTTTGAGCCTAGCACCACTCCGAGAAGGTGGTTTTTGGCAAATGATCACTTTCTGTGCATTTGGCGCGTTTTCATCGTGGGGGCTGCGCGAAGTTGAAATTTGCCGTAAACTGGGAATGGGGCTTCATGTACCGATTGCTTTTGGTGTTGCTATTCTCGCTTTCGTTACTCTCAACATATTTAGACCTATTTTGATGGGCGCATGGGGTAATGGTTTCCCATATGGTTTCATGAGCCATCTCGAATGGGTTTCGAACACAGGCTATCGTTATGCGAATTTCCATTATAATCCTGCGCATATGATTGCGGTTAGCTTCTTTTTCGTCACCTGTTTTGCTCTGGCCTTGCATGGGTCCCTGGTCCTGTCAGCAACCAATCCGCAAAGAGGCGAGCCAGTGAAAACGGCTGAACATGAGAATGCCTATTTCCGCGATTTCATCGGTTATTCTATCGGTACTCTTGGCATCCACAGGCTGGGTCTTTTCATTGCTCTCAGTGCTGCGTTTTGGGGTGCGGTTTGCATTATCATCAGTGGTCCCGTCTATGCAGGCAGTTGGCCTGAATGGTGGAACTGGTGGCTTGAACTTCCAATTTGGTCCTAGACGGAGGCATACATGTACGAATATCAAAATATCTTTACGCGCGTTCAGGTCCATGGGCCAGCAGATATGGGAGTGCCGCTCCGGCACACCAATTTTACAAGGCAAGGCACGCCATTTTTCAGCAGGCTGCTCGGTAAAATTGGTGATGCACAAGTCGGCCCCTTTTATCTTGGATTTCTGGGGCTAGCCTCAATGATTTGCTTTTTTGTTGCGATCGAAATTATCGGTCTCAATATGCTGGCATCAGTGAATTGGAGCCCCATCGAGTTCGTGAAGCACTTCTTCTGGCTAACGCTCAATCCACCAGCTGCGAAATATGGTTTGAGCCTTGCACCATTAAAGGAAGGCGGCTGGTGGCAAATCGCGGGCTTCTTCCTGACGGCATCTGTGTTGATGTGGTGGGCACGCACGTATCGCAGGGCACGGGCGCTTGGTATGGGCACTCATGTGTCATATGCATTCGCAGCGGCCATATGGTTGTTTTTGGTGCTTGGATTTATCCGCCCTTTACTTATGGGCAATTTCAGCGAAGCAGTGCCTTTTGGTATCTTCTCACACTTGGAATGGACGAACAATTTTTCAGTGAGCTACGGAAACTTGTTTTATAATCCCTTCCACATGATCTCCATTGCTTTCCTGTATGGCTCAGCATTGCTCTTTGCTATGCATGCTGCAACCATACTTGCTGTTTCACGTTACGGTGGCGAACGCGAAATTGAACAGATCGTTGACCGCGGTACCGCTTCGGAACGCGCAGCCCTCTTCTGGCGCTGGACCATGGGGTTTAACGCAACGATGGAATCTATACATCGCTGGGCATGGTGGTTTGCAGTTCTATGTCCAATTGCCGGAGGCATTGGTATATTACTCACAGGCACAGTGGTTGACGATTGGTATAGCTGGGGTATTAAACACGGCCTCTCCACCGGCGAGCCTTATCCAATGAACGCGCCTTCAACTCTTCCTTAAGTGCATTTGCGGGTTGCACCAGCATGTCTGCTCAGCGACCCGCAACCAACTGACAGAAAGCAAAACGCCCGACACGATGTGCCGGGCGTTTTATTAAATTTAAGTAATTTTAGATCAAGGCGCTGCAGCTAGGGCCAAATCTGCTTCTATGCGCTTTGCAGCAGGGCCGGGAACTTTGATTGCTTTGATTGCATCAGTGACCGGCGCCTTGCCAACTTGAATAAGTGCTACCATGCCCATGGCAAAATGAGGCGCACATTTGAAAGCGTAGAAACCTTCCTTATCGACCTTAAAATCCAGCTCTTCGTTTACCTTGCCCTTGACGTCAGCGACGCCTTCTGGCCACATGGCAGGCAGGCCTTGCACAAAGTGCCCTTTATCCACCGGCACAAACTTGATTGTGTCACCAACAGCTGCGCGGACAAACCCCGGCTCAAAAACCATTACAGTGCCATCGGCACCTTTGTTCAAAAGATTAACAACGATTTCTGCTGCAGAAGCAATCGAGCTTACTGATGCCAGCATTGCGCTGGCCAAAAGAGCTGTGGTAAATATTTTGGTCATTTTAGTCCTCATTTATGTAAGAGAGTTAAGTTTGGATCGGAATTGTGGAGTAATTATGTAATTAATATTACGCGAATATTTTTTTATGGATCACGCTCCGGAAGACGGAGTGGCGCATTCCGCAATTCAGCCAGATTTTTTGACGCAGTGCAAAAACAGGCGATGCGCAATGCCTTTTCCCACGCCGCCACATGAGTAATCACCTGTTCTGGCCCCAATGTTGCGGCGCGTAAAAGTGCCCCCGCCTGGCCTACAAGAGTAGCCCCAAGGCGGATAGCTTTTGCACCATCTAATCCATCATGGATTCCGCCAGATGCAATCAGTAACATCTTAGGAATCGCAGTGTGAACCGCCTGTAAACATTCTGCTGTTGGGATGCCCCAATTGCGAAAAACTTCACCCAGACTTTGGCCTTGAGAATCGGCACGGCGCAAACCTTCAACGGCGGCCCAACTGGATCCACCAGTGCCCGCCACATCAATGGCCGATATTCCAGCATTTTGAAGTCTCGTTGCCACATCCACGCTGATGCCTGCACCTACTTCCTTTGCAATGACTGGAACACCGAGTTGGCGGCAAACATTTTCGATAGCACCCAAAACACCTTTCCAATTTACGTCACCGCCTTGTTGCAGAACTTCCTGCAAAGGATTGAGGTGAAGGATCAGAGCATCGGCCGAAATCGCATCAACGGCACGGCGTGCATCATCAACACTCATACCTTGTACAAGCTGCACCGCGCCTAAATTTGCATAAAGCGCAATATCAGGCGCGATGCGGCGAACCTCATTGTCGAGGCCATGTCCGCTTCCGCCACCAAGGGCTATGCGCTGCGAGCCCACACCCATGGCAAATCCCATGGTTTGTGCGGCCTCCGCTATATTGCGGTTGATAACTCCGCCTTGGTCTGGCCCCCCGGTCATTGATGAAGCCAGATATGGCAGTTTGAGCTTTTTACCCAAAAATACAGTGGAAATTTCAATGTCGCAAATATCAAGTTCGGGCAGTGCATCGTGAACAAATGCGATTCCGCCAAACCCACTGTTATGTTCGTGCCTTGCTTTGCCCGAAAGTATAATTTCAATATGATCTTTCTTGCGTTGTTCAATGTCGCCATTGTTTTGAGCGCTTTCGCTCGTCCGTTTTCTGCCGTGAAGTGCGGTTACGGTTGTTGGCGCTTTGACATTTTCAACCATTGCCAAACCTCCAAAACATGAAAAACAAAACCAAGACCCAGAAACAGCGCAAGCTCATCCAAGCTATGATGAAGCAGAGCAGCGCGTAACGCTATAACAAGACAGGCACCTGCGGCCAGTGTCGCCAGCATTCCACGCAGTCGTCTCAGATAAAATATATAAAAAAGTGCTTCAGCTCCCAAGATCGACAAAATCACCAGTGTGATAAAGCCTGAACCAATTATGTCATCTAGCTGGAGCATCATGGGTTAAGCCGCACAATTTTAAAGTTGAGAATACCAGCAATCGTAACCCATGTAATGTAGGGCAGTAGGAGATAAAGCGAGATGCGAGAGACGCCCCCTAAAACATAAATCAATACAACAATGCTCAGCCAAAAAATCAACAACTCAAATAATGCGAGCTTCGGTTTCTGGTAGGTAAAGAAGATAGCGCTCCATGCAGCGTTTAAAACTCCATTGCTCGCAACCGCCCAAACAATGTTCATACGCTGTGTCTGACCGCCGGCATCCCAAGCGTATGCAATGGCAAAGCTGAGGCAGATAAATATACTCGTCCACACAGGCCCAAAGGCCCAATCCGGGGGCTTCCAAGAGGGTTGCCGCAGTGCATAATACCACGGCGAAAGCTTGGTCAGCAGACCTCCGGCGATGCCCAAGACAGTGCAAAATAAAATTCCGCCCAGCAGCGCTTGATAAAATGCGGTGGTCGGAATCACGGGGCTACAATTCCCAAAAGATGTGCCATGTCTTTAAAGAAAATTCGTGCATGAGCCATGGCACCCGCCTTTTGCAATTTCTTTTCGGTGTATGCAGCCCAAGTTAAACGCTGCACGTCTTTATCGCGGCACATGCTCACGAAGCGCTCGCGCCGTGCATCATTACCATACCAAAAATGTTGCATCACGGCGAGCACGCGGAAGATCATTCCATGGGCGCGCATAAAGCGTCTTCGCGCTTGAGCAAGAACGCGCGCATCACCCGTTTGCAAAAAAGCCAGTGCGGTATCTGCGGCCAATTCTCCGCCCAGCATCGCGTAATATATGCCTTCACCAGAAGCAGGCGCTACAACACCTGCTGCGTCTCCGGCCAGCAAAACATCACGACCGTTGTCCCAGCGCTTTAAGGGTTTCAAAGGAATAGGAGCACCTTCTTTGCGAATGGTCTTACTGCTTTCAAGTCCTGCATCTCTTCTCAGCTTTGCAACTGCATCACGAAGTGCAAAACCTTTGTGGGCGCTGCCTGTCCCAATGCTTGCCGTTTTGCCGTGTGGAAAAACCCATGCATAAAAATCTGGCGAATAGCGCGCATTGTAATAAACATCACAGCGATCAGAGGAATACGTATCGGTCGCTTCAGGGCGTTCAACAATTTCATGATATGCAAATACGAGCTTGGTTTTATGAGCGTTCGCGATGTGATCACGACCGAGTTTAGACAAAGCCCCATCAGCACCAATTGCAAGTTTAGTACGAGCCGATTTTTCTTTACCGTCTTTGATTAAATAATGAATACGCAAAATACCGTCATCATCACGGCTTGACTTAGAATAAGTGCCTGTTTCGCGGACAGCACCAGCCTTTGAGGCGCGGTCTCGCAAATACTCATCAAAATCTTGCCTGTCCACCATGCCAACATAACTTCCTTCGACTGGCATATGGGCAAGCCGGCCAGTGGGCGATACGATGCGGGCAGCATCAATGCGTGCAACAATCAATTCAGCTGGGATATCATAGTCACGGATCAGTCTCGGCGGAACAGCGCCGCCACAAGGTTTAATACGGCCTGCGCGATCAAGAAGCAAAACGCGGCTACCATGCTTAGCCGTGATGTGTGCAGTCGTTGCCCCCGCTGGTCCACCGCCAACAACGATGATGTCATATGTCTCGGTCATTGAGCTCATCCCAAGTCATGTTGAGCTGCAAGCACAAGTGGATTGGCAGTTGCAACATCTCGGCCACCTAAACGCATCGCAAGCAGGGCCGAATAGATAAAGAGCCCAGCCTCTAACCCAAACACCGCACCATAGCTTATGCTGTTCGAATGTGTGAAAAATTTTAGAATATCGACAATCACCGTCCCCATAAAACCGCCCGCTGCAAATGCGATTGCTTGTGATGCTCCAAATAGACCCATGCGAATGCCTTCTCGCGAAGATTGCCCCGCAGCGGCACTGAACATCGATCCGATTGCCGCCACAGCAAACATCCCGTTAAAAAAACCAAGTGCAAAAACGTTCAATTTAAGAGGCCACGTCTCGCCCAGCTTAGCTGCCGCTACCAGGCCAATTAAAGCTAGCGAGGAACACAGACACCCAAACACTGTCCAATTGCGCAACGTCAAAATCTTGAAGCGCCCTGCAAATGAAGAAGCAAAACCAACCATCAACATACCAATCAGCACTCCAGAATTTTGCGTTCCAGACAAAGAGGTGGTTTGGCCAGGCGTCAGATTAAAAATAAAGCCGGCAAATGGTTCAAGAATGAGATCTTGAGCACTGTAAGCCAACATCGAGCTAAATATAAAAATTGCAAAGCGCCGTGCATCCCTATCTTGCCAGACATCTTTCAATGCATCGTTGAAATTTATCTTTTCCGAAGCTTTCTTTTCTGCAGTTATTTTATTGTGGGTATTTTCAATGCCCCACACCGCACAAGCGCTGACAAAAAAAGCAGTTATGGTTACGGTTGCGGAAACAGCAACGAGCCTAGGCAACGAGAAAGGGTCTAAATAATGTCCTGCTAAAATCGTCGTGAGTATGAAGCCCGCGATCATCATGGTCCACACAACTGTTGCGGCAGCACCGCGTCTTTCTTGCTCCACAGTTTCAGCCAAGAGCACCAACAAGGACGTACCCGCAGCACCTACACCAATGCCAATCAAAGTGAAGGCGATTGCAGCTAATGCAATTCCCGCCCAAAACAGACTTGCGGCAAGCCAGACCGAAACGGCGGCAAGTAATCCACCGAATGCCAAAATTGCCATTCCACCAATTATCCAAGGCGTGCGCTTGCCGCCATTATCTGAGCCATGGCCCCAACGTGGGCGCAAAACTTGCAAAGCATAATGCCAAGCCACCAAAAGACCGGGAATAATGGCGAGGAATGATAGCTCCACAATCATCACGCGGTTTATTGTTGAAGTGGTCAAAACAACAATAGCGCCCAACGAAGTTTGGACGAGACCAAGTCTTGCAATTCCAACCCATCCTAAATTCTTCTCAGCCATCAAAGCCCTCCACGAATAGCAATGGCCGACGTCAACATGCCAAGAACATAGAGTGTAACACCCGTCCCATTGTACCACGGCGCAAATTTCTTTGGGTCTTTCACAAGGCGCAACATGCACAACATTTGCATTGCAAGAGATACTGCTATGATTGAAGCGTAAAGAGGCCTGTCCCAATTCAACAATAGACCGATTACCACTATTTGGGGCAGGGCCATCACAACGCATGCAAGCTTGGCTGCATTGGACTCGCCTAAGCGCACAGGCAAAGAACCAATGCCCATTTGTCGGTCACCTTCTACGGCTTTAAAATCATTGAGAGTCATTATGCCATGCGCGCCTGCGCTATAGAGTAGCGCAAGATAGATCACCTCATTGGGCGGCCTAGTGACCAACATTGCCGCAGTAGCCGTAAACCACGGCAGGCCTTCATAACAAAGTCCAACAGCGCTGTTGCCCCACCAGCCATTCAATTTTAGTCGAAGCGGCGGAGCGCTATAGGCCCATGCGACAGCTAGGCCCAAAATGGTCGCATAGAAAACCCAGACACCCAAAGTGAAAGCAACAAGCAATGACAAAGCTGTCCATACCATCGCAATGTAGAGACCCCAACGTCCAGGAATTCTGCCAGAAGGAATCGGACGATTTGGTTCGTTGATGGCATCAACATGGCGATCATACCAATCGTTACACGCTTGCGAAGTTCCGCACACCAATGGCCCACAAAGAGCAATCCCAGCAAACAATGTCCACCAATGATTTTGAACAGAAACTCCCGAAGATACGATGCCACAACCATACGCCCACATGGGTGCAAACCAAGTGACAGGCTTCAAAAGTTCGAGGCTTGCTCGCAAACTTTTTGTAAACGCTGGAGGAGAGGTAGCAATAGATTGGTTCATCAAAAAAAGATAAAGCCATCGCTTTAAAGTGTCAATTAAGATTTACACTTTTTGGCGTCAATTTGCAGCTTCAGTCAGCCCCATATCGTCGATGCCATAACGGTGCAGCTTCACATAAAGACTTTGCCGCGAAAGGCCGAGCATTTCTGCAGCACCTGCACGATTGTCGCCATTCATTTGGAGTGCGGCTTCAATGCACAACCTTTCAATAATATCTGTCGACTCACGAACCAACTCCTTGAGTGGAACTTTACCGACGAGCTTTGTGAACTCATCAACAGACCGCAATAAACTTTGGTCTTGTTTCGTATTATTTGCCTTTTGACGACTGATATGGTGCAGAGAAAAACCAAAACAAGGCGTCTCGCCTTCTGTGACCGCGACTGCTGAAACTTCCACGTCTTCAACAGCACCAAATTGTCCTCTAACAATGGTATGGAAATTACGGATTTCACCTTTGAGTTCGAGTTGACTAACCATCAATCCAACGTCAACACCGCGCCGCCCTAACCAATTGTCCAATGTCATGCCTCGGGCTTGTTCTTCGGACGCGAGTTGAACGAGCTCAAGGAAAGCCGAGTTGGCAGTCAAGATTTTCATATCGGTATCCGTCACGATAAATCCATCAGGCATTTCGCTAATAATCTTGACGACTTTAGACTGCGCCTTGGGCAAAATGACAGCTGAAGTTCCAACCGCATGGGGAACCATACGAAGCAGATAGTAAGTTGAATTTTCCTGACGGAACATGCTGAACGAAAGAACTGCCTGTTGCCGATCTTGCGACGGACGCAACACGATGTCATCCGTGCGGCCAGCATTACGCAAATTTTCTAATGCGACCTTCACATCAGCCCAGTCTTCTGGGCCAAAAACATCTTCAAAACTAGCCCCTTCGATGCGCTTCAATGAACGGCCTAACAAAATTGCTGAAGCAGGATTGCATTCCGCCACCCGACCTGATCGCGCATCCACAATCATAATGGCATCCGTTGCAGATTGGAGCAAAACGCGGAACCGCGTTTCAGAATTCCGCAGTCTTTGATATTCCTGTTCAACAGCCTGTTCTGCTGAAAGCAAGCGCTGCTGCAATTGCGAGACTGTGCTCATATCGCGGCCAATGGCTATGATATGGCCCTGTGGTCCTGCTTTAACCGCACTATAGCTAATTGGAACATCCAAGCCACCAAGCAAAGGATGATTAACTTGACGCCAACGCGGCATGCCGTTTCCGGCCTCACCCAAAAGCTGTTCTATCTTCGGACGGCTTTCAACGGTAACCGTGTCATATAGGGATTTCCCAGGCCAACCCGTGAACATATTACGCGGCAAATCCGCTCCAGCAATCACTTGTTCGCATATCACGCCTTCAGCATTCATGAGGATCGTGACATCGACTGCCGACGCGAGAATAGATGCCACCAAAGCTGGGTCTTGCAAACCTATCGCAGGGTTGTAAGGCAGATAACTCGAAGAACCCACATTGATATTCAAAATAAACTTCCTTTCAGGTTGGAGCAGACAATTGATTTGCCCAACCATTTACAATTCGAACTGTTGCAGGCGCATCTACGGCGTAGGCATCTGAACCACATGACTCTATTAACTCGGGTTTTTCGACAAAAAGATGACCGCCAACAATAATTCTCACCTTGCGGTTCCTTGATTTTTTTCGAACGATCCGAATTGACTCCATGAATGGTTCTACTACGGTTTGACCACTCAGTGATAGGCCGACAATGTCGAAGTGTTCCTGAGCTACAAGAAAGCCCAATTCTTCAACATCGTTGACCGGATTGTTTGTAACTGTCCAGCTTTCCCGGAGCAAAAATTCTTGCACCAAGCGCAAGCCAAAAGAATGCTTTTCGCCCGGAGTTGGCAACAGCAGTGCATGTCGACCGAAACCTGCGTTGCTCCATAAATGTGATGGTACGCCATCAAACTCGCGCAAAATTCGGTGCATACGGGATACACCAAGCGCAACCTCAACAAAGCTGGCCTGATCTTCCTCCCAGCGCTCTCCAAGAACACGCGCCGCAGGAGCCATCAGCTCGAGCAACACATCTTGGAATGGAACGCCACTACTCATCAAGTGCCTCACATAATCAATTGCAGCCGCAGGATCGTCTTGCGTTGTAAGCTTAATAAAATCCGTAACCGCAACATTTTGTAGAGAAACCTTTTCCTTCATCATCGCCGCGCTGGTGTTAACGTGGCTCATCAGCAGCCTTGGAACAATTATATTTTCGATAACAGAAGCAAATTCTTGCAAATGACTTTCGGTAGGCCTTGCCACAGCCGGTGCCAGTGGTTCGGTTATCGATTTTATACGTTCAATTCCTGAATCCTGCTGCCGCGCTTGGACCCATTGCAATTCATCAGACATTGCTTGACCCTCCCAGAACGTCAGTCTCTAAGTCGCTGAACTATTCCGCCGAATCGTTTTCACACCAGTGAATTTAAACGTCAAGTAAAAATGACTGGGGCGTCTACGTCGTCAAGTAAATTCTATATAGTGTCAATTGAACTGGACGTCAAGTTTAGTTGACACATTGCCAAAAATTAGTCTAATCTCACTTCGAAGCCCCGCTCAAGTCACATTAATGCAGAAGCGGGCTCGGGGAAAAGCATGGGAATGCCGAGACAAAAGTCCGGAAGACAGGGTCTGTATAGTGCAGAACAGCGCTTGCGCCGCGATTCTTCAAAGTGGACTTTGGTTCAGGGTGTTTTAGCGGCGTTTCAGTTTTTCGTTTTCATTATCAGCCTTATTTTAGTTTTGCGAACTTTGGCGACTGGCGAAGGTGCGTTTGTTGCGAATCTCTCGGTTATTTTCAAAACGCTCGTTCTTTTCACAATAATGATCACGGGATCGCTGTGGGAAAAAGAAGTTTTTGGCCAATATCTATTTGCCCCAGCTTTTTTCTGGGAAGATGTCATAAGTTTCGTGGTGATAGGCCTGCACACTGTTTATGTGGCAGCTCTGATAACCAGCGCACTGTCTCAGAACAGTTTAATGCTTTTAGCTCTTGCTGCTTATGCAACTTACGCTTTGAACGCGTTTCAATTTTTGTGGAAGCTCCGTCAGGCACGTTTGCAACACAGCCTCAGTCAGTCAAATGAGGTGAGCGCGTGAATATCATCGCAAAAAACATAAAAGCCGCAGGCTGTGAGACGGCCCCTGTTTTGCGTGAACGTGGCCAGCGCGAAGTGTTTTGTGGCTTGACCAGCATCGTTTGGCTGCACCGTAAAATTCAGGATGCATTTTTTCTCGTGGTCGGTTCACGTACCTGCGCTCATCTGGTTCAATCGGCCGCAGGTGTGATGATATTTGCCGAACCACGCTTTGCAACAGCCATTATTGATGAACGTGATCTTGCTGGCTTGGCAGATATTGATGACGAGTTAGACCGGGTGGTAAACCGCCTTTTAGAGCGTCGCCCTGAAATCAGGATGTTGTTTCTAGTGGGCTCATGCCCGTCAGAAGTGATTAAGCTTGATTTAAAGCGCGCTGCATCGCGCCTGAACCGCCAGCATTTGCCCAATGTGCGGGTTCTGAATTATTCCGGCAGCGGAATTGAAACCACTTTCACGCAAGGTGAAGACGCCTGCCTCGCCAGCCTTGCCGAAGATTTACCGAAGTACACGGGTAAAGCTAATTTGGTGATTGCAGGATCTCTGCCAGATGCTGTTGAAGATCAGTTTACCCGCTATCTCGAAGAAATGGGCATTGATGTAAGTTTTCTACCCGGTCGCCGCTCCAATGCGATGCCTGCTATTGGGCCAAATACCGTATTTCTGATGGCGCAGCCCTTCTTGGGTGATACGGCCCGTGTCCTGAAAGAAAAGGGTGCTGCAGCGCTGCAAGCGCCGTTCCCATTCGGTGCTGAAGGCACGACACTCTGGTTGAAAGCCGCCGCCACTCATTTCGGTGTGTCGGATGCAGTTTTTAAAAAAGTCACTTCAGCACCACGCCAACGTGCTGAATTAGCTTTAAGTAAATTCAAGAAATCATTGGGCGGCAAGAGCATTTTCTTCTTCCCTGATTCTCAACTGGAATTGCCTTTGGCTCGTTTTGCTTCCCGCGAACTGGACATGGAACTCGTTGAAGTTGGAACTCCCTATTTACACACGCAGCACATGGCACAAGAGTTGGCGTTGTTGCCCGCAGGCACAATGCTGAGTGAAGGCCAAGATGTTGATAAGCAGCTTGATCGCTGCCGGGCAGCGCGGCCTGATATCACTGTGTGTGGATTAGGTCTTGCCAACCCGCTGGAGGCTGAAGGTCTCACCACAAAATGGTCAATTGAACTCGTCTTCTCGCCGATTCATGGCTACGAACAGGCTGGCGATTTAGCAGGGCTTTTTGCACGCCCAATCGCTAGATCCGAAAGACTGGCGGTGTAAAACCATGCAACTCACCCTCTGGACATATGAAGGCCCACCTCACATCGGCGCAATGCGCGTGGCCACAGGCATGATGGGTCTGCACTATGTTTTACACGCGCCGCAAGGCGACACTTATGCCGATCTTCTCTTCACGATGATTGAGCGCCGCGATCGCCGCCCACCTGTAACTTACACAACGTTCCAGGCGCGTGATCTAGGTGGCGACACAGCAGAACTTTTTAAAACATCCTGTGCCGCTGCCTATGAGCGCTTCAAACCGGAAGCTATGATTGTTGGGGCAAGCTGCACTGCAGAACTTATTCAAGACGATCCGGGTGGCCTAGCCAGCACATTAGGCCTGCCAATTCCGGTTATTGCGTTGGAACTTCCGGCGTATCAGAAAAAAGAAAACTGGGGCGCATCTGAAACTTTCTATCGTTTAGTCCGCGCACTTGCAAAGCCGGGCACGAAGCGTGCCGCAAATACCTGCAACATTTTGGGTCCGTCAGCGCTTGGTTTCCGCAACCGCGATGATATTGTAGAAATCAAGCGCTTGTTGACTACGCTCGGTGTTGAAGTTTTGGTCACTGCACCGATGAGCGCTTCACCGTCTGACTTGGTGAAACTTCCTGAGGCGGCCTTTAACATCTCACTTTACCCCGAAGTGTCCGACGGCGCGGCAAGATTCCTTGAAAAAAACTTCGATCAGAAATTCACTAAAACTATTCCGATTGGTGTAGGTGCCACCCGCAAATTCCTGACCGAAGTTGCAGCCCTTGCCGGCCTAGATGCAACAGAACTGATTGCCCAAGAGCAGGGCCGCTTACCTTGGTATTCAAAATCAGTTGATTCAACTTATCTGACAGGAAAACGCGTATTTGTTTTCGGTGATGCAACCCACGCCATGGCCGCCGCTCTAATGGCCAAGAACGAATTGGCTTTTGATGTGGTTGGAATTGGCACTTACTCCCGCGAATTTGCCAAATCCGTGCGCGAACTTGCTGCCGAACTTGGCGTCGAAGCTTTGATCACCGACGATTATCTGGATGTAGAAGCGAAAGTCGCCGAGTTGCAGCCTGACCTTGTGCTTGGAACTCAAATGGAGCGCCACATCGCCAAACGTTTGGGTGTGCCTTGTGCGGTGATTTCTGCCCCCGTTCATGTGCAAGATTTCCCTGCGCGCTTTTCGCCTCATATGGGTTTTGAAGGTGCCAACGTCATTTTTGATACTTGGGTTCACCCCTTGATGATGGGCCTTGAAGAACATCTGCTCCACATGTTCCGCGATGATTTTGAGTTTAATGAAGGCGCTGCCCCCTCGCATCTCGGTCATCAAAAACAAGAAACCGCTGCACCCGGCAATGTTGTTAACGCAACATTGAACTGGTTGCCAGATGCTGAAGCTGAACTGAAAAAAATACCGTTCTTCGTCAGAAAGAAAGCCCGCCGCAATACTGAAACTTATGCTGCCAATCATGGCGTAAACCACATCACTGTCGAGACCCTGTACGATGCCAAAGCTCACTTCTCCAAGTAGCGCTCTGCACTGTGTTATTGTGACACTCGACCATCATTTGGCGGGAACAGTAGCTCGCGTTAAACAGACTCTATCACGTGAATATCCAGGTCTAACATTATCACTTCATGCAGCCTCAGATTGGAGCACCAACCCTGCTGCGCTTGAGGCCTGCAAGCAAGAAATCAGCAAAGCAAACGTCATTGTCGCCAACATGCTGTTTATCGAAGAGCATGTACAAGCCATCATGCCAGCACTTGAAGCACGACGTGCCGATTGCAAAGCATTGGCTGTGTTTATGTCGGCAGGTGAAGCAATCAAAGTGACAAGTCTGGGCCGTTTCCAGATGGGTGGCCCACAAAGCGGTTTCATGACGTTGCTCAAGAAACTCAAAGGCAGCAAAGCTGAAAGCGGTTCATCGGGCGAACGGCAAATGAAAATGTTGCGCCGCTTGCCTAAAATCCTGCGCTTCATCCCTGGCACCGCGCAAGATGTGCGAGCTTATTTTGTAACCATGCAATATTGGTTGGCCGGATCCGAAGAAAACATTGCGAATATGGTTCGCTATTTGGCATCGCGCTTTGTGCCTGGCCTAAGTGACACGTCTAAGCTCTCTGCCCCGCGTAGTTACCCTGATGTTGGTATCTATCACCCCAGCCTTCCTGACCGGATGTGCGAAGATATCAAAAAGCTGCCCGGCACATCTAAATCTAAAGGCACTGTTGGCCTTCTGTTGCTTCGTTCATATGTGCTTTCGCGCGATACTGGACACTATGATGGGGTGATTAAAGCGTTCGAGGCCAAAGGCCTTCGCGTTATCCCTGCCTTTGCTGCAGGTCTCGATTCTCGCCCGGCGATTGAAGCCTATTTTGTTAAAAATGGCGTTACCACCGTTGATGCAATCGTCTCACTGAGTGGCTTTTCGCTTGTGGGCGGCCCTGCTTATAATGACGCGAAAGCCGCTGAAGCAATTTTGGCGAAACTTGATGTTCCTTATGTCGCTGCCCACCCGCTGGAGTTCCAAACTCTGGAGGAATGGGGCGCCTCAGACCGTGGCTTGCAACCCGTTGAAAGCACAATCATGGTTGCAATTCCTGAACTTGAAGGATCAACGGGACCAATTGTGTTCGGTGGCCGCTCCAACGGTTCATCAATTGCTTGCACAGGTTGCGAACGCGCATGTGTATTCCCTGTCTCCAAGAGCCGCGAAATATTTGTGTGCAGTGAGCGCGCGGATATGCTGGCCTCCCGCGTTTCCAAGCTGGTCTCTTTGCGCCGCAGTGAACGCGCGGCCCGCAAAGTCGGCATCGTCATTTTCAATTTTCCTCCTAATGCGGGAAACACCGGCACCGCGGCTTATCTTGCGGTGTTTGAATCACTTCACAACACTCTTACCTCAATGCGTGATGGCGGCTATTCAGTTGATGTACCACCAACGATTGATGCGCTGCGTGATTCAATAATTATCGGAAATAAAGATCGCTACGGAGCACTGGCTAATGTCGCGTTTCGCATTCCAACAGATGATCATGTGCGCCGCGAAAAATGGCTGGGCGCAATCGAAAAGCAGTGGGGCCCGGCTCCCGGCAAGCAACAGACAGACGGCCAAACAATTCATGTTTTGGGTGCACAATTTGGCAATGTGTTTGTCGGCGTTCAACCTTCATTCGGTTATGAAGGCGACCCCATGCGCTTACTCTTTGAAAAAGGCTTTGCCCCAACACACGCCTTCTCAGCTTTTTACCGCTGGCTGCGCGAGGATTTTGGAGCCAATGCTGTGCTGCATTTCGGCACGCATGGCGCGCTCGAATTTATGCCGGGCAAACAAGCTGGCATGTCCGGCAGTTGCTGGCCAGATCGCCTGATTTCAGATCTGCCAAATCTCTATTTATATGCCTCCAACAATCCATCAGAAGGCATGATTGCTAAACGCCGCAGTGCTGCAACATTAATAAGTTATCTCACACCACCCGTGGCCCATGCGGGCCTCTATCGCGGGCTCGTCGATTTAAAAGCTTCAATTGACCGCTGGCGCAAACTGGCCCCCGAAGATACCCGCGAGAGTGCATCGCTGGTTGAATTGATTCAAGCCCAGGCCTCAGTATTGGATTTTGCCGATGCAACGCCAGCTTGGCCCTATGATGAGCAAGACTTGCGTGTAGGGGCATTGGGCGCTGCAATTCTTGAACTGGAGTATACGCTCATTCCACATGGTCTCCATGTTGTGGGTGCAACACCAAGCAATGAAGAACGCGCCGATATGCTGATGGCAGTTGCCGAGGCTTCACATGGCGTTCGCCCTGAGCGCGCTGCAATTGAAGCAGTCGTCGGCGGTCAATCAGTTGCCGTTGCGATGGGGCTGAGTGGCCTTGAAGCTGGCGAACCAACAGAGACGATTTTCAAAGAGCTATCGGCCACTGCAATTAAGCTTGGTGAAGAACACGAACTCGCAGGTTTGCTCGCAGCACTTGATGGACGCTATATCCATCCTGCGCAGGGTGGTGATCTTTTGCGCACCCCTGAAATTTTGCCAACCGGGCGCAATTTACATGGCTTTGATCCCTTCCGTATACCAAGTGCTTTTGCAGTGAAAGATGGCGCGGCTCAAGCAGAACGACTTCTGGCCCGGCACACCAAAGATGGTAACGCCTTGCCAGAAACTGTGGCAATCGTTTTATGGGGTACGGATAATCTTAAGAACGAAGGTGGCCCCATTGGCCAAGTTCTGGCATTGATGGGCGCAAAACCCCGTTTTGATAGTTTCGGTCGCTTGACGGGTGCAGCTCTGATCCCCCTCGCCGAGATGGCACGTCCTCGCATTGATGTGGTGACAACGCTATCGGGTATTTTCCGTGATTTGTTGCCATTGCAAATTAAATTGATCGCCGAAGCCAGCTTCCTTGCTGCAAGTGCCGATGAACCGATTGACAGGAACTTCGTGCGCAAACATGCCCTTGAACATCAACGCCTGCATAATTGCGATGTGGAAACCGCGTCCCTGCGGGTGTTCTGCAATGCCGATGGTGTCTATGGTGCCAACGTCAATAACCTGATTGAAAGCAGCAACTGGAATGATGAAGACCAGATTGCTGAGACCTACACCAATCGCAAAAGTTTTGCTTACGGTCGCAATGGAAAGCCGTCACAGCAAAAGGCGTTGCTCAATTCCGTGCTTGGCACGGTAGAGTTGGCTTATCAAAATCTAGACTCTGTTGAACTTGGCGTCACCACAGTGGATAATTATTTTGATACGCTGGGTGGCATCAGTCGCGCCGTGCAACGCGCCCGGGGTGGTAAATCTGCGCCTGTTTATATTGGCGATCAAACATCTGGCCAAGGTGCAGTGCGCACGCTCAATGAACAGGTAGCCCTCGAAACCCGTACCCGCACTTTGAACCCCAAATGGTTCGAGGGCATGTTGAAGCATGGCTATGAAGGGGTGCGTCAGATCGAAACGCATGTTACAAACACCATGGGTTGGTCTGCCACCACGGGCCAGGTTTCGCCTTGGGTTTATCAGAAAATATCTGAAACATTTGTGCTCGACGAAGCGATGCGTAACCGCCTCGCCGATCTCAACGTAACAGCAACTGCAAAAGTGGTGAGCCGCTTACTTGAAGCCCACCGCCGCGATTACTGGAAACCAGATGCTGCTACTTTAGAAGCATTAGAGCGTGCCTGCGAAGAACTAGAAGATAAATTAGAAGGCGTTACCATGGAGGTCGCAGCATGACATTGGTTCTCGATAGAACACCCACCCATAAGCGCCTGGATGGTGCGGGAAGTGTGCAAGTGCAGATCGATCCCAATTTGGATATTGGCACAGCAAAGGTGTTTTCTGTCTACGGAAAGGGCGGCATTGGCAAAAGCACAACGTCTTCAAATCTCTCGGTTGCCTTCTCAAAGTTGGGCAAGCGCGTTTTGCAGATTGGCTGTGATCCTAAACATGATTCAACCTTCACGCTGACCAAGCGTTTGGTGCCGACTGTCATCGACATACTTGAAACGGTCGATTTTCATTCAGAAGAATTGCGTCCGGAAGACTATGTCTTCGAAGGTTATAACGGTGTGATGTGCGTCGAAGCTGGTGGCCCACCAGCAGGCACAGGCTGCGGTGGTTATGTAGTAGGCCAGACTGTTAAACTTCTTAAAGAGCATCATTTGCTTGATGAAACAGATGTCGTGATTTTCGACGTGTTGGGCGACGTGGTTTGTGGTGGTTTTGCATCTCCGCTGATGCACTCACATCAATCCGTGATTGTCACGGCCAATGATTTCGACTCGATTTTTGCGATGAACCGCATCGTTGCGGCTATCACTGCAAAAGCTAAAAATTATAAGGTGCGGGTTGGTGGCGTGATTGCCAATCGCAGCAAAGACACAGATCAAATTGACCGCTTCAATGAAGCGATTGGCTTAAAGCTGTTGGCACATTTCCCTGATCTTGATGCGATCCGTATGAGCCGCCTTAAGAAGCGCACCCTTTTTGAAGTTGAAGAAACACCAGAAATTCTTGCTGTGCAAAACGAATATATGCGTCTTGCAGCTCAACTCTGGGCGGGCGTAGAACCACAAGACGCAAAGCCAATGAAAGATCGTGATATTTTTGATTTTCTTGGTTTTGATTGAGGGGCTTTATTGATGACTTCGCAATATCTCACACGCCGATCAGAAATTGAAACCTACTTCGACCGCACTGCGGTTGGAGCTTGGGAAAAGTTGACGTCGGATGCTCCAGTGAGCGGAGTTCGTGCGCGCGTAAGGGCCGGACGTGATGCTATGCGGTCAACGCTTTTGTCCTATCTGCCAGATGATTTGCAAGGAGTCACAATTCTCGATGCTGGTTGCGGCACTGGTGCATTGGCTGTTGCTGCAGCAACACGCGGTGCAAAAGTTACGGCAATCGATCTTTCACCACAGCTTGTGGAAGTGGCGCGCGAGCGTTTACCAAAGGGTTTGGACATAACATTTTTGTCAGGTGATATGCTCGATCCGAAATTGGGCGCATTTGATTACATCGTCGCCATGGATTCAATCATTCACTATCGCACCAGTGACATGATCAACATTATCTCTGGTCTTTCGAAAATGGCAACCAAAGGCATGATGTTTTCGTTCCCGCCACGCACAATTCCGTTGGCTGTGTTGTGGGGTGTGGGCAAGCTCTTTCCGCGTGGCGATAAATCGCCCGCTATTGAACCGCAACCACCAAAAGCACTACGGGCAGATTTGTCAAAAATCGAAAATTTTAAACTGGGGCGCAACTACCGTGTTGCGACTGGTTTCTACATTTCAGAAGCTCAGGAGCTTGTTCGCGCATGAAGCCCGTCACAGCACTTTGGCAGTCCATCGGTCCTCGCTTTCTGCCTTTCGCAGATGCAGCCACAGAAGAGTTGCCATTGCTGCGTCTATTGCGGCTTTCGCTATTTCAAGTTTCAGTTGGTATGTCGATGGTGCTGCTTACCGGCACTCTGAACCGCGTGATGATCGTGGAATTGGGCGTGCCCGCTTGGCTGGTGGGCTTGATGGTGTCTTTGCCCTTATTGTTTGCGCCGTTCCGCGCACTGATAGGGCACAAATCTGATACGCACCGGTCGGTACTGGGTTGGCGTCGTGTGCCTTATATTTGGTTTGGTACTTTGATGCAGTTTGGCGGGTTTGCCATTATGCCGTTCGCGTTGATATTGCTTTCTGGCGATAGCCAAGGTCCAGCTTGGATTGGCCATGCAGGCGCGGCACTGGCTTTTTTGTTAGTCGGTGCTGGCATCCACACTACGCAAACAGCCGGATTGGCACTAGCCAATGATCTTGCTCCTGCACATGTCAGATCGCGCGTTGTGGCACTTCTCTATGTTACTTTGCTTCTCGGCATGGGCGCCAGTGCGGTTGTATTTGGAGGATTACTGCAACACTTCAGTCAAATTCATCTGATTCAGATCATTCAAGGTGTGGCGGTAACGTCAGCGATCTTGAATTGTATTGCAATGTGGAAACAGGAACCTCGTATCCCCCGTCTCACATCGAATGACGAACCCAGCATTGGTTTTGCGGAAGCATTTTCAGAACTTTTGAAACGCAATCGCGTATTGCGTTTGCTGGTTGCCTTGGGACTGGGAACAGCTGCTTTTGCGATGCAGGATATTCTTCTGGAACCCTTTGGCGGGCAGATTTTTGCCATGGGGGTTGGCCAAACCACATGGCTGAACGCTTTGACAGCAGTTGGTACGGTTTGCGGGTTTGCAATATCAGCCCATCTTTTGACAGGTGGCAGTGACCCATGTCGCGTTGCATCCATGGGCGCAGTACTGGGGATTTTTGCTTTTGCGGGAGTGGTTTTTGCACCCTCACTGAGTTCAGTCCAGCTGTTCTCTGCTTCTGCGGCCTTCATAGGCATGAGCAATGGTCTTTTCGCAGTTGGAATGTTGACTGCCGCCATGGAACTTGCAGGAAGTGACGCGTCCGGTTTGGCATTAGGCGCATGGGGTGCTGTGCAAGCAACAGCCGCCGGATTAGCGGTCGGATGCAGCGGCATTGTGCGTGATTTCATCAGCAACTTCGCAATGCGCGGCGAATTTGGCTTTACCCTGCAAAGCAACGCAACAGGATATTGCTTTGTCTATTCTGTTGAAATTTGTCTGCTGTTTGTAACACTTATCGCCCTTGGCCCGCTTGTTCGCGTGCGGGGGCAGTCAACACAAACAATGCCGAACGCAAAGTTTGGTCTTGTTCAACATCCGGGATGATTAGAGAGGGAACAACACATGACTACAAACTTCACTTCATACATCGATTTAGCCCAAGTTATTCTATATGTGTTTTTGGGCTTTTTCTTGATGCTGGTCTATTATCTTCACCGCGAAAATAAGCGTGAAGGATATCCGCTGGAAAGCGATCGTTCTGGCAGTATCACCGTTCAAGGTTTTCCGTCAGTTCCAAAACCTAAAACCTTTCTGCTTGTGGATGGTTCTATGGTGCAGGCCCCACGCGCAGAGCCACACGATAATCGTCCTGTAAATGCCACACCTGCAGCCAACTTTCCCGGTGCACCGCTAGTTCCAAATGGGGATCCTATGATAGCCGGTGTTGGCCCTGGTGCTTATGCAGATCGACGCGACATTCCCGACACCACGGTTCATGGCACACCAAAACTAGTGCCGTTGCGTGCCGCGCCCGGCTTTTATGTTGATCCGAAAGATCCCAATCCTATTGGTATGACGGTAGTTGGAGCAGACGGTGAAACAGGTGGCGTGGTTTGCGACGTATGGGTTGATCAAGCTGAATATTTGATCCGCTATTACGAGATTGAAACAGGTGAAAAAGGCAAAAAGCGCAATGTGCTGCTTCCTGCCACATTGGCCCGGGTAGTGGGCGCTGCCAAGCAAGTTCGAGTCAAGTCTATACTGGGGGGGCAGTTTGCCTCGGTGCCAGTACAGAAAAAACCTGACATAGTAACTAGACTTGAAGAAGAAAAGATATTCGGATTCTATGGTGCTGGCACGCTTTACGCTACACCACAAAGAGCGGAGCCACTGCTGTGAGTAATCTACCTGATATTATTCCCGATGGTCTCCCCGATCATCTGCCAGAAGGAGAGCGACTTCTCTGGCAAGGGCGACCCGATTGGAAGCGATTGGCCGTTAACGCGTTTCATGTTCGCAAAGTAGCGATATATTTCGCGGTTTTGATTATTGGGCAGGGCGCTTGGAAGTTAAGCCACGGAGCAGCTGGGGCAGATGCACTGCAAGCTGTCCCAAAACTGGCAGGACTGGCTATTGTCGCTTGCGCAATTTTACTAGCCATCGCTTATGCTAGCGCGCGCACCACGCGTTACACGTTGACCACTGAGCGCGTACTGTTGAAAGTGGGCATTGCTTTACCTGTGATCATCAATCTGCCACTTCGTCAAATTGATGGCGTATCGTTTGCAGCAACAGGCGATGACTGTGGCACAGTTTGTTTTAAAACAGGTGGTAATGTACGTTTGGCCTATTTGCTTCTTTGGCCGCATGCAATGCCTTGGCAATTTGCGAAACCAAAACCTGCCTTCCGAGATATACCTCAAGTGGAAGAAGTGGCCTCACGTCTTGCTTTGACTTTGGGTGGGCAAATGCCAGTTATAGAAACACACTCTGTAATGCCTCACAGCAACATGGTTCCTGCGGAGTAATTTGATGTCAACCAGCGCCGATCAAATGTTTACGTTCAAAGCCTTTAGGCTTATTTCTGTGGGCTTAGTCACTGTCGTGATTGCAATTGCCTCACTGCGACTGGCGGGTTACCAACCGCCACCTTCGTTACCGAATGAGCCCGCATTGGCGACCCGTGTTTTGGCGGTAGAGGACGCAGACCAGGGCACAATTATTGTGCGTGACGCAAAAACTGGCGAAAATATCGCGACGTATAAACATGGCGAGGGCAGCTTTTTTCGCGCCACTCTCAGAACTTTGGTCAATGACCGCAGACACAAAGGGCTTGCCCTTGACGGAAATTTTCGTCTGGAAACCCATTCGGGTCATCAACTATTCTTGATCGACGAGACTTCGGGAAAAACGCTTTCGATGAATGCCTTTGGTCCGACCAATACAGCGGTTTTTGCCGCACTCATATCTAACCAGAAAGAAGGAGAGGGTTTATGATGAATCCCTTCGCCACAAAAGTGACCGAACACGTCATGTGTACAGTCAATGTTGTTAATACATTTGAGTCTCTGCAAGCACACGTCGTGCTTGATGGTGACATTAAAATTCAACCCGGTGATGAAGTGCTTGTTCAAGGCGCTGAAATTCGCGTGCCTTATGGCGAAACCTATACCGAACGCCGCCAAGCTACAATCAATCGCGCTGGCTGGCTTGAGCGCAAATGGACTGAGCTGACTGGTAATTTGGAATACATGGAATTGCTCGAATTCTCATTTTCGGAGGAAAAAGCGCTATGACAATTGAACGTTTAGGCCTGAAGGCCAAGAACACCACCGAAATGGCCGCAACAACAACGGCGTTAAGCCCGCGATTTTACACCACCGACTATGCGGCAATGGATAAAATGGACGTAACACCCGTCCGTGCTGAGTGGGACAAGCTCTTGCAAGAAATGCGCGAAGACCCCAATAAAACCCATTTCCGTCGTTCTGAAGAGTGGGACAATGTTTCACTTGATGATTTAGAGCCTAGTCTTCGCAAGGAGTTTGTTGATTTTCTCGTAAGCTCTCTCACAGCAGAATTTTCAGGCTGCGTACTTTACGCCGAAATGCGCAAACGCGGCACCAATCCAGACATCACTGAACTTTTTAAATATATGAGCCGTGACGAAGCCCGCCATGCAGGCTTTATCAATGATACGCTCAAAGACTTTAATATCGGCGTTGATCTCGGTTTTCTAACGAAGGCCAAGAAATATACGTTTTTTAGACCGAAGTTTATTTTCTACGCAACGTATCTTTCGGAAAAAATTGGTTATGCACGCTACATCGTGATTTTTCGACATTTGCAGCAACATCCGGAAAAGCGTTTCCACCCCATTTTTAAATGGTTTGAAAAGTGGTGCAATGATGAGTTCCGCCATGGCGAGGCTTTTGCTTTGTTGATGCGCGCCAATCCGCATTTGCTCACTGGCCTAAATAAGTATTGGGTGAAATTCTTCTTGTTGGCAATATTTGCAACGATGTACGTGCGTGATCATCAGCGCCCATATTTTCATGAAGCGCTTGGTGTTGACCCCACGGACTATGGTATGAAGGTTTTCCGCATCACATCAGAAATCTCTCGTCAGGTTTTTCCTTTGTCAATCGATATTGAAAATCCAAGGTTCTTAGCATTGCTCAACAAGTTATTGGTCATCACCGATAAGTCTGCTGCGCAGCAAGCCAAGGGTGGGGTAAGGGCGAAAATAAGCAAGTTGACAACGACTGCCAAAGCGGGATTTGTATTCTTGCAACTCTTCACCATGCGAAGCAAAGAAAATATAGCGCCAGCCGAAATTCGTTTGGCACCGAGCTACTGAGCATGATGTTGCTTGCCGCCATAGCTTTTGTAATTGTGATGTGGAGTGCATCAACGGCCGTGATATTTTATCTCGACAGTCTTGCTTCAACAACATTCAAATATAGCTTGGCGGCAGCAACTTTGGTTTTGGCAAGTTGTGGGTTAGTGATCTGGCAATTGATGGACGCTGATTCCACTTTTGCAGTTGCCACCAGTTTTGCGGCCGCCATGTTGGCTTGGGGCTGGACGGAAATGTCACTTTATATGGGTTTCGTAACCGGCCCACGCAAAACGCGATGTGCGGAGGGCTGCTCGGGCATCCATCATTTCGGTCACGCCATCAGCGCAAATCTCTGGCATGAAATCGTTGTAATTGCTTTCGCTTTGGCGATCTATCTAAGCGGTAATGTGACTGCATTCTGGTGTTTCGTGATGCTTTGGCTGATGCATCTGAGTGCGCGTCTCAATGTATTTTTAGGCGTTCGTAATGTGAGCGCTGATTTTGTGCCAGATCATATGGATGTGCTTAAAGGCTTCCTGCGTCAACGCAACATGAACCCACTGTTTCCGGTTTCGTGTATTGTGTTGACAGTTCTACTGGTTTATTTAGCCTCGCTGCCACAAACCTTTGAGATCACTATGGCTACAACCTTAACGGCCATTGGCCTCCTCGAACATATTCTTCTCATGCTTCCCCTACCTACTGAAAAATTGTGGACTTGGGCCCTGTCAACTAAGGGCCGTACGACCCGCGATACCACGCCGAAATCCAAACCTGAAAACCACCAGCACACTGTTCTTGGAGCCTTGTTATGACGTCCAATATTTTTGATCACCAGAATTTCTTTACGGGCGAACTCGATCAATTGCGCCAAGAAGGACGCTATCGTGTTTTTGCGGAATTGGAGCGCAAAGCTGGACACTTTCCACAGGCGCGCCGCTACAAGGATGGAGCGACGCAGGATGTGACGATCTGGTGCGCCAATGATTATCTTGGCATGGGTCAGCACCCTAAGGTGATTGAAGCGACCTGCGAGGCTTTACGTGCTTACGGTGCAGGTGCGGGTGGCACACGTAATATTTCAGGAAATAGCCACGAGCATGTTCTGCTCGAGGCGGAGTTGGCTGACCTTCATGGCAAAGAACAAGCTTTACTCTTTACATCAGGTTATATTTCCAATTGGGCGGCTTTAAGCGCTCTTGGTGGTGGCATTCCAAATTGTGTCATTTTGTCGGATGCGGGTAATCATGCCTCAATGATTGAGGGTATTCGCCATAGCCGCGCCGAACGCCGTATTTTTAAACATAATGACTTGGTGGATTTGGAAAAACATCTGAAAGACATTCCTGCGAACCGCCCAAAGCTTATTGCTTTTGAATCGGTCTATTCAATGGATGGCGACATTGGAAACATTAAAGGCATTTGCGATTTGGCCGATAAATATGGTGCCATGACCTATCTCGACGAAGTTCATGCCGTTGGCATGTATGGCCCGCGCGGTGGTGGTATTGCAGAACGTGAAGGACTGATGGACCGCATCACCGTAATTGAAGCAACACTCGGTAAGGCTTACGGCGTTGTTGGTGGCTATATTGCTGCCTCTAAAGCCCTTTGCGATTATGTGCGCAGCTTTTCATCAGGGTTTATTTTCACAACCGCTCTTCCGCCTGCCATCGCCGCTGGCGCACGCACGGCTGTGCGTCATTTAAAAGAAAGTGAAATTGAGCGCATGCGCCATCGCCGTGCAGTTAGCAAAGTTAGAGCGTCACTCAAAGCTATTGGCATTCCAATGATGGACAATGAAAGTCACATAATACCTGTCATGGTGGGAAATGCTGCCAAATGCAAAATGATCAGCGATGTGTTGATGGATCAATATGGCATCTATATTCAGCCGATCAATTATCCTACCGTTCCTAAGGGAACAGAGCGCCTCAGGATCACGCCATCACCCTTTCACACTGACGAAGATATCGCAAAACTCACAAAGGCTCTTTCTGACCTTTGGAGTCATTGTGCATTGAGCCGCGCTGTTGCCTAACATATGTTAGGTTCGGCTGGAACAGGCGTTATCCGTATCGGAACGAGGGGATCACCGCTTGCACTGGCTCAGGCCCACGAAACCAGACTTCGATTGATGCAGGCTCATGGCTTGGAAGAAGATCAATTTGAAATTGTTGTGATCAGCACAACTGGAGACCGTATCCTCAATCAACCTCTTGCCGAAATAGGAGGGAAAGGGCTCTTCACTTTGGAAATTGAAGAAGCGTTGCAGGCCGAAACAATCGATCTCGCAGTGCACTCGATGAAAGATATGCCAGCTATCTTGCCTGACGGTTTGGCCTTTGCAGCAAATTTACCTCGCGAAGATGCGCGCGATGCTTTCGTGAGCTTGATGGTAAAGAACCTTCATGAATTGCCACAAGGTGCCTTGCTTGGTTCTTCTTCAGTGCGTCGTAACGCCCAGGCATTGCGGATCAGACCTGATCTTCAATCAGTGCAATTTCGTGGCAATGTGCAAACCCGCATGCGAAAATTGGCAGATGGTGTGGCGATGGGCACATTTCTTGCCGTAGCAGGTCTCAACCGTTTGGGCATGTCGCAACATATCAGCGCAATTATGGAGATGGACGAAATGTTGCCTGCTGTTGCACAAGGTGCAATTGGTATCGAGATAAAGACCAGTAACAGTCGCGCCCTGCGCCTTGTCGAAGCCATTCATCATAAACCAACAGGCATCACAATTGCCTGCGAACGCGCGTTTCTCGCCAAACTTGAAGGTTCATGCCGCACGCCAATTGCTGGACATGCGACGATCACTGGAAGCACTCTGTCATTCCGAGGGCAGATACTATCGCTTGATGGCAAGCAGAGTTCAGCTATCGCAATCACTGGCCCCGTCGACGATGCAGTGACCATTGGAACTGAAGCGGCCGTCCGCGCGGCAGAGCAACAAAAAATTCATGCCTGATTTCTAGTCTTCATTGCGTGCAAATCGCCTATGGCATGAGCTTTGCAAGCTGACTCAGAAAAGAATGAAGCTATTATCAGGAACGAATAGTCGTCAGGAAATAGCCTAAGTCACGAAGACAAAACACAGCCAATGCCAGCTAAATTAAGAACACGCCAGACCTCCTAGCCGCGCGCTGGAAAATGGAAGGTTTTATCACGCCCGAGGCGCACGCGCGCAGTGGATGAAGGAACGCCGCGCAACATGTTGGGCTACAAAGATGGTACGGCCAACATATGAATAGTCACGGTCAGCTGATGCAGCAGTTAGTATGGGTTAAGGGCAATGAACGGGGCGAACCAGCGTGGACGACGGGCGGCAGCTATCAAGTAATTCGACTCGTTCGTAATTTCGTCGAGCGCTGGGACCGCACCTCACTTAACGATCAAGAGCGTTTCATTGGCCGCCACAAATATTCTGGTGCGCCTTTGGGCAAGGCCCATGAATTCGATGAACCGGATTTTGCCAATTCGCCCCAAACAGCGGCCACCCCTTCGGACGCGCATATTCGCCTTGCAAATCCAAGAGCTCCACATGCCATGGCCACCCGAATATTGAGGCGAGGATTTAATTATTCCAATGGCCTCAGTAAATCTGGACAATTGGATATGGGGCTTCTCTTCATTTGCTATCAGTCCGATCTAGATCAGGGCTTCATTGCTGTGCAGCAGCGTTTGACTGGCGAGCCTTTAGAAGAATATATTAAGCCCTTCGGTGGCGGATATTTTTTTGCTCTGCCCGGCGTTTCAAACAAAACTACATTTTTAGGTGAAGCATTACTCGGCGCAATCTAGGTTCAATTTTTTCGGAAACAAAATGCCAGTCTACGCTTACTTTCCAAAATTCTTGATTGACTGGGTTGTTCTAGGCTATGCGGGCCTTGAATTACCCCATAAATTTGAAAAGATGAGCGGCTCAATTTCGAGTCGCTTGCGCCAACCACGTGTTTCGAGTTCGGGTATTTGATGCAGCTCTTTGACATAGCCTAAGCAGAGGTAAGCTATCGGCAAGACACGATCAGGAAGACCGAGGATTGTTCGGAGATCATTGTCGTTGAAAATGCTGACCCAACCGACACCTATGCCTTCAGCTCGCGCCGCAAGCGAAAGATTCTGAACCGCGCAAACAGTCGAGTAAATGTCAGTGTCACGATTGTGCGTGCGCCCAAGAACAACTGGGCCACCTCGCTCACGGTCACAGGTGACGCAGATATTGACTGGAGCTTCCGAGATGCCTTCAAGCTTTAGAGCACTATAGAGTGAGTGTTGTTCATTTTTGAATAGACTCGTGGCCTCATCGTTCGCTTTTGTAAAAGCCGCCTTAATACGATCCTTCACCTCTGGCGCCGTGATGAGTACAAAATTCCATGGCTGCATGAAACCTACCGATGGTGCGTGATGTGCCGCCAGCAGGAGCCTGTTAAGAACTTCCGATGGAATAGCACGCGGCAGAAACTGGCTTCGCACGTCACGCCTTGTAAAAATGGCGCGGTATACAGCAGCGCGCTCATTATCGGGAAATGGGCCCGCGTCCACGAGATCATTGGAAGATTGTTGCATGGAAAGTTCCTTGTCCCAATATATCAATGACGTCTTCACCGTCCATGTGAAGCAGTCGTTGTCGCTTGGCCGGTCTTCTGACTCTGGCTTCCTTTGAGGCAGCACCTTCCCGGCCTCAAAGTTGGCCAGTGGTTATCGCTGCTCCATCCACCTTACAGCGTTGGGCACGTCGCGGATTTTTTCGCGTTCCCGATTATCCAAATTTAAAAAATTGGCACCAAGCAAACGTAGCTATAACGGCAGGTTCGAGGACACGCAAGCATCGCTTTGCTATACTAAATAAGCCGACCCCTTATTCAAGTTCAACCGCCCTGAGGTTGGCTAGTCTAGTGTGCAGGATGGAATGATGTATTGCGAGGACGCTATTGATGGAAGACCTGATGGATCATGTTTTCCTTATGCTTGGCATTTTCATTGATTTAACATTGTGCAAATGAGTGCTGACTGAGACAATCCAAAATACTTTTTGTAAAGAGGGCAGAAAAGAACAATGGAAACTACGGTCAACAACTGCAAAGAGGTTTGTGTAAGGTCGAACTTAAATCTACCAGAGTGCTGAAACAGCTTATGTGCTTAACGTTTCCATTTTTGCGACTATTTTGAGGAATTAAAATGAATTTTTCCAAAATATTAATTGCGAACCGGGGTGAAATCGCCATCCGGGTGATGCGTGCTGCAACGGAGTTGGGCAAGCGCACGATTGCAGTTTATGCGGAAGAAGACAAACTTTCCCTGCACCGTTTCAAAGCCGATGAGGCCTATCAGATTGGCGCTGGCATGACACCCGTTGGGGCGAGAGCTACTTGTCATTGTCTGGAGCCGCCAAAGTTGGCATGTGGCAGTCTTTGGTGATGATGGATTGGCGCGATAATTAAAATAAACCAATGGGTCTGAAATCGTCGTGCGCATTAGGTAAGCAGTACGGAAGAATGTGGATGTTTGCAGAAAGAGCTTAGTGAAATATCTTTAGTTTGAAAACAAATGAGGAGTTAGATCGTGAACAAGCGCATCGTTTTTACGGGTGGAACTGGCAAGGCCGGGCGAAACATGGTGCCCGTGCTGTTAGAAAAAGGTTATTCCATTCTCAATGTGGATTTGAAGCCATTGAATTTGCCCGGTGTGAATACACTGGTCGCAGATCTTACCGATAGCGGGCAGGCGTTCAATGCGTTGTCGTCGCACTTTGGTTTTGAAGGCTATGAAGAAGGCAGAGTTCCGCAAGCACCAGATGCTGTCGTACATTTTGCTGCAATTCCCCGCGTTATGATTGAGCCCGATAACAAAACCTTTTCTGCCAACGTGATGAGCACTTACAACGTCATTGAAGCGGCCATGAAATTAGGCGTGCGTAAAGTGATCGTAGCATCAAGTGAAACCACCTACGGCGTTTGCTTTGCCGAAGGCGATAAAGACTATCATTCGTTTCCGTTGGAAGAAGATTATGACAGCGACCCGATGGATTCTTACGGATTGTCAAAAGTTGTGAATGAGAAAACGGCACGGGCCTTCGCAATGCGGTTTGGGGCTGATATTTATGCGCTTCGCATTGGCAATGTGATTGAGCCGCATGAATATGGAGCGTTTTCACAATATGTTGCCAATCCCTCGATGCGAAAACGCAATGCCTGGAGCTATATTGATGCGCGCGATTTAGGCGAGATCGTTCATCTCTGTATCCAGAAAGATGGACTTGGTTATCAAGTGTTCAATGCAGTCAACGATACGATCACCGCTGACATGCCAACCAAAGAGTTTCTTGCCAAATATGCGCCCAATACGCCTGTCTCCCGCCAGATGGGCAAGTTTGAAGCACCCTTATCAAATCGCAAAATTCGCGAAGTCTTGGGCTTCAAGGAAAAGCACTATTGGCGTGACTATCTGCCAAAATAATCTGCTTTTGAAAAAGCGTCTTTGAATTTTATGCAGGCTTTTTCATTTGCGATATGGCTTAAACCAATCGAGGCCAACAAGGGTTGCATGGGCAGGGCGATATTCGCAGCCCACGAAACCTTGATAGCCTAATGCATCTAGATGATGAAAAATGCGTGTATCGTTAAGCTCTCCGGTGAGGGGTTCGTTTCTCTTAGGAACGCTGGCGACTTGCACATGCCCAATAATTGGCATGTACTTTTCGAGACTCTTCATCACATCACCATGGATAATTTGACGGTGATAAATGTCATACTGGAGTTTGAGATTTGGCAAAGCCAAATCGGCGATGAGGTTGGCTGCAAAGTTAAAATCATTTAGAAAGTAGCCAGGCATATCTCTTGCATTTATGGGCTCAATCACAATGCTGATCCCATACGGCGCCGTCGCAGCACAGGCAAATTCAATTGCCTTCCGGTAAGCTTCTAAAGCGCGTCGGTCAGCTTTATCGGCAAGGCCGCTCATCATATGAAGAGTTGGCGCCTTTACCTCAACCGCATAGTCCACAGCAATTTGTACAGATTTCCTAAATTCCTCTTCGCGTTCCGGCAGCGCTGCAAGCCCGCGTTCACCCTTGGCCCAATCGCCCGGTGGCAGATTAAACAGCACTTGATTTAATCCGTTCCGGCTCAATTCTTTGGCGATTCTGCTGGCAGGATGTTCGTAGGGAAACAAGAATTCAACCGCATCGAAGCCAACATCTGCTGCAGCTTTAAAACGATCAAAAAAGGCCCATTCGGTAAACATCATGGTGAGGTTAGCAGCAAATTTGGGCATGGACTTAACTCACTTTTGAGGGGGAAGTTTGAGCCCGGTAATCTCAGCAATCATGCGGGCAACCGAAGAATCTTCATCGCCATCCATCCCTGCCGCCGCATCACGATAGAGTAACCCAAGCGATTCTGCTTGGGTTGCCAAATGCTGCGCATTGCTGGGGATATAGTTGCGCAAGATATAATAACTTCGCTCGGCTTCATCGGGGAAGCAACACCATCTTCAGCGAAGAGCACGTCGCGCGTCTGAGCAGCGTTAACAACGACCACTGGAAGAATGTCAGTTCCCTTCGCCGCTTCTTTGGCGCTGCTTGCAGCAGTTCCGCCATTTTCGGCAAGAGCACGCACAGCAAGCGGATTAAGATCGAAGCCAGAAACAGCCATTCCGCTTTTGGCAATAGATTGCGCCATGCCCAATCCCATAGACCCCAACCCGATGATAGCGACTTTCGGTGAAGATATATTTTTCATGGCTTCACTTATCCCTGTGGTACTCAGCTTCTGTCTTTAACCACTCCGCTACGAATTCTTCTACCAACATATATATGAACCAAATTGCGTTTGCCGAGGCTAAGCGCGGCTCAAACGATTATATTCTGAAGATTTCACCATCGCCTGCCCAGTTTTTCCAGCCAATGGTCGTTGCATCAGTCGGAACTGCAGCAGCAAATTTGAAAGTCGCCACTGGTGGCCCTGGCGTGGCGTTGGTCTTCCTGCTGCTTATGTGGAAGCTGGACTGATCAGGCTGCTCGCTGCACCGCCCCAAAAGTTGCAGGCTCCCAATGGGTGAGCAATTATATTGGCAGGCTCTTGCTCTAAAACTACGCGATTCTTCTCTGTTTTAACGAGATCGACCTACAATTTGACAAGACGATTAAACTTCCTGGATGTTGACAGGTTAGGAGTTCAGATGCAGGATTGCAAATGGAGGACGCCAAAACGGCATCGCATAAAGCAATTCTATAAATTTAATTGTGTAAGTGAACTCTAGGCCAGACCTCTAGAAAAATCAAAAATAGCTATTTATGGGAGACGATCTTATGAACGACGACCTTATTAATTTAGCCAAAAGCCGCCGTGACGTATTCAAGGTACTTGGTGGTGCTGCAGCACTCGGTGCCGTAATGATGGCCGATGCTGGTTTTGACCCAGCCATGGCCCAAGCTCTAAAACCCGCCGGAAAACCAATGAAAGCCGCTTTCTCTAATGCAGGCCTACAAGCTTCGTGGTGCGCCCAAGGCAAGACAGCTGCCGAGGCCTGGGGTAAGTTGATGAATGTTGAAATTACTTGGTTTGATGGTGAGTTGGCCGCCACCAAGCAACGCGCTGCGATTGACAATATGGCAACGCAGAAGTGGGATTTCGTCGCCATTCAAACATTTGGTATAGGCACTCTTACTGATCCTATTCAGAAGATGATCGATGCGGGCACACCAGTGATTGCAATGGATACACTCGTTGCTCCTCCGGGAACGATCGCCATCCACACATTCATTGCGCCCGATAATATTATGATGGGCTCATCGGTCACATCACAATTGATGGCCGCCATCAAAGGCGAAGGCAATGTGGTTATGACGCAAGGGGCGCTCGGTCACTCTGGTGCTCAGGGTCGAGCCAAAGGCTTCAAAGCAATTGTCGCAGGTTTCCCCAATGTGAAGGTGATAAATGAAGAGCCAGCTGATTGGGATGTGACCAAGGTTGCCCGCATCTGGGATTCCATCCTCACGCAGAACGACAAAATTGCAGGTGCGTTCTTCCACAATGATGACATGGCGCTTGCTGCTTATAATGTAATGAAGGCCAAGGGCCGAACGGACATCGTAATTGCAGGTGTTGATGCTATGCCACCTGCCGTTCAGGCCGTGCTCGATGGCACTATGCTGGCCACCGTGCGTAATCCGTCTTGCCGTATTCATGGCTGGGCTGTGGCTGCAGGTGTAGCTGCGGTTCAAGGTGGTGAGAAGGCGGGCAAGGATATTCCAAACTTCATACTCGCTGATGGTCCCGTTATCACCAAGGAAACGGCACCCGGTCATCTTTGGTTGCAAAAGAACTTCTTGATCTAATTTTTCATGATGGATCAACTAAACGGTGGGGGCGGCTTGCCGCCCCTGCTTCAACTCACAAATGTTTCAAAATCCTTCGGCGGCATTGCGGCGCTCAAGGATGTGGACTTTACGCTGCATGCCGGAGAAATTCATGGGCTTGTTGGCGAAAATGGCGCTGGCAAATCCACCACGATGAAAATCATCGCAGGTGTCTATTCGGATTATGAAGGCGAGATGCGCGTTGATGGTAAGCTTGTGCATTTTCGCTCGGCCCGTGATGCGCTGTCGGCTGGAATTGGCATGGTGCATCAGGAACTGTCCACCATTCCAGATTTGACAGTCGCTGAAAATGTGTTCCTTGGACATCAACCCCTCACCAAGTTTGGAACTGTTGATTGGGCCCAAATTAATCGCGAGGCAGCGCGTCTCATTTCAAGCCTTGGCCTTGATATTGATCCCAAAACGCTGATGGGATCATTGCCCGTCGGCTTGCAACAGCTGGTGGAACTTTCGCGTGTTTTGTTTTCAGGCGCAAAAACAATCATTCTTGATGAGCCCACTTCAGCTCTGTCTCCGCCAGAGGTGAAGCGGCTGTTTGACGTGCTGCGCAAGATCAAAGCCGAAGGGCGCGGCATTATTTTCATTTCGCACTTTCTCGATGATGTGTTGGAAATTTCCGACACAGTCACAGTTTTTCGCAATGGTAAAAAGGTTGCAACGGAACCTGCGGCATCGCTGACCAAAGACGCTGTGATTTCTCATATGATTGGACGTGGTTCGATTGGTATGCATATGGGCGAGAGTGCCAAACTTATCAGTGATGATACTAGACCGATTGTGCTTGCTGCGGACGCAATCGGCGACGGCAAAACGTTGCAGAATATTTCTCTCAACTTGCGTGCCGGAGAAATTACCGGTGTCTATGGTTTCATGGGCTGCGGACAAGTGGAGCTGGCGCGCGCATTGTTTGGTAAGATCAAACTGAAGCGCGGTCATCTCATGATGGACGGTGCACAACGTAGTTTCAAGTCGACGTCAGCAGCGCGCAAGGGTGGTATTGCCTTTGTTCCTGAAAATCGGCGGATGATGTTGTTCCGCACAGAGCCCGTTTATAAAAATGTTTCAATTGCTATACTGGACCGCATTCACCGGCTGTTTTTGAAGCCAAGTCAAGAACGCAAAATTGCCGCGACGCGGGCTGTTGATCTGCAAATCCGGCCGCCTAATCCCAACATGGCTCTTGGCTCACTTTCGGGTGGCAACCAACAAAAAGTGGCTTTGGCAAAATGGCTCACGCATCTTCCTAAAGTGCTCATCCTTTCAGAGCCGACGCGCGGCATGGATGTGGGAGCAAAGGAAGATGTGATCCGCATTGTTAAGGACTTACGCGATAAGGGCGTTGCTATCCTCGTGCTTTCAACTGAGCCAGAAACCATTCTGACATTGGCCAACCGTGTGACCGTGTTGCGTAAAGGCATTGTCGCCAAGGAATTTAACAGCGGAACATTATACAAGGCCGATCTTTTGGCTGCGGCATAGGAACAAAACATGAGCGCTCCGACGGACCAAATCTCAAACCTTCCGAAATCAAAACCGCTGCAAAGTTTCGTCCGAAATCAATTGCGCAACATCGCCCCCGTGTTCACGTTGCTTGCACTTGTGTTGTTTTTCTCTCTGGCCAGCTCTTCGTTTTTCACGATGGTCAATTGCATGAATATCTTATCACAGATTTCGATCACTGCGATTATTGCCGTGGGCCTGACTTATGTCATTCTCACATCGGAAATTGATTTGTCGGTTGCGGCAGTCGCTAACGCGATAGGCATAACGGTAGCCTATTTCACACTACAACCCGATTATGTGAACATTGCAAATTTGCCGATGCCGGGTATTATAGCCATCGTTCTCGCTCTTTTGAGTGCGCTTGCCTTTGGCCTCGTCACCGCATTTGGTGTGACGTGGATTGGCATTCCATCTTTTATCATGACGCTTGCTATCATGCAGATCGCCAATGGTGTTTCAGCTTTATTGGTGCGCGGACAAATTGCTTATTCCTATCCCAGTCTTATCACCATGTTGGGGTCTGGTTCAGTCTTTGGCGTCAGGTGGACGATCATCGTTGCGATTTTATTTTTGCTCATCGGGCATCTCATTTTGCGTTACTCGCGTTTTGGCCGCTATATTTATATGACAGGTGGCAATCGTGAGGCCGCAGAATATTCGGGTGTGAATGTTAAATTCATAATCGGCTCAGTTATGGTCATTTCCGCCATGTGTTCTGGCATTGCGGGCATGTTAGCTGTGGCCTATTTCGGGTCGGCGCAACAGAACCAATTCGATAGTTATTTGCTTGATGCGATCGCAGCGGTGGTGGTAGGAGGAACCAGTCTTTTTGGTGGGCGCGGTGGCATTGGCAATACGATCATAGGCCTTCTGGTATTGGGTGTTCTCAACAATGGGCTTGATCATATCCAGATCGACAGCTTCCTTAAAATCTTGATCCGCGGATTAATTTTGCTGATAGCGTTGATCATCAATATCTATGCACAGAAGCTGAAGGAGTCGGAGTGAGTTAGTTTTTATTTCCGTTCTGGAAATAATTTGAGTAACCCTTCAGGAGAGGCAACGGCAACGCCGCGCTCGGTGATTAAACCCGTGATCAACCGCGCCGGTGTGACATCAAAAGCTGGGTTGGCGGCAGACGTGCCGTCGGGCGAAATTCTTACCTTGGTTATGCCGCCGTCAATATTGCGACCCTGCACATAAGTCACCTCATCGGAACTTCGGTCTTCGATAGGGATTTCTTTAATTCCGTCTCGCACTGTCCAATCGATTGTGGGTGACGGGAGTGCTACATAGAACGGGATCGCATTATCGTGTGCCGCAAGCGCCTTCAAATAAGTGCCGATCTTGTTGCACACATCGCCATTGGCTGTGGTGCGGTCCGTGCCAACAATCACCATATCAACTTGGCCATGCTGCATTAAATGACCACCAGCATTATCAACAATCAATGTGTGTGGCACACCGTGATTGACCATTTCCCAAGCGGTGAGTTGAGCGCCCTGATTTCGCGGGCGCGTTTCATCTACATAAACATGAACCGGAATGCCAACCTCATGCGCAGCATAGATTGGTGCAGTGGCCGTACCATAATCAACAGTGGCAAGCCAGCCTGCATTGCAATGGGTTAGAATATTCACCCTTTCGTCAGGCTTCTTGCGCGCGGCAATTTCGCGGATCAAGGCAAGGCCGTGCCGACCCATCGAACGATTGAGTTCAACATCTTCATCGGCAAGCTCGGCTGCCCGTGTATAGGCAGCAACTTGGCGTTGGGCGTGAGGCAGAGGCAGCAATGTACGGCGCATTTCATCCAGCGCCCATTTCAAATTGATTGCTGTTGGTCTTGTTTGATGAAGCTTGATCCAAGTGGATTCAAGATGTTCATCAGAGGCATCAACGCTCATGGCAATCGCCATGCCATAGGCGGCCGTCACGCCGATGAGCGGCGCTCCGCGCACCCACATGTCCTGTATTGCGATTGCCACATCGTCCACCGATCTGAGAGTCGCTATCCGAAATTCATGAGGCAACCAGCGCTGATCTATAATTTCGACTGAGCGCTGATCGACGCCTAACCAAATCGTGCGGGTGTGACGTGCGCCAACTTTCATGACACGATTTCCTTTTCAAGTCGCTCCGCGAGAGCATTTATATCTGCCATGCTTTGAATTTGCGCTCGGTTGACAGCAAGGTGACGACCGAGTTTAAGCGCCTTGGTTTCGCAAGCCGCTCGAACATCAGGATCGGCGATCAATTCAAAATCTGCATTGTGTGCAAGACCTAAAATACGACGGTGAATTTCAACGCCAGCAAAGCCAAGCATATCAACCCAGATGCCATGTAAAAATTGATCAAGTGCTTGGGCAGACCCCAGCGCATCGTTTTGATCTTCAAATAGCTGCCGCTGATACAATATTCCCGTTCTCTCGATGTGCCATAATTTTGAAAACTCGTTACGAAAATGATCCCAAATCTCAACAATGGTTTTCAGCAGATAGCTCCGCATGCTATTTCGCGGCGTTGCCCCATCGTGGCCGCGTTGTGAAAAATAACTCATCCAAAAATTAGCGAGCAACATGCCCACATCAAAAGCCATGGGACCATAAAAAGCAAATTCCGGATCAATCACCCGCACATCGTGGTCAGTTACCATTATGGAACCTGTGTGAAGATCGCCGTGAATTAAGGTTTCTGGCATGTTTGCAAAAATATGTTTGAGGCGTTGTGCGGCAACTTTCAAATCTCTGTCAGCTCGCAGTTGAGCCACTATCTCATCTAGCTGCGGCGAAGTGTGACGGTTGAGCTTTGAATTGTAATACGGATCGCTGAACACCAGAGATTCCGTAATATCGCAAAGCGCCACATTATCGGAAAAGAGTGCAAGGTCAGCTTTGCGTAATTTTGTATCCATGCACAAATCCGAGCCCCGAAAAAGCGTACGTGCAAGAAAACAACCAAGCTTGTTGGGTAATTCTGGAATTTCGCGCCCGTCAATTAGCGCTTTTCGCAAAATGATATGTGGAGTCAGAAACTCCATGACAATCATGGCTTGTTTTTCGTCAAAACTAAATATTTTTGGTGTCATGCCAAAATCACGTTTGGACTGGCGCGTAAGCGCGTGATATTCAAAGAAAGATCGTTTGAGTGGCAGAGGCCAGCTATCACCCACCAGCCGCACATAAGGCAAAGCCTGCTTCACGACGGCTGCCCCATTGGGCCCTTGAACAATGAATACCAAATTGAGATTGCCATCGCCAACTTCGCGCACCCGCCAAGCTTTGTGATCAGCACCAACTTGATCTTGAAGAACTGCGAGATCCTTCAAGCGACCCGCAAGCGTATCAACATTTAGTGCCACAAAATTTTTGTAAAGATTCATAATCAATACCATGCCCGTCAATTGGCAGCCAAGCGCAAGCCTATCGCGCATAATTTCTGGCTCATTTTTCTAGTACAGGCAAGTGACCAATTCGCTCTAGCAGTACAGAAAAATAACTTTTCTTATTTGTGGCTTTGTTTGAAAGAGTTTGGAGCTGTCTCTCAACACACGCTTGAAAGTTTATTATAAACAAAGCCATCGCAGCAAGAAATTGGCCATTTAACAAAGGAGGATGTGACACAAAGTTCGCCGTCAACGCGTAGCACCGGATCATCTGGCCATCCTCGTCGTCCGTGGAGTTCCATAGTTCGACGGTTTCTTGAAACCATGCCGACGATATTCATTATTTGGTTAAAAATTATCCATCACATAATC
>JANYHN010000025.1 GCA_025359045.1 Hyphomicrobiales bacterium | reverse complement strand
GTTCAACCGTGTCCAAGCTGTCGGCACCGAGATCATCAATAAAACTCGCTTCTTGCTTCACCTTGTCGGCATCTACGCCCAGGTGTTCAACTACGATCTTCTTCACTCGTTCAGCGATATCGCTCATGTGTTAGTATCCTTGTTAACTCATTACGCAGCGCAATCGGATACCTGAATAAGGCCCCCTCAAACCACACCGCGCTGCTTGTTAGCACAAAAGTGATTGCCGTCAAAAGAGGGTATTTTTCGCCACGTGAACTTATATTTATGCGGGACAACCTTAGATTTGCAGGGCGCAAATGGCTTAAATCATCGCCATGCCGCCATTGACATGCAGGGTTTGGCCGGTGACATAACCTGCTTCCTCTGATGCCAAGTATAAGACGGCTGCTGCAATATCATTCGGGCTGCCCATGCGTCCGGCGGGGATTCGTCCCAAAATAGCCTCTTTTTGCTTGTCGTTCAAAACATCGGTCATTGGCGTTGCGATAAAGCCGGGGGCCACGCAGTTTGCGGTAACGTTGCGGGCAGCAAGTTCTTGGGCAATGGATTTGGTCATGCCGATGATACCGGCTTTGGAAGCAACATAATTAACTTGGCCCGGATTACCAGTCACACCAACAATCGACGTGATGTTGATAATGCGGCCCCAGCGCTTTTTCATCATGCCGCGCATGGCAGCACGACAGAGACGGAAATTTGACGTGAGGTTGACGTCGATGACGCTTTGCCAGTCTTCGTCTTTCATGCGCATCGCGAGGCCGTCTTTGGTGATACCCGCATTATTGACCAAAATATCGAGGCCGCCCATGGCGGCTTCTGCGGCAGGTATGAGTTTTTCGACGTCTTCGACATTGGAAAGGTTGCAGGGCAACACGTTAACGTTTTCGCCAATTTGCGCTTTTAATTCTTCAAGAACAGCTTGACGGGTGCCGGATATGGCGATGGTGGCACCTGCAGCGTGCAGGGCTTTTGCAATAGCTGCTCCAATTCCGCCGCTGGCGCCTGTGATCAATGCTGTTTTGCCAGTTAGATTGAACATTTCTCTATCCTTGCCTTAAATGCGTCACCACAGCGGCTATTTCCACCGGCGTGCCGCAGGCCATCGCCAAGGCATCGGGTGCATTCTTTTTACTGAGTCCGGTCAATACTTTACCCGCACCAATTTCAACAAATACTTTAACACCTTGGGCTACCATATAGCTTACGCTCTCGCGCCAGCGAACAGTGCCAGTTACTTGTTCCACCAGCGTCCGGCGAATGATGGCGGGATCGGTTATCTGGCTGGCCAATATATTGGCGACAAGCGGTACGGAGGGGACGTGCATTTTGACCTCGCTTAAAGCCTTGGCCATCGCATCTGCGGCGGGCTGCATCAACGCACAATGGAATGGTGCGGACACGGCCAAGAGAATAGCGCGCTTTGCGCCTTTGGCTTTGGCAATTTCGATGGCACGATCAATAGCTGCCTTGGAACCCGAAACCACGACTTGTCCATCCGAGTTGTCGTTTGCGGCTTGACACACTTCACCTTGAGCAGCCTCTGCGGCAACCTGCAATGCAGTGGCAAAATCAAGCCCAAGCAAAGCGGCCATTGCACCGACACCCACCGGAGTGGCCGCTTGCATCGCCTTACCGCGTATTTTCAAAAGCCTTGCGGTATCGGCAATCGAAAATGTGCCGGCAGCCGCAAGTGCCGAATATTCACCTAAGGAATGGCCCGCGACAAACCTTGCCGTTTGACCCATCATGTTGCCATATTCGGCTTCCACGACACGGAGGGCCGCCATGCTAACCGCCATTAATGCGGGTTGGGCATTTTCAGTCAACGTTAAGTCAGCTTCCGGGCCGTTCCACATTAAGTCAGACAGTTTTTGGCCCAGCGCTTCGTCCACTTCTGCAAATACGGCACGCGCTGCTGCTGAATGTTCGGCCAAAGCCTTGCCCATGCCTAGTGCTTGGCTGCCTTGACCCGGGAAAACAAATGCGATCGACATTTTAAAGAATCCATTTTTAGACAATTTACTTCACCGACCATGGCATTGGCCAAGAGTCAAGCTGCTACAAGTGTTTAAATTTGGGCTAAAACAATAGTTAAGAAGTTGTAAAGCCCTGTTTGGATAGAAAGAGCTGGCCTAAACTTACTGGGGAGCAAGAGTGGCTCGAATTTTTGCGATTATTTGGCTGACTTTGGCAACGCTGCTTGCTGTTTTCTCTTATGCTGTTCAGCAGCGTTGGACGGAGAACATGATTCAGGCGCGCCAGCATTATATTGATCTCTCTCACAAAGATACGATGCGCGGTGTTGAAAATATTGAGAACAAAGTCAAATCTATCTACGAAAATCTCAGGACACTTTCTTATCTACCCGGCGTGCGCGAAATAGACCGCCATGGAACGAACTTTACGCCGGACGCGCGCATCGCGTTCCAACAAGTTTACAACAATCTAGCACTCAATCTTGCAGTTTCTGAGCTTTACATCGTCCCCGTCGATCTTGCTCCTGATCGGGTTGATCCGATTACGCTAAAAAATGAAATGCCTATCATGATTTTTGATCAGCTGACTTCGGCTGCAGGCAATGGCCTGAGCGATCATGAGCAATCTGTGAAAACTGCAAACGTAGGCAAGCGGAGCGCGACAGAGCTCCAAGAAGTTGAAGAATTCGAATATCAGCAATTAGTCGCGCAGATGAAATGGCTCAAAGCCAATTATGGGTCTGTAGAAAAAATCAAAGGTTTTGACGTTCCATTTATAAGTGGCAACGAGACAATCACCAATGGTAATTCCGCTTTCACGCAATCGCTCAAAGAAGAAACACGTTCTGGGATCATTTTTTCGGTGCCATTCTATGGACCTGATGGAAGTTTAAAAGGAGCTGTTTCGGCTATATTGCTGAGTAACAAAGTGGACGCACTCGTCCAAAGCAACAATCTGGCTCTGATTAATGTCAACAACGGATACGCCAATGGTGACCTCAGCGACATGAGCTTGAAAAGTTCCAACAGTTTTGTGAAAGAAGGTAGGCCCGACAAAAATCTTATTTATTCTGAGGTTCTACCACTAAGCGTCATTGACAGTCGTAGCCCATGGTATGTTTGGGCAGGGCTATCGGACAATCACTTCAATGAAAGTGAAGTTGTTAAAAGTGCAACTAAGTCTCGCAGGCAGGAATTTTTGACCCTTGCGGGCATCGGACTTGCCGCAGCTATAAGCATATATTTGATGCAGGTTAACCTTGCGCAAGCGCGACGGCTAAATCAAGTTATGAAAAATGAGCGTGACCTATCAGCGAAAGCCGAGGCCGAGGCCACCCTCAGCTCGGAAACGTTCCAATCACTCAACAATGATATTTGGCGGTTGAACAGTGATCTCGCTGAAAAAATTAAACTTCTTACGCAAGCTCAAGAAGACATTGTTGAAAAAGGCAAAATGGCACAGCTTGGCAATTTGGTTGCCACAGTAGCGCATGAATTGCGTAATCCTCTGGGCGGTGTGCGCACGACGACATTTTTACTCCGGCGCAAACTTAAAGATTCTCCGATTGATGTCGAGGCGCAGCTTGACCGTATCGAAGTTGGTGTTTCGCGTTGTGACAATATTATTTCTCAGCTGCTCGATTTTTCAAGAACCCAACCGCTTTCGACTGAGGCTAAAGATCTGAATCTTTGGCTCCAAGATCTGCTTGTTGAAGAAGCCGCAAAACTGCATGAAGACATTACTGTTTGCTGTGTGTTGTCAGCGCCCGAGATATTTGCCGAAATCGATTCTGAACGTCTACGCCGTGGTGTGATTAATCTTCTGACAAATGCGGCGGACGCGATGGTCAGCAAAACTGGAATTAAACTTGTCGGCCCTGAACACAGACCAGAAATTATTGTTGAGCTTCAACGAAGTGCGCGCGGGGTTGAAATTATTGTTCGGGATAATGGCCCAGGCATTCCCGCAGAAGTCATGTCTAAAATTTCAGAGCCGCTTTTTACAACAAAAAGTTTTGGTACAGGGCTGGGTCTTGCAGCTGTTCGCAAAGTTGTCGAGATGCATGGTGGTGGCCTGGAAATTAGTTCGGTTCCCGGCATGGGGGCCAGTTTTACGATTTGGTTCCCGATGAAGGCCACAAAAACTATCGCCGCGTGAAGCTGCCTACGATTTCAACATGAGCCGAATATTTGAATTGATCGACTGGCGTAACCTGTCCTAATTTATAGCCACCTTTGACCAATATCGCCGCGTCGCGCGCAAAACTTTGGACGTCGCAAGCAACAGATACGATGCGTCTTACTTTCGATTTTGCAAGATTCTTGGCTTGGGTCTCTGCACCAGCGCGTGGAGGATCAAAAATGACTGAATCAAATTCGTTCAACTCTTCTGGCACTAATGGATTATCGAAGAGATCACGCGCCTCAGCCGTTATGGGCTTCAGGCCTTGGACAAATCTGGTTGCTTGCAACAAAGAAGCGACGGCATTTTTATCTAAATCGATGCCATGCACTTTTCCAATCTCTGCTAGTCTGAAAGTGAAAGGTCCTACACCACAAAAAAGATCCAGAATTTTTTTGGCTTTGCTGAGATGGGATTTGGCCATACGCACCAACTCATCCTCGCCAGCAGCAGTGGCTTGCAAAAATGAATTGACGGGAAGTTGCAGGTGTGCGGGGCCGATTGCAATAGTTGGTGTTGTGAGCTGTGCTGCCACTTCATCATTCAGCGCCAGACGCATAATTTTGTAGTTTTCCATGATGACACGAAATTGGGCGATGTGTTTGTTGGCAGCTTGACGCTCAGCCTTGATCGCCACGTCCAAACCATTATCGGCAACGGTGATCATAACATCGCAATTGCCAAGCGCTGGGCCGAAACTTGCAGCCAGCGCAGGTGCTTCAGCCAATTGCGGCACAAGCACTGGGCAGTGATCAATTGCCACGAGATCATGTGATTTGGCTTCCATAAAGCCTGCAACCCATGCACCGTTGATCTGACGCACATGAAGGGAAACTCGTCTGCGCCCTGCCCCGTGAGCATCGATAAGTGGTGACACTTCGGCATCTATGCCTTGCGACCTGAGTGCTTCGACGACGAGGTTGCGCTTCCATTCGGCATAGTGTGCATGTTGCCAATGCTGAAATTTGCAGCCGCCACATGTGTCGTAATATTGGCAGAAGGCAGGTTGCCTTTCGGGCGATGGTTCAACGATGCGTTTCAACTTGCCATGAACTAATTCGACAACCTCGCCGGCAATGACTTTATTTACAAACATCATGGCCTCGCCACTGCGACAAATTCCGTCGCCCTTCGAACCAAGGCGATCAATTTTAAAAATAGTCATGTTATTCCAATTCAGTTGGATAGGTGAGAACGAGTGCCGAGCCGACAAGAAGATTAATCCGCACCGTACCAATGATAATATTTGAAAGGGTGAGGGCCGAGCCTAATGGTACATCATGTTTGGTCAGTGGCCATTTCACTCCAGATAATGTGAGGCCGCGCAAATCTGTGAAGGGCGCGATGCTGAGTCTTGTGCCCAAACTCAAATCGTCAAATTCAAGTTCATGAAAAAGCGCACGGGCTTCTTCGTTGCCCGATGACATAAAAATATCCATGCCGCGTTTGGCTAGCGCCAGAAGGAAACCAGCATGGGCAAGAGTGTGATCAAACTGGCCGCCAAAGCCCCCCACGAGGATCAGACTGGTGGCACCACGGCGCAGTGCTTCGGCGATTGCCAATTCTCCGTCAGTTGCTGCTTTTTCGGCAGGGTGTGATTGGCGCAGAACATCTTCATGTTTGCGTTGGAGGTGGGCGCTGGAAGAGTCAAAATCACCGACCCAGAGCTCAGGTTTCAGACCCAACACATCAGCATGCTGCATGCCACTATCGGCGGCAATGACGCGCGCACCTTGAATTTGTTTTTTGAGACGCTTGGTTGGTGTCACATGACCACCCAGCAAAATCACAAATTTTGAAGCTTCTATTTCCGACATGGCAACCATGTAGCAGATGCATCTTGCCAACGCACCTATTCAAGTCTAGGTAGCAATCTGCTCTCAACGGGGTGCCATATTTATTGGCTGAGATTGGCTTACTGCCTAAACCCGCTGAACCTGATCTGGATTATGCCAGCGGAGGGATTGCGAGCGGGCTTTCACCTATGGCGGCCCACTCTCATGCATTTCTGGCTATTGGAGGAATGATGAAGAAGATTTTATTATCTGCAACTATGTTGTTAGCTCTTGGCGCAGTGGCGCAGGCCAAGGATATTTTAACGGTCTATACTTATGAAAGTTTCGTGGGTGATTATGGCCCAGGCGCCAAAATCAAAGCCAAGTTTGAAGAAACATGCGATTGCGAGGTGAAATGGGTTTCTTTGGGCGATGGTGTTGCAGTTCTCAATCGGTTGAAGCTGGAAGGCAAAGACACCAAGGCTGATGTGGTGTTGGGGCTTGATACTAACCTGACTGCTGAGGCGCATGATCTGGGCGTGTTTGGCAAGCACGGCGTTGATGTTTCTCGTGCCAAAGTGCCGGGCGGTTGGACAGATAGTGAATTTCTGCCTTATGACTATGGCCACTTTGCATTTGTTTACAATACTGAGTTGATCAAGAAACCGCCCAACAGTTTAGAGGAACTCGTAAACGGCGATCCAAAGCAAAAAATTGCGTTGGAAGATCCTCGCTCATCTACCCCGGGCTTGGGCTTTTTGCTTTGGATGAAAACGGTTTACGGCGACCAGGCTGCCGAGAAATGGAAGGTGTTGAAGAATCGTGTTTTGATTACAGCACCGGGTTGGAACGAAGCTTATGCGTTGTTCACCAAGGGTGAAGTTTCGATGGTGTTTTCTTACGTCACCTCACCTGCCTACCATATGATCGAAGAGAAGACTGATAAGTATCAAGCTGCGAATTTTGTGGAAGGTCATTATTTGCAGATTGAAGTGGCTGGTTTGATTGAGGCTTCGCCACATAAGGCTTTGGCGCAGAAATTTATGGACTTTATTTTAACGCCGGGCTTTCAAGACAATATTCCAACGATCAATTGGATGATGCCCGCCAGCGCCACGACTGCGCCATTGCCAGCAGAATTTGATAAATTGGTGAAGCCTGCAAAAACGCTGCTCTATTCGCCGCAAGAGGTGAATGCACATCGTCGTGAGTGGATTAATGAATGGTTCAAAGCTGTTAATGGCTGAACGAACCTATCAACACTTCGCTGCTCAGATGCTTGTTCTGAGCAGCGTTATTTTAGGTCTTGTGCCGCTGATCTGGTTTGCCATTTCACGCGGCGGACTTAGTGCGTTTCGCCTTGATGCTGGCGTTTGGGACGTTCTAGCTTTTACGCTTGAGCAAGCGTTTCTCTCAACGGTGTTATCCGTGGTTCCCGGCCTCTTCATTGCACGTGCCATGGCACGGCAGAATTTTCCCGGGCATACTTGGTTATTGCGTTTGTTTGCTGTGCCGACAGCACTTCCTGCCATCGTGGTGGTGTTGGCACTCACTTCCATTTATGGCAACAAACATCTGCTTGGTGGGTGGATAGAACTTTACGGCTGGGGTGGCATCTTGCTGGCACATGTGTTTTTCAATCTGCCTCTTGCAGTTCGACTTTTTTATGAGGCGAGCGAACAGATTGCACCTGAAAATTTTCGCCTTTCGGCTCAGCTTTCATTTACGGACAAAGAAGTTTTTTGGCATGTTGAATGGCCTGTGCTGCGTAATATTGTTCCGCGTGTGAGTGCTCTAATTTTTTTATTATGTGCTGCCAGTTTTGTGATTGTGCTGACTTTGGGTGGGCCAACTGCAACCACGCTCGAAGTGGCAATCTATCAGTCATTGCGGCTTGATTTTGATATTGGCCGTGCGTTGACATTAGGATTCATTCAGATTGTGCTATGCTTCGTTTTGGTGGCGCTGTCTGGCCGAGTGATGTTGCAGAGTGTAACGCATGCTGGAAACCAATTGTTTCAACGGCGGTTTGATGGGCAAGGTTCTGTCTCAAGGTTCATAGATCTTACAATGATTGTTTTTGGTGCGTTGGTTGTTCTGCCACCTTTGTTCGCGTTGGTTTCGAGTGGATTCATGCAATTACAAATCAGCCCTCAGGTGCTGAGTGCATCAGGATTTAGCCTCGGCATCGGCTTTGTTTCTGCATGTCTTGATCTGATTTTAGCGTGGAACACTGCGCAACAAACCGATTGGTTTTCGCAAGGGATAGCACTGTCTGCTTTGATCGTTCCCCCCGCTGTCATGGCAACGGGTTGGTTTATTTTGTTGCAACCTTTCAGCGACAGCCTGATCATGGTGATTGCCTCCATTATTGCGCTCAATGCACTTATGGCCCTGCCATTTGTCGTTTCAATTCTTGCGCCTGCCTTTGAGCGCAGGAGAAAAAAGCACGACAGGCTTTGCGCTCAGTTGGCTTTAAGTGGCTGGCAAAAGCTGCGGAATATTGATTTGCCTTTAATGTGGCGACCATTAGTTCAATCATTCTTATTGGGGTTCATTCTTTCAATTGGTGATTTGACCGCGATCACACTTCTCGGAAACCAAGGTGTCGTCACTTTGCCATCGCTGATTCAAATTCAGATGGGGCATTATAGAGGCAGCGATGCGGCAGGCACCGCTTTGCTTTTGGCCATTTTGAGCTTGGTATGTGCTTGGGCTGCGCAAAGATTTGGAGATCAATATGATCCTGATTGAGAATGCCCTGTTCAAAAAGAAGAAATTCTCTTTGTATATTGACCTTCACATTAAGTCTGAAAATTTTGTAGCAGTGCTGGGTGCAAGTGGTGCGGGCAAATCGACTTTACTTTCAATAATTGCGGGCTTCGAGGATTTGGAGCGCGGCAAGCTTTGTTTGGACGGCGCTGAAATGCAGAATATTCCTCCAGCCAAACGACCAGTCAGTATGATTTTTCAAGATAACAATGTGTTTCCTCATTTAAATGTCTGGGACAACGTGGCGTTAGGAATTTCGCCATCGCTCAAGTTGAACGAGGCACAGAAGGCGCAAGTTGATGGGGCGTTGGTGCGCGTGGGCCTGTCACAATATGCAGCGCGCAAACCCGGGAACATTTCCGGTGGCGAGAGACAGCGAGTGGCATTGGCGCGGGTTTTGGTTCGCAAGCGCAAGATACTGTTATTGGATGAGCCTTTCGCAGCGCTTGACCCGGGGCTTCGGCACGACATGCTTGATCTGGTTTCGGATTTAAGGCGCGAACATGCTCTGACTGTTTTGATGGTGACGCACCAACCGGGCGAAGCCTTGCGTGCTGCTGATGAAATTATATTTGTGGCCGATGGCAAAGTGCGCGAACCGATCACAAGCAAGACTTTTTTTAGTATGCATGATGATGGAGCGATAGATTCATATCTAGGAAAGACGCGCTAGTTTTTTACCAACCGCCGCCACCTCCACCGCCACCGCCGCCACCAGAGGAACCGCCACCGCCAGAACCGGAAGATGAGCCCGGTGCGGATGAAGAAGATGAAATAGTTGAGGCCAGACTGTCGCCTAAGCTGCTGCCCATACCACCATATCCGCCAGAATGACCGCTAGAAACATACCACGCGCTGGCGGCTCCAGCCGCCGCAGCGGCGGCCAAAACTGAGGCGAATTTTTTATTCCAAGCGTTTTCACAATCGAGAGCCATTGCGTAAGGCAGATAGCGCTCAAAAAGCTCCGGCGTTTTTTCAGGTGGGTTTAGAGCGTCCAATCGCTTTTCTTCTGCGGTTGAAAGATACAATCTGAAACCTTCGATTGCGTCCAATGTTTTGCGTCCAGCGATGGTGGGTGCTGGCATCAAGTAGTAAAACAAAACATTGAGCAGACCAATTGCCATTGTGGTTGCGGCCACCATAATAATGGTCGGCGACAAGGATTCAAGCGATAAAAAAGAAACAGGAACGGCCAATCCCGCGCCAACAAAGGGAATTAAAAAGACGAGGCCGACCACTGACTTTAATTTCGCAAAAATGCCACCAGCGCCGAACACACCTTTGACCGCTAATCCGCCCGCAAACAGCACTGCACCCCAAAAGAAAGCTGAAAAACCACCGATGAAAAGTCCTGTGATCCCCAACTCATCAGGCATCAAAAATGCTGAAAGGGCGAGCCCTGCAATGGATAAGATTGTGCCGATCACAAACCAACCGTAATTGTTGTTAAACAAGACGCCGTTATAAGTCTTTTCGAGATTGCGTTGAAGATTGTTGACCAGTGAAGCAATCTTAACGTGGTTGCTCTGCTCAAGTTCAAACGGAATTTCGGGAATCAAATTGTGGAGTGATGCTTCCGATTGGGTAAGCGCTGTGCCTTGCCCTGCTAATCTTTCAATCGTGTAGTTGCCATCAGTATTTGTGATTTTCAAATATTTTTTAACACCAAGCCCAACGAACGCAGCGGCCAAAGCTGTGTTATCGAATGCCTGCTTCCACACATAACGCACCCCTGCTGGCCCCAAATCACTGGGTGGATGAAACAGCGGAATGATAGCACCTTTCGGCGGATCGCGGCCCACCCGCACCCATGCACTCAAAAAATATCCAGCGACACAAAGTAGTGTAAGATCAAGGCTGAATAACCCAGCATTATCGCGCATCCACCACAATTGTTCTTGGCTCTGTGACGGTGGAGTCACAATGCCCTTCTGCCAAGCCACCGCAATGGTTAGCCCCTCACGGGAATGTAAAACCCGCGTGGTTTGTGCAGAAAACTCATTTGAATTTAATATGGGAGTGTTAGCGTCCTTGCGCGACGAACCAAAGACACCCGTATAAACAGCGCTTTGCTCGATAACAGCTCCGACGGGTAGCCTGACATTGATGCTGGCATCTTGGATTTGAAAATCCCAACCATCCCCGGTTACATTCCAGTACAGTTCATCAAATTTATCGTAAAAACCAAGTTGGCGAGATGTTTGATATTTGATTATGTATTTATGGGTTCCGCTTTGGATAAAAACATCCTTGCTTCCGATGCGGACGCGCTTTCCGTTAGAAATCGATTCAATTGAGTAAGGTTCTGAATGGCCGTCCAGCGAAACACTTTGAACAACAAATTCAACCGTTTTCTGAACACCATGCTTGTCAGTGTAGCGTGTTGGAAAATCGCGGAATATACCGTGGCGTATCCGGTTTCCTTCTGACGCAACCGTGATGGATTCGGCAACATCCATCGACGCATCAGCGTTGACTATTACATCGCTATGAAACCTGAGTATCGCTTCATCCGCATGGGCGATCAGAACAAGGCTGAACAACCACAAGCATGCAATGACGAAGCGTTTCATCAGCGTTGCTTGAAATCAACCGTGGGCACTGCGCGCGCCGCCGCATCGCCGATGTCAAAGAAATCGGCTTTCGTAAAATGGAAATTGTTAGCGATCAGATTGCTCGGGAAGCTTTCAATCTTGGTATTAAAATTGCGTACAGTGCCGTTATAGTAACGACGCGCCATTTGAATTTCGTCTTCGATACCCGAGAGCTTATCTTGCAGGTCGCGGAAATTCGCATCGGCTTTGAGTTCGGGATAGGCTTCTGCTACCGCAAATAATTTGCCCATGGCTACACTCATGGCTTGGCCGGTTGCTGATTGATCAGCCACGCTGCCGCCTGCAATGCTTTTAGCGCGCAGTTCGGCAATATCTCTGAAAAGCTTGTCTTCGTGGCTGGCATAACCCTTTACAGTCTCAATCAAGTTCGGGATCAAATCAGCGCGGCGGCGCAGTTGCACGTCAATGCCGCTCCAGCCTTCAGCCACCATATTTTTGTTTGACACGAGCGAATTATAGACAGCGATCAGATAACCCACCACGACCACGATGAGTCCGAGAATAATATAACCAATAGTCATGCGCTTCCCCTCTTATTGCCCTACCCCACTATAGCAGTGTTTTTCGAATTTGCATGAGGCATTTGACGGAAGCAGACCAAGCGGCTCTAATGGATTAAATTGTTCGGAGATTCATATGACGTCAACACGACTCCATGCTTTCAAAGGTCCCCAGGGCCAAGAAGACATGCCTTATCTTCTCACGCCCGGGCCACTCACGACGTCGCAAACTGTAAAACTTGCACTGCTCGCCGATTGGGGTTCGCGCGATACGGAATTTCGTCAAGTTGTGCGCGAAATACGTTCCGAACTTCTGCGTTTGGCAGGTTGCGACGAAACATACGAATGTGTGATCATGCAGGGCTCAGGCACATTTGCAATTGAAGCAGCGCTGGGTTGCTTTGCGCCTTCAAAGCGGTTCAAAACGATGGTCGTGGCCAATGGCGCTTATGGTGAAAGAGCGGCGCAGATTTTGGGCCGCATCGGGCGCAATCATGTTTTGGTCAGCAAAAGCGATGTCACGCAGCTATCACCATCGCATTTTACTGATAAGTTGGACGAAGATCGCAACATTAGCCATATCTGGCTGATCCATTGTGAAACCACGTCTGGAATTGTGAACCCGTTGGGTGATTTGGCGCGGGCTGCAAAACAACGTGGCAAGATTTTTATGGTAGATGCCATGTCAAGTTTTGGTGGCATGCATATTGATATGGTGCGTGATGAAATTGACGTGTTGGTGTCATCATCCAACAAATGCATCGAAGGCATTCCTGGTTTTTCCTATGTCTTTGTGAAGCGTGAAATACTTGAGGCATCGCAGGGGCAATGCCATTCTGTGGTGCTTGATCTTTATGAGCAATGGAAGGGTCTTGAGGCCAACGGCCAGTTTCGTTTCACACCACCTACTCATGCTTTGGTCGCCTTCCGGCAAGCTTTGCGTGAACTTGAAGCCGAGGGTGGGGTGGCAGCGCGTGCTGTTCGTTATCAAAATAATGCTGATACTTTGATTAAAGGGTTAGCGGCAATCGGCATTAGGCCTTTGCTTGATGACAACGAAGCAGGCCCGATTATTCAAACCTTCCTGTGCCCGCGCGATAATCATTTTAAGTTTGATACATTTTATGACGCTTTACGAAAGCGCGGGTTTGCGATTTATCCCGGTAAACTGACTAAACGAGATAGCTTCCGCATTGGTACGATCGGAAAGCTTGATCAGGCTGTTATGGAGCGCGTGGTGATTGCAATAAAAGACGTGCTGAGTGAAATGAACGTTAAAGATATGGCACCTGCTGGATTATGATGGGCAAAACAGTCGAAGTGAACGGTCGCGTTTATAATTGGCCAAAGTCGCCATTGGTTGTGATCTGCTGTGATGGCAGCGAACCCGCTTATATGGAAATAGCGATGGCGACTGGTTTGATGCCGAATTTGCAAGCGATGATTTCCAAGGGTGAGAATTTGCGCGGGCTTTGCGTGATCCCTAGTTTCACCAATCCAAACAACCTCTCCATCGTCACGGGCGCACTGCCCGCAGTGCACGGGATTTGTGGAAATTATTTGATTGATCCCGCCACAGGTCTCGAGACCATGATGAACGACCCGAAATGGTTGCGCGCGCCGACTATATTTTCCGCATTCCAAAAGGCGGGCGCAAAAGTCTGCGTGGTGACTGCTAAAGATAAGTTGCGCTTACTTTTGGGCAAGGGATTGATTTTTGATAGTACAGCCGTAGCTTTCTCATCGGAGAAAGCCGATCAGGCCAAATTGGCTGACAACGGCATTGCTGATGTTTTGGAATTTGTAGGAAAGCCCCTGCCCGAAGTCTATTCGGCTGATCTATCCGAATTTGTATTCGCGGCGGGTGTGAAACTGCTGGCACGTGATCATCCAGATTTAATGTATCTCTCCACTACGGACTATGTACAGCATAAATATGCGCCGGGTTCGGAGGGGGCCAATTCATTTTACAAGATGATGGATGGATACTTAGGCTCGCTTGATGCGCTTGGAGCCACCATCGTTATTATCGCTGATCATGGTATGAAGGATAAGCATTTGGCTGATGGATCGCCCGATGTGATATATCTGCAAGATGTTATGGACGATGCGTTTGGTGTTGGAACCACTCAGGTTATTTTGCCGATCACTGATCCATACGTGGTGCATCACGGTGCACTTGGTTCGTATGCCACCGTTTATGTGAAAGGTGTTGCGCCAGACGATGTGGTGCGCGTGGTTTCAAAGTTGCAAGGCATAGATGTGGTTTATTCCAACCCCGAAGGCTGCGCAAAATTTGGCCTGCCGCCAGATCGAACAGGCGATTTGATTGTGCTTTCGGGCGGGCCCAAGTTCACAAAAGTGATTGGAACTTCCGTATCCAAACATGACCTATCAGGCCTCGATGCGCCGCTGCGATCGCATGGCGGATTATCTGAACAGGAAGTGCCGATCATTATCAACCGCAAAGCGCATAATCTGCCAGACCACTTGCGCAATTTTGATGCGTTTTCAATTGGGTGCAACCATGTTTAAAATCATCCATGAAACCATGCGGATCGGTGGCAAAAAAATTGACACCGAAAAGCGCATTGAAGTGCGTTATCCCTATACCAACGAAGTCATCGGCACTGTGCCCGCTGGAACAGCTGCACACGCAGCGCAGGCCTTTGCAATTGCGGCTGGGTTCAAGCCTAAGCTCACACGTTATGAACGCCAGCAGATTTTGTTTCGCACAGCCGAACTGATCCGCGCCAAGAAGGATGAGTTGTCGCGCCTTATCACGTTAGAGCTCGGCCTTTCGATGAAAGACTCGGCTTATGAATGTGGCCGCGCCTATGATGTGTTTTCTCTGGCGGGGCAATTGGCGATTAATGATGATGGGCAGATTTTTTCGTGTGACCTTACCCCACAAGGCAAATCTCGTAAGATTTTTACCAAGCGCGAACCCGTTGGTGTGATCAGCGCGATTACGCCCTTCAACCATCCCCTTAATATGGTGTCGCATAAGGTTGCACCTGCTATTGCCACCAATAATTGCGTGGTGTGCAAGCCAACAGAACTCACCCCACTCACTGCTATTATGCTGGCTGATATTCTTTATGAAGCGGGCCTGCCGCCAGAAATGTTCCAGATCGTCACGGGCAATCCAGATGATATTGGCGATGAAATGGTGACCAATAAGGACATCAATATCATCACCTTCACAGGTGGTGTGCGCGTGGGAAAGATCATCGCTTCGAAGGCTGGCTACTCACGCGCGGCGCTTGAACTTGGCGGAAATGATCCGCTGATTGTGCTCGACGATCTGAGTGATGATGAGCTTGATAAAGCAGCGGAACTCGCAGTCGCAGGTGCTACAAAAAACTCAGGCCAGCGTTGTACAGCGGTAAAGCGCATTTTGGTTCAGCCAAAGGTGGCTGACTTGTTTGTCGAAAAGGTTTTGTCCAAAGCCAAAAAAATAAAATTCGGTGACCCTATGAATCCCGAAACAGATTTGGGTTGTGTGGTGAATGCTCGTTCAGCCGAGATTTTTGAAAAGCGCGTGCTTGCAGCCGCAGAGAAAGGTGCAAAGATTCTTTACCACCCCGAGCGCAACGGCGCTGTGCTGCCTCCGATCACAGTTGATTTCGTCGATCCAAAATCTGAATTGGTTTACGAAGAAACGTTCGGCCCTATCATTCCAATTATTCGCGTATCTGCTGATGACAATGAAGTGATCCGTGTTTCAAACTCAACGCCATTTGGGCTTTCGTCAGGTGTGTGCACCAATAATCTGAACCGCATCACAAAATATATCGAAGGCCTCAATGTGGGCACTGTGAATATCTGGGAAGTGCCTGGATACAGGATTGAGATGTCACCCTTTGGTGGCATCAAGGATTCAGGCAATGGCATTAAAGAAGGCGTGGCGGAGGCAATGAAATTTTATACCAATGTCAAAACTTGGTCGCTTCCATGGCCATAAGCCCATGAGCGGCCCGCTCAAAGGCATTCGCGTTCTTGATCTCACCCGTGTGCTTGCTGGCCCATGGGCTACGCAGATGCTGGCCGATTTTGGTGCGGAAGTGATCAAAATCGAAAAGCCCGGCGAAGGTGATGACACGCGCGGCTGGGGCCCGCCATTTCTGAAAGATGCTGACGGCTCGAACGGTGATGCCGCTTATTTCCAATCGGCCAATCGCGGCAAGCAATCGGTTTGCATTGATATGGCTAAGTCCGAAGGTGCGAGTCTTATCAAAGCATTGGCGCAGAAATCTGATATTTTAATTGAGAACTTTAAAGTCGGTGGCCTTAAAAAATATGGCCTTGATTATGAAAGCTTAAAAATAGCAAATCCGCGTCTGATCTATTGTTCCATCACTGGCTTTGGCCAAACGGGGCCTTACGCCAACCGTGCTGGTTATGACTTTATGATTCAAGGCATGTCGGGCATTATGTCGATCACGGGTGAACCAAGTGGTGAGCCAATGAAAATGGGTGTGGCATTTTCTGATGTGTTTGCAGGTTTGCACGCTGTCATCGGCATTCAAGCTGCGCTCATCCACCGCGAGCGCACAGGTCAAGGGCAATATATCGATATCTCGCTTTTGGATTCACAGGTTGCAGTGTTGGCCAACCAAGCTCTAAACTATCTGGTTGGCGGCAAGGTTCCGCAACGCCTGGGTAACGCACACCCCAACATCGTGCCTTATCAAACATTTGAGACTGCTGATGGTCATATCATTATGGCTGTGGGTAATGATCGTCAGTATGCGGAATATTGCAAGATCATCGGCGCTCCGGAATTGGCTAAGGCACCCTATGATACCAATCGTGGCCGGGTTGAAAATCGCACCATTCTCATCCCCCTGCTCGCGCCGTTGATGAAGAAACACGCCACAGCTCAATGGGTCAAAGCCTTCGAATCCGCATCGGTGCCCTGCGGCCCAATCAACACGATCGACCAAATGTTTGCCAATGAACAAGTTCTGGCGCGTGGGCTTCAGATAGGCATGACGCGAGAAGACGGCGTGCAGGTGCCGGGGGTAGCTAATCCCATTGTAATGTCTGAGACACCGATTGAGTATTCAGCACCATCACCCATGTTGGGGGCAGCGACATTTTCAATCCTTGAGCGGGTTTTGGGTATCAATAATGAGGAAATCGCAAAGCTCCGTGCAAACGGCTCAATCTCATAAAAGGGAATAGTACTGCCAATTAACTTTAGCTATTAAACATCTATAAAATAACGTAATATTCTAGCCAGTGCGATTAAGCTGTTTTAACACTGCTTTGTTCTTAGTTCCACTCGACCGATTTTTATTCTGGGGAGTTATCGTCATGAAGGCAAATTACTTTTTACTTGCGTCTCTGGTTCTTGCAGCTCCAAATTTTGCCGCGGCAGCAGAAACTGTTAATTTTTCAGTCAAAGCATCTCAACCGTCTCTGACTGATAAAACACAGTCCGACAGTTTTGTCGTCGCGTTGACAGACAAACAGGTTGAAACAAATTTACGGGTTGAGTGCAAAAGCGCGCAAGCTGGCTTCATCACCAGGCAAAATCAATCTTGTTCGGTCACAGGAACGGGAGCGTTGATAAACCCATCAAATGGTCAGAAACTTCAGCGTGCGCAATATGCTGGCGGGCTTGATGTGCAACAAAGTGGGTTTGCTGATGGAGCTGGCATTTCGACAAATTATCTCACGCTCGGCAAAGTTCCGGCATCGACTGGCGCCTTTGGCGGTAACATTATGTTGAAACCAGAAAAGATCAGCACGGGTGCTAGCGCTTTGCGCGACGCGTTGATGAATAATTTCGCAAAGACACAAACTGGCATGATCGACAAACGTGTCGACACAATCTCCTTTAACAACTTTACAACTCCATCAGCGGGCCTTCCCTCTGACAAGGGCTGCACTTGGAATGGAGATATGCTTTACACTTACCAAACACAATCGTGGTTCATGAACATCACTGCCAAATGCGATACCAAAAGCTTTGCGATGAAAGGTAATATGCCATTCACAGAAACGCCAAATGTCGGCAGCCAGCACCAATATGATTTGACCCTCACTCTACCCTCGGCTGAGGCTTCGACTGATGCAGGGGCTTTTGTCGCGCCCTCAGGCGATAATGAATTGTTCGCTGTAGCTGACGGCATTTCAGGACAGATCATCATGAAAGAAAGTAACTTTGTCGACACGGAAGTTGATGGCAAAATGGATAAAGTGGCCAGTGAAATTAGCGCCACTGGCACTTTAACAGGTCAAAATGTGCCCATTGAATTGGTGCGTTCATTTTCCCAAATCATTGGCATATTATCGCGCACATTCTTTGGCGCCTGAGAAACGAACGCGGAGGGATAGGCAATGAGTTTGTTATCAACTCTAATCATTGGGTTTGTAGTTGGCATCATTGCAAGGTTTTGGATGCACGGCAAAAATAACCCGCGAGGATTTATCTTGACGGCACTGATCGGCTTGGCTGGTTCATTTGCAGGCACTTTTCTGGGCCAGTTTTTTGGCTTTTATCAACCGGGCGAAAATGCTGGATTCGTTGGTTCGGTTATTGGCGCAGTCGTTCTACTTTATATTTGGGATTATTTTGCAAAAAAGCGCGCGCCCGCCGACACTGCTAACAAAATTGAAAACAAAAGCTAAAGCCGTGTCGTCAACGTTGTCAACCATTCGGGTGAAGCATCAACCAATGCTGCCTCCAAAAACTTATCTTGGCCCGAGACGATCATCACCCCCGTAAATACGAACAACGCGCCCAGCACCGATTTCACCATTGAACCCGATGACAACATCTTCCCGCGCCAACGCATGAGAAGCTCGCGCGACATCATGCCGATGATCACCAATGGAAACGCAACGCCGAGGCCGAAGCTCACCATGGTGACGGCCACCTGCGCCAGATTGTGGCCCTGAGCGGCCAATAGAGATGCCGCTCCCAAAGTTGGTCCAACACAGGGGCTCCATACCGCGCCAAGCAATAAACCAATGCCGAACTGACCACCTGCCTCGCCGCCACCGAAGCGTTGATCAACCCAATGACCCATTGGCCCTGAAGCCACTGCAAATTGGCGCTGAAGGAATGGAACGGCCAATAACAGGCCGATGGCGATCAACATCACAGCTGAGATCAATCGAAAGAATTTGCCGTCGAGCCCGATCGAGAAACCGACCAAGCTCACAAACATCCCAATCACGACAAACGACAACACCAATCCCGCCGCAAGCAGAATGGGCCCATATTTACCCTTCGACGCCGCTGTGCCCAACACAACGGGTATCAGCGGCAAGACGCATGGCGACAATATGGACAGGCTTCCCGCCGCAAAAGCAAAGAGAAGATTGAGGAACATGAAGTGCTTTTAGATCGCCGTTGCGAGCAGCGCGCCGATTGAGCCAGCTTCTGTATCGCCCACGGAGCGTCCCGTTTCCTTGGCACCTTTGAACACAATCAAAGTGCTCTGCGATTGTACATTTAACGCTTTCAAAACATCAAGTTGCGTATCAAAATTCACGCGCAACATCACCATATCTTTGTTTTTTGGATCAGCCAGCAGGCTTTTCAAAATTGGCCCTTGGGCCTTGCATGTCGGACACCAAGAAGCCCAAACATCAACCAGGATCGGTTTTCCAGCTTTTTGAGCGGCTTTAAACGCTTCCATAGTGAACTCGGTCACAGCTGCTCGTGCAAATGCAGCTGGCATGGCGAGGCCGACGGCGGCGAGTGTAATTATATTGCGACGTGTTGGCATGCGACAAATCCTATCAACTGTTAAAACCGTAGATTAGAACATCAAGGCCCCAAATGCACTCAAGTTCAATGCGTCCTAGATCACAATTTCGTGGATTGAATTTTACCGTAATGTTCGAAATACGTAACCGAAATACCTAACAAAGGAGAGCGCAATGCCTAAAACCACTGCAACCTGGAACGGTCAAATAATCGCCGCGAGTGATCATTGCATCGAAGTGGAAGGCAACGCCTATTTCCCGCCTGATGCACTTGATATGAAGTATTTCAAAACTAATATAAACACCAGCATGTGCCCTTGGAAGGGCACGGCATCATATTTTGATGTTCATGTTGACGGCAAAACCAACACGGGTGCCGCATGGGTTTACCGCGAACCTTTGAAAGCAGCAGCGCCAATCAAAAACTATGTCGCCTTTTGGAAGGGCGTTGAAGTTAAAGGCAAAGACGCTGCTGTGCCAATGACACGCTGAAGCAAACTCATTTCGGCAATTCTATTTTTCCCGAAAGGCCAAACTTGGCAGATATTTTTTCGAGCGTTCCATTTTTGGAAAGCGCTGCAATAGCGTTGCTAAGCTTTGCAGTCAGTCCTGCCTCATCTTTGCGCAAACCAAAGCCAACACCAGGCCCAAATACATCTGCATCATAAGGCACAGCAGCTTTACTTTCGATAGAATCAGCGGCGGATTTCAAGAAAGCGTCCAGCGCCAAGCCATTGGCCAAAATATAATCGACACGCCCGGCGCTTAAATCTTGATTGGCTTCGTCCTGCGTCTGATAAGTTTTTACAGTTGATGTTTTGGCGAAATATTTTTCAAGATAAGCCGCATGAATTGTTGAAACTTGGACGCCAATGGTTTTACCGGCCAGGTGCGCGGGCGTTACATCCATATCACCGTTTTTTGCGCCCATCATCACAGCGGCGGACTGGTAATAAGGAGTGGAAAAATCAATCACCTCTTTGCGCTTTGGCGTAATGGCCATGGACGCCGCAATCACATCAATCTTGTCGGCGTTCAGCGCTGGGATAATTCCGTCCCAAGCTGTTTCAACAATTTCGCATTTCTCTTTTATTTCTGCGCACACTGCATTGGCCACATCAATTTCCCATCCCACCCATTGGCCTGTGGCATCTTTGCTGGTGAAGGGCGGATAAGGCTCAGCGGCCACACCGATTTTAATATCGGCCAAGGCTGCATTGTTGGTCAATGCTAACAACCCGACGAAGACTAACATGGTTTTTTTGAACTTGAGCATTCGAAATTCCGCAATTTGAGTGGCTATCATGATTGAATTACAGTCATAAAATTGATTGTTTGACGAGACAAGACAATTGACGCGTTACAGTAACTAACTCGAGACAAATTGTTTCATATTTTAGAGATTCAAAAGATTGGCCATATTGCTATGGGCGAACTTACTTCCCTCTCCGTCGTTTTCGCGCTATCTGCCGCTTTTGAAACAAGGCATATCGATTACATGGCTAATCTCATCATCACCTATTGGCGCGACATTCCTTCCGCTGTATCCGTTAAAATCGGGCGTAAAGAGGAAAAGCGCATGTTAGATAATCGCTTTATGGAAGCCATTGATATGGCTGCCATGCGCGATGGCGCCACAGACACAGATTCCTATCTGGCGGATTGGCGGCGCAGCGATCCCGTTGCGGTGGGAGATGATATGTCGGCTGAAGTTGAAAAAGCCAAAGCTGATCTCGAATCGCGTTATACCCATGACCTCATTAAACAAATGATCGGCAATGGAGGCCGCAATATTTCATGACCCACACACTCGTAGCCTCAGCCACGCGCGAACACATCATTGGGTTTGATAAACCCTTCACGGTGATCGGTGAACGCATTAACCCCACCGGCCGCAAAAAGCTGGCTGCCGAAATGCAAGCTGGCAATTTTGAAACGGTAATTGCCGACGTGTTGGCACAAGTCGCCGCGGGTGCTCATATTTTGGATGTGAACGCTGGTGTGACCGCTGTAAATCCCAATGAAACTGAGCCACCTTTGATGCGCCAGACTTTGGAGATTGTTCAGTCAATGACTGATATTCCGCTCTGCATTGATAGCTCGGTCACGTCCGCATTGAAGGCTGGTCTTGAAACAGCCCGTGGCCGTCCATTGGTGAACTCCGTCACAGGCGAAGAAGAAAAGCTTGAAGCCATTCTTCCCCTCGTAGCGAAATATAATGTGCCAGTTGTTGCCATCTCGAATGACGAGACTGGTATTTCCGAAGATCCAGATGTGCGTTTTGAAGTGGCGCGTAAGATTGTGAATCGCGCTGCTGATTTCGGCATCAAGCCATGGGACATTGTGGTTGATCCATTGGTCATGCCGATTGGGGCCATGGGCACGGCAGGCCAGCAAGTGTTCCGTCTGGTGCGGCGCTTGCGTGAAGAGTTGAAGGTCAATACCACTTGCGGCGCATCCAATATTTCCTTTGGTATGCCCAACCGACGCGCGCTCACAGGCTATTTCCTGGCCATGGCCGCATCACACGGCATGACATCAGCGATCATGAACCCGCTGCATGATGAAGACATGCACGCCATTTATGGTGCCAATGTTCTCAACGGCACAGATGCGCATTGCAAATACTGGACAAACCGTTTCCGCGAAATGACCAGCGGCCCTTCGGCATCGGCGCAAGCGGCAGGGTTGCAATCGTCAAATGAAGATATTGAAGCACGGCGCAAAGCAAGAGAAGAACGGCGCAGAAGGTAATGTCTGAGACCAACCCTCTCATTGTCTTCATCCCGTCGGGCAAGCGCGGGCGCTTTCCCACTGGTACACCTGTGCTCACAGCAGCACGCGCCCTTGGCGTTGATATTGACTCCGTATGTGGTGGCCGCGCCATTTGTGGGCGCTGCCAGATCAATGTGGGCGAAGGTGAATTTGCCAAGCACGGCATCACCTCGGCACCTGATCACGTCACCGCCATAAACCAAGTCGAAATCAGATATGATAATTTGCGCGGCCTCGCCTCTGGCCGTCGCCTGTCATGCCAAACTCAAATCCTTGGTGATCTCGTCATCGACGTGCCGCCCGAATCGCAAGTGCACAAGCAAGTGGTGCGCAAGGAAGCTGACACCCGCGCCATTGAGCTTGATCCCGCCACCCAGCTTTGCTTCATCGAAGTTGAAGAGCCAGATATGCACAAACCCTCCTCCGATTTGGAGCGGGTTTACATTGCCCTCAAAGAACAATGGGGCGTTGAAAACATCACCTGTGATTTGCCGATCATTTCTGCCTTGCAAAAAACTCTGCGCAAGGGCGAATGGAAAATTACGTGCGCTATTTATTCACGTGCCGCTGGTGGTGGCAACCGCCTTGCTGCAATCTGGCCGGGCTTTCATGATCAAGGTTATGGCCTTGCCGTTGATGTAGGCTCCACCACGATTGCCGCACATCTTACCAATCTTTCCACAGGCGAAGTTAAATCTTCCGCCGGCCTCATGAATCCGCAAATCCGTTTTGGTGAAGATTTGATGAGCCGCGTTTCATATGTGATGATGAACCCCGGTGGCGAAGCAGAGATGACCACCGTCATCCGCCAGGCGTTGCAGCAGCTTGCGGAAGAAGTGTGCAAGCAATCAGAAACCGACATCACTAACATCATGGAAATTGTGCTGGTTGGCAACCCCGTTATGCACCATCTTTTCCTCGGCATTGACCCGACTGAGCTTGGCGGCGCACCCTTCGCATTGGCCACGGGCCTGCCGCTCACTTTCCCTGCGCGCGAAATGGATTTGAAATTGAACGCAGGCGCATTTTGTTATGTGCTGCCCTGCATCGCTGGCCATGTGGGCGCTGATGCGGCGGGCATGGTGCTTTCTGAAGCACCACACGAGTCAGATGAAATGATGTTGTGTGTGGATGTAGGCACCAATGCGGAAATCGTGTTGGGTGATAAGCACCGCCTGCTCGCCTGCTCTTCGCCCACAGGCCCCGCATTCGAAGGCGCACAAATTTCAAGCGGCCAACGCGCCGCCCCTGGCGCTATTGAGCGCATTCGTATCGACCCTGAAACCTTAGAGCCGCGCTATAAAGTGATCGGCTGTGATCTCTGGTCGGACGAGGCAGGCTTTGAAGAAGCCATCGCTCAAACGGGTGTCACAGGCATTTGTGGCTCAGGCATTATCGAAGCGATTGCTGAGATGTATCTTTCAGGCGTGGTCAATCAAGACGGCCTTGTTGATGGCGCAATGGCTTTGCGCAATCCGCGCATCGAGGCTTATAAGCGCACATTTAATTACGTGGTGCGCGCCGCCAAGGAAGGCGCCAACGAACCCTCCATCCGCATCACCCAGAATGACGTGCGCGCCATTCAAATGGGCAAAGCCGCTTTATATGCAGGCGTGCGCTTGTTGATGGATAAGCTGGGCATTGAAAGCGTGGGAAAAATCAGATTAGCCGGAGCCTTCGGAAGCCACATCGACATGAAATACGCCATGGTGCTGGGCCTCATCCCCGATTGCGATCTATCGCGCGTGCAGTCGGCGGGTAACGCCGCTGGCACAGGTGCACGCATTGCTCTGCTCAACAAGGCAGCCCGCGATGAGATTGAACACGTCGTGCGCCGCATTGAGAAAATCGAGACGGCAGTGGAACCCATGTTCCAACAGCATTTCGTTGAGGCGATGGCCTTCCCGCATAAGACGGCGGATTTTGTGAATTTGAAGAAGGTAGTGACACTGCCGCCGTATAAGGATGTGGTGACGCTGGGGGATGATGGTGGTGCGCGACGGGTTAGGCGACGGGGGTAAATCTAAGTCCCCTCACCCTCCCACTTCGCTGCGCTACGCGGGCCCCAACCCTCTCCCCAACGAGGAGAGGGAAAACAAGCATTAACATGCAGCTCACTTTCCCTCTCCTCGTTGAGGAGAGGGTTGGGGCCCGTCGAACGTCGTGAGATGGGAGGGTGAGGAGCCTTAACGCAGGTTCAGCATTATCTCATCCAGCACCGGCCCCGGGGCGAGACGGCGGGGGTAATTACGGACATCAAGGCTTTGGTTTTTTAACTTGCCAGTAGAGACCAGAGGCCTTAGCTTTTTTTTGTTTGTCGCATCTCTCAACCCGCGAAAATTTTTTATCGTCATAATCTAGTCGCAACCAACAGTTTCCGTCTTTTTCATTTTTTTTCGGCGATAATGTTACAAAATAGGAAATAATCTTTTTACACCCTATATGGTCAATAAAATTTTTAATCAGATCGATGCGTCGCCTTTTAGATGTTATTTGCTGGCCCCAGTTGCCTCCAGCTTTGCATTCTACAAATATCAAGGTATTTTCAAATGCAATGAGCAGATCAACATCCTCTTGGGTTCCCATTACGAGGTTCGGTTTTCCTTCAAGTTGTTCAATTGGTGCATCCGGAAATTTATTGTCCAACTTCGCAAACTCAATTATTGCGCCAGCAATCCAATCAAAATGGTAATCGATAGTCCAATAGGCATCACAAGGTATTTTTGCGCAAGGTGGAGTTTCTTTGCTGAGAAGTTGGCTTAAGTCATCACGAAACTTGTCACTTAGTGGATAATCTCCAATTGCATGTTGGAGGAGCCAAAAACGTTCCTTGCGATTGAACAGTTTTAGAGTCTCTACGAGGTTCACAGTTTCCCCCTTTTTTTGTTTTGCATCTACGCTTGCACGCCAACTTTATTAGCGCAAGAAGATTCGAGTCGAGTCAAACTGTGCAGGAGCCCGATAGGTTTTTTGCATCTGAATTTGGTTGGTGGTTCATTGGGCTCTAGATATGATGCGGGTTTAAATCCCCGCACCCTCCCACTTCGCTGCGCTTCGCGGGTCCTTCCGGCTGCTGCGCAGCGCTCGCAAGAGCTCGCCCCTCGCCCCAAGGGAGCGAGGGAAAGTAAGAAAGAATTTGCAGCTCACTTTCCCTCTTCCCGTTGGGAAGAGGGTTGGGGCCCGTCGAACGTCGTGAGATGGGAGGGTGAGGGGCCTTAGTTCAGGTTCCGCAGTATTGTTTCCAACACAGGGCCTAAATCGCCGAAGATATCTTCATTTTTGAAGCGGATTAAGCGGTAGCCTTGCCCCACCAAGAAGGCCGTGCGAGCAGCATCATGCTCCAACTCCTCTGGCGTTTCGTGGGTGACGCCATCAATCTCGATCACTAGTTTTTTGCTGCGGCATACGAAGTCGGCGATGTAACGGCCAATGGGTTCTTGTCTTGTGAATTTAGTGTTGTTGAGTTGGCGGTTGCGCAGGTGTTGCCAAAGTTTGGATTCGGCTGATGTGGACTCGCGGCGCAGGGTTCTTGCGCGTTCGAGTGTTATAGGATCTTTTCGCATGGAGACCAAATCTAAGGCCCCTCACCCTCCCATTGCAAGCGCAATGGGCCCCAACCCTCTCTCCAAGGGAGAGAGGGAAAGCGAGGTCACCTTCTATTTCTCCGCCTCAATCTTTAATAACGCTGCCTCTGGCGATTTTGTTAATTCAACGAATTTGTCTTTCGTCATCCGTTCATTGGCCGTGCAGTCGTCACCTTTGAAGTCGATCGCGTCTTTCATCGAGACGTTGGTTTTCAAAACCTTACAGCTCAAAATATTCAACACCAGTGCTTTGCCTTCAAATTTTGCCAAGAGATAAGTGGAAGGTTTGTCCGTTTCGTTGGATTGCATCACCCACCATTGGTCACTTAGCTGGGCAAAGAGAACATTGATGTCGCCGGATTTATCTTGCACCACATAATGATTTCCGACGGTTGTAAAATTCACCACATCGTCCTGCTTCTTCCACTCGCCGCTCTCGCGGTTAAATGCAACGAAGCTGGTGCCAAATTGCTTCAAAACAGGCTTGCCTTCACTTTCAGCAAATATAGGTTTCGGCGATTGCAGAATACAGCCACCTAGCAGCAGACAGAGTGAAACACCAAGCCGGCGAAACAGCATCTTCATTCCACTTCGCCGCCGCCGTCTTTCCAGTCCTGGAATTTGCCCAAATTGAGCACTTTAGTATAGCCCATTTCCTTTAGCGTTTGCCCGGCAAGTGCGGCGCGACCACCTGACGCGCAATAAGTGATCAGGGTTTTTTCGGGCGTGATCTCTTTCACATAGCCTGGCGAAGCAGGGTCAACCTTTGATTCCAAAAGGCCGCGCTGCACGTGCAAAGCACCCTTCACTTTGCCTTGCGCCACTTCTGTTCCATCGCGCACGTCAAGGAAAACTACATTTGGGTC
>JANYHN010000053.1 GCA_025359045.1 Hyphomicrobiales bacterium | reverse complement strand
ATTGAACCAACCGCCAGCACCGCTGCTGCTGCAGAAGCGCAAGGCGTTCCAACATTGCGTGAATTTTTCGGAGAAGCCCTTGGGGCTCAATTGGCATCAGAAGGGCGCAAAGCCGATCTGGTCATCGGCAACAATGTATTTGCCCATGTGCCAAATATCAATGATTTTACCCAAGGTATTGCCACAGTATTAAAACAAGATGGCGTGGTGACTCTAGAGTTTCCACATCTCCTTAATCTGATCAGGCTTTATCAATTCGACACGGTTTACCACGAACATTTTTCTTATCTTTCGCTAGCCGTTGTGCAGAGGATTTTTGCCAAAGCGGGTTTGCGCATATTTGACGTTGAACAACTTTCAACCCATGGCGGAAGCTTGCGGATTTATGGTTGCCATATGGGCGGGCCACACAAACAAACGCCTTCTGTTGAAAACATAATTCACCAAGAACGTGATGCCGGGCTGGAACGCCTTGATGTGTTCAGCGCCTTTCAAGCCAAGGATAATGCCATCAAGGATGCACTGCTAAGCTTCCTCATCGAGGCTAAACGCAAAGGACAAAAAGTCGTCGGCTATGGTGCCGCTGCAAAGGGCAACACGTTGCTCAACTTTGCCGGCGTGAAGCCAGACCTGTTGCCTTTTGTATGCGACGCGGCTCCATCAAAGCAGGGTAAATTCATGCCCGGCAGCCACATATCAATCTTAGCTCCGCAAGCGCTAAAAACCGCAGAAGCCGATTTTGTGTTGATCCTGCCTTGGAACATTGCAACAGAGGTAATGGAAAAAACCAAGCCACTCGTCACAGCCAAAACCCGCTATATCGTGGCCGTTCCAGAATTGACCACATTATGAAACAACGCATTCCTTATACCAAGCCTTCCATCACACAACTCGAACAGACATACGCTGCTGATGCCGTGGCCACCGGTTGGGGTGAGAAATGCTATGACTACATAAACCGTTTTGAAGCAGGCTTTCGGCAGTATTTAGGTTCCAAATTCGCAATCGCCACATCAAGTTGCACGGGTGCCATGCATATGGGTTTGGCGGCCTTGGGTGTGGGGCCGGACGATGAGGTTATTCTTGCCGACACCAATTGGATCGCAACTGCGGCCCCCATCGTCCACCTCGGTGCCAAACCTGTCTTTGTCGATATTTTGCCTGATAGCTGGTGTCTTGATCCTGAAAAAGTCGAAGTGTCGATTTCAAAAAAAACCAAAGCAATTGTTGCAACACACATCTATGGAAACCTATGCGACATGGACCGTCTGTTGGATATTGGCCAACGCCATGGCATTCCCGTTGTTGAGGATGCAGCAGAAGCATTAGGCTCTGTGTGTAAACGCAAACGTGCTGGTGCTATGGGAACATTTGGAACATTTTCATTTCATGGCACAAAAACACTTACCACTGGCGAAGGTGGCATGTTTGTGACCCAAGATGCCGCCTTGTATGAGCGTGTTTTGACATTGAGCAACCACGGAAGGGCCAAGGGCCAAACCAGGCAATTCTGGCCAGACATGGTCGGGTACAAATATAAAATGTCGAACGTGCAGGCCGCGATCGGTTGCGCTCAATTGCAGCGGATTGAAGAGCTTGTGGGCCGCAAGCGCGAGATAATGGCTTTTTACCGCGAGCGTTTGGAAAAATATCAAGGCCTAAGCCTTAACCCCGAACCACCTGAAACAATCAACGGCGCTTGGATGCCAACTGTGGTATTTGACAAAGGCTTGGGCGTCACTCGTGAACACCTTATGGCGGCCTTTAAGGCCGAGAACATTGATGCCCGAGTTTTCTTTTGGCCACTGAGTTCTTTGCCGTCTTTCAAACCTGTTGAGCAAAACAAAGTTGCGCGAGATATACCAGAACGCGCTATCAATTTGCCCAGTTATCACGATATCACCGAGGAAGAAATGAAACGCGTGGTGGGTGTGATCCAATCATATAATCAACTATAAACCTTGTCTGACCAAACGCCGACCTTAGTTAGGCGCAATTTCTGCAAAAAGGAAAATTATGAACGAAGTCGATAAATTTGAGCAAGAATGCCAGCGTGAAATTGCAACAATGGGGCAGAACGAGCAGCTTCGCAATAAGTCGCAAGACTGGATCAACGCTGCAAATGCGTCTAAATATTCGTACCATTTTTCTTGGTTTGGCCGTCCCATTATCCAATATCCGCAGGATATTGTTGCCATGCAGGAGCTTATTTGGCGCGTTAAGCCCGATTTGATTATTGAAACCGGAATCGCCCATGGCGGGTCGCTGATATTCAGTGCTTCGATGTTGGCATTGCTGGACGTATGCGAGGCCGCTGAAAAAGGTGTGCCGCTTGATCCGCGCAAGTCAAACCGCCAGGTTCTGGGAATCGACATTGATATTCGCAAACACAATCTCGATGCCATCAAGGCCCATCCTTTATCTTCGCGGATAACGATGTTGCAAGGGTCTAGTATTGAAAAAGGAATGATCAGCGAGGTGCGAGGCTTTGCACAAAAATTCTCTCGTGTTTTAGTCTGTCTCGACTCTAATCACACACACGACCACGTTCTTGCCGAATTGGAAGCGTATGCAGATTTGACCAGCGTAGACAGCTATTGCGTGGTTTTTGACACGGTTATTGAAGATATGCCCAGTTCAATGTTTCCAGATCGAGATTGGGGCCCAGGCAACAACCCGAAAACCGCGGTGCACGCCTTCATCAAAGAACACAAAGAATTCGTTATCGACAGCAGCATTCACACCAAGCTGCAACTGACAGTCGCTCCGGATGGCTATTTGCGGCGCATAAAATAGGTATTGAAAAGATAGCGCAAGCCATCAAACAGCCGTTAGTTGCAAAAGCAGTTCATCAGAATGTATAGGCGTGTGATCTTGAGCGTGAACCGCGGGAACACCCACAACCACAGAATACGGTGCAACATCTTTTGTAACAACA
>JANYHN010000055.1 GCA_025359045.1 Hyphomicrobiales bacterium | reverse complement strand
GGGAGTCGTGCCCCAATCTTCGTGCAACTTTAATCCGCACACGCCAGACAAAATCATTTCCTCTAAAGCAGCAGGCAGCGATGCATTGCCCTTGCCCATCAGACCTAAGTTCATCGGGAAAGCATCGGCGGCTTCGATCATGCGCTCAGTGTGCCAAGCGCCAGTGCAGGTGGTGGCCAGTGTGCCATGGGCGGGCCCCGTTCCACCGCCTAACATCGTGGTGATGCCGGAATAGAGTGCTTCTTCCAATTGTTGGGGGGCGATGAAATGGATGTGGCTGTCAACACCGCCTGCGGTTAGTATTTTTCCTTCACCTGCGATGATTTCAGTTGATGGGCCGATGATGATGGTCACGCCTGGTTGCGTGTCTGGATTGCCTGCCTTGCCAATCGCGGCGATGCGCCCTTCTTTCAAACCCACATCGGCTTTGTAGATGCCTGAGTGATCAACAATGAGCGCATTGGTGATGACCGTATCCATCGCACCTTGCGCGCGCGTTGCTTGCGATTGGCCCATGCCATCGCGGATGACTTTGCCGCCGCCGAATTTCACTTCCTCACCATAGATCGTAAAATCTTTTTCGACCTCGATGAAAAGTTCGGTATCGGCTAGTCTTACTTTGTCACCAACAGTTGGGCCATACATTTGGGCATAAGTGGCGCGTGAGATTTTCGCCATTACAAAGCTCCCATAATTTTTTGTTGAAAGCCGTAAACTTTGCGGAGGCCCAGTAAAGGCACCAATGTCACTTCGCGCTTTTGCCCAGGTTCAAACCGTACTGCTGTGCCTGCGGCAATATCCAATCTCATGCCGCGTGCTTTTGAACGATCAAAACTCAACGATTCATTGGTTTCGAAGAAATGATAATGGCTGCCAACCTGAATGGGCCTGTCACCTGTATTGGCGATTTGCAGGGTGACGGTTTTCGCACCGACGTTGAGTTCAACATCGCCAGCTTTTATAATAACTTCACCAGGAATCATATTCGCTTACCTTATTGGATGATGAACGGTCACAAGTTTTGTGCCGTCTGGGAATGTGGCTTCCACTTGAATATCGTGGATCATTTCAGAAATGCCGTCCATCACTTGAGCTTTGCTTACAACATGAGCAGCATTTTCCATGAGGTCAGCCACGCTTTTCCCATCACGCGCGCCTTCGATCACAAATTCAGTAATCAGCGCAATTGCTTCTGGATGATTCAGTTTTACGCCGCGTTCTAATCTTTTGCGGGCGACAATGGCGGCCATGGCCACAATCAATTTATCTTTCTCACGGGGGGTTAGTTGCATAAGTCTTCCTCATAGCGCCCAAGTTTTAGGCAGCTCTATTGGGCTGGCCAACACAGACAATGCCGAAACGATTGCCTTTTTCAAAATCATTCCATCTTTTGCAAGTAACCTTGCAACAAGCTTGCCATTCCAAGCAGAAACACCGCCATTGATGCCAATTTTTTCGCGCAATCTTTCCAAATCAATACTTGCATTTTGATCGATTAAAATGATCGTGGCAACAACGCGGTTGTCGCCCAAAGTTGCCTTTGAGTGTGGCAATGATCCAGCCAATTTCACGACGTCAGAATGGATGAGTTTGCCGCCATATTTGATATTCCATTTTTCGCGAAAGTATATGGAATTGATGGTTTCGCCGCTTGCTTCGCGACCAAAGATTGTTGTTTCAAGCCCGAGAAATCGAGAATTATCAGCCATATCAACGCTGATATGCCTCTCTAAACTTGCGCCATCGAACAAGATCGTTTCGTGGGGAAGCCAATTTAATCGAGCATTTGCACCCAGATAAATTGCAGATTCGATTTTGGCTGCTGGCCCCAATGTGCGATAAACACGTTCGGCTGATTGGCTTGTAACTGTGAGAGCGGCGCGTTCTTCTACAATGATTTCATAGGAAAATTGATCGCCACCTGCTAGCCCACCTGCTGTATTGATCAAATAAGCATGTGTTGCGCCGGGTGGAAGCCTCACTTTGGCGGCGCCGGCTTCGCGCAATTGGTCTATACCGCCTGCTTTCAGAGACAATTTGACAGACCCACGGGCGCGCTGATTGAGTAGAGCTGCAGTTGACGACATGATTAATTCTTAGATGCGAATAAGCGCCCGCGCCAGAGCATTAAAGATAGGACAATTTGCGGGTTGATCGCTTTTCTGGAATGTTGCAGAAAACCATTTTAATAATGAGTCTTGGGGAAAATGAATTTAAAAGCTGAAAAAGTAAGGTCTGTCGAAACCGCATTGTCGCCAGATGTTGAAAAATTGCGCGTTCAAATTTTGGCGAAACTCAATTACTCAATTGGCAAAGACATTACTGTTGCTAAACATCATGATTGGCTGAACGCAACGATTTTAACATTGCGTGACCGGATTATCGATCGATGGATGGAGTCGACGCGGGAAGCTTATGTGGCCAAGGCTAAGCGGGTTTATTATCTCTCGCTCGAGTTTTTGATCGGGCGTTTGCTGCGCGATGCTCTGAGCAATCTTGATATGACGAAAAATTTTGAACAAGCTCTCGCCAGTTTTGACGTTGATTTAAATTTGACAGAAGCGCTGGAGCCTGATGCAGCACTTGGCAATGGTGGGCTTGGGCGTTTGGCGGCGTGCTTTATGGAAAGCATGGCCAGCCTTGGCATTCCTGCTTATGGCTATGGCATTCGTTACAATCATGGGCTTTTTCGTCAGATGATTTCCAATGGCTGGCAGATTGAACTGCCGGAAGATTGGTTAGAAAACGGCAATCCCTGGGAGTTCCCACGCCGCGAAGCTGCGTACCGTATTGGCTTTGGCGGTTCAGTTTCATCGGAGGCTGTGAAGGATGGTTTGCCTCACGCAAATTGGCAACCGGGCGAAATTATTTTGGCCACGGCCTTTGACACACCGATGGTGGGTTGGCGCGGCAAACGCGTGAACACGCTTCGGCTTTGGTCGGCGCGGGCGATTGACCCCATTCGTTTAGAGGCGTTCAACACGGGCGACTTTACGGCTGCGCTTGCCAGCTCCACGCGCGCTGACACGATTACCAGGGTTCTCTATCCATCAGACTCGTCTGAAGCGGGACAAGAGCTTCGTTTGCGGCAGGAATATTTTTTCACGTCGGCTTCTTTGCAAGATATTATTCGCAGGCATTTGCAGCAATATCCTGATCTCACCAATCTGGCTGAAAAGGTTGCGGTGCAGATCAATGATACGCATCCTGCTATTGCTGTGGCAGAATTAATGCGCTTGCTGGTGGATGTTCATAATATGCCATGGGAGCGGGCTTGGACGACGACGCAGGCGGTGATGTCTTACACAAATCACACCCTGCTTCCTGAGGCACTAGAAAGCTGGCCTCTGCCATTGTTCGAAAAATTATTGCCACGCCATCTCAATATGATCTACGCGATTAATGATCAATTGATTGTTCGGGCGCGCAATTTGAAAACCAATGCATCGGCTGAATTTATATCATCTGTTTCCTTGATTGATGAGCATGGATCAAAACGTGTGCGCATGGGGCAATTGGCGTTTGCTGGGTCGCATAGCGTTAATGGCGTTTCAGCACTTCATACTAGCTTGATGAAAGAAAGCGTGTTCCACGATCTGAATCTTTTATACCCCGGTCGCATCAATAACAAAACCAACGGTATTACGCCGCGTCGTTGGTTGCACGGAGTCAACCCCGAGCTTTCTGTATTGCTCGCGGATGCAGCAGGTAAAGAGTCATTGGATAATGCCGAACTGATTGTTCGCGCCGCACCGAAATCTGGAGAAAAGCATTTTGTTGAAAAATTTAGCGCCATCAAACTGCGCAACAAGGTAGCGCTGTCGAATCTCATCTTGTCACGAATGGATATCAAGGTTGATCCGCAAGCGATGTTTGACGTGCAGGTGAAGCGCATTCATGAATATAAGCGCCAGCTTTTGAATATTCTGGAAACGATTGCGCATTATCAAGCCATTAAAGCTAATCCGAAAACCAATTGGGCACCGCGCGTTAAGATTTTTGCAGGCAAGGCCGCGGCGAGTTACTTTCAAGCCAAGTTGATTATCAAACTGATCAATGACGTTGGACAGATTGTGAATAATGATAAGTCTATCGGAGATAAATTGAAGGTGGTGTTTCTGCCAAACTACAATGTGAGCATGGCAGAAGTGATCGTTCCGGCCACTGATTTGTCGGAACAAATTTCGACCGCGGGTATGGAAGCATCAGGCACGGGCAATATGAAGTTTGCGCTGAATGGTGCGCTGACGATCGGCACGCTCGATGGGGCCAATGTTGAAATGCGCGAGCATGTGGGTGCTGATAATATTTTCATTTTTGGTTTAACTGCGGCGCAGGTGGATGCCAAGCGCCGCGCGCGGGTGGATGGCCATGCCGTCGTCGAATCATCACCTGCGCTGCGGGGCGTTTTGCAGGCCTTGGGGCAGGGCGATTTTTCTGGCGGGGATACCAATCTCTATCAACCGATTATCAATTCCATATATAATGGTGATTATTTTATGGTCGGTTCAGATTTTGATGATTACGCATTGTCCCAAGAAAAAGTCTCCAAACTTTGGAGTAATCAGAAAGACTGGACGTATCAGGCGATTCAGAATACGCTTCACATGGGCTGGTTCTCATCGGATCGTACGATCAGGGAATATGCTAGGGAAATATGGAATGTACCTGTCGCATAAGGCGGGACAGAAAGTGAAACGGAATGGCCGAACCGAAGTGGAAAACTAGCGGCCCTGAAATCGAAGCCATTGTTAATGGCAGGCATGCTGATCCATTTAAAATTCTGGGTTTGCATACATCTGGCAAATCATGGATCGCGCGGGCTTTTATACCTGGTGCTGAAAAAGCTGTCGCACAAAGCGCTGATGGCCAGAATTTGGGTGAACTGACCCGTCGCCATGATGCCGGATTTTTTGAAGGCCAGATTAAAACAACAAAAGCGCAAGTGTTGCAGTTTGCATGTTCGAATGCGGGCGGTGATTGGGTGGTCACGGATGCCTATTCAGTTGGCCCCGTGCTTGGACCGCAGGATGATTATTTCATGGCTGAGGGAAATCATTTACGCCTCTATGACAAGCTTGGCGCACATCCACTGAATATGGACGGAATTGATGGCGTGCATTTTGCAGTATGGGCACCTAACGCTGAACGGGTTTCAGTGGTGGGTGATTTCAACGCGTGGGATGGCCGCCGCCATGTGATGCGAAAGCGCATGGATGTGGGGGTGTGGGAGATTTTTGTGCCCTCTGCCCATGAAGGCCAAGGCTATAAATATGAGTTGATCGATAAGGTGGGCAAACTTTTGCCGCTGAAGTGTGATCCTTACGGCTTTGCTGCTGAGTTGCGCCCGAACACGGCCTCGCGCGTTACACGCACCGACAATTTTAAATGGTCGGATTCTGAATATTTGAAATCGCGAATTGCACCCGACAAAAGGCGCGTTCCAATTTCAATCTATGAAGTGCATCTTGGTTCTTGGCGCAAAAAAGACGGCGATTTATTTTTGAGCTATGATGAGTTGGCCGATCAATTGATTGGTTATGTGAAAGATATGGGTTTCACGCATATTGAGCTATTGCCCGTCAGTGAGCATCCTTATGATCCGTCATGGGGTTATCAGCCAACTGGCTTATTTGCGCCCACATCGCGCTTTGGTGATCCTCATGGATTTGCGCGATTTGTGGATAAAGCGCACGGGGCTGGCATTGGCATCATCCTTGATTGGGTGCCTGCGCATTTTCCGACTGACCAGCATGGCCTTTCGAATTTTGATGGCACAGCGCTTTATGAACATGCTGATCCGCGCCAAGGCTTCCATCCTGATTGGAATACGGCGATTTATAATTTTGGACGAAAGGAAGTGGTTAGTTTCCTTTTGAACAATGCTCTGTTCTGGCTGGAGCGCTATCACCTTGATGGGCTTCGGGTCGATGCCGTGGCTTCGATGCTTTATCTTGACTATTCGCGCAAAGAGGGCGAGTGGATTCCGAACCAATATGGCGGCCGCGAAAACCTTGAGGCGATTTCGTTTCTGCAACGCATGAACCATGAAACTTACGGGCAACATCCGGGCATCATGACCATTGCTGAGGAATCAACGGCGTTTCCTGGCGTTTCAAAACCCACGAGCACTGGCGGTCTGGGCTTTGGCTTCAAATGGAATATGGGGTTTATGCATGACACGCTGCAATATTTTCAGCGCGAAGGTATTTATCGGAAACATCATCATAATGATCTGACGTTTGGGTTGCTCTATGCGTTCTCGGAAAATTTTGTATTGCCGCTTTCACATGACGAAGTGGTGCATGGCAAAGGTTCGCTTCTCAATAAAATGTCAGGTGATGATTGGCAGAAGTTTGCGACACTTCGTGCCTATTTTGGTTTCATGTGGGGGTATCCGGGCAAGAAGCTTTTGTTTATGGGCCAAGAGATGGCACCGTGGACGGAATGGAATGCCGCCAAAAATTTGGATTGGCATTTGTTGCAGCACCCTCCCCACCGAGGCATGCAATCGACGGTTCGTGATTTGAACAACATCTATAAATCTATGTCGGCGCTTCATATGCGAGATTGCGAAGGCGAGGGATTCGAATGGTTAATTGCTGATGACGCTGAAAATTCGGTGTTTGCGTGGGTGCGCCATTCGGGTGATGGCAAGCAACCCGTTGTGGTCGTTTCGAATTTTACTTCGGTTTTGCGTGAAAACTACACACTGCCCTTGCCAAAATCTGGAATTTGGCGTGAAGTATTTAACAGCGATGCAGAACAATATTGGGGGTCAGGCAAAGGCAATATGGGCCGCATAGAAGCATTGGGTGGCCCGTCACACGGCAAACCTGCCAGCGCTCGCATAACGCTCCCCCCTTTAGCCACTTTGTATTTCGCTGCAGAGGAATAAAAAAATAACGCTGAATTGGGAGAAACAGCAATGACCGAACCGACAAGAAAATCAGGACCTTTGGCACGTGACTCAATGGCATATGTTTTGGCGGGTGGACGAGGCAGCAGGCTTCTTGAACTCACAGACAGACGCGCCAAACCTGCTGTGCCGTTCGGCGGGAAATCGCGTATTATCGATTTTGCATTATCCAACGCTCTCAATTCAGGCATTCGCCGCATCGGGGTTGCAACACAATATAAAGCCCATAGTTTAATCCGCCATTTGCAGCGTGGTTGGAACTTTTTCCGCAATGAACGCAATGAAGGTTTTGACATTCTCCCCGCCAGCCAACGCGTGTCGGAAGATCAGTGGTATGCAGGCACAGCTGATGCGGTCTATCAAAACATCGATATTATTGAGAGCTATAATCCAAAGTATATCGTGATCCTTGCGGGCGATCATATTTACAAGATGGATTATGAGCCGATGTTGCAACAGCACGTTAATGAAGGTGCTGACGTCACAATTGGTTGTCTAGAAGTTCCGCGCATGGAAGCCGTTGGTTTTGGCGTTATGCATGTTGATGAGAAAGACCGAATTGTTGCGTTTGTTGAAAAGCCCAAGGATCCACCAGCTATTCCGGGCCAACCTGACATGGCGCTGGCTTCAATGGGGATTTATGTTTTTGAAACAAAGTTCCTGATTGATCTTTTAAAGAAAGATGCGGCTGATCCAAATTCATCACGTGATTTTGGTAAAGATATTATTCCAAGCGTCGTGAGTGGTGGCAAGGCAGTTGCGCATCGGTTTGCAAAATCTTGCGTTCGTTCGCCACTGGAGAAAACCTCTTATTGGCGCGATGTGGGAACCATTGATGCTTATTGGGAAGCGAATGTTGATTTGACGGATACGCTGCCTTTGCTTGATCTTTATGATCAAGACTGGCCGATTTGGACTTATGGAGAAGTCACACCGCCGGCCAAATTCGTGCATGATATTGATGGCAGGCGCGGACAGGCTGTCTCTTCGCTTGTGTCCGGCGGTTGTATTGTGTCGGGTGGTTCGATCAAGCGAACATTGCTGTTTACGGGCGTTAGGGTGAATTCGTTTTCAGCATTGGATGAAGCTGTGGTGTTGCCGCGGGTCTTCGTCAGCCGCAATGCACGTTTAAGCAAAGTGGTGATTGATAGCGATGTGGTTATCCCTGAAGGTCTTGTGGTGGGCGAAGATCCCATACTTGATGCCAAACGCTTCAGGCGCAGCGAAGGTGGCGTGTGCTTGATCACCCAACCGATGATTGATCGTCTTTCCTGATGCAGGTTCTGTCGGTTGCCTCTGAAGTCTATCCGCTCATTAAAACGGGCGGGCTTGCGGATGTGGCGGGGGCTTTGCCTGCCGCATTAGCAAAACAGGGTGTGACCATGCGCACCTTAATGCCGGGTTATCCCGCTGTGATGGCTGCGTTGGATAAGCCAGTTGCTTTTCATAGTTTTGCAAAATTGATGGGTGGAACGGCAACGCTTCTGGCGGGCAAAGCCAAAGGCCTTGATGTGTTTGTGTTGGATGCGCCACATATGTTTGACCGTAAGGGTAACCCTTATCTTGGGCCTGACGGTAAGGATTGGCCTGATAACGCGCAGCGCTTTGCTGCCCTTAGTCAAGTGGCCGCGCAACTGGCGAGAGGCGAACTGGGGAACTATAAAGCAGATATTTTGCACTTGCATGATTGGCAAGCAGCCCTTGCTGCTGTTCATGTGAAATTCAACGGTGGCCCAAAAAGTGTTATGACGGTTCACAATATCGCATTTAAAGGTGAGTTTCCGGCCGCGTATTTTAATATCCTGGATTTGCCACCGCAGGCGTTTGCCATTGACGGTGTGGAGTTTTACGGCAATCTGAGCTTCCTCAAAGGTGGCCTCGCAAGTGCGGATGTGATCACCACTGTCAGCCCCACTTATGCTAGTGAAATTTGCACCGCTGATTATGGCATGGGGCTTGAGGGACTTTTGCAATCTCGCCGAGCTAACTTGAGCGGAATCGTCAATGGTATTGATATTGAAGTTTGGAATCCGGCAACAGACAAAGCCTTGGCGGCGAATTATTCAGCGGCGGACATTTCAAATCGTGATTCCAACAAGCGCGCTATTGAAAAGCGTTTCAACTTAGAACCGGGCGACGGCATAATACATGGCGTGGTGAGCCGGCTCACATGGCAAAAGGGCCTCGATATTTTTGCGTCACTACTCGATTGGTTGGTTGGAACAGATGCCAGGCTGGCGCTGATTGGTACGGGGGAAGCTGCAATTGAAGCAGCAGTTATGGCGGCTGCTGCCAAACATCCCGGTCGTATAGGCGTGGTGACAGCTTATGATGAAGCGCTTTCACATCTTGTGCAGGGCGGGTGCGATACGATGCTTGTGCCATCGCGCTTTGAGCCTTGCGGTCTCACGCAGCTTTACGGTTTGCGCTATGGCTGCGTGCCCGTTGTGGCGCGCACGGGTGGCCTCGCTGATACGATCATAGATGCCAATGATGCGGCATTGGGGGCTGGAGTTGCTACAGGCATTCAGTTTTCGCCTGTTGATCGTTTTTCATTGCAAAATGCGCTGACGCGGGCTGCAACACTTTACAACAACAAGACTGCATGGAAAAATATACAGCTCCGGGGAATGAACGCGGACGTTTCATGGGATCACAGCGCGGCTGCATATGCAGCACTTTATAAAGGGCTTGTTTAATGTTTGAGTTGGTTGCCACCAAACCATTTGATGGTCAGAAACCGGGCACGTCGGGACTGCGCAAAAAAGTAACTGTATTTCAACAGCCGCATTATGCTGAGAATTTTCTTCAGTCAATTTTCGATTCACTTGAGGGCTTTGCTGGCAAAACTTTGGTGATTGGGGGCGATGGTCGCTACTATAATCCACAGATTGTTCAAATCGCAATTCGTATGGCGGCGGCCAATGGGTTTGGTCGCGTGATTGTTGGACAAGGTGGATTGTTATCGACACCTGCTGCATCTCATCTCATTCGAAAAAATGGCGCGTTCGGCGGCATTATTTTATCGGCCAGTCATAATCCGGGTGGCCCTGATGGTGATTTTGGTATTAAGTATAATGCGGGCAATGGTGGGCCAGCGCCGGAAAAAATTACTGATGCAATATTTGCAAAAACGAAGACGATCTCAACTTACAAAACGCTTGATACACAAGACATAGACATCAAAAAAATTGGTAATGTTGAACTGGCCAATATGATTGTCGAAGTTGTCGATCCGGTTTCTGATTATGCCGCGCTTATGCAGACGTTGTTTGATTTTGATGCCATCCGTGATTTGTTCAAATCTGGTTTCAAAATGAAGTTTGATGGCATGGGTGCTATTACTGGGCCATATGCCCGGCGGATTTTTGAAGATATTCTCGGCGCCAAAAGTATGGTGATGAACGGCGTTCCCCTGCCAGATTTTGGTGGGCATCATCCTGATCCAAATTTGGTTCATGCTAAGGAGCTTTGCGATTTAGTGCTTGCAAGCAACGGCCCGGAATTTGGTGCGGCTTCAGATGGGGATGGGGATCGTAATCTGATTATCGGGCGCAATATGTATGTGACTCCATCTGACTCACTTGCGATTATCGCTGCGAATGCCCAGCTTGCCCCTGCCTATGTGGCGGGCATTGCCGGTGTTGCGCGTTCCATGCCCACATCATGCGCAGCGGATTTGGTAGCCAAGAAATTGGGTGTGCCAAGTTTCGAGACGCCAACGGGTTGGAAATTTTTTGGTAATCTTCTTGATGCTGGCATGGCCACTGTTTGTGGTGAAGAAAGCTTTGGTACGGGTTCAAACCATGTGCGCGAAAAGGATGGCGTGTGGGCGGTTCTCATGTGGCTTAATATCTTGGCCAAGCGCCGTGAGAGTGTTGAGACCATCGTAAAATCACATTGGCGCGAATATGGCCGTAATTTTTATACGCGCCATGATTATGAAGAAGTTGATTTGGCGCGTGCCAATGATTTGATGGGGAACTTGCGTAAAAGCCTGGGTGGCTTTGCAGGTAAAAACGGAATTAAAACTGCGGATGATTTTTCTTACCGCGATCCGGTCGATAATTCATTCACTGAATGCCAAGGTATTCGGCTGGTGTATGAAAACGGCTCGCGCATTATCTACCGCCTATCTGGCACCGGCACAGCGGGTGCAACGCTTCGTGTGTATATTGAAAAATATGAAGCCGATGTCATAAAGCACAATGTTGAAACGCAGGTGGCACTTGCTGACTTGATTGGGCAGGCCAATAGTATTGCTGCGATCCAAGCCAACACGGGCCGCACTGCACCAACAGTTATTACTTGATGAAATCAAAAACTAATAAGGCCACAGCCTCGCCGCTGGGGGTTACACTTTTTCAGGGTGGTGCGAACGTCGCTGTTTGGTCAACACATGCCACGCGGATTTTCTTTTGTGTCTTTGACGCAAATAATGAAGAGGTTTCGCGCACATTTCTGGCTGGGCGTGAAGGTGATGTGCATTTTGCTTTTATCGAAGGTATTGAAGCGGGTACACGATATGGTCTGCGCGCAAACGGGCCTTGGCAACCAGAGGCCGGATTATTATTCGATGCGAGCAAGGTTTTGCTTGATCCTTATGCAAAGCAGATTGACCGAGCTTTTAGTTATGATCCACGCCTGGGCGAGCATGGGTTTGATAGTGTAGCTCTTGTTCCAAAAGCTGTCATTTTGGACGAACTTCTTGACTTGCCATTGCGTCAAGTACATGAGCCTCGGTTTATTTATGAGATGCAAGTAAAATCATTTACAAAACAGCATCCCAATATTCCTGAAGATCAGCGTGGCACCGTTTCGGCGTTGTCGCATCCAAGCATCATTTCACACTTGAAAAAAATCGGAGTTGATACAATCGAGTTGATGCCAATTACTGCATGGATTGACGAGCGCCATCTCAAGCCATTGGGCCTTTCTAACGCGTGGGGTTATAATCCAATTTCGTTTTTTGCGCTCGATCCGCGGCTCGCACCCGGCGGCATTTCAGAATTGAGAAAATCCGTAGCAACCCTTCACGCGGAAGGCTTCAATGTCATTCTTGATTTAGTCTTCAACCACTCTGGCGAGAGTGATGTGTTCGGCCCAACAGTTTCGTTTAGAGGTTTAGATAACTGCAGTTATTATCGCTCCATCAATGGTCAATTGATCAATGATACAGGGTGCGGAAACACGTTTGCGTTAGATCGCCCGCATTTGGTTCAAATGGTGGTGGATAGTCTGCGGCACTGGGTTTTGAAATGTGGCATTGATGGTTTCCGTTTTGATCTTGCAACGATTATGGGGCGGCGTGATGATGGTTTTGATTCACACGCACCACTTTTGCTCGCAATTGAAAGTGATCCCGTTTTGTCGACCCGCATCATGATTGCAGAACCATGGGATGTGGGGCCGGGGGGGTATCAACTCGGCAATTTTCCGCCGCGTTGGTTGGAGTGGAATGATAGATACCGCGATGACGTGCGTCGGTTTTGGCGGGGCGATGTGCACAGCACAAATAGTTTGGCGACTCGGATAACCGGCTCTTCCGATGTTTTTCAGCGCAAGAACCGCGTGACAAAGTCGGTCAATTTTTTGAGCGCTCATGACGGGTTTACTTTGCGTGATATAACGCAATACCGTGTGAAAGATAATTTTGCGAATGGTGAAAATAATCGCGACGGCAAGGGCGATGAAGTGACGTGTGTTGGCAGCGATATTCGCGCTCTCTTGGCCACTCTTTTTTTATCGCGGGGTGTTGTGATGTTGACTGCGGGTGATGAGCTTGGCCGTACACAAAAGGGCAATAACAATGCCTATGCGCAAGATAACGAGATCACTTGGCTTGATTGGAAAAATTCTGATCAGATTTTGATTGACTATGTGGGCGCTTTAGCAGGCTTACGCAAAACTTTGCCGATGTTAGTTGACACGGTTTTCCTGTCGGCAAATCCAACAGTGAATGAAATCAAATCGTTCTGGTTTGGCGCTGACGGCAAACCTTTTGATTGGAATGACGGACAAAGTAATTTTATTGGGTTGTTGTTGAGCAATGACGAACAACGCTTGGCGCTAGTCATTAACAGAGCTGAAAATCTGCTGCTCTTTCCTCTTATCGCGCAGGCGGGGCATGATTGGGTCGAACTATTTAGCAGCGCTCTGAAGGCGACGGCTGCAGCGGATTCGGTTTCTTTTTTTCAAGAACGAGTTAAATCGAAATGACGCTTTTGGAAATTGCGCAAGCGCGGCTGCGCGATCCAGAATCAGTTTTTATTGAGTGCGACGATGGGCGTAGTTTTACTTATGTTCAGTTTTGGAATTTGGCTGGGCAATTGGCGCAGGCGCTTGTGAGGCAGGGTGCAAAGAGGGGTGACCGTATAGCCGTTCAAGTTGAAAAATCCGTTGAGGCTATTGCGCTGTTCTATGCTTGTGTTCGCGGCGGTCTGGTTTTTCTGCCACTGAACACGGCTTACACGGCAAATGAAATTTCATATTTTTTAAGTGATGCAGAGCCTTCGATCTTCATCATGCCGCCCGGAAAACCCCAACCGTCAGGTATTAAAGTTCTGACCCTTGATGAATTTGGAGGGGGAACTTTGATTGATTACGCCCTCCAGACTTCAAGTGGATTCGACGATGTGGCCGATGATGCTGAGCGGATGGCTGCTATTCTTTATACGTCAGGTACGACGGGTAAATCGAAAGGGGCTATGTTGAGCGTTGGCAATCTTTCCAGCAATGCGCAGGCGCTGGCCAAGCTTTGGCAATTCACAGCGCAAGACAAACTTATTCATGCCCTACCCGTTTATCATACGCATGGTTTGTTTGTGGCCACCAACACGGTGTTTGCATCAGGTGGACGGTTGCTGTTTCGGCGCAAATTTGATGTTGAGGATGTTATGCAAGTGATGCCTCAGGCGACAGCGTTGATGGGCGTTCCAACTTTTTATACGCGCTTGCTACAACACAGGGGCCTCACACGCGATGCGACCAAGCATATGCGATTGTTTGTTTCTGGTTCTGCACCGCTGCTAGCGGAAACGCATAAGGCGTTTTATGATCGCACGGGCCATGCCGTGTTGGAACGCTATGGTATGACGGAAACCAATATGAACACCTCGAACCCTTATGATGGCGAACGCCGCGCGGGGACTGTAGGGATGGCTCTGCCAGGCACAGATGTGCGAGTACGCGAAGGTGGCATCGAGGTGAAGGGGCCGAATGTTTTTAAAGGTTATTGGCGAAATCCAGAAAAGACCAAAGCCGAATTCACTGACGACGGATATTTTATGACCGGCGATCTCGGCCATTTTGACGAAAAGGGTTATCTCGTCATTTCGGGCCGCGCTAAGGATTTGATCATTACGGGTGGCTTTAATGTTTATCCCAAAGAGATCGAAGAATTGATTGATGCCATGCCCGGCGTTTTGGAGTCGGCGGTTATTGGTTTGCCAGATTCTGATTTTGGTGAGGCGGTGACGGCGGTTGTGGTTTTGAAAACAGGTGCTGCACTGGCAAGTTCAGACATTATTCAATTGCTCAAACTCAATCTCGCCAGCTATAAATGCCCCAAGCGCATCATAATTGTGGACGAGTTACCGCGCAATGCGATGGGCAAGGTTCAGAAGAATGTTCTGCGCCAGACTTATGGTGTGCGGCCCGTGTGAAGGCCGATCAGGTTCAGCAAGTGGATGCCGGCGAATACCGCTAAAGCGCCACCGATCAGCAGAAACAAGGTTGTTGGGAACAGGCGGGGGTTAAGTTCCTGCTTGGGCCGCTTTTCCAGCCAGACCATGGTTCCGGCAAGGGCGCCGCCCAGTCCAAAAACACTCAAAGTGAGCCAAAATTCAGTATTCCACATTGTATTTGCTGCATATTTCAGATGGTTGACAGTGGGAAATCTCATGACTATGTTCCGCCCCGAAATCAAGGGCAGCTTATTGCCTGGTACTAGGTGAATATCATGAAAGTTCGTAACTCACTCAAAGCATTGTTGAAACGCCACCGCGACAACAAATTAATTCGCCGCAAGGGTCGGGTTTATATCATCAACAAAACGAATCCTCGTTTTAAGGCTCGTCAGGGCT
>JANYHN010000001.1 GCA_025359045.1 Hyphomicrobiales bacterium | reverse complement strand
AATCTTCATGATCTCATCCATGCGGTGCGATACATAAATAATGGCAACACCCTCAGCCTTTAATTTGGTCAGGAAGGCGAAAAGCTTTTCAACGTCATGGGCCGAGAGCGCAGTACTAGGCTCATCAAGGATAAGAACGCGCGCCTTTTGGGCAATGGCCTTGACGATTTCAGTGAGCTGGCGCTGACCAGCACCCAAGCTGCCCGCTTCCGCCATGGGGTCAACATCTACATCCAAGCTTTTAAAAAGTTCGGTCGCGCGGTCAATGGCAGTTTCATCATCAATTAGCCCCGAACCTGTTTTTAATTCATTGGCCAGAAAAATGTTTTGGGCCACAGTCAAGGTGGGCACCAGACTCATTTCCTGAAAAATCATGGCAATGCCTGCGCGCTTAGATTCATCAGGCGTATGTTCAGTGAGTTTATTACCCAAAACTTCCAACGTCCCGGCGTCAGGCTTGTGGACCCCGCGAAGAATTTTGAGAATGGTTGACTTGCCCGCACCATTGCCCCCGAGCAACGCATGGATTTCGCCGGGACGAACCTCAAGGGTCACGTCGTCAAGCACCTTCGTCGGGCCAAAGGCCTTGCCGATTCCGCTCATCTTCACGGCATAATCTGGAGTTGAGTTGGTCATCACGGGCCCTTTGATCCGGAAGCTATAGTGGGGTCGGATCTGTCGCAACAGATCCGGCCCGCTAGTGTTGGAAAACTTACTTGAAGCTGGATTTGATCTTGTCAGTCGGGGGAGCGTGATAGATTTCGTCCCATCCTGCCAACAAAGTGTCATGCGTGATCGGCCCCGCAGGCAAGGCCACATAGGCTGGTGCTGGTTTGCCGATCAATGCATAGCCAGCGAGCATGGCTTCAATGATTCCGGCATCATAGGGGCGCTGCGATGCAAGACCCTTGATCATTCCGCCCTTGGCCATTTCGATGGCAACGTTTTCGCCAAGATCCATATTGATGATGATGAGATCTTCGCGTCCGGCGGCACGTGCTGCAGCCATCACACCTTCAGCAGGCACGTCCCAGACTGCCCAGATTGCCTTGGTTTCAGGATGTGCAGTCAGAATGGCACCTGCTGCCTTTTCAGCGTCGCCAGCAAAATCTGGACCACCAATGCCTTGTTCGTCAACAATCTTGATATCAGGATATTGTTCGGTGAGGGTAGTTTTGAAACCATCGTAACGTTGCTTGGTCACAAAGAAGTCTGCGGCGTGAAATACAATGCCGACTTCGCCTTTGCTGCCAAGTGCCTTGGCCATCAAATGCGCAGAAGCAACACCATTGCCGTAATTGTCAGCAGAGACTGAACTGACATAGTCAACGCCAGCCTTGAAGCCTGCCGGAATGTTATCCATGAATACGAGCTTGGCACCGGCTGCTGCGGCAGCCTTATAAGCACTGGCTGTGGCTTGGCCGTCGACCGGAATGGAGACAATGATATTCGGCTTTTGAATCATGACTGTTTCGATGTCGGCAACTTGTTTCTCAGGTTTGAAGCCCGCATCTGTGACAGCGATAATTTCAATGCCCATTTTGCCAAATTGCTCTTTCAAGGCAGCGGCTTGGGCGTTGGACCAGTCATTGCCACCAATGTGAAACACCAGTGCAGCCGTGGCCTTCATAGCCTTGATCTTGGCCAATTCGTCGTCCGTCAATGTGACGCTTGATGCAAGTGCTGGGTCTTCGCCGTTCGGGCCTTTGCTCATGACTTTGGTCATCAGATCTTTCAATGCTGCGTCCGGATCAGTTGCAAATGCTGGAGCAGTAAAGCCTGCTACAAAAAGAGCGACGGCGGTTGCTGTGCCCAGGAACATTCGTTTATTTATCATGTCGGTTTCTCCCATTAAGTGTTGGCATCAAAGTCCTGCGTTTCGCATGAACTTCAAACTGTGAATGGCGCCGTCTTTAGGATCGGCCCATGAATCAAGTTCCGCTGTAATCCAGCCATCGAACTTAATGTCTTTTAGTGCTGCTATGATGGCGCCGATATCAAGTGAACCTTCATCAAGCGGCGTAAAAGCAAAGGGCTTCTTCTGCCAACCCTTGAGATGCACATAGCTGATGCGTTTTGCATGCTCGCGGATCATCTCTGGAACATCGCCACCCGCGGCTGCAAGATGTGCGGTATCCGGGCAGAAATCGATTGAGGTTTCCTTGAAGATTTTCCGCACTTCAGTGGGGCCCTCGACAATCGTCGACAGGTGCGGATGATAATGCGCGGCCAAGCCATTTTTCTTGGCAATCTTCACAACCCTTTCAAGTGCGGCTCCGAGTTTTTTAATATCGTCACGCTTGGTGCCTTTGGCGCGCTTGGCACCACCGCCGACTACAAAATGTTCGGCGCCACATTCGGCTGCAGCAGCTGCCACGCGTTCCAACTTGGCCAATTCCTCCGCGAGTATGTCATCAAAGATAAAGTTGGCACCGGAGTATGCGGCAACAAGTTTGATGCCAGCATTTTTGAGAATTGATTTCAGGCCTTTGAAATTGCCAGGCGCGTAGTCCAGCAAATTGGAATCGAAGATTTCCGTTCCTTCATAACCTGCAGCAGCAATGTCATTGATTGCCTTTTCCATGTTGCCGAAGGTGCGATAGGTCAGTTGGGTAATCGAGGTGACGCCAACGGCTTCACCGCCAAGTGGTCCCCAGCAATTGGCATGATAGGCGAGTTTGTTGGCCATGGCGCATTCCCCTCAGTTTGCCACATTGACCCAGCGCTCGGAAACGCCGGATTCAAGAATGGCATCAGCGATGGCAGAAATTTTGTAGCCATCTTCAAAGTTGGGTGACGGCTGTTTGCCGCTGACGATGGCCGAGAAGAAATCATAGCATTCAATGATTTTTGTCTCGCCATAACCGATCCCCAAAGCGGGAATGGGCCATAAGCCTTGACCGTAAGGGTGGTTAGGACCTGTATAGATGGTGCGAAAACCACGCGTTTCTGCTGGGTCATCAGCGAACATCACCTGCAGTTCGTCCATGCGCTCATAATTGAAAGCGATGGAACCCTTG